>NZ_BAAAHK010000006.1:179459-322382 GCF_039525325.1 Kribbella koreensis
TGAGATCAAGATCCTCGACGACGCCGTACCGACCGCGGCCGCGGCGGCCGAGGAGCTCGGCTGTGAGGTCGGCGCGATCGCGAACAGCCTGATCTTCGACGGCGACGGCGCACCCGTACTGATCCTGACCTCCGGCGCGCACCGGGTGGACACCGCGAAGGTCGCCGCCGAGCTCGGCATCACCAAGCTCCGCCGCGCGACACCGGAGTTCGTCAGGGAACACACCGGCCAGGCGATCGGCGGGGTCGCCCCGGTCGGGCATCCGCAGCAGGTCCGCACACTGGTCGACACCACCCTCGACCAGTACGCCGAGGTCTGGGCCGCCGCCGGCATCCCCCACTCGGTCTTCCCGACCTCGTACGCCGAACTGCTCAAGCTCACCAACGGCACTCCGATCACGGTCAACTAGCCGGGCCCGAGCAGACCGTCGATGGTCGAACGGACGAAGCGCCGCGCTGCGAAGCCGCGCCGGACCCGTGAGATCGGATTGCGTCGCAGCACGCCGTCGCGCTGAGCCTTGGCGGGCAGCGCAGCAGGGCCATAGCGGCGGTGGTAGATGTCTGCGACCACCGCCGTCGGGGCGCCGAGCGACGGTAGGAGCTCAAGCGCTTCGCGCTTGGTGATGAGGCGGCCGTCGGCCAACGTCACGCCGGCGCGGGCGACTGTGATGAGCCCGAGGTCGACCCAGACGTCCGCCCACCATCTCTTCCATCGACGGGCGGCCGGGTACCAGAACGTCTCCAGGTCTTGCCAGATGAACGCCGCCAGCTCCTCGTCAGTAGTTGCCGGAAGCAAGGAAGACGGCGCTGGGCCGTAGATGCTGAGATCACCCAGCAGCAGCTCGCGCCGGGTCACCGCAGTCACCGGTCGCGAGAAGTACTCGCTGTGCGCCCAGGTCGGATGCCGCAGCGACGAGTCGCCCAGCTGCGAGACCTGCAGGTAGCTGCAATGCAGCCCGCGAGCCAACGGGTGCGCCACCTCCAGCGACCGATGAAGCGCCTGCAAAGCAGCAGCATCACCAACAGGCCGATCGAGCACAGCGATCAGATCCAGATCGCTGACCCCGACCTGATAGTCGCCCAAGGCAAGCGACCCATGCAGCCACAGAGCACGCAACGGCACCACCGACGGCAGAGACGCGACGAAGCCGTCCAGCAGACGCTGGACGGCTTCGTCATAGGGCATGCTCAGTAGGCTAGCTTCAAGTCCACGTCAGCAGCGCGGACGTATGCCATCCGGTGGCCGAACCAGATCTGGTAGTAGCGGTCCTTGCCGAGCACCTGCACGTGATCCGTCGGCGGCTGACCAGCGAACGTCGTAGCGCGGTAGTAGTCCGTCTCGATGTTCGCGTCGCCCACCGGGTAGGCCTGCCCCGCACTGATCGAGTACTGCAGCGGCGTGACGGCCTGGTAAGGGATGCCCGCCGGGTAAGCGGCCTGCTCCGGGTATGCCCGCCCATAGACCGGCACCGAAGCCTTACCCTCCTTGGGCTTCACTACCAGCCCCGGCTTGGCGAAGGCATCAGGCGCGCCGACAGCACTCTTGAACCAGGCCTTCGCACCCAGGTACCAGATGGCCACCCAGTCGCCCGAGCGCTCCGCCACCACATACTGCGAGCCAGCAGCCGCACGCCCGCCGATGTCCGACACCTGCGTGGTGGAGTCGGCACCGTTCGGCCGGTTGCCGATGTCCTTGACCAACGGAGCCGCGTCGTCCGGCGCCTGGCGCAGGTACACGAAGTTGGTCCCCTGCGGCGCACACGGCTGGCCAGCAGTGGTGCAGTCGGTCACGACCTGCTGGTTGGAGGCGAAGCCGGGCTTGATGGTCACAGTGGTGCCGGCCTTGACCGGGAAGACGCTGTGCCCGTAGATCGGCGCGCCCAGCAGGTCGAAGTAGTGCTCCCAGTCCCAGTACGGTCCCGGATCCCAGTGCATGCCCGCTACTGTCGACGGCACCGTGCCAGGCACCTGGTCGTGGCCGATGATGTGTGCCCGGTCGAGCGGGATGTTGTTCTGCTTGGCCAGGTACTTCACCAGCTTGGCCGAGTTGCGGTAGAGCGCCTCGGTGTACCAGGTCGCGCCCTGGGCGGCGAAGCCCTCGTGCTCGATCCCGATGGCGTGCATGTTCACGTACCAGTTGCCTGCGTGCCAGGCGACGTCGTTGGCGTTCACGTGCTGCCAGACGTGCCCGTCGGACGAGCGCATCGTGTACTGCCACGACACGTACGTCGGGTCCTGGATCAGGTTCAGCGTGCCCTGCCAGCCGCCCTCGGTGTCGTGGATGACGATGTAGTCGATCTTGCCCGTCTCCGGCCGGTTCGCCAGGTCATGGTTGCCGTAGTCACCGGCACCCGGCCCGTACTGCGAGTACGGCGCCGGCAGCGACTCACAAGCCAGTTGCTTCGGGCACTGAGTGGCAGCAGCAGCCGCCTTGGCCACCGGAAGAGCGGTCTTGGCCAACTGCGCCTTGTCCGGCGTCACCTTGAGCGCCGGCATGACGAGTTGCTGGCCGGTGTTCGTAGTACGGGCTGCACCGAGCGCCAGGATCGCGTAGACGTCGTCGGCGAAGCCTGCGGCGCTAGTGCGGTCCGCTGCGCCGGCATAGGTGCTCACAGCCCCATACCAAGAGGCAGCGGAGGTAGAAGCGCCCACAGGCAGATTCAGCGACCGCTGGTAGGAGGCGAGCAGTGCTGCACCACCAGCGATGTTGGCAGCGGTGTCATTGCGCAGCGCGACAGGGTCGAGCCCAGTCAGGTTCGAGGCGGTGTACAGCGTCCGCAGCGACTCCCCCTTGGCCAACTGCTCACCACTCGACCGCTCCATGAGCTCAGTCGGAGCCACAGCCGTCAGGTGCATCGGCCCGTACCCGCCGGACGTGCTCGCCTTGCCCTGGTGGTCGTCCCACCGGGTCTCGGCGTACGACACAGCCATCAGTACGGACTCCGGTACGCCGTACTTGGCCGACGCGGACCGGAACGCCTCAGCCGCGGAGGCTGATGTGGCGGACGCGGGACCCGGGGTGGCAGCGGTCGCCGCGGGTGGACCACCAGACGACACGCCGGTCATGCTGATGGGCAGCGCTACCACTGCCAGTGCGGCGAGAATCTTCGGACGACGACGCATGTTCTGTTCTCCCTGACCCTGATGGGACTACGGTCACTCAGACCGGCAACCCGTTCACTCTGGGTCGCGCGGGACCGGATGTCAACGGTTAACCATTTTTGAGGTCAGAGCGTTCGATTCTGACGACAAGCGAGGGGCCATGGAAGCGTTGCCGTTGGCGTTCACGACCGGCTGGGCGAGCGGTATCAACGCCTACGCCTGCGTGCTGATCCTCGGTCTGCTCGGCCGGTTCGCCGGTGTCGGCGACGTGCCGCACGCGCTCACCACCAACGGGGTGCTGATCGCGGCCGGCGCCCTGTTCGCCTTCGAGTTCGTCGCCGACAAGATCCCGTACATCGACTCGGCCTGGGACGCGATCTCCACCCTGATCCGGCCGACCGTCGGCGCCATCATCGCCGCCCTGCTGGCCGGTCAGGCGAGCAGCTTGCACCAGGCCGTCATCGCGACCACCGGCGGCGTGGTCGCGCTGCTGTCCCACACGGTGAAGTCGAGCCTGCGGCTGGCGATCAACACCTCGCCCGAGCCGGTCACCAACATCGCCGCCTCGTCCGGTGAGGACGTCGCGGTGGCCGGTGTCGTCTCGCTCGCCGCCTTCCACCCGACCGCAGCCCTGATCATCGCCGCGATCCTGCTGCTGATCGGGCTGATCTCGGTGTACTTCGCGTTCCGCGCGATCCGCCGGGGACTCGCCAGGTTCCGCGCCTGGCGGGAGAGAAACAGCAATCCAGCAACTGGGAGCAGTGCAGTCTGATGGCCCGCGTGATCGTCATCGGGGCCGGCCTAGCCGGTCTCGCCACCGCCGTACGGCTGGCCAAGCTCGGCCACCAAGTCACCGTCTGCGAGAAGGATGACCGCCTGGGCGGCGCCCTGGGCCGGGTGGAGGCCGACGGCTTCAGCTGGGACGCAGGAGCAGCCAGTACTACGCTCCCGGCCGCCCTGCGTGACCTGTTCCGCAAGAGCGGCCGTCCGATCGAGAGCCTGGCCCAACTGGAGCCGATCACTGAGCCGCGTCGTCACCTGTTCGGCGACGGCTCGATTCTCGACCTGCCGGTCGGCGACCGAGCACTGCAGTCAGATGCCTGGGCACACCTCGCCGACGACAAGGCGGCGAAGCAGTGGACGGACCTGGTCGACAAGTACGGCGAGACCTGGCAGATCCTGCGCAAGTCCTCGCTGGAGCCGCCGCTGATGGACAAGCTTCCCCTGGCGGCGATCCGCAGCCTCAAGCCATGGCAGTCGCTCGAGCGCACCGCGCAGCGCAGCCTCGACGACGAGCGTGCCCGCGCGGTACTGCGCTACTACGCGATCCAGCACGGCT
Source organism: Kribbella koreensis (assembly GCF_039525325.1). Lineage (NCBI taxonomy): Bacteria > Bacillati > Actinomycetota > Actinomycetes > Propionibacteriales > Kribbellaceae > Kribbella > Kribbella koreensis. The sequence continues at coordinate 183,900 of NZ_BAAAHK010000006.1, forward strand.
CCGACCCGAAGCTCACGCCCGGGTATGTCGGCGTTTGGTCCTACCTGGAGCGCACCTTCGGCCGCTGGACCATCGACGGCGGATTCGGCGTACTGGCCGACGCTCTGGCGCAGCGAGCGAGTGAACGCAAGATCGACATCCACACCAACGCAGAGGTCGTCGGAGTCGACACGGACCACGGACAGGTGACCGGTGTCCGACTGGCGGACGGCAAGACGCTCCCTGCCGAGGTAGTGGTCAGCGACATCGACCCCCGCGACCTCTACGGCCAACTGGTCGACGACCCGCAGGCCAAGAAGGTCCGTCGTAAGGTGCTCTCCACCCACCAGGCCCAGGCCGCGTACGTCGTCCACCTAGGTCTCAAGGACCCAGTGCCGTCCCTGCCCTTCGAGACCGTTCTGCACGGCAAGCCGACGGTAGTGGTCCGCACCGGCGGACAGGCTCCCACAGGGCATCAGGCCTGGTCAGTACTGGTCCACGGCTACCCCACAGACGACGTACTAGATCTCCTGGTCGCCAGGGGGCTCCACATCCGGGACAAGGTCGTCTCCCGGCAGACCTCTCCCTCTTGGTGGGCAGGAGTGGCCTGGGAGGGCTACAAAACCGCCCGGCGCCGGGCAGCGAACGCCTCTCCCATCAAGGGCCTGTACTGCGTCGGCGCGGGCGCCCATCCAGGCGTCGGAGTGCCCGCTACCACGCTCGGTGCGGCCATCGTTGCGGACGCCGTCGGCAAGGCTTGATCGCGGCGCATTAAGATTGACCGTTCATGTGTGCCGTGTCGGGGAGGTGTCCCGGCAGTAGAGAGGACCCCGGTGGATCAATCCCCCACGTCGACCGATCTCGAGAACGTCGAGCGAGCTGAGCTCGAGGCCGAGCAGCAGCACGTCGACCGGGTCTACGAGCGGGTCGCCGAAGCGGCCCGGTCCGCGTCCCGGATCGCGGTCGAAGGGCACCAGCGCGGTCAGGCCCAGAACGTCGGCCGGGTCCGCGACGAGGAGCAGACCGGTCTGTACGAGCGCGACGTACTGGTGTTCGCCGCCGCCCGCCGGATCGCCGAGCTGGACGCCGAGCACGAGGGACTGGTGTTCGGCCGGCTCGACTCCGACCAGGGCGACGACACCGAGCCGGTAGCGGCCGCAGCGGACCTCGAGAGCCTGTACGTGGGCCGCATCGGCGTCCGCGACGCGGAGTACGAGCCACTGGTCATCGACTGGCGTGCCCCGGCCGCCGAGCCGTTCTACCGCGCCACTGCGACCGACCGGCTGAAGGTCGTCCGCCGCCGCGTACTGCGTAACAAGGGCCCCCGCATCGCCGGGCTCGAGGACGACCTGCTCGCCCCCGAGCGCTCCCCCTCAGACCTGCCCGTACTGGGCGAGGGTGCCCTGATGGCATCCCTGTCGCGTGCCCGTGGCCACACGATGCGTGACATCGTCGCCACCATCCAGGCCGAGCAGGACGAGGCGATCCGGGCGCCAGCCCGCGGCGTAACCGTCATCGGCGGCGGCCCCGGCACCGGCAAGACGGTCGTGGCGCTGCACCGTGCCGCTTACCTCCTGTACTCCGACCGCAGGCGGTTCGAACGCGGCGGCGTCCTGGTGGTCGGCCCGTCCGCCGCCTTCATGGCCTACATCGAGCGGGTGCTCCCCAGCCTCGGCGAGAACACCGTCTCCCTCAGGGCCGTCGGCGAGCTCGTAGACGGCGTTCGCGCGACCGCTGTCGACCAGGCGGACGTAGCAGCCATCAAGGGCTCCCTGCGGATGACCGGCCTGCTCTCCCGGGCAGCACGCGACCGGGTGCCCGATGCGCCCACCAACCTGCGCGTATTCATCAACGGCGCGACCGTCGAGCTGGACGCGAACCAGCTCGACAACGTCCGCCGCAACGCCCTGCGCCGCACACCGCGCAACAAGGCCGGCTCGGAAGCTCGCAAGGGCCTGGTGGCCGCGCTGTGGCAGCGGTTCCCCGATGACCTGCGCAACGGCGTCTACGCCGACCGCGAGTCGTTCGGCGACATCGTCACGGACCTGCCGGCGTACAAGCAGTTCTTCTCGGCCTGGTGGCCGGTGCTCACTCCGGGCTCCGTCCTGCGCTGGCTGGGCGACTCCCGGCGGGCACAGCGCTGGTCGCGGGGAGACTTCACTACGACCGAGATCGACCAGCTGTCGGCGGCTATTCGGAGTACGAACGAGTTCACCATCGCGGACGTCGCGCTGCTGGACGAGCTGGGCAACCTGCTCGGACGGCCGCCAGTGGTCGAGGCCGGCAAGGACGAGGAGTTCGACTGGCTTGAGGGGCTCTCGGACGGCGTCAACGAGGTACTGACGACCTCTGAGCGGCGTCAGCGGGCGATCGCAGCTGCTGAGGCCGAGGAGCCGGATGAGTATGCGCACGTGCTGGTGGACGAGGCACAGGACCTCTCCCCCATGCAGTGGCGCATGGTGACGCGTCGCGGCCCGCAGGCGAGTTGGACGATCGTCGGCGACCCGGCGCAGAGCTCCTGGCCCGACCCGGCCGAGGCGCGCGCCGCGATGGACTCGATGCTGTCGCACCTCCAGCGGCACACGTTCCGGCTCTCGACGAACTACCGGAACTCGGCGGAGATCTACGCCTTCGCCGGCGAAGTGATCCGGCAGCAGATCCCAGACGCCGACCTGCCGAACGCAGTACGCCAAACCGGCGTGGATCCCGAGCACCGGATCTTCGACGCGGGCAAGGTCGCCGAGGCGGCTGCCGACGCAGCAGGCGAGCTGCTCGCGCTCGTCGAGGGCACGGTCGGCGTCATCGTCCCGCCGGTACTACGACCCGCCATCGACTCGGTCCTCGCCGAGCTGGGCGACTCCCGGGTCGTCGCGCTCAGCCCGCTGGACTCCAAGGGCCTCGAGTACGACGCAGTGGTGGTCGTCGAGCCAGACCGGATCGTCAGCGACACGCTGGGCGGCGTACGGGCCCTGTATGTCGTCCTGACCCGGGCGACCCAACGGATGATTACCATCAACAGCACTACCCACTGGTTGCCCGCCCGCGCCTCCTGAGAAGGAAGTAGAGCGGCGCTTTGACGAAGAACCACCTGACGCGGGGTGCGGCACTCGTTGCCGCAACCGCGCTGCTCAGCACGCCACTGGTCGCGGCGAGTGCGGCGACCCCGAAGCTGAAGTGGGGTGCGTGCCCGGACTCCGCGGGCGCACCTCGTGGCGTGTACTGCGCCAAGCTGCTGGTGCCGCTGGACTACAGCAAGCCCACTGGCCGGCAGATCACCTTGACGCTGTCGGCCAACGGCTCGCTGAGCTCGCCACACTTCATGCTGGTCAACCCGGGCGGCCCGGGTGCCTCGGGGATCGGCACCGAGAAGCTCGTCTCCGCCGCACTCCCCCAGGCAGTAGCCGACCAGTACTCCGTCTTCAGCTTCGACCCGCGTGGTGTCGGCGCCAGTACACCGGTGGACTGCGGTGACCTGACCAAGCTGAGCCCCCACCCGGCGCTGCCCTACAAGCCCGCCAATGCCAAGCAGGAGCAGCAGCGGGTCGCCCTGGCCAAGAAGGTGGCCGACCAGTGCGGAGCCAAGGCCAAGTGGCTGCTGCCGTACATCACCACCGAGAACGCCGCCCGGGACATGGACCGGATCCGGATCGCCCTGGGCAAGCAGAAGATCGACTACCTCGGCTACTCCTACGGCACCAAGCTAGGGGCGACCTACGCGACGATGTTCCCGCAGCACGCGGGCAGGTTCATCCTGGATAGCGTCGTCGACCCACTGGTCAGCACCTACCAGTCAGGCTTCGAGCAGAACGTCGCACTCGAGCAGCGCACCCAGCAGATGTTCAGCTGGGTAGCGGCCAACGACAAGACCTACCACCTCGGCAAGACCGGGCAGGCCGTTGCCAAGGCCTGGGAGCGGATCCGGACACGGCTGGCGGCCAAGCCCGTCAGTGGCAAGGTCGGCAAGCCTGAGCTCGACGACATGCTCGCCTCCAGCATGTACACGGAGGACTCCTGGCCGACCCTGCTGGAGGCCGTGACGCAGTACCTCAAGGGAGATCCGGAAGGACTGCTGTCCGCGGCCGACCAGCTGGCTCTGGGAGTCGACCCGGCACAGCTTGCCTACAACTGCAATGACAAGGGCTGGCCACGCACCTGGTCCCGCTGGCACCGCGACACTGTGCGCTCGGATCGCCAGGCCCCCCACTATGCGTGGCTGAACACCTGGTACAGCGCCCCCTGCGCGTTCTGGCCCGTTGGTCCCGCCAAGGCCGGGCGGATCGGCTCCAGCAAGGTCCCGCCGATCCTGCTGCTCCAGGGCCGGTACGACGGCCCGACGCCGCTGGCCGGCGCGCAGCGGATGCAACTCGTGCTACCCGGCTCGCGGCTGCTCGTCGATGCCGGTGGCAACCATGCGTCGTACCTGTTCACCGACAACCCGTGTACCGACGTACCGGTGGCGAAGTACTGGCTGACCGGCAAGCTGCCCGCTAATGGCACCTGCCCGGCTTCTAGGCCGGCAGGCTAACCGCGTGGGATGACGTAGTCGACCAGGTCGGCGTCATCCGCGCCCAGGTCGGCCCAGCGACTGGTGGTGTGCAGGACCGTCAGCCCAGAGGTCGGGTACTTCTGGGTGAGCTCGACGCGGTTCGGGCTGGTGCCGTCCAGCGCCAGCTCGTCCGCGAGCCACGGGATGCCCGGGGCATGGCCGACGACGACCACCGTCCGGACCTCGGCCGGGACGTCGTAGATGACCTGGAGCAGCTCCTCCGTGCCGGCGCTGTAGATCCGCCGGTCGTACCAGACGTCGGTCGCCATCGCGCCGGCCTCAGCGGCGTACTGCCAGGTCTCCCTGGTGCGGATCGACGGCGAGCACAGGACCAACTCGGCTTCGATGCCCTGGGCAACCAAATAGCGTCCTGCCGCGGCGGCGTCGGCCCGGCCGCGATCGGCGAGCGGCCGCTCGAGGTCGGGCATCGACTCGGGCGGCACCGCCTTCGCATGCCGGAGCAGTACCAGGGTGCGGTCGATCAGGAGATCCGACGGGTCAGCCATCGGATCAGGATAGGGCGTCTAGACAACCGCTGGCTGTAGATTGCGGAACACCTGACGGGTCGCCGTCGAACGGTTCAGCGTGATGAAGTGGATGCCGGGCGCACCACCGGTGAGCAGCGCGTCGGACAGCTCGCTGGCGATCTCGATCCCGACGGCCCGGACCGCCGCCGGATCCTCGGCGACCGCCTCCAGCCGATCGGTGACGGCCTTGGGCAGCGCCATCCCGGTCAGCAGCGCCATCCGCTCGATCTGCTTGATGTTCGTCACCGGCATGATGCCCGGCAGGATCGGGATGTCACAGCCCAGCGCGGAGGCCCGCTCGACCAGCCGGAAGTAGTCGTCCGCGCCGAAGAACATCTGGGTGATCGCGTAGTCGGCGCCGGCCGCCGCCTTCGCCGCCAGGACGCGGGCGTCGGTCTCGAGGTCCGTCGCCTCCGGATGCTTGTCGGGGAAGGCCGCCACGCCGACGCAGAAGTCGCCGAGCTCGCGCACCAGCTCGACCAGCTCGATCGCGTGGTTCAGCCCCTCGGGATGCGCGACCCACGGCTGCGACGGGCCACCCGGCGGGTCGCCGCGCAGGGCGAGCACGTTGCGCACGCCGGCCCCGGCGTACGCGCCGACGACCGAACGGAGCTCGTCGCGCGAGTGGGATACGCAAGTCAGGTGCCCGAGAGGAGTGAGCGAGGTGTCCTGGGCGACCCTCTCGGTGACCCGGATCGTGCCGTCACGAGTGGTGCCGCCGGCGCCGTACGTGATCGAGACGAAGGTCGGCCGCAGCTGCTCGATCTCGCGGATCGAGTGCCACAGCACCTCCTCCGCCTCGGGCGTCTTGGGCGGGAAGAACTCGAAGGAGAACGATGGCTGGTCGCCCGACAACAGCTCGCGGATCGTCGGCGTACTGCCCGGGAGGGTGGACGGGAGACCGGTTGCCATGAGGTCAAGGCTACCCGGGGCGTGGGGGTCCGCGCGCGGACCGACTACTCTCCGAGACGTGTATGCCGACGCAGACATCCCGACCGAGATCCAGCACGCCCTGACCGCGTTCCTGGACGTCCAGCAGGTGCGGCTCGCCGCGATCGGACCGGAGCTCGAGGAACAGGTCCTCGCCGCCCGCGACGCGACCAGCGGCGGCAAACGGCTGCGACCGTCCTTCTGCTACTGGGGATTCCGCGCGGCGGGCGGCGACCCGAAGCAGCCGATCCTGAAGGCCGCGGCCAGCCTGGAGATGCTGCACGTGAGCGCGCTCGTCCACGACGACGTGATGGATTCCTCCGACGTACGCCGGGGAGCACCGGCCGCCCATCGTCGCTTCGAGGCGCTGCAGCGGGCCAGGTCGGCGAAGACCGGCAACGGCGGCGACCCGGTCGGCTTCGGGATCGGCGCTGCCATCCTGCTCGGCGATCTCTGCCTGATCTGGGCCGACGAGATGCTGCACACGTCGGGATTCGACGCTGCCTCGCTGGCGGCTGCCTCCAAGTTCTTCGACGCCGTCCGGGTGGAGGTGACGGCCGGGCAGTACCTCGACCTGGTCGCCCAGGCATCGGGTGAGGCCGACATGGACCGGGCACTGCGCGTCCTGCGGTACAAGGCTGCTACCTACACCGTTGAGCGGCCGCTACACATCGGCGCGGCCCTCGGTGGGGGCGGACAGAAGTTGATCGATGCGCTTTCGGCGTACGGGCTGCCGTTGGGTGAGGCGTTCCAGTTGCGGGACGACCTGCTGGGTGTGTTCGGGGATCCGGCGCTGACCGGGAAGCCGGCCGGGGACGATCTGCGGGAGGGCAAGCGGACGGTGCTCACGGCGTACGCGGTGGAGCACGCGTCGGAGGTGCAGCTGGCCGAGTTCGACCGGCTGTTCGGGCGGGCGGATCTGGATGACGACGAGATCCAGTTGCTGCGCGAGATCCTGCAGGACAGCCGTGCGGTCCAGGCGTGCGAGGACCTGATCACCGATCGCACCGAGGACGCCCTCGACGCGCTGGACCGCGCCCCGATCGACGACGAGACCTCCCGTAAGGCCCTGGCGGACCTGGCCATCGCCGCCACCGCCCGCCACCTCTGAGCCTTGAACCGGCGCTGAGCGTCAGGCCTTCGCGAGCAGGCTGACGGTCCGCAGCAGGTCGGCGGTCACCTCGGGATCGCCGAGGATGATCAGCTTGAGGCTGCTGCGGTCTTCGTCGTACGCCGATTCGACCCGCAGCCGCCCGAGCCCGCCCTGATTGACCGCCGCATGCAGATGCGTGCTGATCCGGTCCGCCCCTGCCCGGTCGATCGCGTCGACCTGCACGATGCTCGACACCTCGACCCGCCGATCGCTCGCGCCGCCGCCGTCGGCGGCGGCCGGGATCCCCGTGAACGCCTCGAGATCGCCGGGGCTGATCCGGTACTGCTTCCCGATCCGGACCGCGTTCAGCTTGCCGTCACGGACGTAGTTGCGCACCGTCCGCACGTGCAGCCCGAGCTGATCCGCCACCTGCTCGACCGAAAACAACACGCTAGATCCTCATCATATGCCTTAGAATTCCCTATAGATCAAATCTAAGGGAAGGATACGGTACTTTGCGCACCTATCGCGCGACCAAAGCCATCGCCAATGAGCAGGACGCGGTCGACGCCATTGCGGACGCGCACTACTGGCATCAGGCCGAGTGGCTGGTCGTACCGGTCGAGTTGCTGCCCGCAGAGTTCTTCCAGCTGAGCAGTGGGCTGGCGGGCGCGATCGTGCAGAAGTTCGTCACCTACCGGATGGGCCTGGTCGTGCTGGGCGATGTGTCCGCGCATGAGGCGGCCAGCAAGCCGTTCCGGGACTGGGTGCGGGAGGCGAATCGCGGGCGGGAGCTGCGGTTCGTACCGGACCAGGCAGGACTAGATTGCCTGCATGAGTTGGCCGCAGGCACCTGAGCTCGCCCGGCCGCGGGTGCTCAGGCAGCGGTGGCTCGACCTGTCCTTCATCCACTGGGCAGTTGAGCCGGCCAGGGTCGCCCAGTACTTCCCGGCGGGCACCAGGCCCGACACGTTCGGGGGACGGACGTATGTCGGCCTGGTGCCCTTCCGCATGGTCATGTTCCGGTCGTTCCTGGAGACCAACGTCCGCCTGTACTCCGTGGACGCCACCGGCCGTCGAGGCGTTGTCTTCCTCAGCCTCGACACCAACTGGCTCCCACTAGTGGCCGGATCGCGCAGCACCCTGGGCATCCCCTATCGCTGGGCCCGCATGCAGCACAACCAGGACGGCGGCTGGCACACCTACACCTCGACGCTCCGCTGGCCGCGCATCAAGGCCAGCAGCACGATCGAGACCCAGGTAGGCGACCGGATCGAGCTCGGCCCACTGGAGCACTTTCTGACCGCCCGTTGGGGTCTACACCTCAGCAAGGCAGGCCGCACCTGGTACATGCCCAACGAGCACCCGCCCTGGGTCCTGCACCGAGCAGAGCTCATGACCTTCGAGGATCACGGCCTGCTCGCCTCAGTCGGGCTAGGCGACCTCGGCAGTCGGCCGCCAGACCACGTGGCCTTCAGTACCGGCGTACCGGCACGGTTTGGTCTGCCTAGAGGACCGGTACTTCGCTGACCAGGTCTGGTACGTCGTCGGCCTCGCGGAGCAGCACCCGCAGTTGTCCTGACTCGTTGGCGTCTTCGGCGAAGATCTGGAGCGCCACGTCGACCGTGTCGTGGTCATGGTCGAGCAGCTCCCGCCAACCGTCCCAGAGGACGACCTCCGGCTCCCCTGTCGACCTGTCGCTCAGCGAGTCGGCCAGTGCGTCCCAGTTGCGCCCGAACCAGCGCGGCAGGTCGAACGCGGTCGCACAGACGTCCAGGAAGCCGGTCTTGTCGTGCACGCTCGTGGTGTCGAGCAGCACGAAGTTCCAGCCGGCCGCGGTGACACTACGGCGTACCTGGTCGTGGGTGAGCTTGGAGTGCCACCGGTAGACGCCCGGGCGCAAGCCGTCGCTCAACAGCGTGCGCAGCTCAGTCATCCGTCCTCCTGGATCCGGCGGAACGACTTGTAGTGGTCGTCAGTGTAGTAACGCTCGTCGCTCCGACCGGTGATGATCCGGCGTGCGCCGCGGTCGTTCTCGCCCGGAGTCTTCACGGTGAACTCGTGGTAGTACCCGTTGCTCTGCTTCGGCAGGATCTTCTCGCGGTTGCCGAAGACGATCCCGTCGCGGCTGTACGGGTACGGCCCGCCCTTGTCGATCAGCGCGAGCGTCTGCCGCGCCTCCTTCGGCAGCTCGGCGGCCGACACGTACCGAAGCCCACTGACCGGGTCCTTGCCCGCCTTGGTCGCTTGGGTCTTGACCGACTCGGACTTGGTCGCCGTACCGGAGCCTGAAGCGCTGCAGCCGAGCAGAGAGGCGGCGAGCGTGATCACCATCATCGCGATCACGACCGCGGCGATGATCCGCGCGGCCTTCGGGTTGTTCATCATCCGGCGCCCCGCAACCGCCGGCTGAACTCCCCCGCCGCCGCGGCCGGGTCATCCGCCTCAGTGATCGCCCGCACGACGACCACCCGCGTCGCCCCCGCCTCGACCACCTCGTCCAGCCTGTCGAGGTCGATCCCGCCGATGGCGAACCACGGCTTGGCGGGCTGGCGACTGGCGGCGTACGAGACCAGCTCGAGCCCGGCGGCCGCACGACCAGGCTTGGTCGGGGTTGCCCAGGTCGGGCCGACACAGAAGTAGTCGGAGCCGTGCTCATCGACAGCGGCGTTCACCTGGCTGAAGGTGTGAGTGGAGCGGCCTATCACCGGCTCCATCCCCGTGATGGCCCGCGCGGCCCGGACCGGAAGATCCCGCTGGCCGAGATGCAAGATGTCGGCTCCCGCGGCGAAGGCGATGTCGGCGCGGTCGTTGACCGCGAGCAGCTTGCCGTGCCGCTTGCAGGCGTCGGCGAACACCTCCAGGTGCGCCAGCTCGTCTGCTGCCTCCAGGTCCTTCTGCCGCAGCTGCACGATGTCGACGCCACCGGCCAGCGCGGCGTCCAGGAACTGCTCCAGGTCGCCTTGCTTCTCCCGTGCGTCCGTACAGAGGTAGAGGTGGGCGTCGGCCAGCCGGTCACGCAGTCCGGCGTCAGCGGTGTGCTCAGTCACAGGGTCAGCCTGCCATGTGTATACACACGTAGTCTTGGCGGCATGGCTGAGCGAACCTGCGATGTCGTCATCATCGGCGCGGGGCTGATCGGTCTCGCCACCGCCTGGCGACTCGCTGTAGACGGTATCCAGGTGACGGTATGTGACCCGACACCCGGCAGCCAGACGTCCTCGGTCGCCGCCGGCATGCTCGCCCCGGTGACCGAGGTCGAGTACGGCGAGGACGAACTGCTCGCTCTCAACCTGGCCAGCGTCGCCGCCTGGCCCGCCTTCGCTTCCGAGCTGGAAGCCCTCACCGGCGAGCCGGCCGGCCTCCACCGCACCGGAACTCTCTCAGTCGCGTACGACGTCGACGACGCGGCCGCGATCCGCCGGCTGGCCGACTACCAGCGCAGGCTCGGCCTGGAGGTCGAGGAGCTCTCCGGCCGGGAGGCCCGCAAACGCGAGCCTCTGCTCGCCGCGGGAGTCACCGCCGGCGTCTGGGTCCCCGGCGACCACTCTGTCGACAACCGCCAAGCCGTCTCCACCCTGCTCCGGGCTTGTGAGCTGTCAGGGGTCGAGCTGGTCCGCCAACGCGTCGACCGAGTCCTGATCACCGGTACTACGGCAGTCGGCGTCGAACTGGAAGACGGGTCAGCCATCCACGCCGGCCAGGTCATCGCAGCAGCCGGCCCCTGGTCATCCCAGCTGGACGGCCTCCCGGCAGAGCTCCGTATCCCCGTCCGGCCGCTCAAGGGCGAGATCCTGCGACTACGGGTGCCTCCGGCGTACAGGCCTGCTCTCAGCCACACAGTGCGGGCTACTGCTCGCGGGTTCGCCGTGTACCTCGTACCGCGGCCCGGTGGCGAGCTGGTGGTCGGGGCGACCACCTCTGAGCTTGGCTACGACACCCGAGTGCTCGCTGGTGGGGTGTTCGCGCTGCTGCGGGATGCACGGATGATCCTGCCCCTGGTGGACGAGCTGGAGCTTGTGGAAGCAGTGGCCGGGTTGCGGCCGGCGACGCCCGACAATGCGCCGATCCTGGGACCGTCCGGCATCGACGGCCTGCTGTGGGCGACCGGGCACTACCGCAACGGAGTACTGCTGACTCCGATTACCGCACAGATCATCGCCGAGACGGTCCATACCGGCGTCCTTCCCCCGCTGGCGAGACCGTTCCAAGCAAGCCGCTTCGCCGAAGTTAAGGTGACGACATGAACGTGCTCGTCAACGGCAGTACTGAGCAGATCGCCGCTGGGACGACTGTGGCCGATGTGGTCGAGCGCTGGGCGCGCAGCCCGATCGGTGTGGCGGTGGCGGTGAACGAGGCCGTGGTGACCCGGACAGAGTGGCCCGGGACGACGCTGGCCGAAGGCGACCGGGTGGAGATCCTCACCGCGGTCCAGGGCGGTTGAGGAGGAACAATGAGTGACGACACCCTGGTGATCGCGGGCCGAGAGTTCACGTCGCGGCTGGTGATGGGTACCGGCGGGGCGCCGAGTCTCGAAGTACTGGAGGAGGCGCTGGTCGCGTCCGGTACTCAGCTGACGACGGTGGCGCTGCGGCGGCTCGACCCGAGCCAGCAGGGGTCCGTCCTCGATGTGCTGCGCAAGCACGACATCGCAGTACTGCCCAACACTGCTGGATGCTTCACTGCCGGTGAGGCGGTGCTCACTGCGCGGTTGGCGCGGGAGGCCTTGCAGACCGACCTGATCAAGCTCGAGGTCGTCGCGGACGACCACACGCTGCTGCCTGACCCGGTGGAGCTGCTGGATGCGGCTGAGACCTTGGCGGCTGATGGGTTCTCAGTGCTCGCGTACACGAACGATGACCCGATCCTGGCTCGGCGGCTGGAGCAGGTCGGGTGTGTGGCGGTGATGCCGCTCGGCTCGCCGATCGGGTCGGGGCTGGGGATCCGCAACCCGCACAACATCAGCATGATCGTCGAGGCGGCCAAGGTGCCGATCGTGCTCGACGCGGGCATCGGTACGGCGAGCGACGCGACGCTGGCGATGGAGCTGGGCTGCGACGCCGTACTGCTGGCTACCGCCGTCACCCGGGCCGAGCGACCGGCGCTGATGGCTGCCGCGATGCGCGACGCCGTGACGGCTGGGCGGGGAGCCTTGCTGGCCGGGCGGATCCCGCGCCGCTACCACTCGGCCCAGGCGTCGTCACCCTTGGATGGCCGAGCCAGCCTCTGACAACCTCCGTTTTTCGTCTTTCTGTTTTTGGATGCCCTCGGCACCAGTTGCCGGCGGCAAACACTCGATTGTGAACCACAATCGTGTAGTTCAGCCTTAAATTGTTACCTTTTCATCACAGCCGTAACAAATGACCCATGCGCACCTGTTGTCACATCTGTACCACCACTTACCGTCAAGGGACATTCACACGGGGAGATGGAAAGATGGGCAACACGTGGCGAAAGGTCCTGCGGGTAACGACTGGTTTTGCGGTCCCGCTGCTCGCGGCCGGGGTGATCACGGCCGGCTCGCCCGGCTTCGGCCAGTACAAGGTGAAGCACGGTGACACACTCAGCCACATCGCGGCGACGTACGGGACCAACGTCCGGACCCTGGTCGCGCTGAACAACCTGCCCGGCAACGGCAACGCGATCTACGCCGGCGAGGTGCTCCAGCTGCCCGGCAAGGCGCCCAAGCAGAGCCCGGTGAAGAAGAAGTCCCTGACCGGCGGGCGGGTTCCGTACGTCGTGAAGCCCGGCGACACGATCAGCAAGCTGGCCAAACGCTTCCGCTGCTCGCAGGCCAACCTGCTGGCCGCGAACGGGCTGCGCGCCACCGACCACATCTACATCGGCAAGCAGATCCTGATCCCGGTCAAGATCGTCGCCAAGCCGGTCGCTCACAAGAAGCCGGCCGCGTCGAAGCCCGGCAAGAAGAAGAACAACACCTTCGCGGGCCGGACGTACGCCGACCACATCGTCTCCGCCGCGGACGCCAACCGCGCGGCCCTCAGCAAGCGCAAGCTGCCGACCCGGGCCCAGATGCGGACGATGATCATCCACACGGCCAAGCGCTACCACGTCGACCCCGAGCTGGCGCTGGCGATCTCCTGGCAGGAGTCCGGCTGGAAGCAGCGGGTCGTCTCCCCCGCCAACGCGATCGGCACGATGCAGGTGATCCCGTCGACCGGGAAGTTCGCCTCCAGCTTCGTCGGCCGCCGGCTCGACCTGCTCAAACCCCAGGACAACGTGACCGCCGGCGTCGTGTTGCTCAACCGTTTGACCTCCGCGGCCCGGCTCGACATCGCGGTGGCCGGCTACTACCAGGGCCTCGGCGGCGTCCGCCGCAACGGGATGTACCCGGACACGAAGCAGTACGTGAAGAGCGTCCTCCGCCTGAAAGCGAGCTTCGAGAAGGGGTATGACCCGCTCCGCTAGCCTCTGTGCGGCGCGGCGGTGGAGGCGCGACCTTGCGCCTTATTTACACTCTCAGGGCAGACAGCTTTGAGAGGCGGCTCACCGCAAGTGACGGAAGACGTAGGCACCCAGGTGGGCGACCGCCTTGTCGGGCGAGTGCTCGACGGGCGGTACCGCGTGGGTTCGCGGGTCGCCAAGGGTGGCATGGCGACCGTCTACGAGGCCCTCGACATGCGGCTCGACCGGATCATCGCGCTCAAGGTGATGCACCTCGGGATGGGCGACGACGCCGAGTTCGGCCGCCGGTTCGTCGCCGAGGCCCGGGCCGCCGCCAAGCTCTCGCACCCGAACGTGGTCGCCGTCTTCGACCAGGGCACCGACCACGACACCCTGTTCCTCGCGATGGAGTACGTCCCCGGCCGCACCCTGCGTGACGTGATCCGCCAGCAGTCGCCGCTGCCACCCGCCCGGGCCCTGGACCTGCTGGCGCCGGTACTGTCGGCACTCTCGGCCGCCCACGACGCGGGCATCGTGCACCGCGACATCAAGCCCGAGAACGTGCTCATCTCCAACGACGGCACCGTCAAGGTCGCCGACTTCGGCCTCGCCCGCGCGGTCACCACGACCGGCAACACGGCGACACAGGGCCTGTTGATGGGCACGGTCTCGTACCTGGCCCCCGAGCTCGTCACCGACGGCCGCGCCGACGCACGGTCGGACGTCTACTCGTCCGGGATCCTCCTGTACGAGCTGCTGACGGGCAGCAAGCCGCACACGGGCGATACGCCGATCCAGGTCGCGTACGCGCACGTCCATGCCGACGTACCGCCGCCTTCGCAACTCGTACCGGGCATTCCGCCGTACGTCGACGCGCTGGTGCAGCGGGCCACCGCGCGCGACCGTGACCTGCGGCCGGCCGACGCGCGGGTCTTCAGCCGTCAGGTCCACCGGGTCCGCAGCGCGATCGAGGAGGGGCTACCGGACGACCCCGAGCTGACCGGCGACCTCACCGTGCCGATCCAGCAGATGCGGCAGGACAACGGGTACGACGACGGCTACTCGCGTGGGAGCGCGTACGTCGAGCATGTCGAGCAGCCGCCGCGGAACGACACCATCGTCGTACCGTACGAGCCTGCTCAGTCCTTGCTGCGACCGGCCGGGGCGACTCGGCAGCATCAGCCCGCTGAACCACTGACTCGGCAACCGCAACAGCAGCGTCGCGGTCGAGGGTTCATCGCGCTCATCGGCGTACTGGCTCTGGCGATCGGCGTCGGGACGGCGGCGTGGTTCTACGGCGTACACCGCTACACGTCTACGCCTGATCTGCTGAGGATCACCGCGGCCGATGCGAAGACGAAGGCGGGCGAGTCCGGGCTGACGACCGTCCTGGCGAACCAGGACTACTCGGAGGACGTCGCCAAGGGCGAGGTGATGGCGACCAACCCCGAGCCCGGCGCTCGCATCCGCAAGGAGGGCGAGGTCGAGCTGACGGTCTCCAAGGGACCCGAGCGCTACCGCGTACCGCAGCTCAAGGGCCTCGACGAGGATGCGGCCCGCCGTGCCCTGGAGTCGATCAAGCTGAACGTCGGCCAGGTCAGCCAGGCCTACAGCGAGACCGTCCCCACCGGTCGGGTGATCATCTTCTCGCCGAAGTTCGACTCGGTGATGAAGCCCGGCGAGTCGGTCAACCTCGCCATCAGCAAGGGCAAGAAGCCGATCGCGGTCCCGAACATGACCGGCAAACCGGTCCGCGAAGCAACCCGCACCCTGAAGAAGGCCGGCTTCACCGTCACCCGCACCGACCAGACCAACGAGACGATCCCCCAAGGCCAGGTCATCTCCCAGACCCCCAGCAACGGCACCCTGTTCGCCAAGGACAAGGTCACCCTGGTCGTCTCCAAGGGCCCCGCCCTGCGGAAGGTCCCCAACGTCCGCAGCAAGAAACTGGTCGACGCCCAAAAGATCCTCACCGAAGCCGGCTTCCTCGTCAAAGTCGAAAAAGCCCCCTTCAACCTGGGCCTCAACCTGGTAGCCGGCCAATCCCCCGCCGCCAACCAAATGGCCAAACCCGGCACCACGGTCACAGTCACCGTCCTCTGAAGAACTTCCCACGCAGCCTCACCGCTCGCTGCTCCGTCGCTAACCACTCGGCGCCCCCGCCCACCCGGGGTATGCGCTCCTGCGTCGCGCGAAAGCGAGAGTAGGCACCGGCCTTGCTCGGGCTGAGGTCTGGCGTGGTGCCCACGGACCGGCTGCTCGATCGCCCGAGGCCGGGCGCCGTCCTCCTGCCTTATGCAGCCGACGGGCTCAGCACTCGAACGTCGTGGGCCCGGCGCCACGCCCAGCGGTCCGACCTCCCCGCCTGCTAAGCGCGACAGCCGTGCCGACCGGGGCACCGATCGCGATCACCTACGAGCGCTCTCCCCGTCGGCGAGCCACGCGGTCGCCTCCCGGACGGAGCAGTCCGGACCGTTGCTTTGTGCAACGGGATAGCCTCGGGGGGACTTGGATTGGAGTTCGTTTTGAGCCTCGTTCACCGCGAGTTGAGCGTCAACGGTCTGACCATGCACGTCGCCGAGCAGGGGGAAGGACCTTTGGTTCTGCTGCTGCACGGGTTTCCTGACAGTTGGTACGCCTGGCGGCACGTGATCCAGCCGCTGGCCGACGCGGGCTACCGGGTCGTCGCGCCGGACCAGCGCGGCTACGGCGGTACCGACGCCCCGCCTGACATCGCCGACTACTCCATCCTCCACCTGGTCGGCGACGTCGTTGCCCTGATCCACGCGCTCGGCGAGGAGAACGCAGTCGTGGTCGGCCATGACTGGGGCGCCCCGGTCGCCTGGCACACCGCGCTGCTACGGCCGGACCTCGTGCGTGGCGTCGCCGGATTGTCGGTACCTCCCACGCAGCGCGGCGGCGTACCGACGCTCACCTCGGTACGCGAGCACTTCGGCCCGGACTTCTATCAGCTCTACTTCCAAGAACCCGGTATCGCCGACGCCGAACTCAACGCCGACCTCCACACCAGCTTCCGCCGCGTGATGGGCGGCCTCGCCTCCCCGATCGCCGGCAACGGCTTCCTCGCCAGCACTCGCGAGGTCGACGAACTGCCGTCGTGGCTGACAGAGGACGACATCGACGAGTACGCCCGGCAGTACAAGCGCAACGGATTCACCGGCCCGCTCAACTGGTACCGCAACATGGACCGCAACTGGTCCCTCACCGCCGCCTGGCAGGGCGCGTTGATCACCCCGCCGGCCCTCTACATCACCGGCGGCGCCGACGTGGTCCGCACCTTCTATCCACCGGACTTCATCGACCAACTCCCCCAGATCGTCCCCAACCTCCGCGGCGTCCTCGACCTCCCCGACTGCGGCCATTGGATCCCCGAAGAACGCCCCACCGAGGTGACCGACGCCCTCCTCACCTTCCTCGGCGACCTCTAGGTCTGGCCCGCGGTCAGTTGTTCTCCGAGGTACCGGCGCCGTTCGAGGGGGTCAGCTCTCGGAGCACGCGGCGCTGGACGTCGAAGTCGGTGAACTCAGCGTTGTGCAGGGATCGCAGTACCTGGTCGAGCTCGAGCCAGTACTGCTCCTTCTCGGGCCAGGTCAGAGGCAGTACGGCGACTCGCGCGCGGGCACAGCGCAGCTCGAGGCGAAACCGCAGTACCGCGTGCTCTCCGTCGTACGCCGGTACGTCGGCCAGGCTCGCCGCAGCCGTCAACTCGGCCAGCAGCGCGGCGTGTGCATCGGTCGCCAGCGTCAGATCGGCGTCTCGATCGCGCGCAGCCGCGATGAGGTCGGCGAACTGTTGCAAAGCCAGCGCCACCAAGGCGATCACGCCGGTCTTGATCGCCTCGTTCATGACCGGGTCCCCGACCGCCAGAGCACCGAGCGGTGTCGCCGCGATCGCCATCCCGATCAGCAGCGTGAACCGCAGGATCACGCCGATCAGCCGGTCGAGCAGTGAGTGGTCGACCCCGATCTGGACCTGCTGCAGTTGATCCCGCAGCTCCTCGATCCCCTGCAACACCGCGGCCCGGTCATCGGGCCCGATCCCTCCGACCTCGGCCAGGCGGGGCAGCAGTTCGTCCACCAGCTGTGGCGAAATCCCGAGGAACTCAGCAACCTCACCGAGCGGCAACTCAGCCAACTCGGCTGCCGTCACGAGCTGCGGCACGGCCTTCCGGAACTTGCGGCGTGACCGTTTCCCGCCGCTGTCCCGCACATGCTTCGCCGCCTGCAGCAACATCAGATCAAGATCGGTCACCACATCCCGGAGCGCCGCCGCCGCGGTATTCGGCCGTCCGGCGGCCCGAGCCACCGCCCGCCGCTCCTCACTACTGAGCAGCCGGTTCAATCCAGGCGGCCCAGCCTGGGAAACCGCCCCCTTCCGCTGCTCCCGCACGTCGGAGTCCCCACCCGGCACCCCTGCGGGGGTATCCACCCCCTCCCCACCCTGAGCCGAAGCAACCTTGAACCACTCAGGACGATTCGATCCAGCCTGCGAGAAGCTCATAACCCAAGCCTAGGCCGCAACTGGGGGCCTTCAGCCGGCTCCGTGGCCCACCGGTACTTGCTCGCCGGCGCGGGTCGGCCCAGGCGGGGTGCCCTTGCCGAACGGGCTTCCACCCAACGACTCCCGCCCATGCGGCGTGAGCCAACCCGACAGCTCCGGCCCCTGGGGAACGATCTGCGTCGGATTGATCCCGGTGTGCACCACGTAGTAGTGCTCCTTGATCTGCACGAAGTCGACCGTGTCCCCGAACCCCGGCGTCTGAAACAGATCCCGCGCATACGCCCACAACACCGGCATCTCGGTCAGCTTGCTCCGATTGCACTTGAAGTGCCCGTGATACACCGCATCAAAGCGAACCAGCGTAGTAAACAGCCGCACATCCGCCTCAGTGATGGTCTCCCCCACCAGATACCGCCGGTCCCGCAGCCGCTCGGACAGCCAATCCAGCGCCACGAACAGCCGCTCGTACGCCGCCCCGTAAGCCTCCTGCGACGACGCGAACCCGGCGCGATACACCCCGTCGTTCACCTCGGTGTAGATGCGCTTGGCAACTTCATCGATCTCGTCCCGCAGGTGCACCGGGTAGAGCTCCGGCGCCCCCTCCCGCTGGTACGCCGTCCACTCCGTCGACAGATCAAGCGTCATCTGCGCAAAGTCATTGGTCACCACAGCGCCACTGGGCACATCAACAATCGCCGGCACCGTGATCCCCTTCGGGTACTTCGGATCCCGCTTGAAGTACGCATCCTGCAACCGGGGAATCCCCAGCACCGGATCCACCCCACCCGGATCAAGATCGAACGTCCAACTCCGCTTGTCATGCGTGGGCCCGCAAAACCCGACCGACAGCACATCCTCCAACCCCAGCAACCGCCGCACGATCACCGCCCGATGAGCCCAAGGACAAGCCCGAGCCACCACCAACCGATACCGCCCCGCCTCTACCGCAAACCCATCCCGCCCGTCCTCCGTAATCCGGGTCGCGATGTACCGGCTATCCCGCTCAAACTCCCCTTTGACCATCACCCCCCAAGCATCCCCTACCCCCGCATCCCCCACGCCCCCTCGCGTTTCGCTCCTCCTTCGCTCAACCCTCATTAGAGCGAGCGGCGAGGCGGCGCGGGGGCGCCGTGTCAGCGTCGTGTCAGGGGTGGTGGACAGCATGGCGGCATGAGCACATTGGTGAGCGCGACGGTAGGAGCGGTGTGATGACGGCACAGGAAGGCCCGGCGATCCAGGTACGGGGGCTGGAGAAGTCGTTCAAGGAGTTGCAGGTGCTGCGGGGTGTGGACTTCGAGGTCGCGCCGGGGAGCATCTTTGCGTTGCTGGGGTCGAACGGGGCAGGGAAGACGACGATCGTGCGGATCCTGTCGACGCTGCTGCGGGCGGACGCCGGTACCGCCGTCGTCAACGGCTTCGATGTCGCGGCCGAGCCGCTGCGGGTTCGGGAGTCGATCAGTCTGACCGGGCAGTTCGCGGCGGTCGACGAGATCCTGACCGGCCGGGAGAACCTGGTGATGGTGGCCAAGTTGCGGCACCTGAAGAACCCGGGTCAGGTGGCGGACGAGTTGCTGAGCCGGTTCAACCTCACCGACGCGGGTTCGCGGAAGGTCTCGACGTACTCCGGTGGTATGCGCCGGCGGCTCGACATCTCGATGAGCCTGATCGGTCAGCCGGAGGTGATCTTCCTCGACGAGCCGACGACGGGGCTCGACCCCGAGGCACGGCTCGACGTGTGGAAGGTGGTGCAGGAGCTGGCCAAGGGCGGTACGACGGTTCTGCTCACCACCCAGTACCTGGACGAGGCCGAGCAGCTGGCCGACCGGATCGCGGTACTTCACCAGGGCCGGATCATCGCCAACGGCACTCTCGCCGAGCTGAAGAAACTCCTTCCGCCGGCCAAGGTCGAGTACGTCGAGAAGCAGCCGACTCTGGAAGAGATCTTCCTCGCCCTCGTTGGGAACGACAGTGAAGAGGTCCAGGCATGACCACCCATTTCTTCGGCGACACCAGCGTCCTGCTGGGCCGGTCGCTGCGTCACATCTTCCGTAGCGCGGACACGATCATCACGACCGCGATCACGCCGATCGCGATGATGCTGCTGTTCGTGTACGTGCTCGGCGGGGCGATCAAGACCGGTACCGACCACTACGTCAACTACTTGCTGCCGGGCATCATGCTGATCGCGATCGCGTCGGGGATCGCGTACACGGCGGTCCGGTTGTTCACCGACATGAAGAGCGGCATCTTCGAACGGTTCCACTCGATGCCGATCGCCCGTTCGTCCGTGCTGTGGGCGCACGTGGTGACCTCGCTGGTCGCGAACGCGATCTCGGTCGTGATCATCGTGCTGGTCGGTCTGGTGATGGGATTCCGTACCTCCGCAGGCCCGCTGGCCTGGCTCGCGGTGGCCGGCATCCTGCTGCTGTTCACGCTGGCGCTCACCTGGATCGCGATCCTCGCCGGCCTGTCGGCCAAGTCGATCGACGGGGCTGCCGGCTTCTCGTACCCGCTGATCTTCCTGCCGTTCATCAGCTCGGCCTTCGTCCCCACCGACACGATGCCCGGCCCGGTCCGCGCCTTCGCCGAGAACCAGCCGGTCACCTCGATCGTCAACACCATCCAGCGCCTGTTCGCCGAACAGCCCGTAGGCAACGACATCTGGACAGCGCTGGCCTGGTGCCTGGGCATCCTGATCGTCGGTTACCTCTTCGCCCTCCGCACCTACCGCCGCCAGATCGCGTAAGCCGAGGCGACTGCGCGGGGACACCTGAAGGGCGAGGGCCGTGGGTATCACGGCACTCGCCCTTCGCCCCGCCGAGGCCGGTTAGCCGGCCTGGTTCTCGACGGATGACTTGATTCCGGCGAGGGTGTGTCGCAGGCCGTCGTCGATGGACGGCCCTTCGGCGTGGTCGGTGTGCAGGCGGACGGTCAGCAGTGAGGTTCCCTCTGCGGCAGGGCCGATGTCGAGCTCGCCGTGGTAGTCGTGCGCCCCCGTCGCTCCCCACTTCAGCTTCTTGCCCTCCTCGACCACCTCGATCCACGCCTTGCCCGAAACCTCACGCTGCGGACCACCCTCAGGCTGGATGACGGCGGCAACCTCGACCTGGTCGCCGTCGGTGCGATGAGCCTCGGTCATCTGCGGCAGATAGTCCGGCAGATGCTCGACGTCGGACAGGTATCCGAACAGAACCTGCGCGGACACCGCCACGGTCGTCGATGCCTCGTAGTCACCCATGCCGAGTTCCCTTCGTCATCGGGCGTCCGGGCGTTCGACGTCGCCGCGCCAGCCGCCGGTCTCCACACCGCGCTTCTCGATGAACTCCTTGAAGCTCAGCAGATCCCGCTTCACCCGTACGCCGATGAGCCCGGTCTTGTCGGCCACCTGCTCGGCGAATCCCTCCGGATCGAGATCCATCTGCGCCGTGACCCGCGTCGTGGTGTCACCCAGCCGATGGAAGGTGATGACCCCGGCATGCCGCGGCTCGGTGTCCGACTTCCAGGCGACCCGCTCCTCGGGGTGCTGCTCGGTGATCGTCGCGTCGAACTCCCGGGTCACCCCGGCCATACTCGTCACCCAATGCGTGTGGGTGGCGTCGAGTTGCTTGATCTCGTCGACCCCGTCCATGAACTCCGGGAACGACTCGAACTGCGTCCACTGGTTGTAAACCGCGCTGATCGGCGCCTCGACGTCGACCGATTCGGTGGTGTTGCCCATGAGTGCATTCCTCCAGTTGTGGTGTCCACAACCGGTACCCGCGCCCAGCCGGAGGAACCACGAACTTATGCACCGACGCCTCCGGGCGTACTTGCCCCGCGAGGATTGGGGCCGGGTACCGGCAGGTCTGATTCGCCGGCGTGAACCGCACGCCGGCTGCCACACCACCGAAGGGCCCCACTATGGCCGGCGATGTCGTCGATCTGATCATGCAGGACCACCGGGAGGTCGAGCGCCTCTTCGACGAGCTCAAGAAGCACCCGGAGAAGCGGAAGAACCTGGTACCTGTCCTGACCACCCTCCTCTTCGCCCACAGCCGCGCCGAGGAGGCCGAGGTCTATCCGGCCGCCGCGGCCGAAGCCGGCATCGCCGACGACGTCGAGCACAGCCAGGAAGAGCACATCGAGGCCGACCAGCTGCTCGAGAAGCTGGCCGCCATCGACCCTGACTCGGCAGCCTTCGACCAGGCCCTGGACAAGCTGGTCGAGGCGATCACCCACCACGTCAACGAGGAAGAGTCGAGCGTCCTCCCCGGCATGCGCGCCAAGCTGACCACCGCCCGCCTGACCGAACTCGGTGAGGCCTTCGCCGCCAGCCGCAAACAGCACCTCGGCGAGCAGCCCGAAGACGTCACCCGCGACCAGCTGCTGCAGCAGGCCCGCAACCTCGACCTCAGCGGCGCGTCAGCACTGGCCAAGGACGACCTCCAGAACAAGCTGCAGCAAGAAGCCAAGGACTGAGGGCAGAGCAGCCACGGCGTCAGCGGTACCTCCACGGCGCCGTACTGCTTGTTCTGGAATCTCTCGCAGGCCGCCGGTCACTCGGACAATCCGAACCGCTTAGGATCGGGCCACTGTCAGCGTCCAGAGTCCGGCGCCCGGGCCTTTGGCATGCCTGCGCGTAGGAGACTCCCTGCACCAAGCCGTCGACTCACGCAAGGAGGTCGGTCAGGCTGTCGGCCGCTTGATGGAGCGGTACAAGCTCGACGCGGTCCAAGCCTTCACCGTCCTCCAGCGCTACTCCCAGGACCGCAACCAGCGCCTCTCCATCGTCGCCCGCCACGTCATCGACACCGGCCGACTGCCTGAATAGCTCTCAGCTGGTGTGGAGGGTGCGGAAGTGGTTCAGGGACGCAGGATCGCGGTCGGCGATCTGGATCGGGGGTGTGGGCCATTGCCAGACGTTGATGCCGGGTACGCGGGTGAAGTGGATCTTTCCGCGGGTGCCGTCGACGGCGACGGTTGGCCAGGCGGCGGCGATGCGGGTGCGGTCGGGGCCGTGGGAGCGGAGTACGTCGGCTAGGACGGCGATCGTGTCGTAGCCCTCATACGCGACGAACGACGAGGCTTCGGGCAGGCGATCGAGGACTCGTGAGCCGAGCGGGGTCAGGTGTTCGGGAAGGTAGCGCAGGAACGGGACTGCCGTGCCGGATTCGCCGAGCAACGCCGCCCAGTCGGCGAACTCCGGCTGGCCGGCTGGGGCGCCCAGCACGAGGTTGGCCAGTCGCTGGTCGCCACGGATTGCTTTGACGATGGGGACGGCCGGCTCCGGGTGGCCGACCAGGAGGAGAAGAGCCGTCGCGTGGCTGGAGGCGAGGGCATCGCACAACACGAGGGGATCGCTCGCGTCGAGTTCGATGACGGTACCGCCGTGGGCGGCGAAGTGCTCCTGCAGAATGCGGGTCCCGGTGAGCCAGTAGACGCTGGGCTGAGTGGTTACTGCGATGCGAGTATGGCCCTCTCCGAGCAGGTAGTCGGCGTAGAGCCGCCAGCCCCGGGACTGCGGCGGAGCGAGTCGAGCGACCCAGTCCGTAGGTGCTGACGTGAGGTCGTCGAGGACTGCCGACGAGCAGAGGAAAGGCACCTCCAGCGCATCGGCTCGGGCAGCGACCGCGCGGGCGACGACGCTGTGATACTCCCCCGCCAAGGCGGCAACACCCAACGCCGCCAACTCATCGACCGCCGCTGAAGCCCGAGGCGGGTCGGCAGCGGTGTCTCGGACCTGAAGTTCGAGCGGGCGGCCGGCGATACCACCAGACGAGTCCACGTCCCGGACAGCGAGCTCCATCCCAGCAAGCAAACTCCGGCCCGCGGAGGTCCAGCCAGGTTGGGTCAACGGCGTCAGTACGCCGATCTGGAGGGCAGGTGCGGGCATACGGACTCCCGAGGAGAGAAGGCCCGACCCAGGGCTGCCAGGCTTCAGGAAACCTAGCAGCCGTGGGGTGCGGCCCAGCTATCCGACGACCACCCGATCGATGTCCGGTGCCCAACCGGCGGAGTTGCTGAAGGAGATGGTGTTGGCACCACCGGATTGCAGGGTCCGAGTCACCGTGACCGAGCCGACCGTGTTCCAGTCGGCAGTGGCCGGGAAGGTGACGGACTGACCGTTGACGGTGGCGGTGCGGGCGACAGCAGACGCGTAGTAGATCGTGATCGGCTTGGCGCCGCCGGTACCGCCGTTGACACCCGAGATCGACAACGTACCGAGGTTGTTGCCGATGTACCCGACCTTCGAACCGCCCGAGCAAGCGGAGCACGACGAAACGACCGCCCCACCCGCCAGGCTGCCCGCCTCGGCCTCATAGCTGGTGGGCACGCTGCCGCCCGTACCAACCGTGACGGCCCCCAGCCCGACCCACCCGTCGGCGTTCTGGGTCGCGTTGGCGAAGCGCAGTTTCTTGGCGTTGGCCGAGGTCGCCTCGAGCGGGTTCTTCACCCGCAGTACCCATTGATAGTTGCCCTGGGCCACGTTTGCCAGGTTGACCGGCGTCTGGAAGTACTGCGGATAACCGAAGTCGCGGTACGTCGGATCCGCACCGACGTTCCAGTCCGGGAACGCCCGGATCTTCAGCGGCTGGATCGTCCGCAGATCCCAGTTCGTGTCCCAGCTCTGCACGACCGTACCGGCACTGTTCTTCAACCCCACCGTCACCTTCCACGGGTAGTAGAAGGGCGCGACGCCGGTGTTGCTGATCTGTACGCCGAGGTTGGTCGTCCCGCTGGCCGTGTTCTGGAAGTAGGCCTTGTTCACGGTGAGGTTGTAGCCCATCAGCCGGACCGCGGCGGCCACGTTGGCGTTGCCCGACGAGTAGCTGGCCGACTGCTCGTTGATCTTCCAAGTGGTGTGCTCCAGTTCGATACAAGCCTTCATGTTGTCGACCGCACCCGAGCCGCCCGGCCAGTTGTCGAAGGCGGCGGTTTGGATCTCCGGCCGCACCTCACCACCCATCGAGTCGTTGATCCACTTGTTCTCGGTTCCGGTACCGAGGTTGCGCTGCAGTTGCGAGTACGACGCTCCGCCCAGCGACTGTGGCAGCGTCACCCCGGCGAGCGGCGACCCTTCCCGGTAGCAGAACGAGTCGTCGTGATACCCGACATCCCGGCTGTTCGCCGCCCCGCCGGCCGCATCGGGATAGCGGATCTCGAGCTTGGTCGTGCTGAACGCGTTGTCGTAGGCGTTGACGATCTGCGCACCGTTCGCGTCGGTCGGCATGTAGTTCGGCAAGCCGTCGGACGTGTCGGTGTCGTACGGCCAGGTGTGCCACTCGCCCCAGAGCCCGATCAGGCCGAGATGGACGAACCCGAGTCGCGGGTCGCCGTCGTACCGGGCCCCGAACGCGGCGATGAAGTTCTTCAGCGCGTTCACCAGGTACGGGCTGTCGTAGTCGGGTTCGGTGACGTTCCAGTAGGTGTCGGTCCGGTAGTTGACCTGGCCGTTGAAGCAGGACGGGATCGCGTTCGCCGGATGGCTGCCGGTGCCGCCGGGATAGACCATGTAGAAGCGGATCGCGGCCTGGTTCCCCTGCGCGGCCGTCTCGGCCAGCATGTTGTCGAGGATGCTCCAGTTGTAGCTGCCGCAGTTCGCGGCGTTCGTCATCACCTCGGACAGGCCGAAGTAACCCCACGTCAGCGCGTGCGGGTAGCCGGTGTTCTGGTTCGCGCCCGGCGAGTAGAAGCGCGCGAACCCCTTGAGTGGATTGTCGAGCGGGCCGTCGGCGGCCTGCAGAGTGTGCGCCTGCAGGGCCGGATCGGGACTGGCCGGTGGCGCGGGCCGGGCAGGCGGTCCGGCCGGAGCCGCGCCGGCCGGGGTCACCGCCGCGACGCTCAGGCTGAGCGCTGCCGTGACGGCGGTGAGCGCGGCCAGCAGGCGGCGGCCGCGGATACGAAGGGGCATGGCTTCTCCTCGGGGCGAATATGAAGAAGTGTTGACAAACTTCCGAATAACTACATCATTAATCCAGAGCGAGCCACCTGACAAGAGTTCGCCGGAGCCGATCGAGGGACAGCAATGGGCCAAGCCAGACAACGGGACGACCGGCGGGTCGCATGGTGGTTCGTCGCGCCGGTCCTGGTGGGATTCGCCGTCTTCTACGCCTATCCGGCGGTCCGCGGCGTCTGGTACTCGCTCACCGACTACACGATGCTCGGTACGCCGTCGTTCGTCGGCGCGGAGAACTACACCGACCTGCTGGCCGACCGGCAGTTCTGGAGCTCGATGCTCGTCACGGCGTACTACGTCGTGCTCAACATCAGCTCGCAGACCGTGCTGGCCCTGGTCGTCGCGGCCCTGATGCACAGGCTGACCCGTTCGGTCGTACTCCGGGCAGCACTACTCCTGCCCTGGCTGGTGCCCAACGTGACGATCGGCCTGCTCTGGATGTGGTTGCTGGACACCAATCTCGGACTCGTCAACCATCTCCTGCACGCGGTCGGCCTCGGCCCGGTCGGCTTCTTCACCGACGCGCACTGGGCGATGCCCGCGGTCGCCGGGATCAACACCTGGGCCTACACCGGATACACCGCGCTCCTCCTGTACGCCGGAATGCTCCAAATCCCGCAACACCTGTACGAGAGCGCGTCGATCGACGGGGCCGGCGAACTGCGGATCTTCGCCCGGATCACCATGCCGCTGCTGCGACCGGTGCTCGCGCTGGTACTGGTCGTGTCCCTGATCGGCTCGTTCCAGATCTTCGACACCGTCGCCGTCACCACCAAGGGCGGGCCGGTGTCCGCGACCCGGGTCATCTACTTCTTCATCTACCAGCAGGCCTTCAGCTATTTCCACATGGGCTACGCGGCCGCCGCGGCGGTCTTCCTCGCGCTCGTGCTCGGAGTGTTCACCTTCGTCCAGCTCCGCCTGCTCCGGGCGTCGAGTTCGGACCTGGCATGAGAGGCGCAGCGATGAGATCGTCCAACCGCCGGACCCCGGGACGCGTCCTGGCCTGGGTCTTCCTGGCCGTCTTCCTGCTCGCGACGATCTTCCCGTTCTACTGGATGATCCGCACCGCGCTCACCCCGGCGGCCGACCTCTACAACGACAGCAGCTCGCTGCTCCCCCATCAACCGACGCTGATCAACTTCGCCCGAGTACTCGGTCTGACCACCGAGGCGGAGGCGAGGGCGGCGGGTGGTTCGGGCGCACACCTGGACTTCGGCCGGTACCTGCTGAACTCGGTGATCTACTGCGGGCTGATCGCCGGCGTGCAGACCCTGCTCTGCTCGATGGCCGGATACGCCTTCGCCCGGCTGCGGTTCCCCGGTCGCGATCTCGCCTTCACGCTGCTGGTCTCCGCGTTGATGGTGCCGCCGATCTTCACCCTGCTGCCGAACTTCATCCTGGTCAAACAGCTCGGCTGGATCAACACGATGGCCGGTATGGTCGCGCCGACGATCCTGATGACCCCGTTCGCGGTCTTCTTCCTGCGCCAGTTCTTCCTCTCCCTGCCCCGCGAGGTCGAGGAGGCCGCCATCCTCGACGGCGTCGGGCCGTGGGGAATGTTCTGGCGGGTCGCGATGCCGATGAGCCGTGGGCCGCTGATCACGATCGGTCTGACCACCACCGTCTGGGCGTGGAAGGACTTCCTCTGGCCGTTGCTGGTCGGCCGGGGCGAGGAACACCGCCTGGTGACCGTCGCCCTGGGCGTGTTCCTGCAGCAATCGCCCAACACCCAACCGGACTGGACCGGCCTGATGGCCGCTTCCACCCTCTCGGTCCTACCCGTCCTGCTGCTGCTCGTCTTTCTGGGGAAGCGACTGGTGCAGTCACTCAGTTTCACCGGCGGCAAGTAGCTCCTTGCCGTCAGCAACCATTCATCGGAGGACGTCATGAACCGCATCACCCTGGGCGCAGCAGCGCTGGCCCTCTCGCTGACCGCCCTGACCGGGTGCACCTCGAGCGACGATTCCGGATCCGGCGGCGCGGTGACGCTGGAGTACTGGCTGTGGGACGACAACCAGAAGGCGTCGTACCAGGCGTGTGCCGACGCGTTCCACACCGCGAACCCGGACATCACGGTCAAGATCACCCAGACCGCCTGGGCGCAGTACTGGCAGAACCTCACCACCCAGCTGGCCGCTGGTGACGCGCCGGACGTGTGGACCGACCAGGCGTCGTACTACCCGCAGTTCGTCACCAGCAACCAGATCCTCGACATCCAGCCGTTCGTCGATCGCGACAAGGTCGACCTGTCGCAGTACCAGGCCGGGCTGGCGGATCTGTACGCCAAGGACGGCAAGCGGTACGGCCTGCCGAAGGACTGGGACACGATGGCGCTGGTCTACAACACCACGCAGCTCAAGGCACAGGGCATCGCGCCGGCGGAGCTGGAGAACCTCACCTGGAATCCCTCCGACGGCGGCACCTTCGAGCAGCTGATCGCCAAAGCGACCGTCGACGAGAAAGGGCGCAACGGGCTGGACCCCTCGTTCGACAAGTCGAAGATCAAGACCTATGGTTTCCTGCCCGAGTGGGCCGACGGGTCGCAGGGGCAGAACGGCTGGGGGAACCTTGCCGTCAGCAACGGGTTCGAGTTCCTCGACAAGAATCCTTGGGGCACGCGGTACAAGTACGACGACCCGAAGCTCGCCGCGACCATCGACTGGTTCAAGTCGCTCATCGCCAAGGGGTACGCTCCCCCGCTGGACAAGGCCTCGACGCTGTCGCGCGATGCCCTGCTCAGCGCCGGGAAGGGCGCCATCACCTTCGCCGGTTCGTGGATGATCAACAGCTACCTGGCCGCGGACGCCAAGGTGAAGTTCGCGTTCGCGCCGCTGCCGACCGGACCGCAGGGACGCAAGACGGCGATCAACGGCCTGTCGGACGCGATCAACGCCGGTACCGAGCACCAGGAGCAGGCGTGGAAGTGGGTCAAGTTCCTCGGCTCGGCCGACTGCCAGAACATCGTCGGTGGTAACGGCGTCGTCTTCCCCGCGATCACCGCCGCCGGTGACAAGGCGCTGGCTGCGCACAAGGCGAAGGGCCAGAACGTGCAGGTCTTCGTCGACGAGGCCAAGGCGCCCGGCGGGACCTTCTTCCTCCCGGTCAGCGAGCACGGGAACGAGATCTCCCAGCTGGTCCAGGACGGGATCCAGTCCGCGGTACTGGGCCAGTCCGACTCGGCGACGGCTTTGAAGAAGGCCAACGACCAGGTCAACGCTCTGTTCAAGTAGCCACGTATCTAGCGCTCAAGTAGAAGGAAGAGCATGACTCTGCTCCTCGATGTGGCCGGACACACCCTCGCTCTACGCCACGACGGACCAGGCGTTCCGCGCGCCGCCGATGGAGGCATCATCCTCCCGGCGGGGCGGGTCGCCCTCCTGCACGACCTCGGAGACGGCCTGTTCTACCGGCACGGACAGAACTCCTGGAGCCCCTGCGGCTGGCGCCGGTTGTCCGACCAGCCGCTGCGGATCGCCAATCCGGTACGCCGAGTGACGGCCGACGACGACGCGTGGGACGACCCCTGTCGCCACCACTCGTCGGCCGTCGCCGCTCTCCAGGGAGAGGACGGAAGCGTCTTGCTGCTTGGCGCGCTGGGCCTGGGGGTGCCGCGGTTGACCGCCGATCGCGACACGTTGGCTGGGTGGTACGAGACGGGCGCCGCGCCCTGGTTCATTGCCTATGGCCCCGAAGAGGTCGTGTTCGCGGCCTATGCCCGGCAGCTCGCCGAGGCTTTGGGGCACGGGCGGAACCGGGCGGGGAACGTGTGGTGTTCCTGGTACGCGTACTACGAGGACATCACCGAGGAGCAGCTCACCAAGGACATCGAGGCGCTGGACGGGTTGCCTTTCGATGTCGTACAGGTCGATGACGGCTGGGAGGAGATGGTCGGCGACTGGTACGCCAATGGCAAGTTCCCTTCCGGCATGAGCGCGCTGGCTTCGCGAATCTCGGATGCCGGTATGGCGCCGGGGTTGTGGGTGGCGCCGTTCATCGCGCTCCCCTCCTCCCGGATCGCCCTTGAGCGTCCCGAGCTGTTGTTGCGCGATGTGAGTGGTGCGCCGGTTGTTGCCGGGTACAACTGGGGTACTGGGTACTACGCGCTCGACGTCACACTGCCGGCTGTGCAGGAGCATCTCGTTGAGCTGACGCAACGGCTCGTCCACGAGTGGGGGTTCCGGTACCTGAAGCTTGACTTCATCAACGCGGCGGCAGCGCCCGGCGTACGGGCTAATGGTGCTGGGCGTGAGGAGGCCTATCGTGATGCGCTGGAGTTGATCCGCCGGACTGCGGGCGATGATGTGTACCTGCTGGGCAGCGGTGCGCTGCTGCTGCCGTCGCTCGGGCTGCTCGACGGGCTACGCAGCGGGCCGGATGTCGCGCCGATGTGGCAGAACTACGCCAGCGACGATCCGTCCGACGCGATGGCCCGCAACGCGGTCGTCAACACGCTGCACCGGCTGTGGCAGGCGCCGCTGGCCGAGGTCGATCCTGATGTCGTCTACTTCCGCAGCCGATTGAACCTGCTGACCGAGCAGCAGCAGGAGTGGCTGCGCGATCTCGCCGACATCTGCCGGTTCCGGGCGGTGTCCGATCCGCCTTCCTGGCTGCGACCTGACGAGTTGCAGGCGATGAACGAGTACTTGAGTAGTACGCCGCGGATCGAGCGGGTCGGGCGGTACCGGTACCGGATCGACGGGCGGGACGTCGACTTCACGCCCGCGGTCGGTCCGCAGAGCGGGTCTGCCTATCCGATCAGTTGATAATGTTGCCGAGATGGCAACACGAAGGAGCGACCAGCCGTGACAGATGGCGCCGTCGCCGGCGTGGACCTTCCGCGGCTGCGCGAACTCAACTCGCTGACGATCGTCCGGGCGCTTCGCGATCACCCGCCGTCGACGGTGACGGAACTGTCGCAGCGCACCGGGCTGTCGCGTCCGGCCGTCGATTTGATCGCTCAGAACCTGGTGGCCGATGGCTGGGCGACCGTGATCGAGGCGGGTACCAGTAGTGCGGTGGGGCGGCCGGCACGGCGGTACCAGTTCCGTAGTACCGCCGGCTATGTTCTCGGCGTCGATGTCGGCGTACACAAGGTGCTCGCACTGGTCGCCGACCTGAACGGCGAAGTCCTCCACAGCCACCGAGCCGCCGTCGCCGCGGACGCCGACCCTCAGGCACGACTCGCGGCGCTCGACGAGGCGATCGAGGAATGCCTCACCGCCACGAAGAAGAAGCCTGCGGATGTCTGGGCCGTCACCATCGGTGTCACCGGCCCGGTCGACTCCTCCGGACGTACCTCCCTCTTCACCCCGCTCCCCGGCTGGGACCAGGTCGACCTGCCCGCACACCTGGCCGGCCGTTTCTCCTGCCCGATCATCGTCGAGAACGACTGCAAACTCGCGGCCCTCGCCGAGCGCTGGAAGGGGGCCGCCAGCGACGCGAGCGACGTCATCTACGTCCTGGCCGGCATGCGCATCGGCGCCGGCCTGATCCTCGACGGCGTACTCCGCCGCGGCTACGGCGGCGCCGCCGGCGAGATCGGCGCCCTCAAACAGGTCCGCTGGCTAGCCGCCCCCTCCCACCTCGAGAACTGCCCCGGCGTCCCCGCCAGCGTCAGCCCCGACGACGCCGCCGCCTGGGTCTTCGAAGCCGCCCGCCACGGCGACCGAGCCGCCAAAACCGCTGTCTCCCGCTACGTAAAAGACCTGGCCGTAGGCGCCGCAGCTCTAGTCCTAGCCCTGGACCCCCAGGTAGTCATCTACGGCGGCGGCTTCTCCCGCTCCGCAGACCTAGTCCTAGCTCCCCTAACCGCCGAACTCCAACGCCTCTGCCTCCGAGTCCCCGAAGTCCGAGCCTCCACCCTCGGCGCCGACTCAGTCGCCCTAGGCGCAATCCGCCTAGCCCTCAACGAACTGGACAACCGCCTCTTCTCCACCACGCTCTCCTCCCCCGCAGCCCCCACCGTCCGCTGAACCACCCCACGCTGCCTCACCTGCTCGCTCCTCCGCCGCTCGCCGCCTCGGCGCTCCCACCCGCGCTGGGTATGCGCTCTTCCGTCGCGCGAATGCGAGAGTAGGCACTCGCTTGTCGAGGGCGGCTGTCCGATGAGGGCGCTGCGAGCGTGACGGGCCGGGCGCAGTCCGGCCAGCGTGGTTGGGCATGCGCGGCGAATCCCTTGATGCGGGGGCGAGTCGCGCGGGCAACGAGCAGCTACTGGTACAGCTCGACGGTGCGGTTAGTGATGCGTCGTTGCATGCCCACCCGTTGCCCGGCCAGGGCTACATCGAGCAAGGCTTCCGTCTCAGCCCGATGGCCTCGATCGTCTGCGAAGCTCACGTCATGACGCATGAGGTGTTGCTGGCTGCACTCCTGGTCGTGGCGTCGTTCGCTACTGCGTTGTTGTCGGCCATTGCGGGCTTCGGTGGTGGGGTGCTGCTGTTGCCGGTGTTCGTCGCGGTCTTCGGTCCTCGCGACGCGGTCGCCGTCCTCACCGTTGCGCAGCTGGCCAGCAACGGGAGCCGGGTCTGGTTCAACCGTCACGAGATCGACCGGCGTCTGGTGATGATCTTCGCCGCCGGCGCAGTACCTGCTGCTGTGGCCGGTGCACTGCTTCTAACCACTGCACCGCTCCAAGCACTGACCCGGATCATCGGAGTGTTTCTGCTCGCGATGGTTGTCTGGCGCCGGATCCGCCCGAACGCAGCGCGAGTCGGCGACCGCGGATTCGCCGCACTCGGTGCCGCATCCGGATTCGGATCCGCACTCGTCGGCAGCGTCGGCCCCATGGTCGCCCCGTTCTTCCTCGCCCGCGGCATGGTCCGAGGCGCCTACATCGGCACCGAGGCCGCCTCCGCAGTCGTCATGCACCTCACCAAACTGATCGTCTTCGGCGCAGCAGCCGTCCTCACTTGGCGTACCGGACTAATAGGCCTCGCCCTCGCACCCGCAGCAGCCGGCGGCGCCTGGGCCGGCAAGAAGATCCTCGACCGCCTACCCGTCACCATCTTCGTCATCCTGGTCGAAGCCGGCCTCATCATCTCCGGCCTCCTCCTCGTGGTCACTGGCGGCTGACCTAGGCCGAGTTGCCAAAGGTTTGTGAGCCGGGCGCCCCAAATTGCGGCGCCGACCGCCGTCTCACAGCACGGACCACGGCGACAGCGCAACCCTGTCCATCCGGAGCGTGACGGCAGACGCCGGACGATGTGGTGCGTCGGCGTCTGCCGTCGGGAATCAGCGGTGGGTCAGTTGGCCGGGAGGCGGCCGAGTAGGCGCTGCATGATGGCGATCTCGCGGTTCTGGTCGGTTTGGATCTTCTTCGCCAAAGCGATCGCGTCGGCGTTCTTGCCGGCGGTCTGTTCGGTCTTGGCCATGGTGATCGCGCCCTTGTGGTGCTCGATCATCATCTCGGTCCACATCCGGTCGAACATCGCGCCCTGGGCGTTGCCGAGGTCGGACATCTCGTCCTCGGTCATCATCCCGGGCATCGATTCGTTGCTGTGATCGTGGTGGTTTGCGACCGGCACGGGCTTGCCCCAGCCGGTCAGCCAGCCGGTGAGGGTCTTGATTTCGGGATCCTGTGCCGACTTGATCGCCAGGGACAGCTTCCTGACCTCGGCTGTGGTTGCCTTGCGGGCGCCCATCGTCGCCATCTGCACGGCCTGCTGGTGGTGAGGGATCATCTGGGTGGCGAACGCGACATCGGCGTCGTCGAAGTCTCCGGCCGTACTGGTCGAAGCACTGGCTGACGGGGTGCCGTGGTTCATGCCGGGCATGGAGCCGCTGTCGGTGTCGTCGCCGCACGCGGACAGGGTGAGGCTGCCCAAGACGATCAGGGCCGTCGGGGCAGCGGTCTTCCACAGGTGGTGTCGCATAGTTGAGTCCTTGTCGTCGAAGCTGAACAACTGCGTGAATCCGGGCGCCGCCTTCAAGGCGATCGCACCCGGTAGTGGGCAGAGTTCGGCCTACGTCCGCAGAACGCAGAGCTTCGACAAGACCGGTCGGCACCAGAGCGGTGACGGGTCGTCAACCGCCACGAGGACCGGGGAGCCGGTCAGCTGGACCGGGTGTGCAGCGGTGAGGCTGCACCGGGCGAGAGCGACGATCAGCGCGAGCAGGAGCGCGACGAGCATCCCCAGGCAAACATCGTCCATCGCGTGGATATGGCCGTGGCCGTCCGGCCGCGCGGTCAGCTCGAGCGAGGACTCGACGTGCCCGGAAACACCAATCATGGCGGGGTTGTACGCGTGCCCATGATCTGCCGAGTACGACGCAGCCGACGCACCGGCCTGCGGCTGACCAGGTACCGGCGATTCGGTACCGAGGAAGGCCGACTGTCCTGGCGGGCTGCCTGCCATCTGATGGCCGACCGCCATCGCGGCGTCGTGATTTCCGGTCAGGCCGTGCATGGCGAACACACCTGCCAGGAGCAGCACGGCGATCAGAGCCCTGACGGACCCTCGTCGTGTGCACCAGCGCAGGCAGTTCATCGCCCCAAGCCTAGCCAGGACGTCCTCGCCGAACCTGGCATGGGCTACCGCTTCTAGCCGTGAGCCGGCCAATTCGGTGAAGTCTGGTCTTGCCTCGGTCCAGTAGCTGAACGTGCCGGCGACGAGTGCATCGAGAGGAGCGGGACCCATAAAGGCGATGACTGGCTGATCAAAGCTCAGGAGATTCGCTCCCGACGACTACCGCCGGCTCGGATTGAACGATCAGTCAGCGTCGAGCCACGGGATCAGCGCCGCCAGCAGGCGGTCCGGTGCGTCCAACGGGATCAGGTGGCCGCAGTCGTCGAGCTGGATCGAGGTGAGGTCGTCGGCGAAGGGAACGAGTTGCTTCGCCAGGGTCTGGCCGACCGGGTGGGAGCCGATGGCAAGTACGGGAACCTTGAGGCCCCGGGTGGGGAGGAGCTCGGCCAGCTCCTCCGCAGTACGGGACCTCGCCCGGTAATGCTCGAAGGCGCCGGCAAGCGCTGACTCTCCTTGGTAGGAAGCGGCGAAGGCATCGGTGAGTTCGGAGCCGATCCCCTCCCCACTGACCGTCCCGGCGCGAAGGAACCATTCGATGTACTCACGCTCATGACCGACCAGCACCCTCTCAGCCAAGCCAGGCACTTGGTGGAAGCCGAACCACCACGGCAAGCCGTTCTGCGTGAACGCCTCTGCTCCCGCAACGCCTGGCAACACCATTTCCATCACAGCAAGCCGCTGCGTACGGTCCGGACGCTGCAACGCGAACCCGATCGCCGCCGCGACACCCGCATCGATCCCGACCATCGTCGCGCTCTCGATATCGAGATCGTCGAGCAAGCCTTCGAGGCGTTCGGCCAACTCGAGTGCCGAACCGCCGGTGACGAGATCAGGCGCGACCACCCGGTGCGTCTGCGCGAGCCGGGGCGTGATCCGGTCCCACAGCCGATACGTATGCGGAAATCCGTGCAGTAGAACGACAGCTGACCCGGTACCGACGTCGATCACGAGGCTCCTCTGATTACCTTGGCTACCTGATGAACGCTACGAACCTCGGAGGAAGCATGGAAGACGGCACTTCCGCGCCACCAGGTCACTCGGGGGTAACCACCCCACGCGGCGACCTGTTCAACCCTGCTTGCCCGACCCGGCAACTGCTCGACCGCATCGGCACCAAATGGGTCGCGATGATCGTCAAAACCCTCGCCGAATCAGGCGAACTCCGGTACGCCGACCTCAAACGCCGCACCCCCGGCATCTCGGCCAAGATGCTCGCCCAGACACTGCGCGGACTGGAGAACGACCACCTCGTCGTACGCCGAGTCGAGCCGACCGTTCCACCCGCGGTCTCCTACTCCCTGACCCCACTCGGCCAGAGCCTCGACCAACCTCTCGCAGCCCTACGCGACTGGGCCGAAACCCACATGCCCGAGATCAACCGCGCCGCCCGACCCTGAGCAGCAGCTCGGCGAGCTCAGCAAGCATCGTGATCATGCACTCATGCCCGGTCGGCAGCTCCCACACCCGCGCCGGGTTACCGTTCGGCTGAACCGCACCGACCGGACGACGCGTGGCTGCGGAGGTTTCGTCCGACACCGCTTGTTGGCGAGTTCTGACACCGCCGGGCACGTGTCGGTGCCGCGGATGTTGGTTTGCGTCGACACCGCTTCCGCGCCCGACGGGTGTCAGGTTGTCCGCTGCCTTGTGGCTTGGGCCAGACGGTAGGAGTCGGTGCCGGTCTCGAGGATGGTGCCGCCGAAGGTGAGTCGGTCGACGATGGCTGCACATAGCCGGGGGTCGGTGAAGGTCTTGGTCCAGCCGCCGAAGGACTCACTGGACGCGATCGCGACCGAGGCCTTCTCCTCACGTGCTGCGCAGGGCTTCGGTGGGCGGTACTGAGTCGGCCCGGAGTGCGGGGTACGACCGACGACGGAGCCGCCGCCGACGACATCAACCTCGACACCACCTGTCCCCCGTGTCCCTGGCGCGACGAAGATCTGCTTGCGCGGTGCCTAATCGGTCTTCCCGCAACACCTCGCGGGCCCCTCAGTGTTCGCTGAAGAACCGTAGCAACAGCGGGCCGACGGTCTGTGGGTCGACGACGTGATCCGGCCCCTCGAGGGTCTCCCGTTGAGCGTGGGGTAGTAGGTCTGCAAGCTCGTCGGCTGCGCGGTCGAAGAAGTCCGAGGGCAGGCCTGCCATATAGGGGACCGTGATCGGTCCTCCGGTGGTGACCAGGACCGGTTGGGTGACCGTTGCCAGTCGATCGGCCGGCAGTTGGTAGCGGTTGACGAAGACGCTGTCGTGGACCAGCGTGGGCGCGAGGGCGACCGAATGCGCCCAATGCGCCGTCTGCTTGCCTGCCGCTTTCCTGGCCGCGATGTTGTCGTCGGAGGCGCCGCTCAAGCGCATGAACAGTTCGAGAACCTCCTCGTCTCGCCCGGCGTCGAAGGCGCGTCGGGTGTCCGCGACGTACTCCTCGAATCGCTGGCGGATGTCGTCCCCGACCGCGTAGGGCACCTCCCACACGGCGATCGTGTCGATGGCTGACCCGGCCGCGGCCGCTTCCAGCGCCAGCGCGCCGCCTGAGGACGCCCCGAACAGGTGTGCCGAGCCGCCCGCCTCCGCGATCAACGCATCCAGGTCCTCGATCTCCCTTTCCACGGCGTACGGCTCGGTGAAGCCGCTCGCGCCGCGTCCCCGACGGGCATAGTTGTAGACCGTGAAGTGCTCGGCGAGAGCCGGCGCCAAGGGAGCGTTCTCCACCCCCTCGTCGAGTGCTCCGCCCACCAGAATGACGGCCGGACCGCTTCCCTTCCGGTCGTAGGCGATGGTGGTGCCATCGTTTGATGTCACGCGAAAGGCCATCTCGTTCATCTCACATCTCCGTTCGAGAGGTTTGTCTCAGCGCCTGAGCAGCGTGCCGACGACGGCCTCAGTGCGCGACCACCGCGTCCTTGCGATCACGGCCGCCACCATGAGTAAGGCGAGCGGCAGCCAAGGGCTCTGCTCGAGCACGAACTGATCGGTGATGACAGCACCGGTCAGCAATGCCGCCAACCCGAGACTGGCCAGGCCCGCCAGAGCCGGGATCAGAAGTCCAACCCCTCCCGCGACCTCCAGCGCTCCGACCAGGTACCGGAGCCACTGGCCAGCCCCGATGTCGGCGAACATGTCCACCATGACCGGGTCGCCGGCGAGCTTCGAGATTCCGCCGCCGGCGATTATCGCCGCCAGCACGACGTGCAGAATCCAGACCCCGATGCTGCCCGCCCGCCCGGGCGTGCGCGCAACGGTTTCCGAGTTTTTCTTGGGGATGGTGCTCATTCGGCTCTCCTTGTCGTGTCCGGGTCTGGTAGCGGTGATGGCTTTGGCCGAGTGGGCCGGGTTGTCGGAGTTGATTTCGACCAAGTGCTCGCGGTAGCGGCATCTACTTCTTCTTGCGGTAGAGGACCATGGTGATGGGACCGAAGACCGCGACGAGAAGTACGGACGAGACGAGCACCCAGCCGAGTTCCCCGGCGGGCACCGAGCCGTCCATCAGGCCGCGTACCACGGTCGCCAGGTGGGTGATCGGGTTGACCTCGACGACCGCCTGCATCCACCCGGGCATCGTCTTCGGGTCCACGAAGATGTTGCTCACGAACGTCAGCGGGAACATCACCATCATGCTGACCCCCGCCACCGAGTTCGGCGTGCGCAGGATCAGGCTGAGCATCGTCCACAGCCACGACAGGCAGAACGAGAACACCAGCAGCAGCACCTCCGAGAGCACCACGCCGACGGCGCCACCCTCCGGCCGGAACCCCAGGACCAGTCCGAGCGTGATCACGATCGCCGACCCGATCGAGTAGCGCATCACATCGCCGAGCAGGGCGCCGACCAGCGGCGACGGTCGCCACACCGGAAGTGACCTGAACCTGTCGAACACCCCCTTCTGGATGTCGGTGTTCAGCGTTATGCCGGTGTTCATGGTGATCATGACGTTCGCCTGCACCAGGATCCCGGGCAGCAGGAACTGCAGGTACTCCTGAGTCGACCCGGCGAGCGCGCCACCGAACAGGTAGGTGAACATCAGCGTGAACATGATCGGGAACATGGTCACGTCGACGAGCTGCTCCGGGACGTGCTTGATCTTCAGCAGAGCGCGCCAGCCGAATGTCAACGAGGTGCGCACCGGGCCGGGGCGAGACGGCCGCTCACCGGCCAACAGCACGCTGCGCAGCGCGTCCTCAGTGACCGGCGCCGACCCCTGCTCCGCGGACGTGGCGGTCATGCGGCATCCTCCTCGGGTGTCTCCTCGGCGGCGTGTCCGGTCAGGGTGAGGAACACCTCGTCCAGGCTCGGCTGACCGAGCGCGAACTCGGTGACGTCGATGCCGCTGCGGGACAGCTCGGCCAGGGCGCGGGCGACCCGCTCGGGGTCGGAGATCCGCGCGGACAGCGCGGCCGGGTCAGCGGACGGTTCGGCCGCCACCTCGAGGACGCCGGCGAGGACCCGCTCTGCCTCGGCCCGCTGCTCGGGCGCACGTAGCCGTACGTGCAGCGAGCCGGCGCCGACCGATGCCTTGAGCTCGCCGCTCGAGCCCTCGGCGATCACCTTCCCGTGGTCGATCACCGCTATCCGGTCGGCCAACTGGTCGGCCTCGTCGAGGTACTGCGTGGTCAGCACCACGGTGGCGCCCTCGGCGACCATGCCCCTGACGATCTCCCAGACCTGGTTCCTGCTGCGCGGGTCGAGCCCGGTCGTGGGCTCGTCGAGGAAGATCAGTTCGGGGGTGACGACCAGGCTCGCCGCGATGTCGATGCGCCGGCGCATCCCGCCGGAGTACTTCTTCACCTGCCGGTCGGCCGCCTCGGCAAGACCGAACGCGTCGAGCAGGTCGGTCGCCCGCTCCCTGCCTCGGCGGCGTGAGTAGCCGAGCAGTCTGGCGAGCAGCAACAGGTTCTCCACCCCGGTGAGGTCTTCGTCGACCGACGCGAACTGCCCGGTGAGGCCCACCCTGCTCCGCACCGCCTGGGCGTCACGCACGACGTCGTAGCCGAGCACTTGCGCCTCTCCGGCGTCGGGGCGCAGGAGCGTGGCCAGCATGCGGATCGTGGTGGTCTTGCCCGCCCCGTTCGGACCGAGCACGCCGTACACGCCCCCGGCGCTCACGGCCAGGTCCACACCGGCGACCGCGTGGGTCGTGCCGAAGCTCTTCTTCAACCCTCTCGTCTCGATCGCGAGCTTTTCCATGGGTTCGATTCCTTCTCTCGGAGTTGCGAACGGATTGGTGAGCTAGTCAAGTTTGACTACTTGGCCAGAGCAGACAAGGACGAAACGTCTGGTCAAGTTGACTAGGCGCGCATCTTGAGGTGACCGGGGACCGTTCGCCACGAACCCGGATCATCGGCCATGGTGTAGGCGCCCTCAGACAGTCGTTTGCTCAGGCCCTTCGCCCACTCCAGTTCGGTGCGTGCCTGTCCAGCCCACAGTTCGGCCTGATCGCGGACGTGCTCGGGGGCGTCCCTATTGGGGTGCTCCCGCCACTCGGCCTGCACTACGAGCTCCGCTTCCAGTCGCGCGACCCGCTCGTTGACCTGCGCGATGGCATCTGCCCTGGTCAGCATGGGCAACATGGCGATGGACGCGTTGAGCATGTCCGGGTCGTGGGTGCGCCGCAGACCGTCGCGGACCAGTTCGACCATCTCGTCACGTCCCCGAGCAGTCGCGCGATACAGAACGCGCTCCGGCCCGGAGTTGCCCGGCTCGGCGTGTTCGGTGAGGAGGCCATCAGCAGCCGCCTTCTTCAGCGCGTGATAAATCGAGCCGGGCTTGATCTTGGCCCAACTCTCCGCACCCCAGCTCTGCAGTTCGGACCGCACCTGGTAGCCATGCGCGCCGCCGGAGAGGTGCACGATACCGAGTACCAGGAGCTTCGTCGCCGACATGCGCCCACCTCCGCTCAACCCTCTCGTCTCGATCGCGAGCTTTCCCATGGGTTCGATTCCTTCTCCCGTGTTGCGAACGGACCGGCTGAGGCTAGTCCAGTTTGACTACTTGACCAAAGTACACGAGGAAGAAACGTCTAGTCAAGCTTGATTAGGCGCGCATCTTGAGGTGACCGGTCGCAGCCGGGTTGCCGAACCGTACAGGTTGCTGAAGGCAACGAACCGGCTGGTCCGACAGGATCGTAGGCCGCGAGCATGGCACGGAAACCTTCGTCGTCCATCTGGTAGACGTCCACTTGCAGCCGTACCCAACTGTCGGCGTGCTGCGGGCCGATCTGCTCGATGCGGAAGTGGGTGGCTGCCTGCTCGACCGGCTCAGCGCGGCGTACGACCTGGACATCGGTCAGACCGGGCGCGACTCCGTACGACGCCGCGATCTCGTCCCAGTCCGAACCCCGTCGCCTGCGACCAGAACGACAAAGTGTCCCGCGGCGCCGCCAACGCGACAACCGAGCCGAACCGACGCCGCATCAACCCCAGCACAGACGACCCGGGACCGGACTCATCCGCAAGACCCCAGAGCGACTCCGCCTCGACCCGTTCAATCCGCTCGATCAACTCCACCCGGCCATCATGTCTTCCTTGCCCTTCAATGCCTAGCTTGCTTGTGGCAAGTCAGGGGGTAGACTGGCGCGGCTGCTGGGCAAGCCAGATCGTCGTGCAGGCTCGCGGCTCACTGGACAGGAGGAAGGCGGCGCAATGCCCGTTGCGAAATTTCAGCATCAGAGTTGTTCGGTCGCTCGGAGTCTTTCGGTGCTGGGGGAACGCTGGACGCTGCTGATCCTGCGTGACGCGCTGGAAGGAATGACTCGGTTCGGGAGCTTCCAGGAGTCTCTCGGGATCGCGCCCGATGTGCTCACCGACCGGCTGAACACCCTGGTCGAGTACGAAGTGATGAGACGTGAGGCCTATCAGGAGCCAGGCCGCCGCACCCGGTACGAATACGAGCTCACCGAGGCCGGCAAACAGCTCCACGTCATCATCGGCGGCCTCCAGCAGTGGGGCGACGCGAATCTGCCTTGGCCGGAGGGCCCGACGGCTTTGAGGCAGACACGCGGTACGTCGAAGCCCCTGCACGTCGGGTTCGTCGACGAGGACGGGCGTGAGGTTCCGCTCGACGAGGTCGACACGGTGCATTTCAACGACTACCCGAACCGATAGGCAGGCCAGGGTGCCGGGGTCCCGGCGCCCTGGTCGCAGTCATGTCAGCGCACGGTCTTCGCGGCCGTGGTGATGATCGCGGTCACGTCCGACGGATGGGAAACCATCGCCAAGTGAGATGACTCGATCCTGACCACGTGTGACTTGGCCCGGGCGGCCATCACTTCCAGCTCCGCCGGTGGGATCACTTTGTCGGCGGTCCCGATGAGAGCCCAGGACGGGATCGACACCCAGGCGGGGGTACCGGAGGGCTCGTCGAGGGCACTGGCGGCCAACGGCCGCTGACTGGCGGCAAGCACGGCCGCTGTGCCCGGCCGGACGTCGGCGGCGAAGATCTGGCGGAAGAGCTCCTGCTTGACATAGAGGTCCACGTTGCCCCCGCCGCCCGGAATGGGCACGAAGTCGAACACCGTACTCGGATCGGCAACGGCTACGCCTGAGCCCGGCTTTGCCGCAGCCAGTTGCACGACCGATTCCGCGGCATCGGGCATGAAGGCATCGATGTAGACCAGTGCCTTGACGTTGGGGTTTCCCGTTGCCGCATTGGTGATCACGGCTCCGCCGTAGGAGTGACCGACCAGCACCAACGGGCCGCTGATACTCGACAGGTAGCCGGCCAGATAGGCGGAGTCGGTGGCCAGTCCTCGTAGTGGGTTGGGCTCCACCATCACGCGATATCCGCGGCCTTGAAGCCGCTCGGTGACGGCCGACCAGCTGGAGCCGTCCGCCCACGCGCCGTGGACCAGCACGATCGTCGGCTTGACTACCGACGAATCATCAACGGCCGCCGCCGAGCGACCGGCACCACCTGTCAGCGTCAGCCCGAGTGCGCCGACCGCCAATACGGCGATCAGTCCTCGGACAGCGTTCCTCATCTTGGGCATGACCTCTCCTAGTTGTAGCTGTAGCCGAGCATTGGTTGATCCGTACTACGGGCTCCGCGGCCCGACTGATGTCGAACAACTCAGCCTTGGTGGCTTCCGGACGTCTCCTGAAGCCATCGCAGGGTGTGTTCGGCGATCTCCTGCCAACCGGAATCGAAGACATAGGAATGGCCACGGTCCGCGAAGACCTCGTAATCGGTCCTGGCGTTGCGCTCATACAGCCCGAATGCCTGCCGCGCGACGACCTCCGGAACGGTGTGATCCTTCCCGGCGCCGATGATCAGCAGCGGTCCCCGATCGGCTGTCGCGGTATCGACGGCCGTCGGCGAGTTCGGGTCCTTCTTGGCTTCGGTTGCCTCGAACAACGGGCGGCCCGGACCGGGGATGGCCCATCGCTCGAAGAGTTCGCCCGCCTCCGCCTTCGTCACCGCGTTCCCGAAGGCATACCGGAACTGTCGGCGGGTGAGCGCCACGGCCCTGGACCGGTTGGCCTTGCTTTTCAGCACCGGGAGCGCAGACCTGACCTGGGCCAGCGGCAACTTCGTGACGCCCTTCATCGGTGCGGGGCTGAGCGCGACCGCCGCCGAAGCGACCTTCTGCGCAAGGAGCTTCTGCGCGACCAGTCCACCGAAGGAGTGGCCGACGACGATCGGCCGTTCCGGAAGATTGCGCGCGATCTTCTCGTACGCCTCGGTGACAGCCTGGATCCCCACTCCACCCAACCCACTGGCATCGGCGCGGGTCTGAGCCGCCGTGGCGAGATCGCCTGGCCATCCAGCCACGAGCGGGTCGTAGCCCGCTTGCCGAAACAGCTGCACCCACGGCTCCCACGCATCCGAATGGATCCACAACCCATGGACGAACAACACTGGCCTGCCTTGACTACCTGACATGACACTCCTTGACTGCAATAGATTCGGTCGTTACTGAGGACTGCGTTACGGGTGCAGCTTCGACGGCCAGTCGGCCGGCACCCGTCCCTGTGGACCGGGAACTGACTGGTCCTGCGGGTGTTGGGTCGGTGCTGCCAGAACGGGCCCGTCGAGGAAGTTGTCTGTGCGGTAGTCCCAGAACCAGTCCTCGCCGGGCTCGAAGCTCTGGATGACCGGGTGGCCGGTCGCCTCGGCGTGAGCGGTCGCGTGCTGGGACGGCGAGTTGTCACAGCAGCCGATGTGGCCGCAGGCAGCGCAACGCCGTAGGTGAAACCACCATCCACCTGTTGCGTCACACTCGACGCAACCTGTCCCGCTTGGCGGGACCGATGTGTCGATGGCTTCGGATTGCCGACTCATGCTGCGCCTCCGTGGTTGTTGGCGGTCGTCGTGGCCTGGCGCAAGGCGACGAAATCTGTGACGGTCTTGACGAACTTTTCGGGCTCGCCGACGACCAGGGTTGGGACGTCCACCTCGGCAAGCCGATCCCGTACGTCCCGCAGGTCCGGCCT
Organism: Kribbella koreensis; assembly: GCF_039525325.1. Lineage (NCBI taxonomy): Bacteria > Bacillati > Actinomycetota > Actinomycetes > Propionibacteriales > Kribbellaceae > Kribbella > Kribbella koreensis. The sequence continues at coordinate 227,784 of NZ_BAAAHK010000006.1, forward strand.
GCGTTTGGGATCCACCGTCAGATCGACCGTCCGCTGCCACTCAGCCAGCTGCTCGGGCTGATCCAGAGCGAGTTGCAGCGCGACGAACCCGCCGTGCGAGTGGCCGAGGAAGTAGACCTTCGCGTCGCCGAGCTGCTGGATGACTTGGTCTGCGAAGTAGGCGTACCTCTCGACGCTGTAGTTACCGTCGGGGAGCAGATCCGACTCCCCCGTACCGACGGGCGCGAGATAGACCATGGTCATCTCCCGCTCGAGGTCAGGCATTCGCAAGTACGGCCAATGGATCCCGGGGCCACCAGGGTGGACGACACAGGCAGGACCACGGCCGGCTACGTGATAGCCGAACCTCAGCCCGTCGATCGTGACCACGTGCGATCGAGGCGTCGACGCGTCAGACATCTGGAGAGCTCCAATTCTTGGGGACGATGGTGGCCTGGCCGGCGCTGCTCAAGCTCTTGCCAGCGCGGCATGGGTCGATGCCACCGCGCTGGCGCCTTCGCCGACGGCCGCCGCGACCCTTTTCATCGAGCCGTGGCGCAGATCGCCCACTGCGAAGAGGCCGGGAGTGCTGGTCTCGAACGGCAGCGGCCGGCGGCCGTTCCACTCGGGTCCCAGTTGATCCTGCGGAATCAGCGCGTCGGTGAGGATGAAGCCGTGGTCGTCACGGACGACCTCGCCGAGCCATTCCGAGGCGGGTTGGGCACCGATGAAGCAGAACAGCGCGGAACTCTCGCCCGTGAGCTCGTTGCCGGCGGCATCGGTGAGTGTGAGGCCCGTCAGGTAGTTGTCGCCGTACAGCGCCGTGACCCGGGTCGAGGTCCGAACGGTGATGGCCGGGTCCGCGAGGATCCGTTCGACCAGGTAGCTCGACATCCCCGTCCTGATGTCGGCGCCTCTGATCACGAGGTCGACCTGACACTTCTTGGAGGCAAGAAAGATGGCCGCTTGGCCGGCCGAGTTCGCCCCGCCGACGACCGTTACGGGCAACCCGGAAAGCCTCCGGGTCTCGACCTCGGTCGCGGCGTAGTAGATGCCCGCGCCCTCGAATTCCGGCCATCGTTCGAGCGGCAGCTTGCGGTACCTCGCTCCGGTCGCGGCAACCACGGCTCGTGTCGCGATGACCGTCCCGTCCACCAGGTGAATCTTGTGCTCACCGCCGCTCGACTCAAGCCGTGCCACCTCGCACGGGCTGTAGACGCTCGCACCGAACTTCAACGCCTGGGTATGCGCCCGGCCGAGCAGGTCTGCTCCGCTCAACCCGTTCGGGAAGCCGAGGTAGTTCTCGATCCGGGAACTGGCCGCAGCCTGTCCACCGGGGCCGATGCTGTCCAGCAGCACCGTCTCAAGCCCTTCGGACGCGCCGTACACCGCAGCCGCGAGCCCGGCCGGTCCCGCCCCCACAACGACCAGGTCGACACTCTTGTCTGCCTCGGCAAACCGGTAGTTGAGGCCCAAGAGCTCGGCCAGCAGCCCTGGTGTCGCGTGGCGGATCACTCCTGCCGCGGTGATCGCTACCGGGAGATCGCCAGGTGTCAGCCCAGTTGCTCTCAGCAACTTGAGACCTTCGGCCGTGCCCGAATCGAGCCACTGGTGTGGCAGTTGCAGGCGTGCCGCGTAGGTACGCAGCGCCAGTGACGACGCGGTCCGCTCCTCGCCGACGATTTCCAGCGACCGCGCCGCGCTGGCCTTGAGCTCGTTGCGGCGCGCCATGAAGGTGGTCAGCAAGATGTCCGAAAGTTCGGCATCCTCGGCCATCAACCGGCGAAGCTCCGTCGGTGTGATCCGGTGTACCTGACCCGCCTCAGCCATCCGTCCGGTCAGATAGACCGCCTGTCCGCTGAGCAGGCTGATCTCGCCCAGAACCCCTCCCGGCCCCTCGCGCGCGATCACCTCCGCGGCTTCGCCGGCCCGGAGCTCACGAACGACCTCGGCGGCGCCGCTGTCGACCAGGACCAGGTCGTACGAAGGGTCGCCGGGGCTGTAGAGCACCTCACCGGCCTCAGCATCGTGCGGGGTGCCGTACATGCGGAGTCGATCCAGCTGTTCCGGGCTGAAGACCGCGGAGGTATGCGGGTGGGCCTGATCTTCTGACGGCATCTTCGTTCCCTCGATGGTCGGCTCCGGCGGAGGTCCGGTTCGTGTTGACTTGTAAAACACTAGCCAGCATACTTGCGATAGTCCAGTCGGATACCGCTCGGCAATTCGTTGCTTCGGGCCCCTTCTGTATGCCTTCCATCCAGCTGAGGACCAGGAGCCCGTCATGACGACAACCTCACCGCCGCAACTCGCGGGCAGCATCGAGCCACGACGCTCAGGTGAGCGGAGACGCAGGATCGGCTTCGCGGGAATGGCCTGGGTCTCGCTGTCGCTCTCGATCGCAGCCGCCGCACCTTCGCCGCTCTACGTTCTGTACCAGGCAGAGTGGGGTTTCGCGTCCTGGCTACTCGGGCTGGCGTTCTCGGTCTACGCGTTCGCGTTGCTACTGGCCCTGGTGACTGTCGGCTCGTTGTCCGACTATCTCGGCCGCAGACCCGTCCTGGCCAGTGCCGCCCTCGCCCAGCTGACAGCGATGACGCTGTTCCTGGTCGCGCCGAACATCGGCACGGTTCTCGCAGCCCGGACCCTGCAAGGGTTCGCCACCGGAGTCGCGACCGCAACCGTCTCGGCCGCGCTGACCGATCTGGCGCCAAACAGGAACCGGCAGCTCGGTGCCGTGATCGCCGGTATCGCCCCGCTGGCCGGACTGTCGGTAGGCGCGATCTCCACCGGCCTGATCGTGCACGCGGCGCACACCCCCATACCGATCGTCTTCACCGCGCTCGACGTCCTTTTCGTGATCGGCCTGGCGGTCGTCGTAGCCGCGCCCGAATCGGTACAGCGCCGCGGCGGCGCTTGGAAGAGCCTGGTGCCACGCCTCCGGATCCCGCCGGCTGCCAGGACTGCCTTCGTCGCGAGCTCGCTCCTCAACGTCGCGGTCTGGACCACCAGCGGGCTCTGCCTTGGGCTGGTCGCGGTGATCAACCGCGATGTCTTCGACCTGCACAACGGCCTTGCCAACGGCGGCATCATCGCCCTGGTGATGGGTGTGTCCACCGCGACAGCGATCGTCACGCGGCATCTCGACGCCCGCTCCAGTGGACTGATCGCCACGACCACGCTGGCGGCAGCAGCCGCAGGGATCGGCGTCGGTGTGGTGGCCACGAACCTGGTGATCTATCTGGTTGCCTCGGTCGTGGCCGGAATCGGTGTCGGTACGGGATTCGGCGGCTACATCCGGCTCCTGACCCCCACCACTGGTTCCGAGGATCGCGCCGAGCTGTTCACCGCGATGTATGTGGTCAGCTATCTGAGCTTCGGCTTACCAGTGGTGGCAGCAGGCGCCTTCATCGATTCGGCCGGGCCCCGGCCTGTCATCACCGTCTTCTGCGCCTTGACCGCGGTGTCGGCCGCCCTGGGCAACCTGATGCTCAAACGATTCGCGAGCCGTGGGTCTGATCGATGACTTCCAGTACCTCCCCGGCCGGCGTCTCCGGCGTACTGCGGGACAACTCCCCCGATCCGGAACGCGTCACCTACCTGGAGCTCTTCTTCGATCTCGTCTTCGTCTTCGCAATCACCCAGATCTCGGCCGTGCTCACCGTGGAGCCGACATTCCTGGCCCTGGCCCAGGGTCTGATCATCTGCCTGGCGGTCTGGTGGGTCTGGGTCTACACCGCGTGGGCTACCAACTGGCTCAACCCCGAGACCCGGTCGGTCCTGCGGCTCCTGCTGGCCCTGACCGCGATCGGACTGGTGATCAGCGAATCCATCCCGTCCGCGTTCGGCCATCGCGCGCACCTGTTCGTCGCGGCCTATCTTGCCTACGGAACCTTGCGCACAGTCGGGGTGATCGCGGCCACGCGTACCGCAGCACCTACTGTCGCCGCCGGGCAGTGGCGCATCCTCGCCTGGTCGATCGGCTCCGGAGCGTTGTGGACGGCCGGCGCCGCTCAACATCGCGAGACCTGGCGGGTCGCCTGCTGGGGCCTGGCGATTGCCACCGAGTACGCCGGGCCCGCGGCGTTGTTCTGGCTCCCAGGTCTGGGCAGGTCCTCCTGGGGCGCGTGGCGGATCCGGGGCGGGCACTTCTCCGAGAGATCCGCGCTCTTCGTGATCATCGTGCTCGGTGAGTCGATCCTCGTCATCGGCAACGCGCTCGACACCGATCAACTCACCCGGCCGGTCGTACTGGCCGCCGCGGTGAGCTTCATCGGCGCCGCCCTGCTGTGGTTCCTCTACTTCGCGCACGGGCAGGCGAGAGGCCGCGACTTCCTCGCCGGCCGGATCTCGACCGGACCCGTGGCCCGGCTCTCGTACACCTATCTGCACGGAGCGCTGATCGTCGGCCTGGTCGCCACCATCCACGGTTCCGAACTCGCCCTGCACCGCCCGATGGAGCTTGCGACGACGCCGGACAGCGTTCTGGTACTTCTCGGCCCCGCCCTCTATCTGGGTGGACTGGTTGCGTTCAAGTCATCGATCGGCGTGCGAGTCGGCCAGATTCCCGCACATCTGCTGGGTATCGCCAGCCTGACCGCCCTGTTCGGACTCTCCGCATTGCACGCCGTCTCAGCCACGCTGCTGGAACTGGCCACCGGCGCCATGGCGACGATGCTCCTTATCGCCATCTGCGACGAGATCCTCTACCTGCGCCGCACCCGGACCGAGCCGATCACCGTGGGCCGCTAGTCGGCGCTGCGGACCGGATAGGCGGCGGTGCGCACGAAGTCGACGTCGTCGACGCCACGCAGCTTGGCCGGGTTCTCGACGAAACCGACCCGGACCGGTCGATGGGTTCCCTTCGTCTCCCGCACCATGGTGGGGCCACAGGCCGGAGGAACGAAGTCGTCTCCCCACTGCTGGAGCGCCGCCAGTACCACCCGCAACTGCCGGCCCGCCTCGGTCGGGTGATAACTCATCCGAGGACGTGAGCCCTGTTCGCGATACTCGTGTTTCTCGAGCACACCCGACGTCACCAAGGTCGCCAGCCGGGCGGTGAGAATGTTCGGGGCGATCCCCAAGGCGTCCTCGAAATCGGCGAACTTCGTCACACCGTTGATCAGCGCCTCACGCAGGATCAGGAACATCCACCGCTCGCCGACGATCCCAACAGTCCGCTCGATCGAGCAGAACGCGGCTTCTGCCGGCGTGGTCAGGGCAAGACTCATCCCGACAGCGTAGGCCAGGTAGCACAGCGCTAGCCAGCGCCTCCACGCCGGACGCAGTCACGACAGTGCTGTGAGTCACGACTCCTGGACGCCAACTTGGTCAGTCGTGCCGCAACACGACCGGCTGGCAGGCGTGCTGTACGCCGGGCAGAGCGTTGCGGCGCACGCTTATCCCGGAACGAACCGTCAGGAACGCGATGAGTCCCCCCACTGCACACATCGCCGCGCTGATCAGCATGCTGGTACCGAATCCTGCGCTCAGGGACCCGGCATCCGCGGCACTACGAACCTCGACGCCGGCCACACCCGGCAGCACCGCGACGGAAATCAGACCAGCAACACGCGCGATCGCATTGTTCGCGCCCGATGCTGCGCCGGCCCGATCGTCACCGACGGATGCCAGCACCGCGGAGGTCAGCGGCGCGATCGTGATCGCCAGGCCCAGCCCGAACACCAACACACCAGGCAGGACACCGCTCAGATACCGGGTGTCCAGCCCGATACCTGACAGCAGCACGAATCCGGCCGCGGCCAACAGCGGGCCCGCCACCATCGCAAGCCTGGGTCCGGTGCGTTGAGTCACTGCACCGACCCAGGTCGACAGCAGCAGGATCTCCAGCGTGATCGGCAAGGTGGCCAGGCCTGTCTGGGTTGCGGAGTACCCCATGGACATCTGCAGGAACAAGCTGAGCAGGAACAAACCGAGACTCAAGGCTCCGTAGATCATGAAGGTCAGAAGGTTCGCCCCGGCGAACTGGCGCGACCGGAACATCGTCAGCGGCAGCAGCGGCGCCGGATGACGCGATTCGATGACCACAAAGGCGACAAGGAGCGCGGCACCGCAGACACCTGCCGCAATCGTGACGGGTGTCCATCCGTTCATGGGCACCTCGATCAGGGCGATGGTCACTCCTCCCAGGCCGAGAGTGGCGGCGACTGCCCCGGCGGCATCCAGCCTGCCTGGCGCGGCCATGCGGCTCTCCGGTACGTGCCGGACTGTGGCGGCCAGTGCGATTGCGGCCAGTGGCACGTTGATCAGGAACACCGCTCGCCAGGAGATCGTGTCGACCAGCCAGCCTCCCAGCAGTGGACCGAGGGCACTCGAAACTCCGGACAGCCCGGCCCACGCTCCGATCGCGCGGCCCCTGTCGTCGGCGCGGATCACGCCGTCGATCAGCGCGAGGCTACTGGGCACCAGCAGCGCTCCCCCAATGCCCTGCGCGAGCCTTGCCGCGACCAGGACGGCGGGTGTCGGCGCGAGTCCACAGGCGATGGACGCAGCGGTGAAGATGACGAGGCCGATCAGGAACAGCCGCTTCCGGCCGCGCCGGTCCCCGAGGGCTCCGCCCAGCAGCAACAGGGCGCTCAGCGTCAGCAGGTAGCCGTCCATCACCCACTGCAGAGTGGCGAACCCACCACCGAGGTTCCGCGCGATCGACGGCAACGCCACGTTCACGACCGAGCCGTCCAGGAAGACGATGCCCGAACCGAGCGCGGTGACGGCGATCAGCCATCGGCCCCCGCGCGAGGACAAGGCCAGCCGGCCCGGTGCAGCAGAGCCGGCCGCCACAGCGGCCCGTCCGTCACCTGCGACCGTCATCAGGTCAGCCCGGGCTGACGGATGCCGGCCAGAAACTCGTCGATGGTCGACACGACGTGACCGAACCGTGGGTAGGAGATGTCGATCGCGGCACGGTGCGCCTCCTCGGTGAACTCGGCGACCGCGTCGGTCAGGAAGGTCACGTGGTACCCGGCCTCGAGAGCATGCCGGCCGGTTCCCTCGACGCAGGTCTGCGACGTCAGCCCCGCGAACACCACCTTCTCGATCCTGTTCTCCCTGAGCAGATCATCGAGATCGGTGCCTCTGAACGAGTCGTACATCCGGTGCCTGCTCACGACGACGTCACCGGCGGCCGGCCTGAGCGGCTCGTAGAAGTCGGCTCCGTAGCTGCCCTTCCAGAACAACTGGTGGGCCAGGCCACCCTGGAAGGTCGGGTGGACGTACTTGAGGTCGTCGAAGCTGTGCTCGTCCAGGCCGTGCGGGGCGTAGAAAGTCTTCACCCCGGCGCCCCGGGCGCCTTCGAGCAGCCGGGCCAACTGTGACCTCAGATCGAGCTTGTCGCGCATCTCACCGATCTGAGCGTTGAGCTTGCCGTCGTCGGCCAGGAAGTCGTTCAGCACGTCGATCAGGATCAGGCCGGTGCTCACGGCGTCGTACTGAGCGGAGTCCATCGAGGGGTCCTTCGTCTGGGCGTGGTCGGAGTCGCTGGTCGCCTGCAGCCACCACTGATGCGCAGCTCTTAATTAGATGGCGACTGTAATCTAACGTATGCTGACTTGTCTAACACTAGTCAGAATCGACGGTGTCGGACTCACTACTCTTCAGGGGAGCTGCAGATGCGGTACACCACCTTCGGCCGACGGACCGGCCTGCGCGTCTCGCAGTACGCGCTCGGCACGTCCAACTTCGGCACCCGCTGGCCCACCGGGGCCGACGAGGAGTCCTCCCGGCAGATGTTCGAGGTGTTCGCGGAGGCCGGCGGGACCTTTCTCGACACCGCCGACACCTACCAGTTCGGCGAATCGGAGACCCTGCTCGGCCGGTTCCTGGCCGGCCGCCGGGACCACTTCGTTGTCGCGAGCAAGTACTCTCACGCCTCCGTCCCCAACGGCGGGTTGCTGGAAACCGGCAACAGCCGCAAGACGATGGTCCGCGCGCTCGAAGCGTCTCTGCGGCGACTCGACACCGACTACCTCGATCTGTACTGGGTCCACTCGCCGGACTTCGTGACCCCGATCGAGGAGATCGTCAGCACGCTCGATCACCTTGTGCAGCAGGGAAAGATCCTGCACGGCGGCCTGTCCAACTTCCCCGCCTGGCGGATCGCCCGCGGTGCCACGCTCGCTGACCTGCGCGGCTCCGCGTCATTGATCGGGGCCCAGTTCGAGTACAGCCTCGCCGCCCGGGACGCCGAGCGCGAACTCCTGCCGATGACCGAAGGTCTCGGGCTGGGAAGCACCCTCTATTCACCACTCGGCGGCGGACTACTCACCGGCAAGTACCGGCACAGCAAAGAGGGTCGCCTCACCACGATGAACTCCATCATCCAGCGCGAGGACACCGACCAGAAGACCGCCGTCGTCGATGAGGTTCTGGCTGTCGCGACCGAGCGGGGCGAGAAGCCTTCCCGGGTAGCGATGGCGTGGCTCAATCAGCGCGCTCGCCGATCCTCGACCGCGGTCGTGCCAGTCATCGGACCGCGCACCACCGACCAACTCGACGACTATCTCGCCGCACTGGAGATCACCCTGACCAGCGAGCAGTACGACCGCCTCGAGAAGGTGTCCACTCCCCCACTCGGCATTCCGCACGACGGCGCCCGGCAGACCACGAACGCCGTTCTCGGCGGTCAGCTCGATCACTTCGACCAGTTGGGCGCCGTCAGTTGACGCAGCCCGTCCCCCATTTGCGAACACGATTCACTACCAGAGATGAGTAGGACAGATGACGAAGATCAAGAACGCCGTGGTGCTGGTGACGGGCGCCTGGTCGCCAGCGCGTTCGGGCCGGTACTCGGGAAGAACGGCGGCGAAGTCTTATATATGATCGTCGTCATCCATCAGGCTGAGTGATGTCAGCCCAAGAAGGAGGACGGGCTGTGCGAGTCTCGCGCGAGCAGGCGGCAGAGAATCGGGAGCGGGTACTGGCCGTTGCCGGGCGGCTGTTTCGTGAGCGGGGTTTCGACGCGGTGTCGATCGCGGACCTGATGGGTGCTGCGGGTCTCACACACGGCGGCTTCTACAAGCAGTTCACCTCGAAGGAAGCTCTCCAGGCCGAGGTGTGCGCCCGTGGCGCGGCGGACAGCGTCGCCGCCTTCGACAAAGCGCTCTCCGCGGCCCGGCAGGGCGAGACGGGCAGCTCTAGTGCCTTCGCGGCGCTGCTCGACGACTACCTGTCCGCGAAGCATCGCGACCAGCCCGGCAACGGCTGCACGGTGGCTGCCCTTGCGGGTGACGCCGGCCGGCATGGCGAACGAGTGCAGGAGCAGTTGGCGGCCGGCGTTCGGGGCATGGCCGAGGCTGTCCATGTGATCCGATCCACCGCGGTACGGAGCGCGGGCGACAGCACGGATCAGCTGGACCTGGCAACCTTGTCGGCCATGATCGGCGCTGTCGTCCTTGCCCGGTCGGTACGCGAGACCGATCCCTGGTTGTCCGAGCGGATTCTCTCGGACACCAAGCATCGGCTCGCTCAGTAGAACAGCGCGCCGGCGGGACCGGTCGTCATACAGCCACTCACGCAGCCAGGGTTGCGTTCATCGTGATCGGTACCGAGAGGGCTTTGGAGAAGGCGCACCATGCGCGGGCTCCTTCGGCGATCTCGGCGAACTTCTCCTGCGACGCGCCCGGACCTTGGCCTCGACTGTCAGGTGGATCCCCGCGATGGACGGCCCGTGGTCATCGGTGGCCATGGTGAGGGCGACCGAGGTATGCACGTAGTCGACCGTCAGGTCGTGGTGATCGGAGATGTTGGCGAGCGCGTGGTTGAAGCAGCCGGCATGGCCGGTGGCGAGCAGCTCTTCGGGGATCGCCCCAGCGGCGCCGTCGAAGCGGCTCGCGTAGGTATACGCGGCGTCGCGCAAGGTGCCGGTGGTTGTCGAGAGACTTCCTTTGCCTTGTTTGAAAGGCCCGTGCCAGTCTGAGGTACCGGTAACAATCATGGATGTCTCCTGAAGTCGTTCGGGCACGACGGCGGCTACTTGCCGGCTGCGGGCTTGATCTTGGCGATCTCCTCGCCGAGGTGATACTCCAACGGGCTCTTCTGCTGCAGGCCGTTGTCGAACAACTGAGCCGCGACCGACTGGAACTCCGGACGTGCCGCCGCACCCCAGAAAGCGTCCGAATGCAAGGGGAACTCCTCGTCGGGAAGACGGGTGTACTTGTTGATGAAGCCCTTGATCTCGCCGAGTGCACGGTGATCCCAGTTCGACACGCGGGTGGCGTAGGCATCGACGAAGGCCTCGAACTCGGCGTCGGGGACTGCGCGGTTCACATAGCCGTACCTCTCCGCGAGCGCGCCGTCGAAGTCGTCGCCACCGAGGAGGATCTCGAACGCACGGCCGCGGCCCACGAGAGCCGGCAGCCGTCCGCCCGCACCGCCGCCGGCCACGGCCGTGAAGCCGACCTCCATCTGACCCAGAATCGCCTTCTCCACGCTGGCGAAACGGATGTCGGTGGCCAGGACGAACTCGCTCCCGGCGCCGCGCGCGATCCCACGGATGGCACTGATCGTCACCTGCGGCAGCTTGCTGATCCGCACGGTGATGTCCACCCACGCCGGATAACCCGTCGCACTCGGCAGCGCCTCGGCGATCGACGGATCTCCCGCCAGGTCGTAGTGGGCGAGATAGAAGTCGGGGTCGGCGCTGTCGAACAGCACGACATTGACGGTCTCGTTCTGCTCCAGCTCGGTGAGCAGCACCTTGAGATCGCCCATCATCTCCGCGTCGATCACATTGACCGGCGGGTTGTCGAACGTGACCCGCCAGAAGGTCGGTGACTCCGGAGTGAGCGTGAGATGCCTGGGTTTGTACTCGTCGATGAAGGTCATGCCACGAACATACAAGTCTCACTTGTAAAAAGCTAGCCAGACTGGATCCGGGTAAACTCGGTGACGATCAGAAGCTGGATTGGGCCGCGATCGCATCGCGGTCGATGAGGGACCAGACGTGGGCGATCCGTCCGCCTTCGAACCGGTAGAAGACGTGCTCGGCGAAGGAGACCGCCCTGCCTGTCGGTTGATGGCCGAGGAATGTGCTCGTCGGGGTGCAGTCGAACCAGAGCCGGCAGGCCACCAGGTCGTCACCAATAGACAGCAACTGGGCCTCGAAGCGCAGGTCCGGGACCGCGCGAACATCCTCCGCGATCATGTCGGCGTACTCCTGGCGGCTCAGCAGCTTGTCGTTGTAGACGAGTTCGTCGCAGACATAACGGTCCAGCTCGTCGAACCGCCGGCCGTTCAACGCGTCGAGGTACGCCAGGTACGTGGACTCCAGGTGGTCGTGAACCACGGGTTCTCCCTCAAATCAGCCGGCTTGCTGGTGGCGCTCGCGGTAGACGCGGGTCTTGTGGCGGTTGCCGCAGATATTCATGTCGCACCAGCGCCCTCGACCGCTGCGCGATGTGTCATGGAAGGCCCACCGGCAGTCCGGCGCCGCGCAGAGCTTGACCCGGCTCCAGTCTCCGCGGCCCACGGCCACAACCACCGTCTCGACGAGGGTGTCGAGCCAAGGCCTTCCCGACCGGGCCGCGATTCGCAACCCGCCCGCATCGTCATGGACGAGCTGAAGCGGATAATCCGCGAACGCCGTGGCGACATCGAACTCACCCGACAGCGACTGACGCAGCGCCGCACGAAGAGCGACGGCAGCCGTCAGATCCTCCGGACCCAACTCATCCCCGGCCGCGTGCAGGTCGCACTCCCCCAGCCAGTCCACCAAGCCGCCCGGCGAAGTCAGCCGCTCACCGCCGGCATGGTTCTGACCGTGCCGGCTGAACGATCGCTGGTCGACCGTGTTGAGGAACTCGGCGATCAAGTCCAATCCATCCACGACACCACCATACACAAATACTGGTGTTGCGGACCATCAACACCACTGTTAGCGTTCAACGGTGTCGATGGAAAGGATGCAGAGATGCCCGGCTCCCAGCAAGTACTCACGGTGCCCGACGCCGACCTCGACGACCTCCGCGCACGCTTGCGCGGGACGCGGTGGGCGAAGCCATGGCCGGTCGACGCCTGGAGAACTGGTACCGACAGCGACGAGTTGCGTCGACTGGTCGGCTACTGGTCGACGGCGTACGACTGGCGTGAGCACGAAGCGGCGGTCAACGCCCTGCCGTCTGGGTTCGCCGACGTCGGGGACATATCTGTTCACTACCTGCGTTTCGACGCCGAGCGCGCCGGGGCACTACCGCTCCTGCTGGCCAACGGCTGGCCCAGTTCGTTCCTCGAACTGGCCGGCCTGGCAGACCGGTTGTCCACGCCCTCGCGGTACGGCGGTAACGCGGAGAACTCGTTCACCGTTGTCGTCCCGAGCCTGCCCGGGTTTGGACTGTCTCCGCAGCGGCCGACCCTCGACCAGGCCCCGCTGACCCACGACATCTGGCACCGGCTCATGCACGACGTTCTCGGTTTCGAGCGGTACGGCGTACACGGCTCCGACCTAGGTGCAGGAGAGTCCAGCTTGCTCGCGCAGGCCCAGCCGGAGGCGGTGGCCGGCGTACATCTCCTGGACGCCGCCGGACCGCAAAGCTACGACCCGGCGGGGTTGACCGACGACGAACGCGCTTACCTGGCAGCAGAGAAGGCCTGGTTCGACGCCGAAGGCAGCTACGCCCACCAGCAGGAGACCCGCCCGCTGACCCTCGCCCAGGGTCTGTCCGATTCTCCGTCGGGCTTGCTCGCCTGGATTCTCGAGAAGTATCGGGCGTGGAGCGACTGTGGCGGCGACCCGGCAGGCCGGTTCGGGGACGACTTCCTCCTGACCCAAGCGTCGCTGTACTGGTTCACCAACACGATCTCGACCTCGTTCCGCCCCTATTACGAGCGAGCTCACGGAATCAGGCCGAGCGTCGAACGTGTCGAGGTGCCGACCGCGATCGCCGTCTTCCCCCACGACCTCGGAGGCCGGCCACCCCGCGAATGGATCGAGCGGACCTACCACCTCACCCGCTACACCACCATGGCCCGCGGAGGACATTTCGCCGCCCTCGAGGAACCAGACCTGCTCGCCGCCGACCTCACCACCTTCTTCTCCGAGCTCGCCTGAGGTCGGATCATTCTTTTCTGGTTGTGTGTTCGGTTCGTAGCTGGTCGGTGGCCACGTTGATGCCTGCGACCCGCCCGGCCAGGGTTGGGTGGCTGTGCTCGAGCTTGGCGCCGGCCTCGGCCAACGGTGCCAGCAGCATTGCGGTGTCGCTGTCACCGAGGGCGTGCAGGACCCGGTCGACGCTGGCCTGGGTGGCCGGGTCGAGGTTGTCGAGCACGGTGATCTGCGCGGCGAGCCGGCGCAACCTCGCGGAGTTCTCCCGCGCCCACTGAGTGACGGCCCGGTCGCCGGCGCGCCGGTCGCGGGCTGCCTGGACCCGTTGTTCGCCGGTCACTCCTTCCGGGTCGGTGGTGTGGGGGTTGAGCCGCAGGTAGCGGCGTTCGGCGGCCTGACGGCTGGACACCCCGAGCGCAGGGGCGATCTCGACCCAGCTCGCGCCACGGTCGCGGGCCGCGCCGATCAGCATCGGTTCCCACGCCGCGAGCCGGTCCTGGACGACGCGCAGCTCCGCCAGCGCAGTCAGGACGTCCGTCGAGGTGACGCTTGCCGAGCCCGCCCGGTCGGCGTCGTCGCCGGCCAGGGCGGTGAGCTGCCGGACGGTACGTTCCACGGCGGCGATCGCAGCCGCGGGAGGCGCCTCCTGGTGACCCTGGACCATGCCATCGGCTGCCATCGTCACGCTCCCGTCTGCTCTTCGAACATGTCAGCACTTCGATGACATTTTCTACTTGTCATCGTTCCGTTGACATGCTATATCGGAAATGCAGGGTGACACCACCCGTGGATTGAAGACCGAACTGAAGTCTGTTCGAGGACTGAGGAGGTGCAGGGACGATGTTGATCCGTACCGATCCGTTCCGGGAGTTCGACCGGCTTGCCCAGCAGTTCTTCGGGAGCCAGGGGCCGGGCACGTGGTCACATCCGACGGCGATGCCGATGGATGCCTACCGCGAGGGCGATCAGTACGTGGTGGCGTTCGATCTGCCGGGGATCTCGCCGGAGGCGATCGATCTGGACGTCGAGCGCAACGTGCTCACGGTGAAAGCCGAACGCCGGCCGCTCGAGCTCGGCGAGGACGTGGAGATGCAGGTAGCCGAGCGTCCGCTCGGGGTGTTCTCCCGCCAGTTGTTCCTGGGCGACACCCTCGACGCCGACCGGATCGAGGCCGGTTACGAGGCCGGCGTGCTGACGCTGAAGATCCCGATCGCCGAGCAGGCGAAGGCGCGCAAGATCGCGATCGCCAACAACGACGGCGACCGCAAGCAGATCGACGCCTGACCCGTCGGCGTGCGCCGTGGCGCGCCGACCCGGCGGGACTCGACAAGAACAAGGTCAGGGACACGTTGTCGATGGGGTGAGATCGATGACCGCAATCCAGCAGCAAAGACTCGACGAGGCCGAGGTGTTCGTCGACCTCGTGCTCAGCAACGACGACTGGGTACGGGCCGAGTTCGACGAACTGATCGCCGACTGCTGGGAATCGCCGTGCGAACCACCCCTCGACAAGGGTTGTCCACCCGCCGGCGGATGGTCGGCAGGGCCACCGTCCAGGTGGCCCCGCCAACCAAGGAAACCGGTGCGCTCGACCGCGCCCACTAGCCGGCCGCGCGGACGGGGACGCGGCCCTCCGGGGCCGGGTCGTGCCCACTCCTTGAGTAGTCCGGCCGAGGCGGTCCAGTGAGGACGCCCCGGTGACAGTCCCGTGAGGAGGTGAGCAGATCCCGGACAAATGAAGCCTTGACCCGGTGATGCGGCCGCCCGCAGTCAAATCCTCGACCCGCAGCGACGAGACCTTTGTCCGCCGCCTGTCCTTCCTAGGACGACACACGCTGGCGCGGGCCGCCGCATCACCCCGGTCGATCACCCCGATTCACGACCACAGTCCTTACTTCGCAGTGGATTCCCCCGGCACAGGTGAGCGCGATGAATCACAATGCGGCCCAGCGACCGGCCTCGACGAAGACCGTGCGGTGGCTGCCGACCGACCCGTTCGCCCACTTCGAAGACATCCACCGCCGGATGAACCAGCTGATGCAGCAACTCACCACGAACCCTGCACCAACGGACTGGAAACCCGCGGTCGACATCGAAGAGACCGACGACGAGTACCTCATCGAGGTCGACCTGCCCGGCGCCTGCACCGACGACGTGGTGCTGGAACGCAACGACCACTCCCTCACCGTGCACGGCCAGATCCCCGCCCGCAATCACACCGGCGTACTGCGCCAGCGCACCCGCCACACCGGGCCACTGCACCACACCATCCGCCTTCCCGGACCCGTGCTGGGCGAAAAGATCACCGCGAGGCTGACCCATGGCCTCCTCGCCATCCACGCTCCGAAGGCCGACCCCGGCCCCGCCCACCGCGTCCACATCGTCGACCCCGACGCCGATCTCGACACTTCCAGCGGAGGGCAGCCATGACCACAGCACGGGAACCCGACCCATACCTGGTCCTCGGCGTTACCGTCGAGGCCTCCGACCACGACCTCGACCACGCCTTCCGAGGCCTCGTCCGCCGGCTCCATCCCGACACCCGCACACCACCGGCACCAAACACCCGCGCGGACACCGATCTCGACGCCGACCTCACTGTCGACGCCGATGCCGACCGGCGGCTGCAGGAACTCCTCACCGCCTACGCCACCCTGCGCAACCCCATCAGCCGCGCCGCGCACGACCGCACCCGAACCAGACCGGCCCCCCACCGTGCGGCTGCATCGGCCACGACACCGATGACGACACCGCCGGCCCGAGTCCACGCCGTGCAGCAGCCCTCCACACCTCCTACCGCGATCAGGGTCGGGCCGGCGCTCCGGGTCGGGCCGGTGCGCTGGGAGCCCTCCGCAAGCCAGGGCCCGCGAAGTCGCTGAGCCTTACCAAGTCACCCCTCTAGCCGCGCCGTCGATTGTCCGCCGGTCCGCCGTCAGGACGGGAGCTCGGGGATCGATGAGGTGCGCTTCGCGCACGTCCAGGGTCTGGTAGGTCAGGGTGGGCTGGCCGACCTCAGGTGGTTGACGACCTTCTCGGTCACGCTGAGCCCGGCCACGGCATGGTCTTCCCAGAAGGTGGGGAACTCCGGTAACCCAGCACGCAGCCGGGCGACAGAGGCAGCGTGGGGAGTAGCAGAGCCAGTCGATTCCTTGGGTTTGTCAGGTGTCTGAGAGGCTTTGGTCGTGAATCGGTCGCGGATTGCTGTGTTGGCCTTGCTTGCGGTGGCGGCGGCTTGGGGGTCGACCTTCTTTTTGACCAAGGATCTGCTGACGCGGATGGATGTGGCTGATTACCTGGCGTTGCGGTTCTTGATCGCGGCGGTGGCGTTGATTGCCATTCATCCGCCGGCGATCTCGAAGCTGAGTCGGCTGGATCGGGGGCGAGGTGTTGCCCTGGGCATCATGTATGGGGTTGCGCAGCTGGTGCAGACCGAGGGGTTGCGGCATACGTCGGCGAGTGTGTCGGGATTTGTGACCGGGATGTACGTGGTGTTCACGCCGTTGCTGGCGGCAGTGATTCTGCGGCACAAGATCGGTAAGTGGGCTTGGGTCGCGGTTGTGCTGGCGACGGTGGGGCTCGGGGTGCTGTCGCTGCGTGGGTTCAGCATGGGGACCGGGGAGTTGCTGACGCTTGCGTCGGCTGGGTTGTACGCGTTGCACATCATTGGGCTTGGGGCCTGGTCGACACCGGGCAACGCGTTCGGGTTGTCGGCATTGCAGATGGTCACCATCACCGTTGTGTGCGCAGTCGGGGCCATTCCGGGCGGGTTCTCGCTGCCCAGCGGGACGGGTGACTGGATCGCGGTTATTTACATGGCGTTGATCGCCGGCGCGGTCGCGTTGATTGTGCAGACGTGGGCACAGGCCCACCTGACACCGACCCGGGCGGCGATCGCGATGACAATGGAGCCGGTGTTCGCTTCGGCCTTCGCCGTACTCTTCGGAACGGAGAGTGTGACCGGGCGGATGCTGATCGGTGGCGCGCTGGTCATGTCGGCGATGTATCTGGTCGAGCTGGCGCCGCGGCGGAAGTTCGAGGCCGAGGTTCAGCACTTGGGGCAGTAGGAGGGAGGGTGAGATGCGCGACAACAGTGCGCTAAGAGTGCGGTGGTTTCCGTACGCCGTGATCGCGCTCCTCCTCGCCGTCCTCGCGACCGGTACGGCGGTCAATCTCGACCGCAATCCCCAACCGCAACTGGTTGCCGAAGGCATCACCGGCCGCGCCGGCCCGACCGCGCTGGAGTCCCCCACCAACGAGGCTGACCTGGCCAGGCCGGAGCTGATCCGCGATGCGCTGATCGATCTCGACGCGCTCACCCTGCCCGATGGCGCGACGCTGGCCGGGTGGAACGGGCCCTGGCGGTTCGTGTGGCCGCGGGACGCGTCGTTCGTCGCCGCCGCGCGCTGCTCGATCGGACAGTACGCCGAAGCCGACAAGGTGCTCGGATTCCTCGACAAGATCAGGCCGGACAAGGGCCGCTGGGCAGCAAGGTACTCCGCTCCGGAAGGCACCGAACCCCAAGACGGTCGCGAACCCCAACTCGACGGCTCGGGCTGGATTCTCTGGGCAACCTGGTTCTGTGGAGAGACCCAAACCGCAAAGTCAGGCGCAGAAAGCACCACAACCCTGAGCAAGTACTGGCCGATGGTGAAGGAGTCAGGCGATCAGATCGTCGCCGAGATCCAAGCCACAGGCCTGCCCGACCCCTCCCCGGACTACTGGGAGCGCCCTGAGGATCAGGTGACCCTCGGCACCATCGCCCCACTCATCACCGGACTCCGCTCCGGTCTGGCGATCGCCAGAACCCTCAACCACAGCGACGAAGTAGCGCACTGGCAAACAGCGCTCGGGCGACTGACCAAGGCGACCGACAAGCACTTCGGCCCGACCTACCCCCGCACCCCCGCCAAGGCCGTCAGCTTCGTCGAGCCAGGCATCCAACCGGTAGCTCTGCAAGGCGGCGCCGACGCGATCGTCACGGTTCTCGGCCCACCCTTCGCCCCCGCCCGCGACGTGACCACGAAGGCGATCGAGCACGCCCGGAACGTACTCACCCAGCCCAACGGCGGCGTCACCCCAGGCGAGGAGTGGCGTACCGACGGAGTCTCGTGGACGCCGCAGACCGCTCTGTTCGCACTGAGCGCGGCCGCCCGCGGCGACCGCAGCACAGCAAGAGAACTTCTCGACTGGCTCGACACCCACCGCACACCGACGGGCTCGCTGCCGGAGAAGGTCAACCGCGACCTCAAGCCCGCCGGCGAAGCCCCCCTCGCCTGGACCACCGCCCTGGTAGTCCTCACGGCCTCCGCGCTGGATCACCCACTACCAATCCCCTAAAGAATCTCCATCACATCGGCAGTAGGTGCGGCAGGCCGCGCAGTCGACGTCGCGGTGGAGTAGAAGAACGCAGTCGACGCAATGTCGTCCTGCAGCGGCAGGTACCGCCCGCCCGACCGCCACCCCAGTGCCTGTACGTCGACCCGCAGCCGCGTCCGGAACCGCACAGGGTCCGGCAAATGGAACCGGTACATCCCGAACCTCTGCTGACTCTGGTACTGCCCATCCGGCCGCAAAACCTGAGGCAACCCCAGATACGGCGTACTGAACTCCGTGTATCCACCCCGATCCGCGCCCAGATCGAAGTTCCACGCACCCCCGAAGTAGTCCTCGGTCCCCGTCCCGCAGATCGTCGGGAACTCCTCGTCATCGTCGACGTAGAACTTGACCTCCCCCTCACCCCACCAGCCACTGCTGTTCACACCCCAGGCCAGATACGTCCCCACGTAATGGCCAGGTCCCTCCACGCCATCCAAAAGCATGTGAACGGCCTTGGAGGCCAGCGGATTGCTCCGCCGCCACTGCGTGTGCAGGTACGCCGATCCATCGGCCACCGCACCCAGCCAGTAGTCCACCTGGAAGTAGACGACCACGGACGTGTCGGCCGTGTTCTCCAGCGTCAACAAGGCCTGCGACCGGAACGGCATCTCCCAGTAGCAGTTGAAGCCGCCATTGGGGTTCACCGCGACCGGCAGCGAGTTGACCTGCGCGAACCGCCCCCACCCCGAGCAGAAGAAGTCCCCCACCGGCGCCTCGATCGCCGGCGCCTCGTCGCCGTCCCAATGCCCGCGCAACACCAGCCGACGCCAGTTGTCGCTATGGGTGGTGAGCCAGATGTGCGTGATGCAGCCCGGCCCGGCGATGTCGGCGAGCGTCACCGTCTCCCCCGCCGCGATCTCGATCGACGGCGACACCTTCCAGCCGACCCCGAGATCGCGCGCCGCGTGAGCCCCGGTTCCCTCGGTACGCCGACCGCCCTGGCCGGGCTCGCCAGTGGGGTTCTCCGCGCTGATGGAGCGGGTCTGGACGTCGACGACCGCGCTGATCCCGGACAGGTTCGGAAGAGTCATGCGCCCGAGCCTAGGGTCCGGGATCGCCCGTCGACAGACTTGGAAATCGATTTCTCACACTCTGGTCAAAAGAGTGGGACAGCAGATCCGACCCGGGCGCAGTCTTTAGTGGTGCAGGCCGGCATCAGCCGGCCCGGACGAGGAGACGGTGTGACGTTCGACGAATGGGCCCGGGTGGGGCTGCCCAAGTTGCTCAGGTTCGCGACCGTCCTGTGCGGATCCGGCGATCTCGCCGGCGACGTGGTGCAGGACGTCGCGATCAAGGCGCACCGGCATTGGGACCGGGTCGCCGCGGCCGACGTACCCGATGCCTATCTGCGCCGGATGGTGGTCAACGAGTACCTGTCCTGGCGCCGCAAGTGGTCCCGGATCGTTCCCCGGCCCGAGATCTTCGCGACCGAGACGGTCGCCGACCACGCGGTCCAGCAAGCCGACCGGGACGAGCTGATCACCGAGCTCGCGAAGCTGCCCCGCCGGCAGCGCGCAGTCCTGGTACTGCGGTACTTCGACGGCATGTCCGACGCGGAGATCGCCGAGACCCTCGGCTGCTCGGCCAGCAACGTCCGCGCCCACGCTTCCCGCGCGCTGGCCGCCCTGCGGATCGAGCTGGCCGCCCCCAAGTCGTTTCAGAACACTGGAGTAACCCATGCGCACTGAGGAAGACCTCCGCAACGCCTTCGACCACCTGGCCGGCACGGCCCCCGCCGCCGCCGAGATCCTCGCCCGCCTCACACCCGACGCCAAGCCGGTACGCCGGACTCGCACGCCGCTCGTCCTGGCCACGGCCCTCGCGACTGCCGCCGCAGCCGTCGGCGGGCCACTGCTGATCTCCCACCTGAGGGAATCCGGGCAAGCGGCCCAGCCGACCACGGGCACCGCCTGGACGCCTTGGCTCGACGTGCCGACGCTCAAGGGGATGCGGATCAATCCCCGCGTCAGCACCGCGAACCGGCAGACCTGGGAGCTCGACAAGGTCATGGGGCCCTGGTCGGCGACCTGTCTGGTCACCGCGCATCGCAACGGGGACTTCGATCCGAAGACCATTCCGGCCGGCAGTCCGGACGTGGACATCAACGGGGCGAGCGGCCGGGTGATCACCTCGACCAAGAACAAGCCGCTGGTTCCTGAGCCGGACAGCGGCTTCATGCGCGGATTCATGACCTACCCGGCGAAGACCATCGTCTGGCAGCCGGCTCCCGGTCTCTGGGTGCTGGTGAGCTGCCAGACCCAACTCGAGGGTGGCACTCCCCAGGTCCCCAAGCTCGACACCCCGTGGAAGGTCGACCTGCCGAAGGCGACGGAGCTGGCGCGGGCGATCTCTGTCGGTGGACAGCTCGTCTCGCCGTACAAGATCGGCTATCTGCCGAGCGGGATCAAGCCGAACCGGGTGACCTATCAGAGTCCGATCGGTGAGGTCGCGGGTACCGGGCACAACTTCATCACCTTCCTGTCCGATGGTGATCCGGCGACCGGCTATCAGCCGAAGCCGAAGCCGAAGGATCCGGTCTACAAGCGCTCGCCATGGGAACCCATGCCGGGTGACGATCTGAAGATCACCTACAACACCAGCAAGTTCTGGGACACGGTGTCGAGGATCCGGACGCTGCCTGATCTGAAGATCAACGGCATGGACGGCTGGTACGTCGGCGACGGCATCGCGGGCGACAGCGGGTCGGTGGGCGGGGCCAACGACGCGAAGACGGCGGTCCACCTCGAGGGCCACCGTGTGCAGGTCACCGTCCAGAGTCTCGGCGGCATGGTCAGCCAAGCCGACCTGGTCAAGGTCGCCCAAGGCCTCCAGCTCGCCGCCAGCAGCACAGACCAGGCCACCTGGTTCGACATCGCGACGGCGATCCCCGCCCCGAGATGAGCGCGCCACGTGGGCGCACGGCACGGGCCTGCGGCGTGAGCGCGGCAGCGTAGGTGATCAGCAGGCGCGGACCTTGGCGGTGAGGCCGTGTTCGAAGGACAGGCAGGACCAGGGGCGGCCCTGGTCCTGCTTGGCGCGGATGATGAGGGGGTAGGCGTCGGCGCCGCGGATGGTGGGGCTGCGGTCGGTTTTGAGGGTGCCGATCGCGCCGCCTCGGGCCTCGGCGGCGGCTTTGACGTCGGCGATGGTGACGGTGCTCGCGGACTGCTTCTCAGCGGCGGCCTTCGCGTCGTCCGCCACTGCGAGGGCGAATTTGATCTCCGGCGGCTGGGACCAGGTGGTCGAGGTCGCCGGGAAGACCACGCCGAACATCACCAGACCGACCAGGCCGATGATCAGGCGGGCCTTGCGGGCGTTGTCCGCCGCCAGGATCGCCGCGCAGGCGAGCGCGACCAGCAGCGTGACCCCGCGGATGATCCAGTGCCGGTCGAGCCGGCTGTCGACCGCGAGGGCGGCGACCAGCGCAATCACCACACAGGCGACCGCGGCAATCGCAGCGCGTGCGTTGGGCGACACCGCCCGAACCCCAGACGGCACAACCCCAGCCTCCGGCGGTTCGGCGTCGGTATTGGGCAGCTCGGAACTCATGGCGCTGACGATAGAGGGGTGCCGTTCGTCGCAGCGAATCGGCCGTTCGCCGAGTGGCGCGCCGGGTGAGGGCAAACGATCGGGGTGACGGTGGCAGGTTCGAAGGAGTCCCCACCGCCCCGAGGGATTGGACGCCGTCATGAGTTCTGAGGACCCTGGATTCTGGAGTGTTTCGCGTCGCCGGGCGCTGCAGCTGACCGGTGGGGTGGCCGTCGCAGGCACCCTGCCGACCGGCTCGGCCGACGCCACACCGGCCGCCGAGTCTCGCAGTACCGGTGGGTCGGCCAGTCTGAGCCAAGGCACCAACTTCATGGTGTCGGTATCGCCGGACGGGCGATGGCTGGCGTTCGACCTGGTCACCGCGATCTGGGTGACGCCCGCCCAAGGCGGTCAGTCGCGACGGCTGACCGATGACCTCCAGGACGCGACCCGGCCGCGCTGGGCGCCCGATGGAGAGAGCATCGTCTTCCAGTCCTATCGGGACGGCAACTTCCATCTGTGGACGATCCGGCCCGACGGGTCCGGGCTCCGGCAGCTGACGACCGGACGCTTCGATCATCGCGAGCCGATGATCGCGCCCGACGGCAAGTCCGTACTGTTCTCGTCGGACCGCGGCGGCAACGGGAGCTACGGAATCCACCGCCTCACCCTCGCCACCGGTGCGATCGTCGCGCTGACCGACGACCCCAGCGAAGAGGCCGAACCGGTCTACTCACCCGACGGAACCAAGATCGCCTTCACCGTCGACGCGTCCGCCATCATCGAGCTCGACCTGACCACCGGACAACGCCGTACTGCGGTCGCAGCGCGCACCGGCAGCAGCCTCTACGGCCCGTCGTACTCCCCCACCGGCCAACTCGCCTACGTACGCCTCACCGGCCCGGTCAGCGAACTCATGATCGGCGATCAACCGGCGACGAGCGGCAAGGACGTCTTCGCCCTGCCACCCTCCTGGGACGCCACCGGCGAGCTCTACTACACAGCCGACGGCCTGGTACGAAAGCTCAAGGCGGACACCGTCGTCGCCTTCACGGCCGCCGTGCCGGTCACAGCGAAGCGACCGCGACCGAAGTCGCCCGACCTCGAGTCGACCAAGCGCCACCGCGTCCTGGGCATCGCCGGCCCGACCGTCTCCCCCGACGGCCGCTGGCTCGCCTTCCGAGCCCTGAACGCCCTCTGGCTCGCCGAGACCAGCGGCCGCGGCCAACCACGCAAGCTCGTTGCCGACGGCTACTTCAATTCGGACCCGGACTTCTCGAAAGACGGCAAGACGCTGCTCTACGCCAGCGACCGCGACGGCACGGCCGACCTCTGGTCACACGATCTGGCCACCGGCGCCGACACCAAGCTTTCGTCCCTGCCCGGCGCCCAGACCGCGCCGCGCTACTCCCCCGACGGCAAACAGATCGCCTACCAGGACCAGGACGGCATCGCCTGGGTCCTCGATCTGGAGTCGGGTCAGGTCCGCCAGCTCACCCCGACGCTCTTCCAGCCCGGCCGGGTCAGCTGGTCCGCCGACGGCAGCACGATCGTGCTCGGCGCGGTCAAACCGTTCTCGAAGCGCTTCCGCGAAGGCACCAGCCAGCTCCTGTACGTCGACGTCGCGACCACCGCCCTCGAGTACGTCGAACCGATGCCGTTCCGCTCACTCGCCACCCGGGGCGACGACGGCCCGGCCTTCTCGCCCAACGGCAAGTGGCTCGCCTTCGTCGTCGAGAGCCTCCTGTACGTCGCACCGGTCGACCGTCGCGGCCGCTTCACCGGCAACCCACGAGCGATCACTGACGAGGCGACCGATTCGCCTGTCTGGCAAGACGATCGGACGCTGCTCTACCTGCACAACGGGCAACTACGCCGTACGGACCTGCGGGGCTCGCGGCCGCAGACCGTCAAGCTCGACCTGCAGTGGCAGCGCGCGAAGGTCAACCAGCTCGTGACGATCCACGCCGGCGCGGTCTGGGACGGGCGGGCGAAGGAGCTGCGACAGGACGTCGATGTCGTTGTGGACGGGTCGAGGATCGCAGCGGTCCGGCCGCATCACGGCAAGGCGGACATCGACGCGAGTGGGCTGACCGTCATGCCCGGGCTGATCGATGCGCATGTGCACTGGCATCTGCGTGGGCGCGCTTGGGGGTCGCGGCAGGGGAACGTCTGGCTGTCCTACGGGGTGACGACGACGCGGTCGCCGGGCGATCCGGCGTACCAGATGCAGGAGACTCGGGAAGCGCTCTCGCACGGGTCGCTGACCGGGCCGCGGTACTTCGCGACGGGTGAGGCGATCGACGGGTCGCGGGTGTACTACAACTTCATGCGGCCGACGCTGTCGTTGCGGCAGCTGGGCCTGGAGCTCGATCGGGTCGAGGGGCTCGCGTACGACCTGGTGAAGACGTATGTGCGGTTGCCGCTCGAGTATCAGCGGCGGGTGATCGCCGCGGTTCATCGGCTCGGGCTGCAGTTGTCGTCGCATTATCTTTACCCGGCTGAGCATCTCGGGATGGACGGGATGGAGCACACGGGGGCGACGAATCGGCTCGGCTACTCGCATACCGTGAGCCGGCTCGGGCGGGCGTACGGCGATGTCGTGACGCTGTTCACCAAGGCCGGGTTGTCGGTGACGCCGACGTTGTTCAACTCGACGATGGCGCATGTGGATGATCCGTCGCTGGTGAACGATGTGCGGACGACGACGCTGTATCCGGCGTGGGAGTACGCCGCGTTGCAGGCCAAGGTGCAGGCGGCTGCTGGGCCGGCCGGGGTGACGACGCGAGCGTTGCTGGCGGGGAACGTGGACATGGTGTTGCGGATTCACCGGGGTGGTGGGCTGGTGATCTCCGGTACGGATTCGCCGTTGGACAATCCCGCGATCTCGCTGCATGCCAACCTGCGGTCGATGGTCGCGGGTGGCTTCACGCCGTACGAGGCGCTGACGACGGCGACGCGGAATCCGGCGAAGTGGCTGGCGCTGGAGGACAAGCTCGGGGTTGTTCGGGCGGGCGCGCAGGCCGATCTGTCGTTCGTGCGGGGGAATCCGCTGGCGGACATCACGCAGGCGGCCGCGGTTCAGCAGGTGATGGTGGGTGGTCGCTTGCACACCGTGGACCAGTTGCTCGCGCCGTTCACGGGTCAGCAGGTGGCGCCGGCGCTGGTTGCCGCAGGCAACACTCCGCAGCCACTGACCGCGTCGCAGGCGCACGCGCATGACCCGGAGTACTGGTGGCATGAGCCGGAGTGGTTACACAGACTTTGCTGCGAAGGGTGAAATAGGCTCGGGTGCATGAGCGACCTGGGGATCTCGGCGGCCAGTGCGGCGGAGCTTGTGATGATGCGGCAGTGGGCTGCTGACGAGGGATGGGATCCGGGGGTCTCGGACATGTTGGCGTTCGGGGCCGCGGATCCTGCGGGGTTCCTGGTCGGGCGGGTGGACGGTTCGCCGATCGTTTGTTGCTCTGGGGTTCGGTACGGGCGGGACTACGGGTTCCTCGGGTTCTACATCGCTCGACCGGAGGTGCGGGGGCAGGGCTATGGGATCGCACTCTGGCAGGCGGTGATGGCGCATCTGGCTGAGCGCACAGTCGGTCTCGACGGAGTAGTCGACCAGCAAGACAACTACCGGAAATCCGGCTTCAAACACGCCCTCAACCACGTGCGCTACTCGGGTGTGCCAACCGTTGGGACTGGTTCAGTGCCGGCCGGGGTTGAGTTGGTGGATGGGCGGTCGCTGCCGTTTCGGCAGGTGGCTGATTACGATCGGCGGTTCTTTCCGGCGGAGCGGGAGGCGTTTCTTTCGGTCTGGGTGGGGTTGCCTGGGCACCGGTCGGTGGCTGCGGTCAAGGACGATGAGCTTGTCGGCTTCGGGGTGCTGCGGCCTACTGACAGCGGCGCGCGGATCGGCCCGCTCTATGCAGCGTCGGAGGGCATCGCGGAGGCCGTCGTGGGCAGGCTCGCGACCTCGGGCGAGGAGATCGCGCTCGACGTACCGGATGTGAACGCGGCAGCGATCAGGTTGGCCACCCGCCTCGGGCTGAGCCCGACCTTCGAGTGTGCGCGGATGTATGCCGGTGGTCCGCCGCCGGTCGTCGATCAGGCGGGGATCTTCGCGACGACGACCCTCGAGCTCGGGTAGGCGGGAATCCGACATTTCCGCACGGCATCTTGCAGTAATCAACATTAGCTCCTAGCGTGATCGCGACTTGGTGTACCCGCCCGTTCACCGATCGTGAGGATGCTCAATGTTCAAGTTGTTGTTGCCACTTGTGCTGATGGTTCCTGGGGTGCCGGCGCAGGCCGCTGACCAGAGTTGGGTGCTGCCCGGTGTGGGCGGCGTCGGCGCGACCGTGCAGTCGACCGGGGGCAAGCTCCGCCTCGACGTCAGCTCGAAGGGCGCCACGGTGGTCAGCGTCGCGGACCTCGGCGTACTGACCGCTGCCGGTGACCTGTCCGAGAACCTGGCGCTGACCTCGGAGACCCACCAGACGCTGCGGTCGTCGTACCGGATGACGACCGGGAAGCAGCGGGACCGGACCGTGTTCCAGCAGGAGAGCCGGCTGACCTTCGGCAACTCGAGCGGGTCGTTCGCGTTGGTCGTCCGGGTGTCCGACGACGGCGTCGCCTTCCGGTATGAGCTGCCCGGCCCGGTCACCGTCCAACGCGAGACCGGGGGCTACGAGTTCGCCGCCGACGCGACCAACTGGCTGCAGCCGTACAGCCCGCAACACGAGAACGAGCACGCCCAAGCGACCGCCGCCACCGCACCGACCGGCCAGTTCGGCCACCCCGCACTGTTCCGCACCGGAGCCAACTACGCACTACTGGCCGAATCAGGACTCGACGGCCGGTACTCCGGCGCGCGCCTCACCCACACCCAAGGCTCCATCCGGTACGACGTCCAGCTGGCCGACCCACAAGTCGCATCATCGGGGCCCTTGGCAACCACCTGGCGAACGATGATCGTCGGCGACCTCCCCACCGTCACCGCCTCGACCCTCGTCGACGACCTCGCCGACCCGGCCCGCTTCACCGACACCAGCTGGATCAGACCCGGCCTCTCGTCCTGGTCCTGGCTCGCCGAGAACAACAGTCCACGCGACTTCGAACGCCAGAAGGCCTACGTCGACGCGGCCGCGAAGAACAGCTTCAAGTACATCCTCGTCGACGAAGGCTGGAGCGCGGCCTGGCTGCCTGAGCTGACCCGGTACGCCCGTGCCCGCGGTGTCGACGTACTCGTCTGGTTCCACTGGACCAACCTGCAGACGCAGGCCCAGCGCGACGACTGGTTCCCGAAGCTGGTTGCCTGGGGCATCAAAGGCGTGAAGGTGGACTTCATGGAGTCCGACACCCAGGCGCGCTACCAGTGGTACGACGCGATCCTCGCCGACACCGCGAAGTACAAGCTGATGATCAACTTCCACGGCTCGACGGTGCCGCACGGACTGGCCCGGACCTGGCCGCACCTGATGACGATGGAGGGCGTCCGCGGCGAGGAGAACGGGCTGAACGCGTCGCGCAACACGATCCTGCCGTTCACCCGGAACGTGATCGGCTCGATGGACTACACGCCGACCCGGTTCGCGACAGCGGCCAACCCGAAGCCGCAGACCACCAATGCGCACGAGCTCGCCCTCCCGGTCGTCTACGAATCGGCCTGGACACATGTCGTCAGCTCGCCGGAGGAATTGGCGTCGCAGCCCGAGGGTGCGCGATTCCTCGGTCAGCTGCCGACGACGTGGGATGACACGCGACTGGTCGCGGGAGCGCCTGGTAGTCAGGTGGTGATGGCTCGACGGAGTGGGACGAGGTGGTTCGCCGGTGGGATCACGGCGGGTGGGGCGAGCACTTTCGCAGTACCGCTGACGTTTCTTGGCGGTACGCAGCAGTGGCTCGTCGAGGTGATCACTGACAACGGCGCTCAGCTTGCCAGGTCCTCGTCCGTGCGCAAGGAAACCGACCAGCTGGCGATTGCTGTTGGCAACCATGGCGGCTTTGCCTTGCAGGCTTGTCCGTACTCCACTGGGCTCACGACTTGCGATCAGGCGCGTCCGGCCGTTCCGACGACGAAGGTCACGGTGACTGCTTCGGCCGGCGAGGTGGCGACGGGTGAGACAGTGAGCGTGCAAGGGGTGTTCGCCGTTCAGGCCAATGGGCCGGTGCGCGATCTGACGCTGGCTCCGGAGGTACCGGCCGGATGGACGCTGGTTGCGGGTGCGCCGGTGGTGCGGAACCGGATGAACAACGGGGAGAGCGTGACGGCGAGCTGGTCGCTGCGGCTCGACTCGGGTGGCGCTCGGGGTGATCTCGAGCTGGTGGTCGCCGGTGACTACACGACGGCAGACGGGCGGGCGATCCACTCGGCCGGGGCGGCGCCGGTCTTCGCAGCGCCTCCTGCCCCGCGGGGTTCGACGTACGTGAGTGATCAACCGTGGATGAACGAGACCAACGGGTACGGCCGCCCACAGCAGCGGGATCGCAGTCACGGCGGGGACCTGCCGCCGGCGACCCTGTCGATCGCGGGCAAGACGTTTGCCAAGGGCATCGGTTCGCACGCGGCGAGCTCGCTGACCACTTGGCTCGGTGGTGCTTGCACGCGGTTCGTGGCCGACGTCGGGATCGATGACGACGTCGAGTCGGCCGAAGGTTCGGTCACTTTCGTGGTGGTCGGCGATGGCAGGACGCTGGCCAGTACTCCGGTCATCCGCTCCGGTGATACCGCCACTCATCTGGATCTCGACGTCAGCGGGATCAAGCGGCTGACGTTGTCGACCACGGACGGCGGCGACGGGAAGAACAGCGATCATGCCGATTGGGGAACGGCGTCGCTCGCTTGTGCTTCTTAGCCTTCGGAGGCTTTGAGGATGCGTTGGCCGAGGGTGTGGAGTGCCTCGCGAAGCTCGGGTGGCTCGATCACCGAGAAGGTCGCTTCGAGCGACGCGAGGCGGTAGGCGTACCAGTCCGGCTCGTCGGTACTTCCGATCAGCCGGGTGTGGGTCTCGTCGATCGGCTCGAGCCGGCCGAGTTTGCGGGCGAGCACGATGTCGGCGAGCGGCGCGTCGATCACCACCTCGATGGCGTAGCGCCAGCCCTGGGCGAAGTGGTCCTCGATGGCGGCGATCGGATCGAGGACCTCCGGTGGGTCGAAGGTCTCGTCCATCAGCTCCGTCGTGGTGACGCGGTCGACGCGGAGTACTCGCTGGGCGTCCTTGGTGTGCGACCAGCAGAGCAGGTACCACAGGCCTTGGCGGACGGAGACGGCCCAGGGATCGACGTCCATCGTGATCGGGTCGCGGTCTCCCCTGGTGTAGCCGATGCGCAGCCGGCGGGCCGCCGTACAGGCTTGGACCAGGGCTGCGGTCGTCTCGGGGTTGGGGTAGGTGCCTTCGGCTGCTTGGCGTGGGGTGATGATGCGGCGCATCGACTCGGCGGGCTCAGCGACCGGCTTGGGTAGTACGCGGATGATCTTGTTGAGGGCGCTGCCGGCCGGGTCTTCCGGGTCCGAGGCTCGGTGATGGCCTTCTAGCGCGGCCATCATCAGCCCGAGTGCTTCGGCGGTGGAGAACATCAACGGTGGGAGGCGGAAGCCGCGGCCGACGCGATACCCGCCGTACCGGCCTGGGGTGGACACGATGGGGATGCCGGCTTCGCGGAGGATCCCGACGTACCGGCGGGCGGCGCGGTCCGTGACGCCGAGCCGCTGGCCGAGGCGCTCACCGCTGATTCCGGGGTTGTCCTGGATCAGCTCCAGCGCCATCAGCGCCTTCGCCGTCGGGCTCAGTTCGTCCACGATCACCAGTCAACCTCCCTTCCCGGACGCAGAACGTCCGCATTGGATATTAACGTCCAGAACCATGACTAACTACGACCTCCCACACGAGGCGCCGATCGCGGGGACCGAACTCGAGACGATGCTCGGCTCGCTGGAGCGGCAGCGCGCGATCTTCGCCTGGAAGTGCGGCGGCCTGGACTCCGCCGGCCTGCAGAAGTCCCACCCGCCGTCGACGATGACACTCGGCGGGTTGATGAAGCACCTGGCGCTGTGCGAGGACGAGTACTTCACCCACCGCCTGACCGGAACGGAACTGGGAGCGCCGTGGGACGCGGTCGACTGGGACGCCGACCCCGACTGGGAGTGGCACTCGGCCCCCGACGACACCGCCGAGGAGATCTACGCGCTCTGGAACGCGGCGGCCGACCGCTCGCGAGCAGCCGTCGCCGGAGTACTGGCAGAGGGCGGGCTGGACAGCTTGGCGCAGTACAAGAACTCTCGTGGCGAGACGCCGACGCTGCGGCGGCTCCTGATCGACCTGATCGAGGAGTACGCCCGCCATGCCGGCCACGCGGACCTGATCCGCGAGGCGGTGGACGGGCTGACCGGTGAAGAGCCACCGCGATGACGCTCGACTCCGTTGCGGACCAGTTGACCTTCCGGCTGGCCAACGAGGCGTCGTGGGAGGACCTGCAGCTCGTCTTGGGCGACAGCGATGCCGGGCAGTGTCATTGCCAGCGGTTCAAGACACGCGGGTGGATGTGGGCGGTGACCACCGAGCCCGAGCGGGCCGGGCTGATGCGGGAGCAGACCAACTGCGACAACCCGGGAGCCAAGCAGACGAGTGGGCTGGTGGCCTATCTGGATGACGAGCCGGTCGGGTGGTGTGCGGTTGAGCCGCGGACGGCGTACCCGCGGCTGTTCGGGCGTACGCCGGTGCCGTGGAAGGGTCGCGACGAGGACAAGGAGGACGACTCGGTCTGGGTCATCACCTGCTTCGTCACGCGGTCCGGGTACCGGCGGCGCGGGGTCAGCTACGGGATGGCTCGCGCGACGATCGACTACGCCCGCTCGCGTGGGGCCCGGGCGCTGGAGGGGTATCCGATGATGCCGGCGGCCGGAAAGGACGTGCCGTGGGGTGAGCTGCACGTCGGGCACTACAGCGTCTTCGAGGAGGCCGGCTTCAAGGAAGTCAGCCACCCGACGTTGCGGCGGTTTGTGATGCGGGTCGATTTCTAGAAGGGCAGCTTGGGTTGCGGCGGCGCGTGGGTCGGGTCGACGCCGTCGAAGAGGCTGCTGACCGACTCGCCGTCGTGGATCCGCTTGATCGCCTCGGCGAACAGGCCGGACACCGAGCTGACCTGCAGCTCGGGGAAGCCGTCCGGGCGCGGCACGGTGTCGGTGCTGATCACCTCGGTGATCGACGG
Organism: Kribbella koreensis; assembly: GCF_039525325.1. Taxonomy (NCBI): domain Bacteria; kingdom Bacillati; phylum Actinomycetota; class Actinomycetes; order Propionibacteriales; family Kribbellaceae; genus Kribbella; species Kribbella koreensis. Next base: position 258,925 of record NZ_BAAAHK010000006.1, read on the forward strand.
GTGCGACCGCAACCGCTCGACCGCCTTGCCGGCGAACAGTCCGTGCGTGGTGGCGACGGCGGCCTGCGTACAGCCGAGGTCCTTCAACCGGTCCAGCAGCTCGATGATCGAGCCGCCGGTGGCGATCTCGTCGTCCAGGACGATCGCCTTCTTGCCGGCCACGTCGCCGACGATCGCGTCGATCACCACCCGGTCGTCCGAGAGCCGCTGCTTGCTGCCCGCGGCTACCGGCAGGCCGAGCAGCCGGGCGAACTGGGTCGCCGTCTTCGCATTGCCCAGGTCGGGGCTGACGACGACTGTGTTCGTGAGGTCGGTACCGCGGAAGTGCTCGGCCAGTACGCCGATCGCGGTCAGGTGGTCGACCGGCACCGAGAAGAACCCGTGCACCTGGGGTGCGTGCAACGTCATCGTCAGCACCCGGTCGACACCGGCCGCGACGAGCAGGTCGGCGACCAGACGGGCGCCGATCGAGATCCGCGAGGCGTCCTTCTTGTCCGAGCGCGCATAGGCGTAGTGCGGCATCACGGCGGTGATCTGAGCCGCCGAGGCGCCCCTGGCCGCGTCGATCATGAGGAGCAGCTCCATCAGGTGCTCCTGGGTCGGCGGAACCAGCGGCTGAACGATGTAGACATCGCGCTGGCGGCAGTTCACCTGCAACTGAACCTGTAGGCAGTCGTTGCTGAACCGGTGGATCTCCACCGGCGACAGGTCCACACCGAGATCGGTGCAGATCTGCTGAGCAAGGCTGGAATGGGCACTGCCACTGAACACGACGATCTCTCGCACGGCTCTCCCCGAACGCTGTGACCCGACTGCTTGAAGCCTATCTCGCGGGGTTTTCCATCTTCGCCTTGAGGGCGTCCAGCAGCCCCTGCACCAGCTTGATCGTGTCGTCGTCGATCAGGTTGGCGCCCTCGTCGAAGCGCTCGTGGGCACGGAACGCCATCACCTCGGGCTTCACGACGACGTCCGAGTGGGTCCAGAGGAACGCCTGCCGGAGCGCGAGCTGGGCCCGGACGGTACCGAAGTTGGTCGGGGCGGCGCCCATGATCGCGATCGGCTTGTGCAGCAGGACCGAGGTCGCCGACGGGCGCGAGGCCCAGTCGATCGCGTTCTTCAGTCCGCCGGGGATCGAGTAGTTGTACTCCGGGGTCGCGATCAGCAGCCCGTCGTGGGCCGCGATCTCCTCGCGGAGCCGGCGCGCCTGGGCCGGCAGGTTCTCGGGGGTGTCGAGGTCGCCGTCGTACCAGGGCAGGTCGGCCAAGCCCTCGTAGATCGAGATGTCCACACCGTCGGGCGCGAACTTCTGCGCGGCCCGCAGCAACGCGGTGTTGAGGGAGCCGGCGCGGAGACTGCCGGAGATACCGAGAACCTTGAAGTCAGTCACGAAACAATTTAAACATAAACTATCTGCTCGCAATTCCCTGCCCACGGTGAGTGAGGTCACTTCACCGCTTCAGCTGAGGTCGCCGCCGTGGTCCGGTGGGCTCAGCTGAGGATGCGGGCCAGGATCTCTGCCGCGGTCCGGCAGTCCTCGGCTGAGGCGTCGAGGTGGGTGACGACCCGTAGCTGGGTGGCGCCGACGCCGCCAACTCGTAGGCCGGCTGCCTCGGCGGCTGCCACAACCTCGGCGACGGAGTGGTCCGTGCCGGCGAGGTCGGCGACGACGATGTTGGTGTCGACCTGGTCGGGTTTGACCGAGCCGGGGGCAGCGTCGGCGAGGAGTTCGGCGATCTGGCGGGCGTTGGCGTGGTCTTCGGCCAGGCGCTCGACATTGTGGTTGATCGCGTAGAGGCCGGCGGCGGCCAGTACGCCGGCTTGGCGCCAGCCCGCGCCCAGGCGTTTGCGCCAGACTCGTGCTTCCTTGATGAGCTCGGTCGAGCCGACCAGGACGGAGCCGACGGGGGCGCCTAGGCCCTTCGAGAGGCAGACGCTGGCGGCGGCCGCTCGGGAGGCGTAGGCCTTCAGCGAGATGCCTGAGGCGACCGATGTGTTCCAGAGGCGAGCGCCGTCGAGGTGGAGGGGCATGCCGATCGAGTCGAGCTCGTCGGCCAGGGCGTCGTACGAGCGCTGGATGGCGCCGCCGCCGAAGTTGTGGGTGTTCTCGACCGAGACGGCTGCGGTCTGGACGAAGTACGGGCCGAGGTCGGGGGCGATCAGGGTGCGGATCTGCTCGAGGTCGATCTGGCCGGCTGGGGCGCTCCAGGTGCGGGTGGTGACGCCACTGATCGCCGCGTGGGCGCCGAGCTCGGCGCGGGCGATGTGGGCGCTCGCCTCGCAGAGCACCTCGGAGCCGGGTGGGACGAGCGCCCGGACGCCGAGGATGTTGGCCAGCGACCCGGTCACGGTGAAGAGCCCGGCCTCATGCCCGAGCAGCGCGGCGACCGTCTCCTCGAGTTCGGTGACCGTGGGATCCTCGCCGTACACGTCGTCGCCGAGAGGGGCGCTGGTCATCGCGGCCAGCATCCCCGCGGACGGCTTGGTCACCGTGTCGGAGCGAAGGTCGATCATGCCGCCTCCGCTCCCGTCGCCGTCCCGGCCATCGAGGCGGGCGCCGGCGTTGCGTAGTACCGGATCATGCGCGGGCGCCGCGGAGGCGTTCGGCGACGAGGAAGGCCAGTTCGAGGGACTGGTGGCGGTTGAGGCGGGGGTCGCAGGCGGTCTCGTAGCGGTTGACGAGATCTTCGGCGACCAGTTCCTCGCCGCCGCCGAGGCACTCGGTGACGTCGTCGCCGGTGAGCTCGATGTGCATGCCGCCCGGCCAGGTGCCGACCTGCTCGTGCGCGTCGAAGAAGCCCTGGACCTCGTCGATCACGTCGTCGAAGTTGCGGGTCTTGTAGCCGTTCGGCGTCTCGTAGGTGTTGCCGTGCATCGGGTCGCACACCCACGCGACCGGCGAGCCGTGGTCGCGGACCGCCTCCAGCAGCGGCGGCAGCCCGGCGCGGATCTTGCCCGCGCCCATCCGGGTGATGAAGGTCAGCCGGCCCTCGATCCCCTTCGGGTTCAGCTTGTCGATCAGGGCCCGGATGTACTCCGGGGTCGTGGTCGGGCCGATCTTCACGCCCAGCGGGTTGCTCAACGTCGACAGGAACTCGATGTGCGCGCCGTCCAGCTGACGGGTCCGCTCCCCCACCCAGAGCAGGTGGCCGGACACGTCGTACGGCAGCTCGGTGCGCGAGTCGATCCGGGTCAGGGCGTGTTCGTACTCGAGGATGAGCGCCTCGTGGGAGGCGTAGAAGTCGACCGTCTTGAACTCGTCGGCGGTCGCCCCGCAGGCGCGCATGAAGGCGAGCGCCCGCTCGATCTCACCGGCCAGCTGCTCGTAGCGCTGCCCGACGGGCGAGGACTTCACGAAGTCGGTGTTCCAGGCGTGCACCTGGTGCAGGTCGGCGTACCCACCGGTGGTGAACGCGCGGGTCAGGTTCAGCGTCGCGGCGGCCGCGTTGTAGACGCCTCGCAGCCGCTGCGGGTCTGGGATCCGCGACTCCGGCGTGAAGTCCAGCCCGTTCACGGCGTCACCCCGGTACGACGGCAGCGTCACGCCGTTGCGCGTCTCGTCGCCGGAGCTGCGGGGCTTCGCGTACTGCCCGGCGATCCGCCCGACCTTCACGACCGGCACGCTCGCGGCGTACTGGAGCACGACGGACATCTGCAGCAGCACCCGGAGCTTGGCCCGGATGTTCTCGGCGGTCACCCCGTCGAACGTCTCCGCGCAGTCGCCACCCTGCAGCAGGAACGCCTCACCGCGCGCCACCGCACCGATCTTGGTGGTCAGGTCGTCGCACTCACCGGCGAACACCAGCGGCGGCAACGTCCTGAGCTGCCCGATGACGTGTTCCAGCGCCTCTTGATCCGGCCACTCCGGCTGCTGCAACGGCTTCAAGGCCCGCAGCTCGTCCAGAGTAGGAACCCCAGGCACTTCCCCCGCACTCAACGTCGCAAATTGCATGTCCCCAGCCTATTCCAGCCGTCTCACCCTCTGCCCAGCCGTCTCACCCCGTCCACCCCGCCCCCGCCAGTCGCGCCCGCCGCCAGCCCCACTTGGGGAGGGAAATACCCCGCTCCGGGGGCAAGATCCACCCCGGCACCGGCCAAAATCCTCCCCGGGCTGGGGTGTCCACAGGGCCAGGAAAAGGGGGCGCCGCGGGTGGTGGGTCGAGGGCATCTTGTCTGTGTGGAGAACGATCAGCAGGGGCGAGTGGGGGCGGCGTTGAGGGGTGGGGGTGATGAGTCGGTTCGGTTGTTCGTGGAGTTGCGGCAGCGGCAGAAGGGGGCCTTCAGCCGGACGCAAGCGTTGGCGCACGGGATCACCGACAAGGTGCTCCAGCGCAGGTGCCGGGTGCGGCAACTGCAGCGGGTGCATCACGGCGTGTATGTCGACTTCACCGGTCCGTTGCCGTGGGAAACCAGGATGTGGGCTGCCTGGCTCGCCTGCGGACCGGAGGCTGCCCTGACCGGCAAGACCGCGCTCCGGTACTACGGGTTGGAAGGCGACTGGGATGACAACGACCCGATCCACCTGGCCGTACCCCACGCGCGTCGCCTCGACCGCCGGGGAAAGATTCGGGTGACCCGCTGGCGCGAACTCGATGCGCGGTTGCATCCAACCCGCAAGCCACCGACCGTACGGCTGGAGGTCGCCCTGTTGACGACCGCGAGCCGGGAACGAGAGACCGCACGGCAGGCAGCAATGCTCCTGGACGCCTGTCGCCAGCGCCGGACCACTCCACAACGGCTGCTGGCCGAGCTGGAATCGCTCGGGCAGCTGGCCGGTCGAGACGGCATCCGGCAGATCCTGCTCGACGCTGTGGACGGTGTGCAGTCGTTCCTCGAACAGTGCTACCTGCGCCGGGTCGAGCGCGCTCACGGCCTGCCCACTGCCGACCGCCAGGTAAGAGCCGTCACAGCTGCCGACTCCACCACGGCTGACCACTCCGGCACGGCCGAGTCCACGACCACTCCCCCGGCCAGCCCTTCGACGCGAGTCGTCTATCGCGACGTCGAGTATTCGCCGTACGGCGTGATCGTCGAACTCGACGGCCGGCTCGGCCACTCCGACGCGCTGTCCCGCTGGCGTGACATGAGCCGGGACAACGCCGCTGCGACGAGCGGGAAGCTCACGTTGCGGTTCGGGTACCAGCTCGTCAGCCACCCCTGCGAGACCGCAGCCCAGGTGGTGACCGCCCTGCGCCACCGCGGTTGGACCGGCGCCCCTCGCCTCTGCTCCCCCACCTGTGCGCTTGGGGAGGATCCTGTCCGGATCCGGGGAGGCAAATACCCCCATTCGGGGGCAACATCCTCCCCACCGGAGGCGAGAAACCTCCCCGGCTAGCTGAGCGAGCTGAGGTCCGGTGGGACGTCGACCGCGTGCTCCCGCAGGACGCTCAGCGGAATCGTCTCGAGCGCTCGGTGGTGGCTGGACGCGAGGACGATCGGCGCTGCCGCACCCGCGTGGTACGCCTGAAGCCAGCGGACCGCGACGACACACCACCGGTCCCCCGGGCGCAGGCCGGTGAAGCCGAACTCCGGCCGGGGCGTGGACAGATCGTTGCCGATCGACGCCTGATGAGTCAGAAACTCCGTCGTCATCACCGCGCACACGGTATGACTGCCGAGATCCTCAGGGCCGGTGCTGCAGCAGCCGTCGCGATAGAAGCCGGTGACCGGATCGGTGCCGCACTCCTGGAGCGCCTCGCCCAGGACGTTGAGTTCGTTCTCCATCGGAGGTCGGTCAGGATGCCTTGGTGTCGCCGAGGCGGGGCTTGATGTGGTCGTCGACCGACTCGCCGGCCTTGATGAGTTCCTTGGCCTTCTCGGCGTACATGTCGACGTACTCCTGGCCGGACAGCTCCATCAAGGCGTACATGATCTCGTCGGTGACCGAGCGCAGCACGAAGCGGTCGCGCTCCATCCCCTCGTACCGGGAGAAGTCGAGCGGTTTGCCGATCGACACGCCCGGGCGGATCAGCCGGGGCAGCCGGCGGCCGGGCTCGCGGATCAGGAACTTCGGCCAGACCGAGCCGGGCGGGTTGAGCTTCTCGGTGTCGATCATCGCCACCGGGATGACCGGCACGCCGGCCACGATCGCCATCCGGGCCACGCCGGTCTTGCCCTTGTAGAGCCGGCCGTCGGGCGAGCGGGTGCCCTCGGGGTAGATGCCGAACAGCTCACCTTTGGCGAGGATCTCCAGCCCGATGTTCAGCGCGGCCAGCGACGCGCGGCCACCCGAGCGGTCGATCGGGATCTGGCCGACCGAGCGGAAGAAGGTCGCCATCAGGCGGCCCTTCAGCCCGGGCGCGGTGAAGTACTCCGACTTCGCCGGGAAGACGATCTGCCGCGGCACCGCCACCGGCAGGAACACCGAATCGGTGAACGCCAGGTGGTTGCTCACCAGCAGCGCCGGCCCGGTCGAGGGAATGTTCTCCAGCCCCTCGACCCTGGGACGGAAGAGGAGCTTCGCAATCGGTCCGACGAAAAACCGCCTGAGGAACAGGTACAGCAACGCCTTCACCTCCGTCACTCGGCCGAGAGCCTACGGTCCACCATCCTCCAGAAGCAACGTGACCGCCAGGAATAGGCGGGTTGCACTCTGTGTTGTCCCGTGGTTGCAGACTGGGTGCGATGTCGATCACGACACTCATGCCGGGGTGGGCGGGTGGCTCCGTGGCTGCGACCATTGGCATCTGCTGGATCCGTCCGACCGTCGAGGAGTACCCGTGGCAGTGCAAGCTCATGCGGAGGAGTTCCGCAGCCCAGGATCCGGTGCGAACGCCGCGACCGGGGTGCTCCTGAGCCACGGCTTCACCGGCTCGCCACGGTCGATGCGGCCGTTCGCCGAGCACCTGGCGGCCGAGGGCTTCGGGGTCGCCGTACCGCGGTTGCCCGGGCACGGGACGACCTGGCAGGAGATGAACAACACCCGCTGGCAGGACTGGTACGCCGTACTGGACAACGAGTTGGAGCGCCTGCGCAAGGAGCACGACCGGGTGTTCGTGGCCGGGCTGTCGATGGGCGGATGCCTGGTACTACGGCTCGCCGAGCAGCACGGCGAGGACATCTCGGGTGTGATCCTGGTCAACCCGTCTGTGCAGACCGACGACAAGCGGCTCGTGCTGCTCCCGGTGCTGCAGCGGCTCGTCCCGTCGTTCCCCGGCATCTCGAACGACATCAAGAAGCCCGGCGTCGACGAGGGCGCCTACTCCCGGATGCCGTTGCGCGCGCTCCACTCGCTCTCGCAGCTCTGGACGATCACCCGGGCGGATCTGGCCAAAGTCACCCAGCCGGTGCTGCTTTTCCGCAGTACTGTCGATCATGTCGTGGAACCGAGCTCGGGCCGGTCGATCCTGGCGTCGATCTCGTCCCGCGACGTGACCGAGACCCTGCTCGAGGACAGTTACCACGTGGCCACTCTGGACAACGACGCACCCCGCATCTTCGCCGACTCCACCTCCTTCATCCACCGGGTGACCGCCGATGCGTGACAACGGCCTGACCGCGTCGACCTACACGTCGATGGGCGGCATAGACCCCCAGATCGCCGAACCAGTCCTCAACGCCCTGGCCGAGGCGGACATCGCGGCGTACACCAAGGCTCCGCGCCAGGCCGCGCAGGCGGACGACGTACCCAAGGAATCAGCTGAAACTGACGCTGAGGCCGCTACCGACCCGGAAAGCACCGCCGTCGCCGAGTCGGCCGCACCGGCGCCGGCGATGGCTGACGAAGCCGCTCCCCCGCGGATTCCCGTCGGGTTCGACGAGATCTTCGTCGATGCTGCGGCCGAGGTCAGGGCCCGGGGGGTCATTGCCCGGAGTACCGAGGATGCCGAGTGGGCGTCTTTGGTGGAGCAGTTCAATCTGCCGTCGGCTGAGGGGCATGACGCGACTCCGGTGCCGCGGTGGCCGGTGAGTGAGGATGTCGAGGAGGGGTCGTACGAGCCGCTCATCGACGTACCGGCCGGGTTGATCGTCGGGGACACCGATGAGGATCCGCCGGAGGAGCCCCCGGCCCGGCGGCAAGAGGATCATCATGATCATTTCGTGCCGCCGGAGCCGCCGAAGGGACCGAAGCTGGACTGGATCAGCCGGGCTGCTTGGCTCGGGTTGATCGGTGGGCCGGTGCTGCTGATTCTGGCGGCGCTGCTCGACTTCGGGACGGGACGGATCACCACGCTGGCGGTGGTCGGGTTCATCGGCGGATTCCTCACCCTGGTGATCCGGATGAAGGACCGGCTGCCACCGGAGGACACCCCGGACGATGGCGCCGTCGTCTAGCCGTTAGGCTGCAGATCGTCGGACAATCCGACGAGATGGAGCCGAAGGAGGCACCCGTGCAGGTCACCGAGACGGTCGAGATCACCGGCCACCTGATGGATACCGGGTTGCTGTCCCGGGTCCTCGACGACATCCGCGGGTACGGCGGCGAGTACACGCTGGACAAGTTCGACCTCGGCTACGACAAGGACGACCCGTCCACCGTCCGGATGACCGTCGGCGCCGAGGACGAGGAAGCGCTCCAGCGCCTGCTGATGCGGATCCAGACCAAGGGCGCGAACCTGGTCAACCCCGGTACGCCGGAGATCTCCGAAGTACTCCAGGACGGCGTCTTCCCGGACGGCTTCTACTCGACCACGAACCTGCCCACCAGCGTCCGCCTCAACGGCCACTGGGTACCGGTCCGCAACCCCGAGATGGACTGCGGCCTGCTGGTCGAGGGCGAGGACGTCCGGACCATCCCGATGTCCGAGGTGAAGGCCGGGATGCGGATCATCTCCAGCGCCCAGGGCGTCAAGGTCACTCCGCCGATCGTCACCCACGACGAGGAGTCGTTCGGCTTCATGGAGTCGGACGTGTCCAGCGAGAAGCCGCAGGGCGTCCTGGTCAAGCAGGTCGCCGAGGGCATGCGCGAGGCGAAGGCAGCCGGGCTGAAGGTGCTCTGGGTCGGCGGCCCGGGCATCGTCCACACCGGCGCCGCGCCGGCCATGGTCGCGATCGTCGAGGCGGGTTTCGTCGACGTCATGTTCGCCGGCAACGCGCTGGCCACCCACGACATCGAGTCGTCCTTGTACGGTACGTCGCTCGGCGTCGACCTGGCCCGCGGCCGCGGGGTCGAGCACGGGCACGAGCACCACATCCGGGCGATCAACACGATCCGCAAGGCCGGCTCGATCGCCGCGGCCGTCGAGTCCGGCGTACTGACCTCTGGCGTGATGCACGCCCTGGTCAAGAAGGGCAACAAGTTCGTCCTGGTCGGCTCGGTCCGCGACGACGGCCCGCTGCCGGACGTCTACACCGACGTACTGGCCGGCCAGCGAGCGATGCGCGCCGAACTCGAAGGCGTCGGCTACTGCCTGATGGCCGCGACCATGCTCCACTCGGTTGCCACCGGCAACATCCTGCCCGCGTCGGTCCCGCTCACCTGTGTGGACATCAACCCAGCCACCGTCACCAAGCTCGCCGACCGGGGCTCCGCCCAGGCCCGAGGCATCGTCACCGACGTAGGCCTCTTCATCGAACACCTGGCCCGGGAACTCTCCCCGGCCTACGCCGACGCCAACTGACTTTGTCGGTGCCGAGTGCCATGGTGGATCCATGGCACTCAGGACGAAAGCTCATTGGTTTGGTGTGGTGCTCAACTCGCCTGATCCGAAGGCGTTGGCGGAGTTCTATCAGCGGTTGCTCGGGTGGACGTTGTATCCGTCGGACGACGACTCCGACTTCGTCAGTCTGGCGCCGTCGGAGGAGGCGGGGTACAACCTTGCCTTCCAGCGTGAGGATCTGTACGAGCGTCCGGTCTGGCCGGCTGAGCGGGGGAAGCCACAGATGCAGCTCCACCTTGATCTCGAGGTGGACTCGCTCGACGAGGCGGTCGCGCATGCTGTCGGGTGCGGGGCGGAGTTGCCGGAGTTCCAGCCGCAGGAGCGGGTTCGTGTGATGCTCGACCCAGATGGTCACCCGTTCTGCCTGTATCTCGGCTGAGCAGGCAGGATGGGTTCCATGACGGAACTCGTGCACCTGGCGGTTGTCGACGGCATCGCGACGATCACGCTCGACTCGCCGGACAACAAGAACGCGCTCTCCCAGCAGCTGACCAGCGAGCTGCTGGCTCACCTGGAGACGGCTGACCGGGACGACGCCGTCCGGGCGATCGTGATCCGGTCGGCGCTGGACGTGTTCTGCTCCGGGGCGGATCTGTCCGAGGCGACATCGGTCGGGATGAAGGTCGGCGCGCAGCGGATGGTCGACGTCCAGCGCGCGATCGTGGCGAACTCCAAGCCGGTCGTCACCCGGGTCGCCGGACCGGTACGGGCCGGCGGGATCGGTATCGTCGCCGCCTCCGACATCAGTATCGCCGGCCACAGCGCGACCTTCGCCCTCACCGAGGTCCGCCTCGGCCTGGCCGCCGCGACGATCTCGCTGACCGTGATCCCCCGACTGACCGACCGCGCCGCCTCCCTCGCCTTCCTCACCGGCAACAGCTTCGACGGCGTCGAGGCAGCGAGCCTCGGACTGGTCACCCAGTCGGTCCCCGACGCGGAGGTCGACTACACCCTCGCCGAAACCCTCAAGTCCCTCCTCAAGGGCGCCCCCCAAGGCCTCCGCGAGTCCAAGAAACTCCTCAACCGAGAACTCCTCGCCGACATCGACGCCCGCGGCACCGACCTCGCTGAGTTGTCCGCATCACTGTTCGGCTCCCCCGCCGCACAGGAGGCGATGCTCGCCTTCCTCAACCGCAAGAAGTAGTAGCCGAACTCAGGGCAGGGTGAGCTCGACCAGCATCGGGAGGTGGTCGGAGCCCGCGGCCAGGTCGGCGCGGGTGACGCCTTCGACGGAGTCGAGCGGGATGACCCGCCCGGCTAGGCCTGGGGACAGCAAGGCGCCGTCGATGCGTTTGACTGGGTTGTCGGAGTGGAAGGTGTTGCCGGCGTTGAGGCCCAGGTCGGTCAGGCCTTCGGCGGCTAGGCGGTCCCAGACCGGGCCGCCTGGTTCTTCGTTGAGGTCGCCTACCAGGAGGTAGGGGAGGTTGAAGGACTTACAGCCCCGGAGTACCTGCTCCAGTTCGTGCTGGCGGCCGCGGATGTGGAGGCCGAGATGGCAGACGATCAGGGCCAGGTCGACGCCACCCAGCGTGGTTCGGCCGCCGACCGAGCCGCCGGGGAGCTGGGTCGCGATGAAGCGGAAGCGGCGGCGCACGAACGGGCGCCAAACCCTCCAGTGCAAGGGATCCGCGAGGTCGATGCCATCGGCAACCAAGATCGCGTTGCGTGCCGAGGCCGCGACGTACCGGAGGCCGAAGCTTGCCGCCATCGCCTCGCGTTTGCGGCGGGTGCCCCACCAGGTCGGCGCTTCCTGGACCAGCATGACGTTCGGCGCGCAGGCCTTGACCACGCGCGCCAGCGCCTCCCGGTCGTCGCCCCAGCGGTGCACGTTGTACGAGAGCACCCGCATCGAAGGCCCGGCCGCACCCCCGTTGCTCGCGGCAACCGGCTCGGAGCTGGCCGCGCCCTCGTCGCTCGCGGCAACCGGGTCGGGGCCGTTCGTCATGCCTCGGTGTCGCCGTTCAGCTCGGCGGGCGCCGGTTCTTTGATCGGTTCGGCCGTTCGCATGCCCGTACGCCGGCCAACCGACTTGCGCGCCGCCCGCTCGAGCCGGGTCGACCGGGCCCCACGCGCGGCGGCCGTCTTGGCCGTCACCGCGGTCGTCTTGACCCGCACCCGACGCAGCCAGGTCGCCTCTTCGCGCGCCAGGTCGGCCGCACCGACCATGCCGGCTTCAGGACCCAGTACCGCCCGTACGATCCGCGCCTCGGGCCGGAACCCGCGCCCGGTCAGCGTCCGCTTGAAAGCCTCCCGCGCCGGCGCGAGCAGCAACTCCCCCGCATCCGACACGCCACCACCGATCACGAACGTGCCGGGGTCGAGCGCAGCCGCCAGATTGGCCAGGCCGATTCCGAGCCAGCGGCCGACATCTTCCAGCAACTCGACCGCGACCGGATCGCCGTCCTTCGCGAGCGCGGTGACCATCGGACCGTTGATCTTGCGCGGGTCGCCATCGGCCGCCCGCAACAGGTTGTGAGCAACCGGCGAACCGGACAGCGCCAGCTCACGAGCCTCACGCGTCAACGCGTTGCCCGACGCGTACTGCTCCCAGCACCCACGGTTGCCGCACTCGCAGCGGTGCCCGCCCGGTACGACCTGCATGTGCCCGAACTCGCCGGCGATACCGAACTTGCCGCGCTGCAGAGCACCGTCGTTGAGGATCGCGCCGCCGATACCGGTACCGAGCGTGACGCAGACCAGATGGCTCTCACCCTGCCCGCCGCCGAACCGCCACTCCGACCAGGCGGCCGCGTTGGCGTCGTTCTCGACCACCACCGGCAGCCCGAGCCGGCGCTCGACGGCGTCGCGCAGCGGCTCGTGCCGCCACGCCAGGTGCGGGGCGAACAGTACGGACGAACGCGTGCCGTCGACGAAGCCGGCCGCACCGATCCCGACCGCGATCACGTCGTGCCGCGACTCGAGGTCGTGCACGATCTCGGCGATCGCGTCCTCGGTCTCGCGCGGGTCCTTGGTCGGCGTGTCCCGGCGCAACCGGTCCAGGATGTTGCCCTCCGGATCGACCACTCCGGCGGCCACCTTGGTGCCACCGATGTCGATCCCGATCGTCAGCGCCTGCGTCAGAGCCATGTCACGACCCTCCTGGTGGATCCCCCGGATTCCATAGCAAGCCTACCTACCGCTGATGAGCTCAACGGTGTTTCTCCGGGGCCGGGGCCGGCTTGCGGGCCAGGTCGGCGGCGCCGATCAGGCCGGCGTCGTTGCCCAGTTCGGCGAGGCCGAAGGCCGGGTGCGGGCGGTTCGCCTTGGCCGGCAGGTTCTTCTCGAAGGCGACCTGGGCCGACTTCAGCAGCAGCTCCTTGGCCGCGCTCACGCCACCACCGATCACGATCGTGCTCGGGTCGAACAGCGTCGCGATGCTCGCCAGCCCTTCACCCAGCCAGCGCCCGAGGTCGTCAAGCAGTTCGACAGCGCACGGATCACCGGTAGCCGCCGCCTCGGTGATCATCGGACCGGTCAGCGCGGCCGGGTCGGTGATCCCACAGACGCTCAACATCTGCGCCGCCGCCAGCGACCCAGACTCCGCCTGCGCACGTCCCTCACGCACCAGAGCCCGCCCCGACGCGTACTGCTCCCAGCACCCACGAGCCCCACACCCACACCGATGCCCGCCCGGTACGACGCGCATGTGCCCAAGCTCCGCCGCGACCCCATGAGCACCGCGCAGCAACTCGCCGTCGATCACCACGCCGCCACCGATCCCGGTGCCGACCGTCACGCAGACCATGTGCTCGACATCCTTCGCCGCACCGAAGGCGAACTCGCCCCAGGCGGCCGCGTTGGCGTCGTTCTCGACCACCACGGGAACCTTCAGCGCGTCAGCGACCCGTGCGCCGAGCGGTTCGTCCCGCCAGGCCAGGTTCGGCGCGAAGAGCACGGTCGAGCGGTCCGAGGAGACGAACCCGGCAGCGCCGATTCCGACCGCCTCGACCTGGTGGTCCTTGATCAGCTCGGCGGCCGCGTCGATGATCGCCGCCGCGGTCGCGTCGACCGAGTCGGCCGGGGTGTCGCGATGCGTGCGCGCGCCGATGGCGCCGTCCGCGTCCACGATGCCGGCGGCGATCTTCGTCCCGCCGACATCGATGCCGATGCTCAATCCCATGGTTCGGGGTCCTCACTCACGTCGATCCGGTCCACGCGGGACCGGGCGGGCCGTTCGGGTTCCTGCGCCTTGGCGGTCCGCGACTCTGCGTCCTCCCGGGCCTGCCGCGCGGCCTCCGCGGCAGCTTCCAGCAGCGACCGTACCGATCCGAGCACCCCGGCCGCGGCCGTCGACAGCTGCTCGATCGTCTCCGGGCTGGTCGTCCGAACCTTCGCGATCAACTGGCACAGCGGACACCACTGACACTCGGGCCCGCTACGCGACGTACTGTGCTGATGCTCTTCTTCGGGTGCTGGTTCTTCTTTTTCAGCTTTCGGTGGTTCCTGGTGGTCGTGCTTGGCGGCCTGCTGCAGTACCGCGAACAGCTTGGCTGCCTCTTCGGCGACCGAGCCGACGGGCTCCTTGCTCATCTGGTGCCCTCCGAGATCGCCGTCGGCTCGTTGTCGAACTGCTGACTCATCTGCTCACGGATCTCCTGCGCCAGCGCCTCGACCGAGTCCAGCGCCCCGTTCGCGGACCCGTTCGCAGGCGGCAGATCGACAGCCCGCGGCAACGGCTCACGCGGCGCGAATCGCACCTGCAGCCGCCCATCGTCCAGCCGCGCGCCCGCGACAACTCCACGGGCCAGCGCCGCCGGCAAGGGCAGCACCCGCCGGTACGAGCCAACAGTGATGATCAGCTCGTCCCCGTGCCGGGCCAGCTCAAGGTCGCTGGCCGACGCGAGCGGCAGCGGCATGGTCAGCGTGTACGTCCGCCCGTCGGTGTCGATGTGCCGATCCACCCACAGCGACGTCTCGTCGGTCGCCCGGGTGAACGGGTCGTCCTTGCCGTACATCTCGACCGCGAACGCCGCGAGCTCCTCGACCCCGACCGGCTCGCACGCACGGTACGGCGACTCCCAGATCGGCAGCGGCCGGAACGAGTCGGCGACGTCGTCGAGGATCCCGCGCTGCGCAGCGACCCACTGGCGTCGCCAGTTGTCGGCGCCGGCCGCCGGGAAGACCCGGTTCGCGATGACGCCGTCGACGCGGTAGCCGAACAGCGACAGGGTCGTGAGCGAACGTCGGGCTTCGGCGACGACGACGGCTTCAGGGGTCAGTACCAGCCGTACTGAAGCATCGGGGCCGGTCAGCAGCGTGCGGATGTCGGCCAGGTCGCCCTGCAGCCGGCGCAGCGCGTCGAAGACGGTGTCGTCGGGCATCGGCAGCCCGGAAGCCTTGCTGAGCCAGGGCCGGAAGGCGCGGACGACCTTGCGCTCGGCATTGAAGATGCGGCCCAGGTACCAGGTCAGGGCGTCCGGCAGTGCGAGCAGCCGCAGCGTCTCGGCGGTCGGTGCGCAGTCGACGACGATCACGTCCCAGCGGCCGGACCGGACGTGGTCGCGCACCTCGAGCAGCGCGAGCACCTCCTCGGCGCCCGGCAGCACGGTCAGCTCCTCGGCCTCGATCGGGTCGACCCCGATCACGTTCAGCACCGAGCGCAGGTACGCCTGGATGTCACCCCAGGACCGCTCGAACCGGCGCTGCGCGTCGATCTGCTGGACGAACAGCAGGTTGTCGATCTCGGTCGGTTCTCCCCCGACCTCACTGTCGAACGCATCCGACAGCGAGTGCGCGGCATCGGTCGACAGCACCAGCGTGCGCAGCCCCCGCAACGCGGCGAGCGTCGCGGTACCGGCCGCCGAGGTGGTCTTCCCCACGCCGCCTTTACCCGTGTACAGCAGAATGCGAGTCACTGGATCAGGACTCGACGCGCTTCTTGAGGCCCTTCAGGGCGGTGTCGATGATGACTTTCTCGGCCTTGCGCTTGAGCAGGCCGATCATCGGGATCGCCACGTCGACGGCGAGCCGGTACGTCACCTCGGTGCCCTGGTCGCCCAGGTCGCGCAGGACGTACGAGCCGTCCATGCCCTTCACCATCTTGGCCTGGACGAGCGTCCAGGTGACCTCGTTGCGGGACCAGACGTAGTCCAGCGTGTACTCGTCCGAGATCGCCCCGGCATCCACCTTGAACCGGACCTGTTTGGGCCGGCCGGCCTCGTCCGTGGACAGCACCTGCGTCTCCCGCATCGAGTCGGCCCACTCCGGGTACGCCTCGAAATCCGCGATCACCGCCATGATCGCCTTCGGGGTCGCGTTCACGACGATGGTCGAGGTGGTCTGCTCTGCCATCGATTCACCTCTTCGCTGCCGGGACGGGTTCTGCCAGGACTGATCGGAGGTCGCTCGCGCGGCCCCGGGGTCCAGCGACGAGACTATCGCGGGATCGGACTGCACCCTTCCCTCACCCGCGGCGCGGCCTTGCTCGAGTTCGTCCTTCAGCCGCCAGATGTTCGCCCGGTACTGCGCCACGTACCGTTCCCGCAGTTTGCCCAGCCGGCGACCGCCGACCGCCTTGACCGGGTCGATCCGCAGGTACCAGTGCACGACCACTCCGTCTCGCACCGGCTCCAGCCACCACTCCGCCGTACCGATGCCCTCGCCGGTCACCGCCCAGCGCACGCCGTCGGGGCCGCGCCGCTCGGTCGGGGTCAGGATCAGGCCCGGCCACCACTGTTTCCACAGGGTGTCCGCGCCGAGCCGCTGGGCAACGTAGGCTGGTTCGGCGACGAGGAGATCGTCGCAACTGATGTCTAGCGCCGGCATGCCTTGATCCTGGTGTCCAGTGAGTCACAGATCTGACTACTTGTGGGTAGGTTGACGGTAGCGTGCGTCTGAGTTGTCCATTCGTAACCGTCTGAGGAGACGCGAATGCGTGAGTTCACCACCCCTGCCGTCATCGAGCCGCCGACCACCGGCAGCTTGAGCGATCCCGTCTGGGCGAACGCGTCGTCCCATCCTGACACCGCGGTGTTCAGTCGACGGGTCGAGGGTGGCGGCTGGCTGGACATCACCGCCGCCGAGTTCGCGCAGCAGGTGGGTGCGGTGGCGAAGGGCCTGATCGCGGCCGGCGTCAAGCACGGCGACCGGGTCGCGCTGCTCAGCGCCACGCGGTACGAGTGGACCCTGATCGACTACGCGATCTGGAGCATCGGCGCGGCGACCGTGCCGATCTACGAGACCTCGTCGGCCTCGCAGATCCAGTGGATCCTGACCGACTCCGAAGCGGTCGTGGCGGTCGTCGAGAACGCCGCGCACGGGGTCGTCGTCGAGTCCGCCCGGGCCGAGGCGCCCGCCCTGCAGGAGGTCTGGCAGATCGAGTCGGGCGCCGTCGACCAGCTCACCGCCCTCGGCCAGCAGATCAGCGACGCCGAGCTGGACAAGCGGCGTACGGCGGTCGTCCCTGGTGATCTCGCGACGTTGATCTACACATCAGGCACGACCGGGCGGCCGAAGGGCTGCAAGATCAGCCACTCCAACTTCATGGACGAGCTCGGCACGGCCACCAAGGTGCTGCCCGACCTGTTCAAGCTGGACGGCGCATCGACGCTGCTGTTCCTGCCGCTGGCGCACGTGTTCGCCCGGATCATCCAGGTCGGCTGTGTGCTGATGCGGGTGAAGGTCGGGCACACCGCCGACGTGAAGAACCTGGTGCCGGACCTCGGCTCGTTCAAGCCGACCTTCATCCTGAGCGTGCCGCGGGTGTTCGAGAAGGTGTTCAACACTGCGTCGCAGACCGCGCACTCGGCCGGCCGGGGCAAGATCTTCGACGCCGCCGCCGAGACGGCGATCGCGTACTCGGAGGCGCAGGACAAGGGTGGCGCGGGCTTCGGGCTGAAGGCCAAGCACACGCTGTACGACAAGCTCGTCTACGGCAAGCTGCGCGCGGTGCTCGGCGGCCAGGTCGAGTACGCCGTGTCCGGTGGGGCGCCGTTGGGTAATCGGCTCGGACATTTCTTCCGCGGCATCGGCGTACCGGTGCTGGAGGGTTACGGGCTGACCGAGACGACTGCCGCGCTGGCCGTGAACCTGCCGGACGACATCCGGATCGGGACGGTCGGCAAGCCGCTGCCCGGTGTGACGGTCGGTGTGGCCGACGACGGTGAGCTGCTCTTCAAGGGCGGGCAGGTCATGCTCGGCTACTGGAAGAACGACGAGGCGACGGCTGCGGCGATCGACTCGGACGGGTGGTTCCACACCGGCGACCTGGGTGAGTTCGACGCGGACGGGTTCATCAAGATCACCGGGCGGAAGAAGGAGATCCTGGTGACCGCGGGCGGCAAGAACGTGGCCCCCGCAGTACTGGAGGACCGGATCCGGCTGCACCCGCTGGTCAGCCAGTGCATGGTCGTCGGCGACGGCAAGCCGTTCATCGCCGCGCTCGTCACGATCGATCCGGAGACCATCCCGGCCTGGGCCGAGAAGCACGGCAAGCCGAACGACATGTCGGTCCTGGTGGACGACGAGGACCTGATCGCCGAGATCCAGACCGCCATCGACGACGCCAACACGGCCGTCTCCAAGGCCGAGGGCATCAAGAAGTTCAGCATCCTGACCGAGGACTGGACCCAGGAGAACGGCGAGCTCTCGCTGAAGCTGTCGCTACGCCGCCACATCGTGATGAAGAAGCACGAAGCCGACGTCGAGGCGCTCTACGCCAAATAGGCACCGCCTCCGCCACCGACTGACGACCTCGAACAGGTAGCGGTGACCTTGAACACGCTATTTCTTGTTCAGGGTCGCCGGTGGGTGTTCAAGGTCGCCGGTTGTGGCGGGCGGATCAGTCGGTGAGGTCTTCGTAGGTGTTCTCGGCGGCTTCTTTGAGCTCTTTGACGGCTTCGCCTACGCCGGTGGCGGCGAGGATGCTGCCGAGGATCGTGTTGGCCCACTTGAAGGCGCTGAGGTACCGGCGTGGGCCCGGGCCGACGGCGTTGAAGAGTCTGGCCAGCGACCGAGCCCAGCCCGCGAGCTTCACCCGGAGGTTGGCGCCGGTCAGGCCGCAGACGAACAGGCGCTCGTCGTACGCCGCGTCGCCGACCACCTCGCGCAGTTCGGCGAAGGCGTCGCGGTCGGCCAACTCGTCGTACGCTGCGAGCAGCTCCTGACTCTGCTCGGACGGCAACAATCCGTCCGGCCCGATCGCCAGCCGCAGGAACTCGTCCAGCTGCCTGACGAACTGCTGCAGTGCTTCCCGATCCTCAGCGGGCATGACTCCTCCAGGGCAAGTTTCTGGCGGAGGGCCTATCTGCTACATCGGAAAGCTCGGTGGCGCGTTACCTGCCGAGGGACAGCTCAGTGGCGGGTCAGTTGCTGAAGGACAGCTCGCCGGCGTGCTCGACGAGCTCGAGTTCATCGCCGAGCGCCCACTCGGCCACCCGCGAGACGGTCTCGGCGGAGATCGCCGGGGTGACCGCCGTGGCGGGGATGCCGGTGGTGCTGTGGGCGTCGTGGGGCAGGACGACGCGCAGGCCGCGGGCGAGCGCAGTACGGGCTGTGGCACTGACGCACATCTCGGACATCAGTCCGCAGATCGCTACCGCTTGTACGTCGTGAGCGGCGAGAAGCTCGGCGAGCGGAGTACCGGCAAAGGAGTCATCCCGCAGTTTGCGGATGATCGACTCCCCCGGCTCGACACCGAAATGGAGTTCCCACCCCGGTCCACCCGGTGCATCCGCGGTCCCCGGGGCACCGTCGTTCTGGACGTGGACGATCAGTACGCCGGCCGCCCGTGCCTTCGCCAGGAGTTCGCCCACCCGCTCGAGCAACCGCTCGGACTCAGGTACAGCGGCGAGGCTGCCCAGCTGGAGGTCGATGATCAGCAGTGCCTGGACTGATTGCATGGGCGCGAGCGTAACGACTCGTGCCCCGCGGTGGCGCACCCTCCAACGCCACCGCAGGGGTGCAGTGGCCCCCTGAAACCACCGCTGAGTCGCGCCTCCCCCCTCCAAGGCACTGTGCCGGTCGCGTTTCTGATCACCGGCTTGATGTACAAGAGGACCGAGATACCCGCTTGATACGTCCGATTCCCGGATAATTTTCGGCGGCTTCGGTATCTCAGGGTCGCCGGCCGCCTCCTCTCCGGCAGAACAGACCGATCGTGGACGGAGTCCGCCGCAACCGCGACAATGAGTGAGTGGCTGGCGGGGCCGCCGACAGAACCGGAGTCTTTGCAATGGATCTGCTGCGAGATGTCAGCACCGCCGAGCTCGTCAAGCGAGCGCAGGCGGCTGACCAAGCGGCGTGGAACGCGCTGACGGCGCGGTACACCAACCTCTTGTGGTCGGTGGCCCGCGGCATGCGCCTGGGCAGCGACGACGCTGCCGACGCCGTCCAGACGACCTGGCTGCGACTGGTCGAGCGTCTGGACACGGTGCGTGAGCCGGAACACCTGGGCAGCTGGCTGGCGACGACCGTACGCCGGGAATGCCTCGCGATCCTCCGCCGCCGGGTGCCGACGCCGACCGATTCCGACTGGGACAGCCTGCCGGACGACGACGCCGCTCCACTCGACGCCGGTCTGCTGAAGACGGAGCAGGAATCCGCTCTCTGGCGAGCGTTCCGCCTGCTCAAGCCGCGGTGCCAGGCGCTCCTGCGAGTGCTGATGGCAGATCCACCACCGGCGTACGCCGATGTCGCCGCGTCCCTCGACATGCCGGTCGGAAGCATCGGCCCGTCCCGCCAGCGCTGCCTCGCCAACCTACGGAAGCTGGCCATGCCATGAACGCCTTCGACGATGACGACGAGCTGATGGCTCAACTCAGTCGGCTCGCCGGCGAGCTGGACGCCGTACCGGAGCATGTGATGGCCGCTGCCCGGGCGGCGATTCTCACCCGCGACCTCGACAGCGAGCTGGCCGAACTGGTTGCCGACTCCTCGGCGACCGAGGCGGAGCTCGAGTTCGAGCTGGTCCGGGGTGGAGCCGTCGACGTGGATCGGCTGCTTTCCTTCGACAGCGGCGAGCTCCAGGTCGAGTTGGAGGTCGTGCGGGATGGCGACGAGCTGACGCTGATCGGTCAGGTGATCGGTACTGCGCCGGTGGACTGCTCACTCGAGTACGGCGACAGTCGCCGGGTCGCGCTGCCTACCGACGAGCTGGGGCGGTTCCTGGTCGACGGGTTGTCCGGTGGGCCTTTGAGAGTGCGGTGCAGGTCGGCGACAGGCGCTTCGGTCGCGACAGCTTGGGTGATGGTTTGACGCTGTCAGCACCCGAGGGCGACGAAGGACAGCGCGGTGGCGAGCATGACCGGGTCGTCGGCGATGCTCGCCCGGACGGCGCGCAACGCAGTACCGAAGGATGCTCCGCCGCGCAGGTGCTCGTGGAAGTCGACCATCAGGCCGGCGGTGGCGGCGTCGTTCACCGGTACGACGCTGGCGAGCAGGCTGGCCGTGCCGAGTGGGACCAGGGCGGAGACGACGCCGAGGAGTTCGTCGGCGCCGACCGCAGCGGCGACGCCGGACTCGCAGCTGGACAGGACGAGTCTTTGCGGGGCCCGGCGCAGGCGGCCGAGATCGTAGATGGTCAATGGGCCGTCGTGCAGGGTGAAGTTGGAGAAGAGCGGGTTGTCGGTGCGGAAGATGCCGTGGGCGGCGATGTGCGCGGTCCAGGCGCCGTCGAGCGCGGCCAGGGCGGCCTCGGCGGTCGCGCTCTGGTCCAGCAGGGTGATCGCGTCCGGGTAGCCCTTGTTGATCAGTTCGAGTTCGCCGCCGCTGCCGTCCAGACCTGGGCCGACGACCAGCGCCACCCGGCGGCGCGACGGGGCCTTCGTCCGGCCGGCTTTCAGCCACAGCGCGGCCGAGGGGGCCACGGTCAGCGGCACCGCACCCAACGCCGGCAACATCGCCCAGGGCGCCGACTGCAACCGAGCAGTGGGAACGACGACGACGGGTCCGCTCGGGTTGCCTCTGTGCAGGTCGGCCGCGGCTGGACCGAGAAGAACCTGCTGCAGTCGCTTGCCGGCGGTTTCAAGAGCTTCCAGAGCTCTGGCCGGTGGCCGGCCTCGAGCCAGCCGGCGCAGCATGAACCTGGCCAGCTCGATCTCCCGGACGGCCGCGGCCACCGGCCCGACCCGATGCATGCGCACCCGGCGCCCGACCACGCTGATCGCAAACAGCTCGCCATCTACCTCGGTCAGCTCAACCAGCCGATGCTCCCCCAGCCCACCCAGCAGTTCCTCCAGATCCCCAGAGGTGGTCGGGGTGCTGGTGGGGCGGGCGGCGAGGCGGCGGGTCCTGGACCGGATGGCGGATTCGAGGCGGGTGCGGTCGGTGAGGAGTCGGTCGGTGACGGGGCCTGGAGCGGACTCGTTGAGGCGGGCGGTGATGTTGCGGAGGGCGGCGAGTTCTTCGGCGAGTTCCCGATCGTCGGGGCCGTGGACCGGTGGTACGGCGAGGGCGCCGGCTCGCCAGAGTTCGCTCCAGCGCAGGAGCATGCGCGCGTCTCCCCGGCGTACGGCGTGTCGCTGGGCGAGGGCCGCAAGCTCGGTCCCGTACGCCGCCGCATGCGCGCGCAACTCAGGCGCCGCCAGCGAACGCTGGTGATCCCCAGCCGCCTGCAACCCGCGCCGGCAAGCGATCAGCGTCGCGGCGGTGGCGCCCCGACCCTCCGCCCGCAGCGCCTCCGCGAGCCAACCCGCCGCATGACCGTACGCAGGCCCGCGCCGACGGAATCGAGCAGCAGTGGCCAGGTGCCGATCCGCGTCGTCTCGCCGACCGACCTCAGCAGCCAGCCGGCCGGCGAACAGATGCGCCGACGCCGCCTCTGCAGAGTGCAGCTCGTCGAGCCGATCAGCCACCCGCCCGGCCTGAGTGCTCAACCGCGCACCACGCTGGCCAGCGTCGTACCGCGACTGCAGCACGACGAACGACGCCCGAGCCTGCCAACTCTTCCGCCCCTGCCGCCGGAACAGTTCAGCAGCAGCCGCAGCCCGCTCCCCCGCCAGAGCGGCCTGCCCTGCCGCCTGTGCTGCCTGCGCCGCAGCGAAGAGCAGATCAGCCGTCGCAGTCCCGTTCCCAGTCTCGTTGGCCAGCGCCTCCTCCGCGCTGGCCAGCGCTTCACCCGCCAGCCCAGCAGCGAGCAGCACCGCCGAGCGGTCGATGGCCAAGCTCGGCCAGGACGTCTGCAGGGCCGCGTAGCGAGCCCCCGCTTCGTCGAGAAATCCGAGCGCCTCGGGCAAGTCGCCCCGCTGATAGGCCAGATCTGCCCGATTGTGGACCGCCATCGCCGACTCCAGGTCCTGGCCCTCGGCGGTCAGCAGTTGCTCGGCGATCACCAGGTCGCGGTCGGCCCGGGTCGCCTGCCCGAGCGCGGCGTACACCAGGAACCGATGGGTGCGCGAGCGCGCCTCCCACAGCCGGTCGCCCCCTGTGCGCAGTACCTTGACTGCCCGGCGAAGGTCGGCGAGCGCTTCGTCGTACCGGCCGAGCACCCGCAACAGATAGCCCCTGCGCATGAGGACGCGACCACTGTGAATTCCATTGCTGAGCGCAACGGCATGGTCCAGCGCCGTGAGTCCTTCCGCCGCGCGGCCGGCCAGCCCCAGGGTGAGCCCGAGGGTCGCCTCGACGTCGGCCGTCCGCTCCGGATCGCCCGACCTGCCCGCCAGCCGAACCGCCCGGCGAAGCTCCGCGATGGCCTCGGCCGCCCGCCCCGAGTCGCGCAGCACGATGCCCTTCGCCTGGTGAGCGATCGACGCGGTCCGTGGATCCGGCGACTGCGCGAGCAGGGTCTCCGCCGCCCCGAAAGCCTCGGCCGGCCGCGCCACCGCGAGCGGAAGCAGATCGTCAGCTGCCTGCTGACGGCCTGGTCGGGGGTCGCCATTGGCAACTGACACGGGGACGAGTCTAGTGTCCTGAGTCGGACGTTGGCGCTTCAGCTCCAGCGTCCAGGTGCGTGCATCGCGGTGCTGGAGGAGCATCCTCGATGCGGAGCATCGTGGATGCTGCGCCAGTGCCGGGAGGTGCGTGCCTGGGCGCTGGAGATGTGCGCCAACGTCCGACTCAGGACACTAAGTTGCTGGACACAGAAACTGCAGGGTCGAAATCTGGAGGGGTAATGCAGGAAGACACATCGGGCGAAGGGGCGGCGGCCGCCGGTCCGAAGGATGTTCCCGAGACGCCGTGGGCCGAGCAGCGCCGGGCCATTCAGGAAAGTTATGGCGCCGGGCCGGGCAAGTCGCGGTGGCGGGTGGGGATCGGCACCGGTGCCGGTGACACCGAATTCCTCTACGAGGAAGGCGTGCTGCTCGTCCGGCAGCAGTACTTCGACGAGGTGCGCGAGATCCTCGTGCAGCTCGGGCTGTTCCCCTCCGAGGACGACCAGGCGGCCGAGCGGCGGGCAGCCGATGCCGAGGGCCGGGCCGAGCGTCAGTTCGTCGAACCCGTGCTGGCGGGCCTGCGGCTCGTTCGGCTCTCGTCGGACCGGGACTACGACACGATCGAGGTACTGGAAGCCGTCACCAAGGGCGGCCGGCCGAGCGTCGACGGACGGGCCGCCACGCAGATCAGCGGGGTCGGCCGGGACAGCGTCGCGCTGAACCATGTCGTCCCGCTGTGTGGCAACGGTGCCGGATGTCCGGCGACCGAGCCCGAGCCGGTACCCGCCGTCAGCTCGCCGTACCCCGGCTACACCCCGGATCGCGGGGCCGGCGACGGGGTCAAGGTCGTCGTGGTCGACACCGGGTTCGACGCGGCAGCGCCGGGACGCAGCCAGTGGCTGGAGGGCGTGGAGGGTGATCCCGACTACGCCCAGATCGGCGACACGCTGAACAAGTACGCGGGTCACGGCACCTTCATCGCCGGACTCATCCGCTGCGTCGCGCCGCGGGCCGAGGTGTACGTCCGGGGGGTGCTGAACTTCGGCGGCTCGGCGCTGGAGTCCGACCTCGTCCAGGCGCTCGACGCCGTCCTGAACGAGGACTTCCCCGACATCATCAGCATGTCGGCCGGCACCCACGCGTACGACGCGACCGGTCTGCTCAGCTTCCGGGTCTTCGACGAGTTGCGGCTGAGCCACCACAAGGGCGTCGCCCTGATCGTTGCAGCAGGCAACGATGCGAGCCGGAAGCCGTTCTGGCCGGCCGCGTCGCCGTTCAGCGTCTCGGTCGGGGCGCTCGCGACCAGCTGGCAGGGACGGGCGCCGTTCAGCAACTTCGGTGGCTGGGTGGATGTCTATGCGCCTGGGCAGGATCTCGTCAACGCGTTCCCGGTCGGGAGCTACGAGTACCACGAACCGCCGAACGTGATCCCGGGGCAGCCGCCGCGGGTGGAGCGGTTCTACGGGATGGCTCGCTGGAGCGGTACGTCGTTCAGCACCCCGATCGTCGCCGGCCTGGTCGCCGCCCGGATGACCCGCACCGGCGAGAACGGCCGCGACGCGGCTGCGGCGCTCGTCAAGGAGGGCCAACTGAACGCGCAACCTGCCGTCGGCGCTGTCCTGCTCCCCGAGTAGGCGGCATCCAGGGGACCTCGCCGGCTAGCCGGGGTTCAGGAAACGGGTGATCGAGCTGATCCGGTCGTCGCTGATGGTCAGGACTACGTGTCCGGTGTCGCGGCGATCGGATCCGGTCACGAAGTAGCACCGGTACGCCGGCAGCCGGTTGGCGCCGGCCGGCTCCAACTCCAGGGTCGCTGAGTCGCGCCCGCCGGCGCTGGCCTCGAGGAACGCGGCGATCGCCGGCGGGCCGTAGTACTGGTGTGGTGCCGGAGGCATGGCCAGCCAGGCGTCGTCGGTGAGCAGGGTCTTGATGGTGGTGATGTCGTCGGCGGCGAAGGCTTCGGCGAATCTCCGGGCGACGTCGCGTTCGGTCTCGGTGTCGCGCGGTGGTGGCGGGCTGTGCAGGGATGCGCGGGCGCGTTGGAGTGCGCCTTTGACGGCTGTCGGCGTGGTGTCCAGCAGCTCGGCGGTTTCGGGCGTGGAGAAGTCCAGCACGTCGACCAGGATCAAGGCGGCCGCCTGACGCGGGGGCATCCGCTGGAGTGCGGTGATGAAGGCGAGTTCGATGTTCTCGCGCTTGACCAGCTGATCGTCGAGCAGCGCATCGGGGTACGGCTGGAGCCAGGTGACGTCGCCGCGGCTGGTCGGCTCCGGCGGATCGAACGGTGGCAGCGGCTCGGCCGGCGGGCGGCGCTTGCTGTCCCGGATCGCGTTGAGGCAGCGGTTGGTGGCGATCTTGTACAGCCAGGTGCGCAACGACGAACGTTCGTCGAAAGCGGACAGCCCGCGCCAGGCGGCCAGCAACGTCTCCTGGAGCAGGTCGTCCGCATCGGTGAACGAGCCGAGCATCCGGTAGCAATGCAGATGCAGCTCACGCCGGTACGGCGCGGTCAGCTCCTCGAAGCTCTGCATCCCCACATCGTGCCAGCCCTCACCGTTCCGATCGCGAACCCGCCGGTGTCTATCCAGGTATGACAACACCACTCGACATCGTCCTGGCCTACTACAACGCCTGGACCGGCCACGACTTCGACCAGGCGATGACCTACCTCGCCGACGACCTGGTCTGCCACGCGCCGGCCGGGCGGATCGAAGGCGCCGAGGCGTTCCGCGCCTTCATGGAGCCGTTCTCCCAGATCCTGCTCAAGGCGGAACTGCTCGCGTCGTACGGCGACGACACGACCGTGCTGCTGATGTACGGCACCACCACCCGCCCAGTTGCCGACGCGCCCGGTGCTGAACTCCACACCGTCCGCGCCGGCAAGATCGTCGACCTCCGCATCATCTTCGACCGACTCCCCTTCGAGCAGGCCCGCGCTGCCCAGGGCAAGCCCGCCTGACGACTACGGCGCGGGCGGGCCGTCGAAGGGGGCACTCCAGGTCTGGTTGGGCTGGTGGGTACCGCAGGAGTAGGTCGCGACTACTGCATTGGGGTCAGCGAGGTTGCCGCCGGCGATGTCGATGCAGACGCCGGTGGACTGCCTGAGCTGGCCGGAGCGGTTGTAGGTCCACTTCTGCTTGGTGTCGCTGCTGTTGCAGGCGGCCAGCCGGAGGCCGGTGGAGTCGCCGGAGATGCACAGCGCCGTGTTCGCCAAGGAGGAGATGAGTCCCGTGGCCTGGCGTTGCCACTGCTGGTTGCTGTTGCCGGTACAGCCGTACAAAGCGACCTTGTTGCCGACAGCAGCACCGGTATAGGCGTCCAAGCACAGGGCGGTTGCCTGGAATGCACTCTGCGGCGCTTGGATCTGACCAACCGGGATCGCGGCGCCGCAGCTTCCCGGGTCGATCGTGTAGATGGCGGTGTCGTGACTGGCGATCGTCATCGTGATGGACGATTGCACCGACTGGTTGGTGTGACTCCACAGGTCCCGGGCGGTGCGAGTGCAGCCGGTGTTCCCGAAACCCACCCGCGCCAGGTCCAGGGTGTAGCTGGTCGAGGTGGAGTTCTTGTTCAGTACCGCGACCGCGCGGCGACCGCCGGCCAGCGGCTTGACGACGACGTCGATCCCGGCGGTGGCCGAGGCGTTGCTGCGGGACGCGAGGTAGCCACCCGCACCGAGCGCGTCCTGGTCGACGGCGATGATGTCGCTGTTCTTGAGAATGTTCAGCTGCGGCGCGTACGTCGTCGGGTCGGCGGCCAGCTTGCGGATGTCGGAGCTGATCATCAGCGGCGAGCCCATCGCCGACCAGAGCGCGAACTGGCTGCGCTGCTCGGCGAGGGTGAGCTGCTTGTTGTCACCGATGAGCAGCATGTCCGCGTCGTTGTGGTTGCCCGGGCCGTTGTAGCGGGCCAGCGCGATGGTGTCGGTGAGGTTCTGGTAGACGCCGCCCTCGTAGTAGTCGCCACCATGCGGCCAGTTCCAGGCCGAGGCGTTGTCGCCGTGCCAGACGGCGATGTCTGGACTGACCCGCCACATCTGGCCGAGGGTGCGGACCCAATCCATCGAGTTGTACTTCTCGGTGCTGGTCGGGCCGTACCCGGCGGGTGCGGACTCGTTGAACAGGATCTTCCGGCTGGTACTGGCCGTGGCCGTCTTCAGAGCGTTGGCCATGGTGGTGAAGATCTGCTGACGATTGCTGCTGGTCGTCCCGCAGTTGTCCAGCTTGAGGGAGTCGATCCCCCAGTACGCCAGCGAGTTGGCATCGGCTTGTTCGTGTCCCATCACCCCGCCTGGTACGCCCTGGCAGGTGTTGACGCCCGAGGTGCTGTAGAGCCCGGTCTCCATCCCTTGACTGTGGAGGTAGTTGGAGTAGTCGGTCAGCTCCCAGTCGAACCCGGGCTGGCTGCTACTGCCCCAGGTTGCCGCCCCATGCAGGTAACCGGCGCTCGTCCGTTGCATCCAGCAATCGTCCACGGTGAGGTTGGTGTAGCCGGCAGCAACGAGACCGGTGTCCTTCATGGCCTTGGCCTGGTCCTGCATGAACTGCTGGAACGAATAGCCGGTCCTGGTGCCGTCGAGACGTGCTTGCGCGGCGCAGGTGAAGCGCGCCCAGTTGTTGAAGCCCATCATCGGTTTCACGCCGATGGCGGTGCTGGTGTTCGCGGCGATCGGGTCGGCGACGGCTGCGGGCGACGTGCTGACGACCAGTCCGGTGGTGGCCAGCGCGGCTGCTGATGCGAGGGTGACCAGCCTTCTCATGGGCGGGCTCCTTTCAGGAGGAGTTTCACGAGCCGATGGCCGGGTCGCTGGTGGAGGCCGCACCGGTCTCGATATGGCCGGCGAAACGACGCAGGTACGCCGAATCGGTGCTGCTGGTGACGCTGATGTCGTACCAGCGGTTGCCGGCGGCAACGCCCCAGTTGGGCACCACGCGGGAGGTGCCGGGCTGGACCGTGTACGAGTACGGCTGGGTCGGCGCGTAGCGGTCCACGCCGGTGAAGGTCACGGCTTTGGTCCCGCCGTTGACGAAGGTCAGGTCGACGTAGCCGGTCGCCGCATTGTGCCGGGCGGTGACCTCCGGTCCCAGTTCCGCGATGGTCCCGGCCCGCTCCTGGACGAAGCCGTTGGGTCCGTACACACCGAACTGGTAGCGGGTCGACGGCAGCGCCCAGGTGTCGGTGAGAGACTTGCCGCCCCCGACCGTGTAGGGCCAAGGTCCGTCGCTACGGGTCGCCGAGGTGACGAGGAACCCCGCTCCTGCCGTGCCCCGGTTCGTGAAGGTGAACTGCATCCGGCCGTTGACCACCACGGTGTCGACTGCCAGGTCGTACGGAATCGCCCGTGCCTTGCGCACACCGGACTCCTGCATGGGCAGCGCGCCGGTCTTGGGCGGGACCGGGTGGTAGTCGGGCGGCGAGGTGTGCGAGGCCGGCGGCTTGTACGCCGTCGTACTCGGCAACGACGGCTTCGTGCTGTCGGACCCGGTGAAGTCGAAGGCCGAGGTGAGGTCGCCGCAGACCGTCCGGCGCCAGTCGGACACGTTCGGGCTGTGGACTCCGAAACGCTTCTCGATGAACTGGATGATCGAGGTGTGGTCGAAGGTCTGCGAGCAGGTCCAGCCGCCGCGGCTCCAGGGCGAGATGGCCAGCATCGGCACCCGCGGTCCGAGCCCGTACTGCAGGTTGGTCGTGTAGCCCGATCCCCCGCCGCCGGTGTAGATCTCGCCGGTGGTGCTCGCGGTCGACAGGCCCTGCGCGGCCGACGCCGGCGGGTACGGCGGGACGACGTGGTCGAAGAAGCCGTCGTTCTCGTCGTACGTGAGCAGCAGCACGGTCTTGCTCCACACGGCCGGGTCGGCAGTGAGCGCGTCGAGGACGCCCGACACGTACCAGGCACCGTAGTTGGCGGGCCAGCTCGGGTGCTCGGTGAAGGCTTCGGGGGCGGCGATCCAGGAGACCTGCGGCAGGTTGCCCGCCAGTACGTCGGCTTTGAGCTTGTCGAAGTACCCGTCCCCGTTCTTCGCGTTCGTACCGGTGCGGGCCTTGTCGTACAAGGGGTTGCCGGGCTGGGCGTTGCGGTACTTGTTGAAGTACAGCAACGAGTTGTCGCCGTAGTTGCCGATGTAGGGATCGCTGTCCCAGCCCCAGCTGCCAGCGGCGTTCAGGCCGGAACCGATGTCCTGGTAGACCTTCCAGGATACTCCTGCCTGCTGGAGGACCTCGGGGAAGGTGTTCCAGCCGTAGCCGGCTTCCTCGTTCCCGACCACCGGTCCCCCGTTGGTGCCGTCGTTGCCGACCCAGCCGGTGTACATGTAGTAGCGGTTCGGGTCGGTCGCGCCCATGAACGAACAGTGGTACGCGTCGCAGATCGTGAACGCGTCGGCGAGGGCGTAGTGGAACGGGATGTCGGTGCGGGTCAGGTGGGCCATCGCGGTGGTGCCCTTGGCGGAGATCCAGCGGTCCCAGCGGCCACCGTTCCAGGCGTTGTGCGTGTCGTTCCAGCCGTGCGGCAGGTCCTCGATGAAGGTCAGGCCGAGGTTGCTCACCGCCGGCCGGAACGGCAGCGTCACCTTGCCGCTGCCGTCCGCCTGGTACCAGACGCTCTTCCCACTGGGCAGCGGGAGCGGGCGGGGATCGCCGAATCCACGGACACCGCGCAGCGATCCGAAGTAATGGTCGAAGGAGCGGTTCTCCTGCATCAGGACGACGACATGCTCGACGTCCGCGATCGTGCCGGAGCTGATCGCCGCCGGGATCGCGGCGGCCTTCTCGATGACGGCGGGCAGCGCGGTGGCCGCGGCGGCCGCACTCGCGAACTGCAGGAACCTACGGCGATTGACGTCGGTCACGGGACATCTCCTCGTGGGCGTGATCCGGGGCGGGATACAGCGACGCAGCAGCAGTGCTCATTAATGAAAGAAAGCGCGTTTAAGTGCGCATTACTCGGCATCCGCATGCATCATCGAACCGGCTCATGGCCCTGTCAAGAACTCCGCCGGCACTGAAGGGAAACCTCTCGGGAAAAGTGCTCACTTGGTGAGCACTTCACCCCGGCATGATGGCTTCACCAGCTCGACACCGACCCAGGGAGTGCCCCGATGTTCCGAGGATTCGCCACCATCAGCTTCTACGCCGACGACCTCGCCGCCGCGCGCGACTGGTACGCCGAACTGCTCGGCCAGGAGGCGTACTTCCAGTTCCCGCCCGCTCCGGCACCGCCCGCGTACTTCGAGTTCCGGATCGGCGACGACGAGGACGAACTCGGCTTCATCGACCGCAAGTACGCCCCGCCCGGCGCCGCCAACGCCCCTGGCGGCGCCGTCATGCACTGGCACGTGGACGACCTGCAGGCCACCTTCGAAAAGCTCCTGTCGATGGGCGCCAAGGAATACACCCCCATCACCTCCCACGGCGACAGCAACTTCACCACCGCCGCCGTCATAGACCCCTTCGGCAACGTCCTGGGCATCATGCACAACCCCCACTACCTGGAAATCCTCCAGGCACGCACGGGCACGGCGGCCGGCTGACCCCACGCTGGCCGGCCGGGCCATTCGCATCTCGCCGGCTGACCTGCCGGGCCAGCCGCATCTCGCCGGCCGGCCCGGGCAGGCGCTCAGGAGATGATCTGCGCGATCTCCCAGTGATTGCCCGCCGGGTCGGCGAACGCGGCGGTCCGGCGGCCCCAGGGGCGGTCGATCGGACCGTTCACCAGCTCCACTCCGTGCGCCTTCAGCTCAGCGGCCGTTGTATCCACGTCATCTACTCGGATGGTGAACAACGACCGCCCGCCACTACCGGCCGTCGCGGGCCCGATCAGCAGCGGAACCTCGGCGACGGTGACCAGGTTCAGCATCAGGTTGCGCAGCTTCAGCAACGCCGAATCCTCGTCCTCGAAGATGACCTCGAGCCCGAACACCCCCACATAGAACTCCTTGCAACCAGCAACGTCATCCACCAGCAAGGTAATGACCTCAAGCTCATCCAGACCTGCTACCGGCGATACGGACATCCTGCTACTCCTCGTGTTAGCACTGCTTGATCAGAACCCCGCGACCTCTCATACCGTCTGTCGAACCCCCACGACGAACCTCGACATTTCCACCTCGACACCATCCGCCAACCACTTCCAACGGACACCCGACGGCGGGGTGCTGCCCGCAGCGGGCCTCTGGTGGCGTACCGAACAACAGGTAGTGCACCTCGAGACGCCACACACGAAATCGCCATCCGCGCTCACAGTGCACTAACTGGCGTCGACTACTGCCTGTCCTTGGGCACATCCCGCCCCTCGACAAGCACCCAACGCCCAACGACAGCAGCCCATTCACCCGACAGCACACCGGCCAGACGCCAGATCCACACCAGAACCGACCCAGTCCGCCATCCATCCGGCGATCCACGCCTGTAGTCGCTCGAGGCGACACGGGAGCCTACAAAGGGACGACCTGGATCCGGTGCAGAGTGCGCGCCCCCGGAGCGACCGAGTCGGCCGACCCACACCAGCAGCTAACTCGTGGGCAAGACGAGTCCCGCGCCCAGCCCACGCAGCACATCAGCCCCCGAGAGGCACGTCAGCCCCCGAGCGCCGGCTGCCCGGGCACCCACCACACGGTCCACCGACCCCAGGCGACCAGCCAATCCGGTGGTCGCCCGACGGCGCAGCCCGCAAAGACGGGCGGGTGAGAGCCGGGCGCGGAGCGAGCGACGCAGGAGCAATCGGGCGGCCGGCGTGGGCGAGTCAGCCGGCTGTGGAGGCCCGCCACCAGTTGGCCCGCGGGCAAGACGAGTCCCGTCCTCAGCCCAGCCGCCACATCAGCCCACGCAGCACGTCAGGCCCGAGCGCCGACCGCCCAGCGGCACCCACCCACACGGGCTGGCGGCCCCATGCGGGTAGCCACCCCAGTGGTCGCCGAGGGCGCAGCCCGCAAAGGAGGGGCGGGTGGAGCCGGGCGCGGAGGGAACGACGTAGGAGCGAGCCGTGCGGCCGGCGTGGGTGAGTTGGGTGGGTGAGTGGGTGGGGTGGAGATGGGTGAGTTGGGTGGGGCGGATTGGGACTTGGAGGGTATTGGGTGGGACTGGATTGGTCTTTGTTGGGGACATAGCTGGGGTCGTAGCCTCGGGGGTATGGGTTTTCTGGGTGTGGAGCGGCGGACCGTTGCGGGGCTTGGGTGGGTTGGGGAGCTTCGGGGTGGGCGGGAGCTGCTTGTGGTGGGGGCCAGTTTGGGGACGGGGGTTGAGGCGCTGTGGGGGACGTGCGTCGAGCGGCTTGGGGAGCGGTTCGATGTGCTGGGGTGGGAGGTGCCGGGGCATGGGAGTGGAGCGCCGGCGACGGCGGCGTTCAGCATCGAGGAGTTGGCGGGGCGGGTTGTTGCCGGCGTCGATGAGATCTGCGGGCCGCGACAGTTTCGGTACGCCGGGGATTCGCTGGGCGGGGCCGTTGGGTTGGTGCTGCTGGTCGATCACGCGGATCGGGTGAGTGGCGCGACCTTGGCCTGTACGAGCGCGCGGTTCTCGGCGCCGCGGATGTGGCATGAGCGGGCGGCGCTGGTACGGGCTGAAGGGACCGAGGCGGTGGTGAAGGGGTCGCGGGAGCGGTGGTTCTCGCCTGGGTTCGCCGACCGGGAGCCGGCGGCGGTCGAGGCGTTGATCGAGTCGTTGCGGGCGGTTGATGACGAGAGCTATGCGTTGGCTTGTGAGGCGTTGGCTGAGTTCGATATCAGGGACAGGCTCGGGAAGATCGACCGGCCGTTCGCGCTGATCGCCGGGCGGGACGATGTCGCCACTCCGATCGCGGATGCACAGCGGATCGTCAACGGGGCGCCGGGTGCGCAGTTGACGATCCTCGACGACGTGGCTCACTTGGCTCCGATCGAAGCTCCCGATCGAGTCGCCGCGATCCTCACGAAGGTCTGATGTCGGACGGGTGTTCGGCGAGAGGCTGGATGTCCACGCTCAGGTAGGGGAAGAGCGGGAGATTCCAGAGGAGTTGGTGGAGTTCTTCGTTGGTGTCGACGTCGAAGATGCTGAGGTTGGCGTACTGCCCGGCGATCCGCCAGATGTGCGGCCATTTGCCGGCTCGTTGTAGCTCCTGGCTGTATGCCTTCTCCCGCGCGAGGATGTCGTCCCGCACCGCCGGGTCCAGGTCGGTGGGCAGGCTCACTCGCATGGTCACCGCGAACAGCATGGTGTCTCCTCACCAAGAGGTCCCGTCGCCCCGGACAACGCAGCCGGGACGACGGGACGGTTCGGGCTCAGGACGGGGCGAGGACGAAGTCGTATTCGACGTCTACGCCGTCACCCGACGGCTTGGGGTCGAGCATCAGTTCGGGCTTGACCGCCGAGGCGATGTCGTCCTCGTTGTGCGGGTCACCCGGGAAGTACAGCTGCGTGGTGACGAGTTGGTGGCCGTCAGCCGAGACCTTGAGGTGTAGGTGAGCGGGGCGCCAGGCGTGCCAGTCGGCGGCTCGGATCAGGGCGCCGGTGGCTCCGTCGGTGGGGATCTGGTACGGCGCCGGCTGGATCGTACGGATCCGGAAGCGACCCTGGTCGTCGGCCGTGATGACGCCGCGCAGGTTCCATTCGGGCAGGCCGGGGGCGAACTGGGCGTAGTACCCAAGAGCGTCGCAATGCCAGATGTCGACCCGCGCGCCGGCCAGCGGCGTACCGTCGGCCGACCGGACCTGGCCGTGGAAGACCAGCGGAGTGCCCGGCTCGTCAGGGCGCATCGGAAGAGTCGCCTCGGCGGGTAGTTCCGGCGCGCCGGGAGCGTAGAACGGCCCCTCGATCGTGCCCTTGCTTCCTTCGCGATCGGCCGAAGCAACCTCCTCCACGACGTTCTCGAGGAAGACGTCCAGGAACAGCGGCCACTCGCCATCGGCACCGACCTGGATCAGCCAGGCCTTCAGAGCGTCGTACTCCGCATAGCTGACCTGGTTGGCGCGAATCGTCGCGTGGATCGCGGACAGTACCTCCCGAGCCAGCATGCTGACCCGTTCTGGCGGGGTGTCGGCGACAGCGGTCTTGTCGGCGCGGAACCGTTCGGTCGCGGATGCGCCGGTGGCGGCAGCGGTGGCCGACTCCTCGGTCGTGGTCATGGTGTTTCCTCTCTGGCGGGCGCCCAACCGGCAAAAGGACGGTCAGACACGGTCGGTCCGGTAGTGCGCGAGCTTGCTCGCGTCGATGTCGATGCCGAGCCCGGGCGCTTCCCGGACCCGGAGCAGGCCGTCGCGGATCTCCAACGGCTCGGTCAGCAGGTCGTCGGCCATGTCCAGGAAGTTGGACAGTTCGCCGGCCTGCCGGGACGTCGCCTCGAAGGCGGCGCCGAAAGCGAGGCTGCAGAGCGACCCGAGCTGCCCGTCGATCTGGTTGCCCATGACAACTTCCACGCCGAGTCCCTCGCACTGCGCGAGCACGCGATGCGACCCGGTGAAGCCGGTACGCGCGGTCTTGATGCTGACCCCGGTCGCCGACCCGCCAAGCAGTTCGCGCGTCACATCGCCAGGCGTCGGCACGCTCTCATCGGCGTACATCGGTATGCCGCTCTGCCCGACCAGCCAACGCCGCCCGAGGACGTCATCAGCCGGGCACAGCTCCTCGGCGAACAGCAGGTCGAGATCGGCCATCGCCCGCAGCGCCCGGGCAGCCTCGGCAGCGGTCCAGCCACGATTCCCGTCGATGTACAGCTCAGCATCGGGCATCGCCTCGCGCAGCGCCCGGCAGGCCGACACATCAAGAAGGATGGGCCGTCGCCCCACTTTCACCTTGAAAGTAGAGATTCCGTACTGCTCCCGCACCCGCCCGGCCTCGGCGACCATCTCGGCCGGCTCCGCGAACCCGACCATGTGAGCGACCCGCATCCGATCGCCGTACCCGCCGAGCAGCTCGGTGACCGATACCCCGAGCGACTGCCCGGCGAGGTCCCACAACGCCATGTCGATCGCCGCCTTGGCGGTCGGGTTGCCGACCGTACGCCCCAGCCGGACCCGCACCTGCTCCCGCTCCAACGGCGACAGCCCAATGACCAGGTCGGCGAACAGACCGCAGACGGCAGCGACGATCGACGCCTGCGTCTCGCCATAGGTAAACGGCCTTGGCGGCGCCTCCGCGACCCCCACCAGCCCGTCATCGGTATGCACCCGAACCAGCACATGCGCCGCCTCGGTCACCTCCCCCGACGCGAACCGCAGCGGCTTGCGATACGGGATCGCGAACGGGATCGCTTCGACCTTCGTGATCTTCAAGGCTGCTCTCCCATCGTCATCGCCCGATCAGCGGACTGCGGACGACGTTGCGCCCCGAGGCCCGGTCGGCGGAGTCGAAGAAGTCCTCCCGGTAGATGTCGCGTGGGAACAACCGGGCCTTCATCAACGCCTTCATCGAGTCGGCGACGAACTCGGGACTGCCGCACAGATACGCCACATGCCCGGCCGCCCGCGGATAGTCCTCTGCAACGAGGACCGGCACCCGCCCAGTGCGCCCGTCAAAGGAGTCCCGCGACAACGCCGGCCGATACGAGAACCACTGATGCGATGCCGCGAACCGCTCCAGCCACTCGTGCTCGTAGAGATCATCAACAGTCGGCACACCGTGGTACAGGACTACTTGCCGAGAGCAACCAGTCGAGGCCAAAGACTGGAGGATCGCCTTCATCGGCGCGAGCCCGGTCCCGCCGGCCAGCAGCAGCACCGGTTCGTCCCGGGCCGGCCGCAGGAAGAACTGCCCGTACGGCCCGGAGACCGACACGTCGTCGCCGACGGCCAGGTCCTTGAAGATCCACCCATCCGTCGCCAGCCCGTCCGCCGATCGCTTGACGTGCAACTCGATCGTGTCGCCGGGCAGACCAGCCAGCGAGTACGGCCGGGTCTCACCGTCAGGCGTCCGCAGCAGCACGTACTGCCCCGGGTTGAACGGAATCGGCGACGTCAACGCGACCCGCAGCCGTCGTACGCCGGCACTCACCTCGGCCAGCTCGACAACGCGCCCGGCGTAGTCACGTACCGGATGGATCTCGACCCCGTCGTCGACATCCACCTCGCCCTCGATGGTCACATCGCTGCGCGGCTTGGCCACGCAGAGCAGAGCGGCTCCCTCGTCGCGTTCACTCTCCAGCAACGCGTACGGCGAAGCGTCGCCGAGATCCAGCTCGCCCTCCAGCACCTGCGCCTTGCACGTGCCGCAAGTCCCGTGCGTACAGGCATGCGGCAACCACACCCCCTCGCGCAGACAGGCATCGAGAACGGTCTGGTCGGCCCGGCACTTGATCTCGGCACCGATCGGCTCGATCGTCACGGTGTACGTCTCGTCGCTCATACCCACGACCTCAGACGGTGAAGTGCAGCAGCGCCTTGTGCCCGATCCCGAGATCGGTCAAGGACGCATCCGGTACGGCGCTCAGCGGCTCGTCGAACAGCCGCCAGTCGAGAGCCGCCGTCGCGTCGAAGTCCGGGTCGGACCCGGCCCACGGCGCGACCATCCCCGCGACGAATTCGCCGAAAGACAGAGCCCGCGGCACCCGGAAGCAGGCGGCCGAACAGAACAGCGGATTGCCGTCCCAGTGGACGTAGACGAGCTGGTCGTCCCCGAACAGTTCCTGCCGGTCAGCCGACGGGAAGTCGTAGTCGTACAACGCTTTCACCGGCATCGCTCACGCCTCCTTCGTCGCGTTCGAGTGCCACTCGGCCCAAGACCGCGCGTCGGGCGATCCGCGGTACTCACCGGCGTCACCGTCCTGGATGCCGTACCACTCGAGCACCTCGGGAACGCTCGGACCGCCGCAGTTGCCCTGATAGATCTGGTGCACCGGCAACCACGCCTGGACGTACTTCTCCGGTTCTCGCTCGAAGATCCATTGACACCCGTCGGAGCAGGTATGGAACGTCTCGTCACGGAACTCGCTGCGCCGGAACGAGATCGCGGCCGGGTCGGCCGTCTCGGTGAACGCCATCGGGATCTGGCAGACCTGGCACAGCTGCGGCAAGCCCTGGAAGAAGACCCGGCCGCCGGCCGCCTCGATACGAGCGTGCTTGTCCCATACCGGCTTGTACTGCTGCGGATACGTCTCCGGGTACTGCTCGGCCAGCCACTTCGAGTGCTCTTCGGTCGGCGTCTGCGTGGTGAACGACGCGGCGAAGCTGAAGTTGTGCAGGATCTTGTAGACCTGGTGGGACAGGTGGTCCTTCTCCGCGATCGCCTGCTCGACATGCCGCGGC
Source organism: Kribbella koreensis (assembly GCF_039525325.1). Lineage (NCBI taxonomy): Bacteria > Bacillati > Actinomycetota > Actinomycetes > Propionibacteriales > Kribbellaceae > Kribbella > Kribbella koreensis. The sequence goes on from NZ_BAAAHK010000006.1 coordinate 296,542, forward strand.
GGGCGGATGCCGTAGAACTCCAGATCCGGGAACAGCCCGCCGAGCATCTGGTCCTCGAAGTACAGCTCGAACGCTTCCTTCCAGCTCATCACCGGCTTCGGGAGCATGTAGTCCATCATCGCGGCGACCAGCGCGGACATCCGGTACGCCCGCCAGAACCACTTGTCGATCCAGTCCTGGATGATCGGCACGTTGTCCTCGTCCTGCTCCAGCAGGAACTTGATCGCCTCCAGCCCGAGCGTCATGTGCCGGCTCTCGTCGGACTGCGCCGAGAACCCGAACGACATCGTCGGCATGTCACCGTTGAAGCTCGCGCCGCTCATGAACGGCACGAACAGCAGGTTGGTCAGCAGGTACTCGAAGCTGAACGAGATCGAGATCAGGAACTCGAACGGACCGGCCGTCATCGCGTCGTCGAACAGCGACTTCGGCACCGACAGGTACCAGACCCGGTCGTGCATCTTCGACCAGCTGTGGAAGCCGCCGTAGTACTTGTTGTAGTTGCTGATCGTGTGGATCTGGGTCTGACAGTGCCGCAGCTCGTCGACGCTCTGGCACAACGCGGCGAACCGCGGGGCCGGTCCTTCGAGGTAGCGCGCGAGGTAGGCGAAGTGCCGGTGGGCGGCGTACTCGAGCGGGGTGACGCCTTGGATGAAGAGCTTGATCGCGTTCAGGTACGACGCGTCCGACAACCCGAGATGGCCTTGGCTCTGCGCGAAGCTGTCGAGTACGGCGTACAGGCGCTTGTCCTTCTCCGCCTGGTACTTGTAGTAAGCGTCGACGGTCAGCCGGAAGGGGTCCTGCCAGCCGTCCCAGTCGTGGACCTTGATGCCCTCGTACGACGTGTGCGGGAACAGCTGCTCCTTGCTGACGTAGCTCGGCTCCCAGTCGAGGTCGCGGGTGAGCAGCGCATAGCGCTCCTTGAGTGGGAGCTTCTTCGGGCGGGTGATGGCTTCGGTCATGGTCAGTGCTCCCAACTCACGATGATCTGGTCGTCGTCCCACTCGGTGAAGTTGCCGGCGTACGAGACGATCGCCAGCTGGAACTCGCCGGTGTCCCACTCGTGACCGAGCTGGGCCTCGACGGTCTCGCGGTTGATCACGATCCGGCCGGCCGACTGGAGCTTGAGCAGGCCGGGCAGGTGCCGGATGGTGAGCTCCGGGTTGTCCGCCTTGATCGCGTCGACCAGCGGGCGGTTCTCCTCGGCGTCCTGGAGGTCGATACCGACCTGGCGCAGGGTGGTGGTCATGCCTGTACTCCGTCCAGCTTCGTGGCGAGTGCTGCGACGGCTTCCTGCGCTCTTGGTTGCCAGGTGGTCGCGATGCGGGCCAGGTGTTCGGTGTTGGCCGGGCCGTGGTCGGGGTCGGTGTTCCAAGCGGTGATGAGGGCGTCGAGCCACTTGCGCTGGTCGGCGTACCAGGTGCTGAGGTGCTGGGCGAACAGCGAGTAGGCGCCGGCGCCGGTGAGCAGGGCCTGCTCGTCGAGACCTGTGTAGAGCAAGGGATAGATGAGCTGGTCGACGTGGTCGATCGCGAGCAGACCCTCGGCCCAGTCGTCGACGATCATGATCTCTTCGACTAGCTTCCTGAGCGGCTGCAGGTGTTCGCCGGTGAGCCAGTCCTGCTTGGCTGTGGTCAGTACTCCGCCGGCGCCGGCGCCTAGGGCGATACCCACGCGGGACAGCATCTGGGCGTTGCCGATGCGGTCGAACGCGGCGAAGGTGCAGCACTGCTCGAGCGACGTACCGTAGGCGAAGCGTGCGCCGGCGACCGTCACCAGTTGAGCGCCGGACTCGTAGTGCCTCAGGGGGATGACGACTGTGCCTAGGACGACGCGCCAGGCTTCTGGCATCCGGCCGAGCAGGTCGCGTCCCTCCAAGTAGCTGAGGGTCTTGCCGAACTCGTCGTGCAGCGCGGCCCGGTTGGTCACGTACGGGGTGTAGTAGAAGTTGCGCGGATCGGCGTAGGAGTAGGGGTCGGTGAGCTGGAGGGCTGTGTAGCGCGGGTCGTACAGCTCGCGGTCCTGGATCCAGGTCGGCCGGTAGTGGAAGTTCTCCCGCGGCTCGACGTCGAGCGTCGCCTCCTGGTAGCGGGTGGCCGGTTGGTCGCCCAGGCGGTCGATGACGTTCTGGTAGGTGTTCCGCTTGGGTTCGATGACGTTGTAGCGCAACTCGTACTGCACGATCACTCCTGACGGTCGGCGTCGACGTGCTGCGGCTCGATCAGCGTGAGAACGAGCCCCTGCAGCTCGTCCTCACTACTGAGCCGCCGCGGCTGCTGGCCTTGCTGGTTCTGCTGGCCCGAGAGGATGAGGCTGACCAGCGCGGAATGCCCGGACATCACCGTCCGAACCTGCGCGGCCCGCTCGTGATAGGTCATCGTGAAGGTCAACTCCCCCGGCCCGACCTGATCGACCAGCTCGATCACGTCACCACGCGGCCGCAGGATCGCGTTGGCCTCACTGACCAGCTGCTCGGCCAGCGACCGGACGATCACCTGCACGTCCGTCGCCACCGGAATCGGCATCGGCACACTGTCCTCGACCCCGGCGACCGGCGCGGCCTCCCCATCGAGAAGTGCCTGAACACTGAGCATGAACGGCGTCATGCCACCGAGTCTCAACTCCCCGGCAACACAAGTGAAATACCTAAAAAGTCGGCACTAAGACGCCCAACCTCTCAATTCCCGCACACGCGGTCAGCGGTTAGGAGGTAGGCGGCGGCCGCCGCCGATTAGGCCTTCGGCTCGGGCTCGGACTCTTGCGACCAGGGGTGACGGCTCGTCGGCTCTTGTTGCCAGGGCCAGTTCGACCTCGCTGGTCGTGCCGGCGAGGGGCAGGTAGGCGGCGCCGGTGATCTGGAGGTGCTGGACCGATGCCGGTACCAGCGCGACGCCGAGGCCGGCCGCGACGAAGGAAACCAGGGTGGAGGTTTCGGCGACCTCGTGCATCGTCGCGGGGACGAAGCCTGCGTGTTGGCAGGTGTCCAGGACGGCGTCGTAGACGACTGAACGGTTGTGTGACGGGTAGGTGATGAACGGGTCGTCGGCGAGGTCCGACAGGCGGACCTTGTCGCTGGCGGCGAGTGGATGCTGGGTGGGCAGTACTGCGATCAGAGGCTCCCGCCGCAGTACGCGGACCTCTATCTGTGGGCTGCGGACCGGTGGGCGGAGGAAGGCCAGGTCGAGAGTTCCGTCCAGGAGTGCGGCGACTTGCCGGGGCGTGAGCATCTCGCCGTGGATGTCGAGCTCGATCCCGGGCAGGTCAGCGCGCACCGCCCGTACGAACGACGGCAACAAGTCATACGTGGCCGACCCCGTGAAGCCGATCGCAATCCGCCCCAAGGTCCCACTGGCGACCTCGTTGGCCTCGACCACCGCGCTGTCCACAGCCGCCAAGATCTCCCGGGCCCGCTCCAAGAACCGCCGCCCGGCCTCGGTCAACTCGACCTTCCGAGTGGTCCGATGCAGAAGCTGCACCCCGACCTCGGCCTCGAGCAGCTTGATCTGCTGGGACAACGGTGGCTGGGCCATGTTGAGCCGCGCCGCCGCCCGCCCGAAATGAGACTCCTCGGCGACGGCCACGAAGTACTGCACCCGACGCAGTTCCATCTGCGGACAGTACCGCGCTACCTGCCCTCGATGGTGTCAAGATCGCGCACCGCGTACCGGTGGTGTTCCCACTCCTCCTCGAGGATCGTGTGCAGACACGACAACGTGGTCTCGGGATACTCAGGAGCCCACGGATGCGACCTCACCGTCGCCAACTCCTCAACGGTGACGCCCTCGAGGAACTCCCGCACCATCCCCACCCGCTCCGCCCGGACCGCGAGCACTTCGTCGTACGACGGCGTGACCGTAGCGAAGACCGACATGTCGTTCCCATCGGTCTCGTACTCCGCGTTCGGCTGCCCGATCGGATGGAACGGCTGCTCGACGCCGAGGATCGCCCGCCGCAACCAGACATCGGTCGCCATCACCAGATGCCGCAACGTCTGCGCGAACGACCACTCTCCATCGACCGAGACATCAACCGACCCCGCCGGCATCCCCGCAGCCCGCTCCAGCGTCCCTCCCCAGGCCCGCTCAAGCGCCGCCCAGGCCGCCCGCAACCCCTCGGGATCCGCAGCCCGCCGCTCCGCCCGCCCAGGAAACCGCCGATTCAGCTCAGCATCCACGAACGGAGTCACATCAACCCCGTTGACCAGCAAGACGTCGTCCCCCTCCAGCAACCAGGGCGAATCGATCTCGGCCCCACCGACCTGCACCGACCGCATCACCATCCCGGACAAATCAGCCCGGACAAACCGAGCCCCCCGAAGATCAGCATCAACAAACTCAACCCGCTGAGAGTCACCCGCCTGCATGAAGTCGCCCATGCCGCGAAGTCTGACACCGGCCACGGACGCTTTCGGCGAACCCGATGTGAGGGGGCCTCCTCGCACCTCTTGCGACGTGTTCGGCAGGTTCCGGACAGGGCGTCATGCGTCGGAAGTGTCCGTCGGTGGTGACGGCCAGATTCCGGCGGTTGCGAGGGCTTCGCAGATCTCTGGATCGGTCGCGACCACCTCGAATCGGCGGCTGGCCGCCCAGCATCTTCTCTGGGCCACGTCCACCAGGTGGCGGAGTACGTCGTGGTTACCCGGCTCCAGTTCGGCCTCGACGACCAGTACTACGCCGTGCGTGCCTCGCTCACAGGCGTCCAGCAGCAACTCACGCACGGCCGCCGAGACCGTCTCGGTGAGCACTCGGCCGACCACGATCCTGAAGACGCCCGCGTCACATTCCCACTGCACAGCCGCGCTGCCATGCGCAACACCATCGATGACCATCTGAGCCCCACCCGCCGTCCGGTACCACAAACTACCCCGCACACTGCCGGACGAGTGCTGCTCCGGTTCCCACCCTGCTGGCCCGTGAAACGCCGCGCCGCCCGGGCTGACGACCGAAGCCGGGTCGCTGAACCGGTTGAGGCATAATTTTCGGGAACTTTGCGGCGTCGAGAAGCTGGCGCCAGTACTGCGCATTGCCTGTTACGAGGAGTGACAGATGACGAACCAAGCTGGCGACTTCGGTGAGCTGGCCATGCACCTGCACGACCAGATCGGGACCCTGGCGACGGTCGAGGCCGTTCTCCAGTTCGCGACCGAGGCACTGTCCTACGACCACGCCTCGGTGATGCTGATGCGCCGGCGCCACCCCGAGACCATCGCGGCCACCGATGAGCTGATCACCAAGGCCGACCAGTACCAGATCGACTTCCGGGAAGGCCCGAGCCTGCTGGCCATCTCCGATCACGAGGACGTACTGGTCGAGGACACCGCCACGGACGACCGCTGGCCCACCTGGACGCCCACGGCGGCCGCCAACGGAATCCGCAGCCTGCTGGCCATCCGGCTCGTCACCGCCCACTCGACCAGCGGGGTCTTGAACCTGGTGACCTCCCGGCCGACCGTCTTCACCGACGCGGACCGCGAATCGGCCCGGCTGCTCGCCTTGCATGCGTCGATCGCGATCGCGTCGTCCCGGCTGGAGTCCTCGCTCCAGCAAGCCGTCGACTCCCGCAAGATCGTCGGTCAGGCAGTAGGCCGGCTGATGGAGCGCTACGGCCTCGACGCCGTCCAGGCCTTCCTCGTCCTGCGGCGCTACTCCCAGGACCGCAACCAACGCCTGTACGCCGTAGCCGCCCACGTCACCACCACCGGCAAACTCCCCGTCTAGCCCGTCGCGCCACCACGGAACCGCAGTACACCCACAGCAGCCGGATGCAAGTGCCGGTCCGGTCGGCGAAGACGGCGTACCTCCCGAGGGAACTGGTGATCGGGGCGATCAAGGCGGCACCACCCTGCGGCACCAGCAGGACCGTGTCGTCGTCCGGCCAGCCGTCCTGCTGAACGAACCGATCGCCGACAGTTGATCCGGGCAACCGATTCGTACTGTTGCATGCTCCGGCTGTGCGTGTCTTCGCAGCGAGTGGGGTACCAGCCCGGGATGGAACCCATCCGCGTCGGCCTTGTAGCAGATCCAGCCGCACCGACCGCGATCGCACGGAGGCTGACCGATCTGGGCCCTCTCGATGGGAGTGGCCACTGGGACATCACAGTGCTGAGTGAGCCGTTCACCACCGGCTCCGAGGATGTTGGCGTGGCCGTGGGCCGGCTGCAGGACCGGGCGCGCGAACACGACTGGGACCTCGTCGTCGGCCTGACCGAGCTCCCGCTCCACGATCACGAGGGCCGGCATTTGCTGGTCGAGACCGACCCGGAGCAACGGACCGCCGTACTGTCCCTGCCTGCGTTGGGCGGACTCCGGATGCATACCCGCACCCGCCGTGCAGTGCGCTCCCTGCTCACCGACATGTCAGACCCCCACCCGACGGATGAGCACCATGTGACCCTCCCCCGCCGCCGCGGCCACTGGCGTCTGCTCACGGGCATGGTGCTCGCCAACCGTCCGTGGCTGCTGGTACCAGGCCTGAAATCGGCGCTCGTCGCCGCACTGGCAACCGGAGCCGTCGCCACGGTCAACTCCACGGTCTGGCTACTGGCCAGCTCGATGTCGTGGTGGCGCCTGGTCGTCGCGACAGTCGCCTCGATCGCCCTGGTCGTCGGCTGGCTGGTCATCGACGGCGAACTGTGGGACCGCCCCGACGACGACTCCACCCAGGCACGCCACCGATCCCGCCTCTACAACGGCTCCACACTGCTGACCCTCACGGCCGGAGTCCTCATCTGCTACGCCGCCCTCTACGTCGTGAACCTCGCCTGGGCGTACTTCGTCCTCGACCCCGACGTGATGGGCAGCTACCTCCAGAACCCGATGAGCCACGCGGACCTCTTCGTCCTCACCTGGTTCGTCGCCTCCGCCGCAACCCTCGGCGGCGGCCTAGGCTCCGGCCTCGAGTCCGACGAAGCAATCCGGGCCGCCGCCTACTCCAAACGAGAGCAAGACCGCCGCGACCGCCTCTCCCACGACTGAACCCCAAGCCGTCCGCCCCTGCCCACCGGACTGATCGTCACTCGCGACCTCTGACTTGCCGGCAGCAACGGCGCTTCGCGTCAGCCGCCGTTGCTGCCGGCGTTCTCAGTCGGTTGTGTTGAACCAGGCGCGCAGTCTCGGAGTACGCCGGATCACCAGCTGGTCGAGGAGCAGGGCGAGTACGAGCGTGATCCCGAACATCGGCAGGAACAGCGCCAGCGCGACCACGAGAACCGCCAGCACCGGCGTCGCCTTCAACGGCAACCGGCCCCGTGGTGCACCGACAGCGCCGGCCGTCTTCGGGCGACGGCGCCACCACATCAGCGGGCCGGAGACGCACATGAAGATCACCCCGAGACAGAACGCCGTGGTGACGACCATGTTCGCGGTCCCCAACCGCCGGCCCTCATGCAACGCGATCCCTTGGGCGACCGTCTTGGCCAGCACGGGATAGTCCTGATAGCCGTACGTCGAGACCACCTGCCCACCGAACTGGTCGACGTGCAGCGTCCGCTCCTCGGCCGGATTCCGGAAGGCGTACCCGATCACGGAGTACACGCCCTCCTCGCCGCTCGGCAGCGCGATCGTCAACGGCCGCGCCAGACCGTTCTGGACGCCGACAGCCACCGCGGTGTCGATGGTGGCCACCGAACGACGGTCCTGGTCCGGGTCCGACTTCGGCACCTTCGACTCCCCCAGCGCCCACGGCACCGCATGACTGTGCGGCAGCGACTCGTCCAGGGTCGACGTCGGATTCGACAGCGCACCAGGGTCCTCGCCCCACATCGAGCTGCCTTGGCTGGTCGCGATCTGCTGCACCTTCGCGCCCCAGAACCCCGTCCACGGCAGGCCCGACACGATCAGAAACAGCAGCCCGACTCCCAGCACCGAGCCCGTCAACGCGTGCCGCGACCGGAGTACGGCGCCCGCTGCTTTCGCCGTACGCCGACGCGCCCGGGCGACTCGCCCGCGGACGAACAGGTAGTACCCGGTGATCGCCATCACCAGCGCCCAGCAGGCACCGATCTCGATCACCGCGTCACCCCAACGACCGGCCATCAACTCACCGTGCAGCAGGATCGCGCCACCTGACAGCGTCGAGTCCGGATCCAGCGATCCCAGTACCTGACCCTGGTACGGATCCACGAACACGTCCCGGGTGGCGCCGCCCGAGGTCTCCACCGAGAACACCGTCGACCGATCGGCGCCGGACGGCTCGGTCATCGACACCACGGTCGCGTCCGGAAACGCCTTCTTCACCTCAGCCAGCTGAGTGTCGTACGGCTGCGCCACCAGTCCGGCCGGCTGCTGCACCTTCATCAGATCGGCATGCAGAACCGGCTCGATCTGAAACCGGAACAGGTAGATCAGACCGGTCACCGCCAGCACCAGCACCACCGGAACGACCAGGAAACTCGCATAGAAATGCCATCGCCAAAAAGCCCGGAACAACCCGGCCCCTTTGACACCTTGCTTCGCCGGTGCGCCACCGGCTCTTGTTGCCACATCACCACTGAATTGCATCTGCTTCTCCAGGAATCCACGATCCGACGGGCGGTCCGGCCGGATCCGATCGCACGACGGCCACGCCCGGGCAGGCATGGCCGAACCCGCCGCGGCCCCAGAGGCTCAGCGACGGGTGGGTCGAGCTGTCAACCGACAGCGACCCCAGCGGGAGGACCCCTCGAAACGATCGCGTGCACCAGACGCAGCCGACGCATGGTGCGGACGCGGAACACCAGCCCCGGCTTGATCCGAGGCAACCCCAGCGGCGCGGACACCTTGTCCACCAGCGCCAACGAGGCCCGCACCCGCTGAGCGGCGTACCGGACGATGCGGAACACCGCCCGCTCCCCGTACGCCAGCCAAAGCCCACTCAGCAGCGCCACCACGAGATGCGCGGCAAACATGCCAAGCATCGACCCAAGCATCACGCCGCCGCCGTGCACCATCCCCGGCGCCTGCGCCATCTCGTGGGTGTGCGCCATTCCCCCGGCGTGCATCATCCCGGTGCCGTGCGCGACCGGACTCGTCTCCGGCATCGCCGTCTGAGAACGCACGGCACCGGCTGAACCGATCAGCTCCGCGATGGTGAAGCCAACGTGCAGGACAGCCTGTACGGCGACCGCGATCGCCGTCACCGAGACGACGTCCCGTTCGCGCACAGCCAACCACCAGCCGCAACTCCAGACCCCGGCAAACGCCCCACCGATCGCCCACCAAGGCAGCGACGCACCGGACATCACCACATGCCCAAGCACAGTGAGCAGCACACAAACGACAGCAAACAACGCCGCCCGCACTACCCGAGACCACCCCTGTTCAGCCATGCTCCGGACATCGTGACATCTCGCATCCCCATCACGAACCTGCCCAGACCTCAAACCCCTTCCCCCGCCTGTGGCAAGTCCCACAACCAGATCAGGAACTCTCCCCCACCTGCCGACGTCAGCTCCGGCAGTACAGTTCGCCGGTGATCAAAACGGAGCTTGTCGATGGCGTGCGGCTGCTGCGGCACCGGGATCCCCAGGACCACACAGACGTCACCCTGACCTTCGCGGTCGGAGCCCGGGACGAGACGCTGCGCACCGTCGGGGTCGCGCACGCCGTCGAGCATCTGGTGATGAGCACGGTGCGTCAGTTGCCGATCCAGGTCGAGGCCGAGGTCGATCTGATGACGACCACCTTCGCGGCGTCCGGATCGCCCGCGCGGGTCGGCGAGTTCCTGAACCGGCTCTGCGCCGCGCTGGCCGACCCGCCGGTGGATCGGCTTGCGGTCGAGGCCGGGGTACTGGCCGCCGAGGACGGCTGGGCGGCGCATCCGATCGCTGCCTTCCTGCTGTTCGTCCGGTACGGCGCTGCCGGTCCGGGGCTGGCCTGGCTGGAAGGTGCGGGGTACGACGGCCTGACGGCAGAGCACGTCACCTCCTTCGCGCGGAAGTGGTTCGTGCCTGGCAACGCAGTACTGCAGGTGAGCGGTCCGCTGCCGGACGGGCTGGAGCTGAAGCTGCCGCAAGGGCCCGCGCCGACCAGGGAGTACCCGCGCGGACGGTTGCTGGATGGACCGTCAGCGGTCGGGTACGGCATCCCGGGAGCCGCAGTACTGCTCACCGTGCCACCAGGCGACGCTGCACGCGTGCCCAGACTGGCGATGAGTGTGCTGGAGAACAGGATCGAGGAGCAGTGTCGCCACGTCGCTGGACACAGCTACGTCGTCGACAGCCAGGTCGTGGGTAGGGACTTCGTCATCTTTGCCGAAGCCCGCGAAGGCACTGAGGAACCGGTAGCGCAGGCAGTGGCAGCGGCCCTGACCGACCTCGCCGCCCATGGGCCCAGCGAAGAAGAGCTGGCGCTGGCGGTTGCCCGTCTGGAGGAGGACCTTGCCACCACCGATAGAGAGCTGGCTTCGGCATTCGGCGCCACGATGCACCAGTTGATGGGTGACCCGCCGCTGGCACCGATTGACCTAGCACTGGCCAAGCAAGTACACCCGACGGACATCGCGGCAGTACTGCGGGACGCCCTTCCTTCGGCCATCGGATATGCCGAGCAGGAGGTAGTGGACGTCTGGAAGGCGCACGGGTTCCGTCCCGAGACGCACTGCCGGGTGATTCCCGAACTGCCGGCGGGGAAGGTCTACAAGCCGTCCCTGGCGGCAAGGACCTTCTTCAAGGACGCTCGCTCGCTCGTACTGGTGCAGACCGAGCAGGGACTCGCATTGCGCGACGAGGACGGCGTCCACGAGATCCGCTGGCAAGACGTGGCCGGAGTGATGCGCACGGACAACCCCACCGTGGTCCTCGGCATCAACGGCTGCGCGATCCCGGTGGACCCACACCTTTTCCGCGGTTCAGGCGCCGCCCTGGACGAACTGGCGCGCCGTACCGACGCCGGCCTGTGGTTCGACGAGTCGGCCTTCACCCGCGACCAGGACGACCACTAGCCAATTGCCCAAGGGCGAGAGCGGCCGCCGAGAGCGGGTTGTACGAGCTCAGGAGCGCCAGCCATTCGGCACCCGCCCCACGCCAGCCAGACCCAGCGCCCCACGCAGGCACCTCACCCACGCGGTCCGCTGGCCCACCCGGTCTGTCACCCAAGTGGTCGCACAAGGGCGACGTAGGAGCCCGCACAAAGGGCGGGTGGGAGCCAGGCGCGGAGGGAGCGACGCAGGAGCGAGCGGAGACGGCTGGCGCGGGAGTTAGCGGCCGCCGGTGAAGGTTATTCCGTTGGTGATTTGTTTTTGGGCGAAGAAGAAGATCGCCAAGCAGGGCAGGGTGATGAGGACTGAGGTTGCCATCAGCAACGGAGTGTCGGTGCCGTTGACTGATTGGAAGCCGGCCAAAGCGAGTGGGAGGGTTTTCCACTGGTCGGAGTTGATGTAGATGGCGGGGCCGAGGAAGTTGTTCCAGTAGCCCATGAAGAGCAGGATCGAGACGGCGACGACCGCGGGTCGCGCCAGCGGGAGGTACACGAGCAGGAACATCTTGAACCAGCCGCAGCCGTCGACGACCGCCGCGTCGGCCAGCTCCGAAGGCATTCGGGAGAAGAACTGGCGGAAGAGGAAGATGTAGAAGGGCGAGCCGAAGAAGGCCGGCAGGATCAGTGGGTAGAGGGTGTCGATCATGCCGAGGTTGTTGAAGAGCATGAACTGCGGCACCATCGTCACCTCCCCCGGCAGCAGCATCGTCGCCAGTACGACACCGAAGACCACCCCGGAGAAACGCACCCGCAGCCGGGCGAACGCGAACCCGGCCAGCGAACAGGAAAACACCGTCCCGACGATCGGGATCAGCGTCGTCAGCACCGAGTTGAGCGCATAGCGCCAGAACGGGAACGACGTGATCGCGCGACTGTAGTTGTCCCACAGGAACTCGCGCGGCCAGATGCTCGCGCCCGACGATCCCACCCCGGCCAGAGACCTCAGCGACGTCGCGATCATCCACAGGAACGGGTACACGAAAGCAAGAGAGCCGAGCGCCAGTACGACGTACAGCGCGACCGTCAGCGGCAGGTTGCGGCGCCAGAAGGGCCGGTCGGCGCGGCGGACCGCACGGGATACCTCGAGAGGCGCTCGGGTCGAGACGAGAGTCGCCATGGATCAACTCCTCCTTGCGGGACGGCCGGCCCGCAGTCGGCGGCGGCCGCCGAGTTCGGTTTCGTAGTACACGGCGAAGGCACTCCCGCGCAGGGTGACGGCGGTCAGCGCCAGGATGATGACGAAGAGAATCCAGGCCAGCGCGGACGCATACCCCATCCGGAAGTTCTGGAACGCGTTGTCGTACAGGTAGTACACGAAGAACAACAGCGAATCCTTCGGCCCACCGTTCGCGACGAACCCCTGGGTGAAGATCTGCAGCGCCCCGATGATCCCGGTCAAAGCATTGAACAAGATGATCGGCGACAACTGCGGCAACGTCACATGCCAGAACAGCCGCAACGGTCCGGCGCCATCCAGAGCTGCCGCCTCATAGAGATTCAAAGGCACGTCCTTGAGACCCGCGAGATAGATCACCATCGCGCCACCGACAGTCCAAAGGCTCATCAGAATCACCGTCGGCAACGCCCACGACGCGTCGTTGAACCACCCCGGCCCCTGCACCCCGAGCTTGGCGAGCAGATCATTGGCCAGCCCGTACTGCGGATTGAAAACCCAAAGGAACAAGACGATCTGAGCAACCCCCGACACCAGCGACGGCAGATACCAGATCGTCCGGAAGAACCGGATCCCCGGCAGATCGGCATTCATCAGCATCGCGACCATGAACGCCAGGAAGGTCTGCAACGGCACCGAGATCACCGCATACAGCAGCGTCACCTTGATCGCCTGCCCGACCCGCGGGTCCTGGAACGCCTCGGTGTAGTTCGCCACCCCCACGAAGCGAGGCGGTGTGATCAAGTCCCACGACGTCAAGCTGACGTAGACCGAAGAAAGCATCGGCCCGACGGTGAAGACCACGAAGCCGATCAGCCAGGGCGAGATGAACAACCAGAACGCGATCGTCTTGTCCGCCCGCGGCCATTTCCGGCGAGCCCCGTACGCCGCCAGTCCGATGACGGCGTACAGGACGATCAGCAGCACCAGGAACGGGACCAGCGGCACGAGCACCGCGGGAACACTCCAGGACTCCGCGAGCGTGCGGATCCAGCCGATGGTCGGGTTCATGGCCGCCTCACTTCTTCAGCGCGGCGGTGCACTTGTCGTTGAGGCCGGGCAGGATCTTCGCGACGTCGTCCTTGCCGCTGCCCAGCGGGGTGTAGCTGGTGATGCCCTTGTCGGCGTCACCGGAGATCTGCGCCTCGCGCGGCACCGACGGGCTCACCAGACCCGTCTTGAGCGCGGTCGTGAACGCGGCCAGGTTGCGATCGGCCGGCAGGATCTTCTCCAGTGTCCCGACGGACTCAGCGATGATCGGTACGCCGAGCGCCGTGTTGCCCTGGATGAGCTGGTTCTGGGCATCGGTGTTGGTACTGGCGAACTCGACGAACTTCTTCGCCGTCTCCGCCTTCTTGCCGGACGCGTTCTTGGCGATCGCCAGCCCGCCGACCTCCATCGGGAATCCCTTGCCAGGAACCGGTACCAGCGTCCAGTTCGGCTTCGAGATCTTGGCGAAGTCCGCGACCGTCCACGGCCCGAAGTCACTGAACGTCCCGAGCCGGCCGGCCGCGAACCACTGCGCCTGGTCCTGCCCGTCGATGTCGAGCGAGTTCGGCGCGTACTTGTCCTTCTGCATGTCCACGACGTACTGCGCCGTCTTCACCCCTTGGGCGTCCCCGAAGGTGCAAGCCGTCGCATCCGCGTTGTAGAACCCGCCACCGGCCGCGGTCAGCCAGCCCTTGAACCACAGGTTGCTCGTCCCGAACACCCGCGTCTTTCCCTCACCGTGCGACAGCTTCGCGGCCACCGCCCTGAACTCGTCCAGCGACAGCGGAGTCGTTGCACTCGGCAACGGCAGCCCGGCCGCCTTGAAGGCGTCCACGTTGATCGCCATCACCTTCGGCTTCGCGGTGAACGGCATCGCGTAGTACTTGCCGTCGAACTTCAGCGCCTCACTGATGTTCGGCTGGATGAACTTGCCCGGATCGACCTGCTGCTCGGCGAAGCTCGGCGCGAAGCCGGCCAGGCTGGTGTTGCTGATCTCCATCACGGTGGACTGGGTGCCGGCCGCGATCGAGGTCTGGATCTTCTGCTCGTAGTCGGCCTGGATCCAGTTCGTGGTCACCTTGGTACCGGGGTTGGCCTTCTCGAACGCCGCCGCGATCGCCTTCAGCGAGGCGGCCTCGGAGTTCGTACCCCAGAACGAGAAGGTGATGTCGCCGTTGTCGTCGGCGCCGCCCGCGTTGTTGGCGGCGGGCGCACTGCCGGAAGCACAGCCGGCGGCGAGGAGGAGGGCGGCGAGACCGGCTCCGACCGGGAGCAGGTGGCGGTTGAACAGCTTCATGGGAGGTCCTTCGGATGTGGGGACGTGGCCCGGACCGTCTGGCCGGGCTCGAGGATCCAGGGACCGGCGGAGCCGACCGTCACCGTCAGCGGACCCGGTCCGCCGTGCACGGTGATCTCGGTCGTGTGCCGTCCTTCTTGGGTGATGCGTAGGTCCCAGTCGCCGACGTGGACGTGGTCGGCGGTGAGCCAACCGATCTCGGCCGGCAGATGGGAGTCGATGGTCAGGCTTGCCTCAGCAGCGTCCGGGACCAGGCCGAGAAGGCCTGCCACCAGATGCTCGACAACGGTGAAAGAGATCTCCGGGTAGTCGTCCCGGCTGTCGATCAGGTGCCGCAGCCAGCGCCACGCCGACTCGTCGCGGCCAGACCGGAAGAACACCTCCGGCAGATAGCTGAACGCCTCGATGTTCGGCGGCGGATCGGACTCCAGCTGCTGCTCGATGAAATCCAGGAACCGCTCGGCCCGTACGCCGGACCCGCCCAGCCCCGTCATGGGTACGAACCAACTCGTCTCCAGCCCCCAGCCGAAGTCGAGCGTGCCGTCGCCGAGCCGGCCGCGGGCGTAGCTGCCGCTGGCCTCGTCCCACCAACCCAGGAACTCGCGCTGGACAGCTTCGGCAGCCAAGCGGTGGTTGTCCCCGAAATGCCGGGCGAGCTCGAGCAGAGCGGCGTACTGGAGGGCGAGACCGTCCGCCGCAACCGTCAGCGGCCGTTCGGGGTGCTCGTTGTAGGTGGCGGTGCCTTCGAAGATGTCGCCGGTGCCCGGTGCTTCCGGGAGCCCGTCGCCATCGTGGTCGTGTGCCCGGACGAAGTCGCCGGCCGAGCGTTCGTAGTACGCCGCCAGGTCCGGATCGTCGAGCCAGGCCCGGTCGCCGGTCCAGCCGTACTGGCGCAGCGCCCGGTAGGTCAGGTCGAACACCGCGGGGATCTCCCGGACGAAGTGCTCGTCACCGTGATAGTCGAGAGCGGCGATGCTCCCGTCGAAATGGAACGCCCAGAGCGGGTACCACTTCCGCTCCGCGGTCGCCGACCGGGCGAAATGCCGGAACATCGCGAAGTTCTCCGCGTCCAGCCCGAGCAGATGCGCGCCGGCCGCCTGGTGGCAGACGTCGCGCGAGTAGAACATCGGCCGGGACGGGTAGCCCGCCCAGTACGACGGCAGGTTGCCCGGCGCGGCGTCGGTCCGGACCCACTCCAGGGCACGCTTCCGGGCCCAGGCGAACGCGTCCTCGACATAGCCGAGATCCGCCGTCACGGTCAGCTCGGACATCCTTGGCCTACTTCCGGCTACAGGGGATATTAGCGCTAAAACTAGGCAGCCGGATTGCATTCGTCAATACCTTCGACGACCTCGATTTTACCGCTATAGTCGATGTCATGCCCGCCACCGACTTCGAGGTCCGCTCCCCTGCCGGAGACATCTGCCGGATCGGCACGGTGTCCGCCGGCACCGTCACCGCCCTCCCGTCGGGCGGGCCCGGCGTCCTCCACTTCGAGGTGATCGCCACCGACCTGCGCGCCGAGCCGGTCCGGCTCCGGTGGACCTGGCCGGTCGACTCCGCGGCCACCCTCTGGCAGGCGATCCAGGGCACGGCCCGGACGCTGCCGACCGACTGGGGTTCGCATCGCGACATCCGCTCGGTGCGGTCGGCGCCGGTCGCGTCGTTCGTGAACCTGGACGATTCGAGCCCTTGTACGGTCTCGCTGTCCTCCGACGTTCGCGGCTGCGACTTCGCGGTCGGGGTGAACGAGGAGAGCGCGGAGCAGCTGTTCCAGTTGGCGATCGACGACGTTGAGCCGGTCGACGGCGTCCACCGCTTCACGCTCAGGATCGACCTGCGCGGCCTGCATTTCGCCGAGGCGTTGCGAGGCGTCACCGATGCGTGGACAGCCGAGCTCGGCGACCGGGTGACGCCGGTGCCGGAGTTGGCGCATGAGGCGATGTACTCGACTTGGTACAGCGATCATCAGCACGTGTCGGCGGCGTCCGTGGAAGCGCACGCGCGTGAGGGAGCACAGTACGGATGCCGTGCGGTGATCGTCGATGACGGGTGGCAGACCGAGGACACTGCGCGCGGCTACGCGCATTGCGGCGACTGGGAGCCGACGAGCAGCACGTTCCCCGACATGGCTGCACATGTTGCGAAGGTGCACGAGACCGGGCTGGAGTACGTGCTGTGGATCGCGCCACCGCTGATCGGTGAGCACTCGAAGGCTTGGGAGCGGTTCAAGGACTACACCGTCGGGTACGTCGACGGGCTGAGCGCATGGATCCTCGATCCGCGGTATCCGCAGGTGCGCGAGCACGTCGTCGAGGCGTGCATTCGGCCGGTCCGGGACTGGGGTGTGGACGGGCTGAAGCTCGACTTCATCGACTCCTGGGCGTGGGACGACGCTCCCCCGGCGCCGGGTGGCGATTGCGCGACGATCGATGAGGGTGTCGAGTTGGTCTTCGCCGCGATCGCCGCTGAGTTGCGCCGGTTGCGGCCGAGTCTGCTGATCGAGTTCCGGCAGAGTTATGTGAGCCCGCGGTTGTGGCAGTTCGGGACGTTCCTGCGGGCGGGCGACTGCGCTTTGGACGCGGTCGAGAACAGGGTTCGTACGATCGACTGCCGGCTGCTGGCCGGTGGTCGGGCGGTGCACTCGGACATGCTGATGTGGCATCCGTCAGCCTCGGCCGAGGCGGTTGCTCAGCAGTTCATCGGGGTGTTGTTCAGTACGCCGCAGGTGTCGGTCTCGTTGTCTGAGCTGTCGCCGGAGCATGAGCGGGTGGTGCGGTTCTGGCTCGGGTTCATGGCGGAGCACGCGGAGGCGTTGCTGCACGGCGTACTGACTCCGTCTCGGCCCGACGCTCGCTACACGCAGGTGGCTGCCTTCGGTGGGTCGGAGACCGTCGTCGTCGTTTTCGCCAACCCCGTGGTGCGTTTGAGCACTGGGCCTGGGGTGACACTGCTGGTCAACGGCAGCAGCGAACCACGCCTGTACGTCGAAGGTGCGGGCGCCGGACCCGTCCAGCTCGTAGTGTCTGACTGCTCGGGCGTCGAACTGTCCCGGGCGACGGTCACGCCGCCTGCGGGGCCGTGGCCGATCGACGTACCGGCCGGCGGGGTGGCCCGGCTCGAGCTGATCTGATGACTGACGTGGGGGGCCCGATGGCAGGCGAGAAGAAGCGGCCGGTACGCCGGACGACGGTGGCCGACGTGGCCAAGCTGGCCGGCGTCTCGGCGATGACGGTGTCCAACGTACTGAATGCGCCGCACCGGGTGAGCGAGCCGACGGTACGGACCGTGCAGGCCGCGATCGACGAGCTCGGCTACACCCCGAACCACGCGGCGCGGGCGTTGTCGTCGGGTCGCAGCCAGGTGATCGGGCTGCCGCTGTACCTCGAGGACGAGACCTTCAGCGATCAGAACCCTGGTCTTGGTGGGTTCTTGCATGGGCTGCTCGGCGGGCTGGTGAAGTCGGCGGCCGTCGCCGGGTACGGCGTCCACGTGACGACGCCGACCGAGGGGGCGACCGAGATCGCGCTCTACGAGAAGCTGATCGCGGCCCGGCAGGTCGACGCGATCGTCGTACTGGAGACGATGCCGCATGATCCGCGACTGGAGTTCCTCAGTTCGCGCGGGTTCCCGTTCGTCGCCTTCGGCCGGACCGGGCACGACCAGCGACAGTGCTGGGTGGACGTCGACAACGAGAAGTCGATGGCGGGGATCGCCCGCCACGTCCGCGGTACCGGCCGTTTGCGGGCGGCCTATCTCGCAACCGACAGCAGCCTCCCGTGGGTCCACCAACGCCAAGCCGGCTTCCTCCAGGAATTCACCTCGCCGCACTCGCTGCAGTCATTCGGGTCTTTGGATGCGGTGGCCGGCTTTGTGGAGAGCGCTCTCGGCCGGCCCGACAGTCCTGACGTGTTCGTCGCCGACAACGACGCCTTCGCCGTGGTCGCGATGCGCGCGCTCCAGCAGCGCGGGGTGAAGGTCGGCGAGGACGTAGCAGTCACCGGCTTCAACGACTTCCCCTTCGCCAGTATGCTCGACACTCCCCTGACCACCGCCCGCATCCCGTTGCGCGACATCGCCGCCTGCCTCTTCACCCGAGCCCTGTCGGAGATCAACGGCGACGCCGATCAGCCAGGACGTCTGGTCACCGCTCCCCTGATCGTTCGGTCGAGCGCCTGACCTGTCCGAGTGCTCTTCTGGCCACGAGCAGGGTGACGGTGGTGCCGACGAGGCCGGCGAGGGTGATGGTGAGGCTGGGGCGGAGGAGGGTGCCGACAGCACCGGCCAGAGCGATACCCAGACCTTGGATCGCCATCAGGCCGCTCGTCTGCACGGTGAACAGCCGGCCCCGGTACGCCGGATCTGTCGCTTGCAGGACGAGTGGGTCGATGCCCTGGTTGAACGCGTAGCCGCTGCCCGAGATCGCCAGGAGGATCGCGGCCGTGGGGATGGACGGCTCGGCGATGAAGGCGATCGCCGGGGTCTGGCTGAGCAGGATGAGCGGGAGCACGAGTCGGCGCCTGGTCCGCGGGCTGAGCCGGGCGGCGGCGAGCTCGCCGAGGATGCCGCCGACGGAGTACCCGACGAAGAGCGCCCCCGCAGCGCTGGCGGCCGCGCCGGTCTGCACGGCGTAGGCGACGGCGAGCCCATCCGGCATCGACGAAAACGCCGGCACCACCCACGAGAGCAACACGAGTCGACGCAAGGGGACGTTGCTGCGGAGGTACCGGAGTCCGGCCAGTGAGTCCTGCCAGGTACTCCCCGTACTACCGACCGCCGGCGTGTACGGCGTACCGAACTTGATCAACACGGCCGACGCCACGAACGTCACCACATCGACCGCCAGCAACCAGCTCGGCCCCACCGCCGCCACGGCGACCGCCCCCACCGCAAACCCTGCCAGCACCGTCACCTGAGCAATTGCCCTCAGCAACGACCGCCCCACCGGAAACAACTCCACCTCGAGCAACTGCGCCAAACTCGCCGCCCGAGCCCCCGCGAACACCGGCGCTACAATCCCCGTCAGCAACAACAACCCCAGCAACGCCCCCACCGGCAGCCCCGGCACCAACATCGCCGCGATACAAGCCGCACTGACCAGATCACAACAGACCAACACCCTCCGAGCCGGAAACCGATCGGAGACCGACGAGAGGGCCACCCCGCCCACCGCATACGGCAAGAACGAGCAAACCAGCACCAACGCCGACAACAAACTCGACCCGGTCCGCTCGAACACCAAGATCGACAAGGCAACCTGCGCCGCCACCGTCCCAGCCATCGACACGGCGTGCGCCAAGAACACACTCCGCATCCCACGGACCTGCAGCACCGCCCGGTACCCGACGCCCAACGAAGTCGCGCTCACCCTCCGACTCTGCACACACCCTCCTCTACCGCCCCACTGTTTCGGCGACACCCGAAAGAACTCACCGGGCGCCACCATCGATCACCCCTGAGCAACCGCCCTCCGCCCGCGCCGACGGCACCGCCCGCCCGACCAGGCCGACAGCCCCGGCCGGGCCGAGCCGACCGCCCCGGTCGCACCGGGCCGACTGCCCCGGCATGCATAACCTCCGCAAATCGCCTCGCCACGCCGGGGAAACCGCTTGCTCGCCGGGGTTGGGCGTGCAGGGCGCTCCGGCCATTGCCTGCAGCAACCAATCCCCGCCTGCCACGGCTCGTGCCGCAAGCACCACGCAGTCCGGTACCTGCGCTTGTATTCTTCGGTTGTGACCGAAAGATGACGGTTCTGCGGTTCAGTCAGGCTGACACGTTGCGGTGCCGGTTTGGCACTTCGCCGTTGTGGGAGACGATGTCGGCGGTCCGGGTGCTGCATCTGCACAAGTACCGGCCGTTGTATTCGCCGTGGGTGGAGGGGAAGGCGGGGCCGGCGGCGGGGCTTGAGTTGGGGTTGTTGCGGGCGGTGCAGCCTCGGTTCGGGTTTACGCCGGACTTCTTGACGCCGCCACCCCGGGCATCGCGGGCGAAGTTCTCGACGGAGATCGCTCGGGTTCGGAGTACGCCGTTGGAGCGGGTGCGGCAGGAACTGATCTGGTCCCGGGACGGGCGGAACAATCCGGGGGCTCCGGAGATCGAGCGGATGCTGAAGGATCTTGCGGGGACTCGGGAGCGGATGGCCGATCAGATCGAGAGTGCCTGGGAGGTGCTGATCAAGCCCGACTGGCCGATGATCAGCCGGGTTCTCGACGACGACATCGCGCATCGGGGTGAACAGTTGACGTCGGGTGGGCTGGCGAAGCTCTTCGATGATCTGCATCCGACGCTCACCTGGGAGGACGGGCAGCTGATCGCCTCCCGGCACCACTCCCCCGACCACGAATTGACCGGCGAAGGTCTGCTGCTCGTCCCCGGCGCCTTCGCCTGGCCGTTCCTCGTCATCGTCGCGACGGAGGGCTATCAGCCCACGCTCGTCTATCCGGCCCGCGGCTCCGCCCGCCTCTGGTCCGACGCCCCGGCACCGCCCGACCCACTCGCCACCCTGCTCGGCCGCACCCGCGCCACCCTCCTGGTGGCCCTCGATCCCCCGGCAACCACCACCGCGCTCGCCCAGCAGTACGGCCTGGCGCTGGCGACCGTTGCCGAGCACCTCTCCGCCCTGTACGCCGCGGGCCTCGCGACCCGCCGCCGTACCGGGCACCAGGTGCACTATCGGCGTACTGACGTAGGGCAAGCCGTGGTCGACGCGTCGATCGGGTGAGTGAGAATGCTCGGATGAGCAAGGTTCGCAAAGCGCCTGCGCCCACCAACCGGCATACCCGGCGCTGGCCGGCCTCCTTGGCCGTGATCGTCGCGCTGGGCCTGCAGTTGGCCGTGCCGCCGCAGATCATGGAAGCGCCGCGCTGGATCATGCCGGCCATCGGGGCGGGGCTGCTGATCCCGTTGATCTGGACCAACCCGTTCCACCTGCAGCGGGACGAGGTCTGGCTGCGATGGATCGAGCTCGTCCTGGTGGCAGTGCTGGTGGTGATCAACGCCGTCTATCTGATCAGCCTGATCGTCCTGCTCGCCTCCGGAGAGCAAGCGGATGGCAGGGTGCTGGTGAAGGCCGCGCTGCTGATCTGGGTGACGAACGTGGTCGCCTTCGCGCTCTGGTACTGGGAGATCGACCGCGGCGGTCCGTTCGCGCGGATGCCCGAGCACGAGCACGAGGAAGAGCGCGCTGATCTGCTGTTCCCGCAGATGACCGTCGATCTCCCGGGCTGGGAACGCTGGCTCCCGGGTTTCACCGACTATCTGTTCGTCGCGTTCACCGCGTCCACCGCGTTCAGCCCGACCGACACGATGCCGCTCACCGCCCGGGTCAAGACCCTGATGGGGATCCAGTCCGGGATGGCCTTGCTCACGATCGCGGTCATCGCCGCCCGGGCGGTCAACGTGCTCTGACCGCCCCCGTCCACGCCTCGGCAAAGCTCTCGACGGCCCTGTAATGAGTGTGAGAGTGTTACGCCCATGTACAGGACCCCTGCCTGATGAAGGCCGGGGAGAGCTGGTGGGAGGTGTAGCGAGGTGGCACACGACGCGGCGCGGACCAAGTCCGTGGGGCTGGGTTTCGCTCTGTTCTCGGCGATCACTTTCGGCGGATCAGGGCCGTTCGCCAAGGCGCTGATCGAGGCCGGGATGTCGCCTGAACAGGCGGCCTGGATCCGGATCCTCGGCGCGACCGTCATCCTCGTCCCGCTGGTGCTGATCTTCCGCGGCACCGCCGGCATCTCGGCCGCCCGCCGCTCCTGGCCGCAGCTCGTTCTGTACGGCCTGACCGGGATCGCCGGTTGCCAGACCCTGTTCTTCGTCGCCGCCAGCAGGCTCCCGGTCGGGATCGCGCTGCTGCTGGAGTTCTCCGGCCCGCTGCTCGTGGTCGGCTGGCTCAAGTTCGGCCGCAAGGTCGCCGTACCGCGCTCGGCCGTCATCGGCGTCGCCATCGCGCTGGTCGGCCTGGCCACCGTCGTCGAGATCTGGTCCGGCCTCAAGCTCGACCTGATCGGACTGCTCGCCGGCCTCGGCGCCGCCGCCTGCCAGGCAACGTACTTCATCCTGATCGACAAGCTCACCGGCGTCGCCGACCCACTCGTGATGACGGCGGCCGGCAGCATCGTCGGCGCCATCGCGCTGACCGCCGTGGCCGTGCCGTGGACGATCCCGTGGCACACCCTCACCGACACGATCGCGATCGGCGACCGGTCCGCGCCGGGCTGGATCTTCGCCGCCTGGCTGATCGTGGTCAGCACCGTCGTGGCCTACCTGGCCGGTGCGGCCGCGGTCCAGCGGCTGTCGGCGGCGATCGGCGGCGCGGTCGCGTACGTCGAGGTGGTGGCGGCCAGCATCTTCGCCTGGATCCTGCTCAACGAGACGCTCACCACCAACCAGATCATCGGCGGCGTGATCGTCCTGCTCGGCGCCTTCGTCGCGCAGTCGTCGGTGGGCAAGGTCGCACCGCCGGAAGTCCCGCCCGCAAGAGATGATGACCTGTATGGACTCCATCGCGACGACATCGTCGGGGCAGCTTCGGGGAACGACCACTAGCGGGATCACCGCCTACCTCGGCATCCCGTACGCCGCCGACCCAGCCGGCTCGAAAGCCTTCCAGGCACCCGAGCCGGCGCCGGGCTGGGACGGCGTCCGGGATGCGACCGCCTTGGGATCGACCTCTCCGCAGCCGCCGTACGAGCCCCCGTACGACGTACTGCTGACGAACCCGCTCCACCCCGGACCCGAGTTCCTCAACCTCAACGTCTGGACGCCGGGCGGGTCCGGGCTGCCGGTGGTCGTGTGGTTCCACGGTGGAGCCTTCCGCAACGGGTCGAACGCCACTCCGGCGTACGACGGAACCGCGTTCGCGCGCGACGGGGTGATCCTGGTCGGGGTCAACTACCGGCTCGGCGTACAGGGCTTCGGGGTGCTGAAGGATGCGCCGAGCAACCGTGGGCTGCTCGACCAGGTCGCGGCCCTGCGCTGGGTGCAGGAGAACATCGCGGCCTTCGGCGGCGACCCGGGACGCGTGACGATCGCCGGGCAGTCGGCGGGCGGGATGAGTGTCGCCACGCTGATGTCGATGCCGTCCGCACGAGGTCTGTTCCAGCGGGCGATCGTACAGAGTGGTTCGGCGACAGCCACGGCCCTGGAGGCCGACGGCGCTGTGATCACCGCGGAGGTGGCGAAGCGGCTCGGCGTCGAGTCGACTGCGGCCGGTTTTGCGTCGGTGGCGATCGAGGAGCTGCTGGCCGCGCAACGGGTGGTGGCGCTGGAGTTGCGGCAGAACCCGGATCCGGCGCGCTGGGGTGCGACCGTGGTCAGCGCGGGCGGCGGAATCATGCCGTTCTTCCCGGTGATCGACGGTGAGTCGGTGCACGCGCGGCCGCTCGATGCGATCGCCAGCGGCTCCGCGGCGGGGGTGGATCTGTTGATCGGTACGACGACCGAGGAGATGCGGCTCTTCTCGATTCCGTCCGGGATGGCCGCGGCGATCACGGCCGAGGCGTTGCCGGTGCTGCTCGGCCGGTCGGGGATCGATCCGGCGATCGCGGCGGTCTATGCGGCGAACCGGCCGGGCGAGTCGCCCGGTGAGATCTTCAGCGCGGTCATCGGCGACGGGTTCTTCAGCTTGCCGACGCTGCAGCTCGCTCTTGCTCAGCGCGCGCATGCGACGGCGTACCTGTACGAGTTCGACTGGCAGTCGGCGCTCGACGGGCTACATGCCTGCCATGCGCTCGAGTTGCCGTTCGTGTTCGACACCTTGGCGACGGCGACGTCACCCCTGTACGGCGGTCAGCCGCCGCAGGAGGTGGCCGACGCGATGCACGCCGCGTGGGTCGCGTTCGCTGCCACCGGCCGGCCGGGCTGGTCGGCGTACGAGACGACCACCCGGCCGGTGATGACGTTCGGGCTCCCCACGCGGTTGGTGGAGGACCCGCGGGCTGACGAGCTGGCCCTTTGGATGTCAGGCAACTAGCTGGAGGACGAGATCGCGGGGCAAGCCGTGGGTCTCGTGCAGGTACTCGAAGTCGGAGTCGTCGAGGGTCTTCTGGAAGCGTTCGTGGCTGAGGATCCGGCGGCCGCGGTCGAGCAGGTTGGTGAACCGGATCTCCTCGTCGATCAGGATCCGCCGGATCAGGGTGAGCACCTCGCCCTGGTGGAAGTGCTCGCTGGTGTGCTCGAACAGCTCCATCGGCAGGTCGGACAGCGTCCGGGTGTCGTCGGAGCGCCAGAGCAGGGTGAGCACCCGGCGGATCAGCCGGCGGAGGACGTAGCCGCGGCCGGTGTTCGACGGGTGCACGCC
Source organism: Kribbella koreensis (assembly GCF_039525325.1). Classification (NCBI taxonomy): domain Bacteria; kingdom Bacillati; phylum Actinomycetota; class Actinomycetes; order Propionibacteriales; family Kribbellaceae; genus Kribbella; species Kribbella koreensis. The sequence goes on from NZ_BAAAHK010000006.1 coordinate 321,252, forward strand.
GTCGCCGATGATCACCATGCTGGAGCGCAGGTGGTCGATGACGATCCGCTCGTCGTGCTCGTCGAGCTTCCACAGGCCGGGGACGATCCTGGTCCACGGCTCGAACAGGCTGGTCTCGTAGACCGAGTTCTTGCCCTCCAGCAGCATCGTCAGGCGCTCGAGGCCGAGGCCGGTGTCGATGTTCTGCTGCTGCAGGGGTTCCAGGTCGTGGTTGTCCAGGCGGCGGTAGCGCATCATCACGTGGTTCCACACCTCGACCCAGCGGTCGTCCGTGGTCGGGGTGCCCTCGGGGTCGCCGTCGCCGGTCCAGACGAAGATCTCCGAGTCGGGGCCGCAGGGTCCGGTCGGGCCGTTCGACCACCAGTTGTCGTCGGTGGTCAGCTCGATCGGCAGGCCGAGGTCTTGCCAGGTGGTGAGTGACTCCTGGTCGAGCGGGACCTGGTCGTCGCCGCCGAACACGGTCACGTACAGGCTGCTCTTGGGGATGCCGAAGCCCTCGGTGAGCAGCTCGTAACCCCAGCGGAGGGTCTGCTCGGTGCCGTAGTCGCCGAGCGACCAGGAGCCGAGCATCTCGAACACGGTCAGGTGGGTCGAGTCACCCACCTCGTCGAGGTCGGTCGTGCGCAGACATCGCTGCACGCCGACCAGTCGTCGGCCGAGTGGATGCGGATCGCCTTCCAGGTACGGCGTGAGCGGATGCATTCCCGAGGTCGTGAACAGCACGGGGTCGCCGGGCCGGGTGATCAACGAGGATCCCGTGGTGGGGATGTGGCCGTGCCGGCGGAAGAAGTCGATGAAGGTCTGGTCGATGGTCATCGCGGTTTTGTCCTTGTCTGAGGTGTTGACCAGAAAGGGACCGCGGCCGGGGCATCAAAAAACCGGCGGACCGTTTCCGGTCGCCGGTTGGGTGAAGAAGATGTCAGGCAGCGGCAGCCGGAGAGCACGAAGCTCGTACGGCTACTGCGAGGAACGACATCCGATGCATGTCACCAACAGTACACGACCACCCCCGAACCTCCACCGCAGCCCACTCCCCCACGCCGCAAGCCAGCCCCACCACCCCACCCCACCCCATCTGGGTCAAGTCCCATGGAGTGGTGTACGACGGTTGGTCCTTCGTCGTTGTGTGGT
>NZ_BAAAHK010000007.1:0-199005 GCF_039525325.1 Kribbella koreensis
ACAGTTTCGGGCCGGAAAGCCCTTATCCACAAGGTGAATTCCTCACCACTTCACATCAACCAGGTACCTGTATGTTGTTTGAAGGGCGGGCCTCGTTCGGCGTTCGCGCCGGCGGCTACGCCACTCGAGTTCGACAGCGGCCGACCCTATGCTGCCTCTCATTTTGGCGCCCTTGCCGCCCAGCAAGCCGACCTTCACCCCTGGCACCGAGTGAACCACAGCGGCAGTCGGGCCTTGCCTGTAGTCCTTGCCTGTAGTCCTTGCCTGTAGTCCTTGCCTGTAGTCCTTGCCTGTAGTCCTTGCCTGTAGTCCTTCTCTCCACACCTGCCGCTCCTGGCACTGGCTAAACGACAGCGACAACCAGGACTCTCTGTAGCTCTTCTCTGTAGCTCTTCTCTGTAGCTCTTCTCTGTAGCTCTTCTCTGTAGCTCTTCTCTGTAGCTCTTCTCTGTAGCTCTTCTCTGTAGCTCTTCTCGCCTGGAAGCCCGGCACCGGGTGGACCACAGCGGCAGCCGGGACGGTCTGTTGCTCTTGGCCGTTGCACTTGGCCGTTGCACTTGGCCGTTGCACTTGGCCGTTGCACTTGGCCGTTGCACTTGGCCGTTGCACTTGGCCGTTGCTCTTGGCCGTTGCTCTTGGCTGTTGCTCTTGGCTGTTGATCTTTAGGAGTCGCCGAGGCCGGCGGAGCGGGCTCGGATTATGGCTTCGGGGCGGGTGGCTACCTGGAGTTTGGCGAAGATGTTGGTGATGTGGTTGCCGACTGTGGCTGGGGCCAGGGATAGGCGGTGGGCTATGGCTGCGTTGCCCAGGCCGGTGGCGATGAGGTCTAGGACTTCGCGTTCGCGGGGGGTCAGCTCGGGGAAGGCGGGTTGGTCGGGGCGGGGGCCGGAGAGGTAGGCGAGGGCTCGGCGGGCTACGCCGGGGCCGAAGATTGCTTCGCCGGCGGCGACGGCGGTGATTGCGCGGATCACGTTGTCGGGGGCGGCGCCCTTCAGGACGTAGCCGCGGGCGCCGGCTCGCATCGCGGCGAAGACTGATTCGTCGTCGTCGAACATGGTCAGCATCAGGACCGCGACCTCGGGTGCCACCTTCGCGATCTCGCGGGTCGCCTCGATCCCGCCGAGGTCGGGCATCTGGATGTCCATCACCAGTACGTCGGGGCGCAACGTGACCGCCGAGCGCACGGCCTCGGCGCCGGTGGCCGCGGTGCCGACGAGTTCGAAGCCGGCATGGGCCGACAGCAAAGCGCCCAGTCCTTCGCGGACGATGCCGTGATCGTCCGCGACCACGATCCGCAGGTCAGCCGAGGCACGTCTCCGCGGATCACCGGAGGCACCGATCCGCGGATCAGCCGAGACACCAATCTGCGGATCAGCCGAGACACCGATCCGCGGATCAGCCGAGACACCAATCCGCGGATCGGCGGAGGTGCCGATCCGCAGGTCGGCGGAGGTACCGTCTCCAGCCGCGGGTCCATTCATCGACGAGCTCCTTCCAACGGCAGTACGACGTCGACACGGCAACCGGTTCGGTCGTACCGGATCTCGCATCGCCCACCCAGTTCGCTGGCCCGCTCGCTCATCGAGGTGAGCCCGACGCCCGTCTTCCACTCTGGGCCTGCGTTCACCCCGTTGTCGAGTACGCCGAGCCGCAACACATCCGTCTCCACGCTCAACCGAACCGCCGCCGTCGTGGCCGTCGAATGCCGGATCACGTTGGTGAGCGCCTCCGTCGCGATCCGATAAGCCGCAACCTCCACCGCAGCAGGCAACTCCGCCAACGTCGCCGGCGCATCCACGGTCACCGTCAACGCGCCGCCGTCGCCACGACGCGACGCCATCGCCGCATACTCACGCAGCGCCCCCAACAACCCAAGCCCATCCAGCGCAGGCGGCCGCAACTCGTAGACCAACCGGCGAATCTCCTCCACCGCCCCGATCGCCTGATCCCGCAACTCCGCGAGCAACGTCGCCGACCGCTCCGGCTCAGCCTCGATCAACCGCCGGGCAGCGTCCGCATTCAGCACCACCGCGGTCAGCACCGGCCCGAGCCCGTCATGCAGATCCCGCCGAATCCGCCGCCGCTCCTCCTCCCGCCCACTGATGATCCGTTCCCTGGAGTCGCGCAGATCATCAGCCAGCCCTCGAGCCTGTACTGCGACCGCCAGCGGCGCCGCAAGCAACGACAGCACCTCCGAGTCAGCCGCATTCACCCGCGACTCCCCCGACCGCAGCCCCACCACAAGCTCCCCCAACCGCTCCGAACCGGAACGCAACGAGATCGCATGCCGAGCCGCCGGCAGTTCGCCGTACGCCGCAATCTCCTTGCCCTCGACAACGATCGTGGCGGCCGGGAAGCGCATCACCCGGCAGAGCGCGGCCAGTACGCCGGTGAGCCCCGACCCCATCTGCGCCCCCACCTCCGCCATCGCCCGCACCGGATCCCGCCGCGCACCGTAGAACGCCCGGTGAATCACCCCCTGCAACCAGACCCGCACCGGGTTGAACGCCAACGCGATCACCAGCGTCGCCAGCACCGACGCGTTGCGATCGAGCAACGCGATCAGCCCGAAGTACGCGGCGACAACCCCGCCGACCAGGATCAGGTAGAGCAACGACCGCGACACCACCAGCCGGATGTCGAGCAACTGGTGACGCAACACAGCAACAGCGACGGCCAACGGAATCAACAGCACCGGCAGCACACCGAGCACCAGAGACTCGCCCGACACCAGGTTCTCCAGCCCGAAGCACGCCACGATGACCAGCAGTGCGAGCAGCAGCCACAACACCTGCCGACGGACCTGATCCGACCCACTCCGATACCGCAGTACGACCGCCACCAACGCCGCGACGAAACTGACCAGCAACCCAGCACTGCTGATCGCGCCAATGGCATCGACCGCGGCAAACCCGGTCCAGTGCGGATACCCCGGAATGCCGACCTCGGCCGACAACCCACCCTTGCGATCCAGTACGCCGGTTGCCGTCCACAACACCGCATTGACCACCAACCCGACGACCAGCCAGCGCCAGCGACGCGAGAGCAACCGCCCATCCGGGAACACCATGAGCGTCAGCGGAATGAACAAAGCCAGCGCCGGAGCCCAACCCCCGTTCGTCACCGTCGCAACCAGCCGCCACCCCACCGTCGGCTCACCCAGCCACGCAAGGAGCGACAGCCCGGTCGCAGTCGAGGCGTAACAACAGCCGCCCACCAGCAACGACCACCCGATCGGGTTCGCCGGCCGGTAGTACGCGATCGGCCAGCCGGCGAAGGCCAGCGAAAGACCGATCGCCGCATTCGAGACGACGAACAAGTCGGTCAACTCAGACCAGCTCAAGGACGAGGCAGGCGCCGCCACAGCCGTGACAACGGCCTCGAGCAGCGCGACGGCGAGCAACACCCAGGCCACCCAGGCCCAGGCCGCCGGCCGCCGTCTCTCGCTCATCTACTCATCATCAGGCCGCCAGCCCCCGATCGAGTAGGGGCCTGCCCCCAGGCGACCCAGGAACCTTTCCGGACCGTACTACGACCCGCGCACCTGCCGACCAGGGGCGAGCCGACCCGACGCTGAAGCCATCAACCTCGGCCCTTAGGAGCACGACATGTCACAACTCACCACCTCAGCAAGCAACAAGACAGTCAAAAAGCCCCGCGACGTCCGCGGCTTCTGGCGGGTACTCCTCGCCGTGGTCGCACCGCTGCCGATGCTGTTCATGGGCATCTACTACCTGATCAGCCCGGTCGACGGCGACGCTCCCTTCGCCGAGACCGTCGCGGCCACCGCGGCCGACCCAGGCAGGTTCGAGCTGATGCAGTGGCTCCAGGTGCCGTTCTTCCTCCTGATCCCGGCGATGTTCGCTGCCGCCTGGGTCTCCCGGCGTACGGCGCCGCGGTTGGCCACCGCCGACGGACTGTTCGCCGTCGGCGGGATGAGCGCCGGCTTCTTCCTGCTCGACGGAGTCGTCACGCCGACGTACCTGGTCGTCCACGACGGGCTGGACGCGTCGGCGGTGGAGAAGTTCGCGGACGCCGTCGAGAAGCAGGCGACCGTACAGATCGGCAGCCTGCTCTTCATCCTCGCTGTCACCTTCGGGCTGCTGCTGCTCGGGATCGCCTTGTGGCGCAGCAAGGTGGCACCCGCCTGGATGGGCATCGCGCTAGCCTTCGGTGGCTTTACCCACCCGTTCATGCCGGGCCACCTCGCCGCCGGCGCCGGCCTCGTCATCGCCGCCATCGGGTTCGCCGGTGCGTCGTACGCGCTGCTGCACTCCGCCAACGACAACTTCGATCTACCTCCGTTGCAGAGGTAGGCAGTGTCGGGTCGCCTGTGGCTCGGGAGTTGGTTAGTGTCCGGAGTCTGTGGGGGGTCGAGGAAGAGGTGAGGAGCCCGATGGCAGACACCAAGTCCGTAGACCAGAACAGATTCAACCTGCCGACCAAGAACCTGCCCGCGCCACAGGTCCGCGACCTGCCCGAGCCGCCCAGCCAGACCTGGCGGATCGTCGGGCCCGGCATGGTCGGGGCCGGAGTCGGCCTCGCGTCCGGGGAGTTCATCCTCTGGCCCTACATCTCGTCGCAGGTCGGGCTGGTGTTCCTCTGGGGCGCCGTCGTCGGCGTCGCGATCCAGTGGTTCCTGAACATGGAGATCGAGCGGTACACGCTGGCCACTGGTGAGACAGCGTTGACCGGCTTCAACCGCTACGGCAAGCACTGGGGCCTGTTCTTCGCCCTGATGACGTACTTCGCGAACCTCTGGCCGGGCTGGGCGACCAGCTCCGCGTCGATGCTCACGTACCTGTTCGGCGCCGGCGATCCACGCTGGATCGCGATCGGGATCCTGGTCGTGATCGGCCTGATCCTCACGCTGGCCCCGGTCGTCTACGTGATGCTGGAACGGCTGATCTTCGTCAAGATCGCGGCCGTCGCGCTGCTCGTCGTACTGGCCCTGATCTTCGCCATCCGGGCCAAGACGTACAACGCGCTCGGCGACGCGGTCACCCACCCGGAGTTCCCGGTCGGCACGCTGGGCTTCGCGTTGATGATGGGCGCGATCGCGTACGCCGGGGCCGGCGGCGGGCAGAACCTGTGCCAGAGCAACTGGATCCGCGACAAGGGCTTCGGGATGGGCGTCCACGTCCCCCGGCTCACCTCGCCCGTCACCGGTGAGAAGGAGGCCGACCCGAACGCCAACGGCTACACCTTCCCGCCGGACGCCGAGAACCTGGCCCGCTGGCGGCGCTGGTGGAAGTTCACCAACCTCGAGCAGGCGCTGACGTTCGTGCTGATCACCGTGCTGACGATCGTCTTCACCTCGATGCTCGCGCACGCCACCTTGTTCGGGAACCCGGCGGTGCAGAACAAGATCAGCTTCCTCAAGATCGAGGGCGTCACCCTGCAGTCCCTGGTGGGCGGCTGGTTCGGCTACCTGTTCTGGGCGATCGGCGCGTTCTCCCTGTTCGCCGCGGCGGCCGGCATCGTCGACTACACCTCGCGACTCGCCTCGGACATGATCAAGGCCCGGTACCTGCGTACGTCGACCGTCACCGAGTCCAAGCTGTACTTCTGGCTGGTCTGGGGACTGGTTGCCTTCGGCATCATCGTCCTGCTGGCCGGCCTCGATCAGCCGCTCGTCCTGCTCGTCATCTCGGCCTGCACCGCCGGCACGATGATGTTCGTGTACTCCGGGCTGCTCTGGTGGATGAACTCCCGCGCCCTCCCGCGCGCCATCCGGATCAGCCGGTTGCGCACCGCAGTACTGGCCTTCTCCTTCCTGGCCTTCGGTTTCCTCGCGGTCTTCACGATCATCGACCAACTCAAGAAGAACTTCTGACCTGCTCCAGCAACTCCCGTACTTCACCCGCCTGCGGCAGACCGTAGCGGGCGCAGATGTCGATGGCAGTGGTCCACTCGACCTGTGCCCGCTCCGGGCTGCCAAGGGCCGCGTAGGCGCGACCCAGGTGCTGGCGGACGAGGACCTCCAGCGACTGGTTCTCGAAGCGCTCGGCGATCTCGAGACCCTCCAGCAAGTGGTCCAACGCCGGCTCGCCCCGGCCGAGATCCAGCTCCGCCATCGCTTGCTGGATCTGGGTCTCGGCGAGCCTGAGCTCGGCGCCCCGGCCCCGGTTGTACTCCGCGACCTCCGCCAGCACTGTCAAGGCGAGCTCAGGCCGGCCGGTCTCGCGGTACGACCTGCCGATGTGCAGCAGCAGCCAATGGTGCTGGCTCTCGATCTTCGACGCCCGGGCGAGATCCGCCGTCCGGCGGAACTCCTCGTCCTGTTCCTCGCTCCGGCCGAGCCGCCCGAAGATCGTCCCCAGCGTCAGGTGCGCCTCAGGCTCCCCTCGTTCGTCCTCGCGCTCGATCGTCATCGCCAGCGCCTCGCGGGCCCACTCCAGGCCGTCCTCGGGGCGACCGGACTTCTGCAGGCAGTCGGCCAGGTTCAGCAGGCAGAACTGCCGGTGCTCCGGGTACTCCGCGGTCTTCGGCGCGGCGATCGACGCGGCGAACTGCTCGGCGGCGGCCGGGAAGTCCTCCAGCATCGCGTACGCCATACCCAGCTCGAAGGGCGCGAACGCCCCCGCGAACGGATCGCCGACCGACCGCTCGGCCTCGACCGCGAGCAGTCCGAGATCACGCCAGTCGTGATGGCGCAGCCGCCCGACCAGTCCTGGACTCACGCCCGACAGGAGTCTGGCGACCAGGCGCCTGACCTCGATCGGTCCGGTGACGGCCCGGCGCGCGGCGGCCAGCACGTTGTGGCGCTCCGCGTCCAGCCAGGCCTCGACATCGGCCTTCTCGCCGATGTCCCGGGCCGCCGACAGCCATTCCTCCTGTAACCAGTCACCACTCATCTGGCCCAGTCCGAAGGACGAGCGGTACCTCCAGCCCGTCCCGACGTAGAGGTCCAGCACCCGCAGTCGCGCCGCGAACCGATCGCCCTCGTCGAGTTGCTGTTCGACGAGCTCTTGCGCGACCACCCGGACCAGGTCGTGCAGGCGGTAGCGGCCCGGCTCTGCGGCCTCCAGAAGGTGGATGTCGACGAGCCGCTCCAACAGCTGCTCGACCTCTCGTTCGGGCCGGTCAGCGAGCGCCGAGACCACGAACAGGTCGACATCGGGGCCTTCGGACAGCCCGAGCAGCGGGAACAGCGCGACGGCCTCGCGGTCCGCCGCCGCAGGGTCGTTCAAGGACAGGCCGATGGTGGCCCGGACGCTGAGGTTCTCGTCGGCCAGGACGTCCAGCCGGCTCCGCTCGTCGGCCAGCCGGTCCCGCAGATCGGCGACGCTCCAGTCGGGCCGGGCGGCCAGCCGCGCACCCGCGATCCGCAGTGCCAGCGGCAGGCCGCCACACTGCCGGATCACCGCTGCCGTCGCGTCCGGGTCCGACGCCAGCCGCTCCTTGCCGGCCGTTGCCTCCAGCAACTTCAACGCGTCGTCGTCGGGCAGTACCTCGAGCTCCAGGTGGAACGCCCCGGGCAGACCGGTCAGCAGCCGCCGGCTGGTGATCATCACCGCGCTGTCACCAGTGCCCGGAACCAGCGCCTCGACCTGCGCCTGGCCGGCCGCGTTGTCGAGGATCAGCAGCATCTTGCGGCCCGCGATCGCCGAGCGGTACCGGGCCGTCGCCTCGGCCAGCGACTCCGGGATCAGGTTCGCCGGGGTGCCGAGCCGGCGCAGCAGGATGCCGAGCGCCTCAAGGGTCTCCATCGGCTCGGCCGCGCCGAATCCGCGCAGATCCAGATAGAAGTGGCCATCCGGATAGGCCGTGGTCACCGCGTGGGCGGCGTGCACCGCGAGCGCGGTCTTGCCGACCCCACCCATTCCGGCGATCGCCGAGATCACCACCGCCCGGCTGTTCTCGGGCATCCTGGTCAGCCTGCCGGTGAGGTCCTCGAACTGCGAACTCCGGCCGATGAAGTCGACCAGATCGTCCGGCAACTGGTTCGCGCCACGGGCCTTGGGGCGGGCAGCAGCTTCGGTCAGCTGGGCGACCTCGGCTTCGGACAGCCCGAGAGCCGCCGCGAGCGCCTCGATCGTGGTCGTCCGTGGATAGCGTCGCCGGCCACCTTCGAGCGTCCGGACGGCTTCGACACTGACACCGGCCTTGTCGGCCAGCGCTTCCTGAGTCAGCGCGGCCGCGCGGCGGAAGCCTCGGAGTACAGAGGCGAACTCGGGCATCAGGCGACGGACGACTGGGCGGCGGGCGAAGTCATGCGCCAAATCGTAGGCGGGCCGCGTCAGTCCTCGTGCAGCAGTCCAGCGACCTCGTCCACTCTCGGCGCGCCGTGCCGGATCAGAAGCGTGAGCGCGGCCTGCCATTGCGCGCGGGCCTCGTCCGACCGCCCGGCCTCCTGCAGAGCATGCCCGAGCTGCTCCCGCACCCGCGCCTCGGACTGCCACGTGCCGCGGGTCAGGCCCAGGGCTCCGAGCAGATGTTCTTCAGCACGGTCGAGGACTCCTAGTGCCAGCTCGGCCCGGCCGAGGCCTTCGAGGGCGTCCGCGATCTCGAAGGGCAAGCCGTTCGAGATCGCGGCGGTGTGGCATCGGCGGAAGTACCTGAGCGACTCGCCGGGCCGGCCGGCTTCGCGGTACGAGGTCCCGACCATGACCAGGATCCAATGGCGTTCGAGCTGGGTACCGACGCGGGCCATCAACTCGAGGGCACGGCGGAACTCCTCGTCCTGGGCCTCGGGCCGCCCTTGCTTGCCCGCCGCGATGCCGAGCATCAGCCGGCCTTCGGCCTCAGCGCCCTCGTTGCCGTGCCGTAGCGCCTCCGCGATGCCGCGGTCAACCGACGCGATCCCCTCGTCCACCCGGTCGACTTCCATCAGGTAGGCACCGAGATAGACGTGGGCGAACGGGTACTGCCGCTTGCAGGCGATCAGCTCAGGGGTCGCGAGGGCGGCCGTCATCTGCTCGACCGCCAACGGGTAGAGACCGGCTCCGTCACACTGCACGGCGAGTTCGAAGTGCAGGATGGCGATCGCGGCCCGGTCACCGACCGACTGCTCCGTGTCCAGCGCGATCCTGCACAGCGCCACGCCATCGGACGAGCGGCGCCGCAAGGAAAGGTACTCCAGGTAGCCGATGGTGAGCCTGCTGACCATGGCCCGCTCAGCCGCCGTTCCGTCCGCCGCCCGGCGAATCGCGGCGATGATCTCCTCGATCTCCTCGCCGAACCAGGCATGGAACTCTTCCTGCGTCAGGTCCTCCGCCCCTGCCGTCCACCTGGCATCGCGCCATGACTCCGTCATCCAGCCGTGCGTGTCCGGCAGCCGGCTGCGCCACGCCGCCGCGAGATAGAGCCGCAGGACCCGCAGCCGGGCGGCCTCCCGAGCCGGCTCGTCGGTCAGTTCGGCGGTGGTCTCCTGGACGAAGCTGCGGATCAGGTCGTGCATCCGGTAGCGGCCGGGCAACAGCGAATCCAGCAGGTGCAGGTCGACCAGCCGCTCCAGCCGGTCCTCGGCCTCGGCGACGGGGAGGTCGAGCAGAGCGGCGGCGACCCGGACATCGAGCTCGTCGCCCTCATGGAGACCGAGCAACCGGAACCCGGCCGCCGCCTCGGCATCCCGCTCGGTCGCAGCGGCCAGCGAGAACTCGATACTGGCCCGGACGTCGAGGTCGGCCACCGACAGTTCGTCCAGCCGGCGCCGGCTGTTCTCCAGCCGCCGGCTGAGATCGGCGGCGGTCCACGACGGTTCGTCGGCGAGCCGGGCGCCCGCGATCCGCAAGGCCAGCGGGAGACCGCCACAGAGCCGGACGATCGACAGCGCCGCGGCCGGATCGGCGCTGATCCGATCGCCACCGACGACCAGGGCCAGCAGCTGCAGAGCGTCCTGGTCCGGCAATGCGTCCAAGGTCACCCGGGTGATCCCGGGCAGTGCGCCCAGGTTCCGCCGGCTGGTGATCAGCACCGCGCAGGTCGATGCTCCAGGCAACAAAGGTGCGACCTGCGCCGCATCGGCGGCGTTGTCGAGAAGGACCAGCACCCGCCGGCCGGCCAGCGCGGAGCGATAGCGGGAGGCCGCCTCGTCGATATCGTGCGGATCGGCCGGCGCTCCCACCCCGAGGCTCTCCATCAGCCGGCCCAGGGCTTCTTCGACCGGCATCGGGTGGCCCGGACCGAAACCCCGCAGGTTCAGGTACAACTGCCCGTCCGGGTACCAGTCGGCCAGTCGATGAGCGACGTGCACGGCGAGAGTCGTCTTGCCGATGCCACCCATCCCGGCGACCGCGGACGCCAGGACGACGCCCGGACGGGGCTCCTGAGCCCTGAACACCTTCTCCAGCTCGGCGACCTGCAGTTCACGGCCCGAGAAGTCGAGCAGGTCGTCGGGCAGCTGGCGGATCTCCTGGGGTTGCGACGCGGGCCGGCCACCGGCCGCGGCCAGCTCGGCGCGTTCGGCGCCGGTCAGCCCGAGCCCGCGCGCCAGCGACTCCAGCGTGGCCGATCGGGGCTGACGACGCCGCCCTGCCTCCAGCGCCTTGACGGCCTCGACGCTGAGTCCGGCAGCCGCTGCCAGTCCCTCCTGCGACAGCCCGACGGCCTTGCGGAAACTTCGCAGTACCGGGCCGAAGTCAGCCATCGTACGGCTGGCGGCCGCCGTTCACTGTGGTGAAGAGGGAGTAGAGGGAGGTGGTGGCGGTCAGGAAGAGGCGGTTGCGTTTGGGGCCGCCGAAGCAGAGGTTGGAGACGGTCTCGGGGACCAGGAGCTTGCCGAGCAGCGTCGCGTCCGGGTGGTAGATGTGGACGCCGTCGGCGGCCGCACCCCAGACCCGGCCTTCGCTGTCGAGCCGGATGCCGTCGAAGGCGCCGTTGCCGCACTCGGCGAACAGCTCGCCGCCGCGCAGCTTGTCGCCCTCGACCGTGAAGACGCGGATGGTCGCTTCCTCGGTGTCGGTGACGTAGAGCAGGCTGCCGTCGTTGGAGAAGGCCAGGCCGTTCGGGCGGTTGAAGTCATCGGCGACCACCGTCAGCGCGCCATCGGGGCCAACGCGATAGACGTGACATCCACCGACCTCGATCGAGCCTTTGTGGCCTTCGTAGTCGCTGTCGATCCCGTACGCCGGATCCGTGAACCAGACCGCTCCGTCCGGGCTCACCACGACGTCGTTCGGGCTGTTCAGCCGCCCACCGTTGTAGCCGTCGGCAAGCACCCGGACCGAGCCGTCGTGCTCGGTCCGCGTCACCCTCCGGTTGCCGTGCTCGCAGCTGACCAGCCGGCCCTGCTCGTCGAGCGTGTGCCCGTTGGTGTTCCCGGCCGGCTCGCGGAACACCGACACCTGGTACGACGTCTCGTCCCAGCGCAGGATCCGGTCGCTCGGGATGTCGCTCCACAACACGTACCGACCGGCCGCCGAGTAGACCGGCCCCTCCAGCCACCGCCCGCCGGTCCACAGCCGCTCCAGATGCGAGTCACCCCGGATCCCGGCGAAGCGATCATCCAGCCTCACCCATTCAGCGGGGACGGTACCGGCCAACGGCTCGAGCAGGGGCATTGCAGCTCCTCAGGTAGGACGTTGTCACCCGCGATCGTACGGCTGCGGCGCTCCGTCCGTGGTGAGTAGCCAGGAGTAGACCGAGGTGGTTGCCGTGACGAACAACCTGTTGCGCTTCGGACCGCCGAAGCAGAGATTGGAGACGACATCGGGGAAGAGCAGCTTGCCGAGCAGGGTGCCGTCCGGGTCGAAGCAGTGGACACCCTCGTGGGTCGCCGCCCAGATCCGGCCGTCGGCGTCCAGCCGGATGCCGTCGAACATACCCGCTTCGCACGGCACGAAGACCTCTCCGCCGACCAGCCGGTCGTCCTTCACCTCGAACCGCCGGATGTGCTTGGCCGGGGTGTCCACGACGTACAACCGGGACTCGTCGAGCGAGAAGGCCAGCCCGTTCGGCCGGGTGAAATCGTCCGCGACGACGGTCAGTTCACCGGCCGGGCTCAGCCGGTAGACGTTGCAGGTGGGGAGCTCCTGCAGGGCGGCGTGGCCCTCGTAGTTCGAGGTGATCCCGTACGGCGGGTCGGTGAACCAGATCGAACCGTCGCGCCGGACCACCACATCGTTCGGGCTGTTCAGCCGCAGCCCGTCGAGGTGCGAGGCGAGCACCGTCACCGAGCCGTCGAACTCGGTCCGGGTGACCCGGCGGTGGCCCTGCTCGCAGCTGATCAGCCGCCCTTGGCCGTCGAGCGTGTTGCCGTTCGTGTAGCCGGCCGGCTGGCGGAAGACCGAGACCGCGCCGGACAGCTCGTCCCAGCGGAGCATCCGGTCGTTGGGGATGTCGCTGAAGACGAGACTGCGCCAGGCCGGGATGTAGACCGGGCCCTCCAGCCAGCGGCCGCCGTCGTACAGGCGCTCGATGTAGTCGTCGCCACGCGCCACCAGTGCGAACCGCTCGTCCAGCGTCACCAGCTCGGCCCGCGATCGGGCCGGTGTGTTAGTCAGCGTGATCGTCATGACCCGAATGATATCCTTTCGATCATCTGATAGACCAGATGAGATTCGGTGATCATGACCATAGACCAGACAGATCGAGAGCTGCTTACCCTCTTGCAGGAGGACGCGACCCAGTCGTACGCCGTCCTCGGGCAGGCCGTCGGCCTGTCGGCGGGGGCGGCGCACGAGCGGGTTCGCAAGTTGCGGGCGGCCGGCGTGATCCGGCGTACGACGATCGAGGTGGACCCGGCGGCGCTCGGCAACGGCGTACTGGCCTATGTCCTGCTCGACACGGACGCCTGGATGGGCGACGCGCCGACGGTCGAGGCCCTCAAGGGCATCGCCGCCGTCGAGGAGGCGCACATCATCGCCGGGCCCGCCTCCGTGCTGGTCAAAGTCCGCACCGGCAGCACCGAGGCGCTCCAGGCGACCCTGCGCGCGCTCCACCAGGTGGACGGCGTGACCAGCACTCAGACAGTCGTCGTGCTGGAGTCCTTCTTCGAGCGGCCACCGGCGGTGATGTGACATAGAACCTGTCACCCTCCTGGCCTGGTTGACCCTAGACTCAGCCGGGCCGAAGGGAGTTCAGCTGTGTCTGACAGCAAGCGCATCACCAAGGTCCTGGTCGCGAACCGTGGAGAGATCGCCGTCCGGGTCGTCCGGGCCGCGGCCGACTCCGGTCTGGGCAGCGTCGCCGTGTACGCCGAGCCCGACCGCGACGCCCTGTTCGTCCGGCTCGCCGACGAGGCGTACTCGCTGGACGGCGCGACGCCGGCCGACTCCTACCTGAACATCGCCAAGATCCTCGACGTCGCGGCCCGCTCCGGCGCGGACGCGGTGCACCCGGGCTACGGCTTCCTGGCCGAGAACGCGCAGTTCGCGCAGGCCGTGATCGACGCCGGCCTGATCTGGATCGGCCCGCCGCCGCTGGCCATCGACTCCCTCGGGGACAAGGTGAAGGCGCGGCACATCGCCGAGAAGGTCGGCGCCCCGCAGGTTCCCGGTACGCCGAACCCGGTGGACGGCGCGGACGAGGTGGTGGCCTTCGCAACGGAGTACGGGCTGCCGATCGCGATCAAGGCGGCGTACGGCGGCGGCGGTCGCGGCATGAAGGTCGCGCGCACGATGGAAGAGATCCCGGAGCTGTTCGAGTCCGCGACCCGCGAGGCGATCAGCGCCTTCGGTCGCGGCGAGTGCTTCGTCGAGCGCTACCTGGACAAGCCGCGGCACGTCGAGACGCAGTGCCTGGCCGATGCCCATGGCAACGTCGTGGTGGTCTCCACCCGCGACTGCTCACTGCAGCGCCGGTACCAGAAGCTGGTCGAGGAGGCGCCCGCGCCGTTCATCTCGGCCGAGCAGCTCGAGACGCTCTACACGTCGTCGAAGGCGATCCTGCGCGAGGCCGGCTACGTCGGCGCCGGCACGTGCGAGTTCCTGATCGGCCAGGACGGGCTGATCTCCTTCCTGGAGGTCAACACGCGGCTGCAGGTCGAGCACCCGGTCAGCGAAGAGGTCACCGGGCTCGACCTGGTCCGGGAGATGTTCCGGATCGCCGACGGCGAAGAGCTCGGCTACGACGACCCGGAGATCTCCGGTCACTCGATCGAGTTCCGGATCAACGCCGAGGACCCGGGCCGTGGCTTCCTGCCCGCGCCGGGCACGCTGACCAAGTGGCACGCGCCGTCCGGACCGGGCATCCGGCTCGACGGTGGGTACGACCAGGGTGAGACCGTCCCTGGCGCGTTCGACTCGCTGGTGGCCAAGCTGATCGTGACCGGCCGCGACCGGACCCAGGCGCTCGAACGGTCCCGCCGCGCGCTGAAGGAGTTCGTCGTCGAGGGGATGCCGAGCGCCATCCCGTTCCACGCGGCCGTGGTGAGCGACCCGGCGTTCGTCGGCACCGACGGCTTCAAGGTGCACACCCGCTGGATCGAGACCGAGTTCGACAACCAGATCCCGCCGTACGACGGAGCCGCCGACGTGGCCGAGCCGGTCGAGCGCGAGAAGGTCACCGTCGAGGTGGGTGGCAAGCGGCTCGAGGTCGTGCTGCCGGCCGGTCTCGGCGCGTCGGTCGCTGCCGGTGGTACCGGCGCTTCGAAGAAGAAGCCGTCGCGGCGCGCCGGTGGCAGCGGCAAGGGCGCAGCCGCGTCGGGCGACTCCCTGACCTCGCCGATGCAGGGCACCATCGTCAAGATCGCCGTCGAGGAAGGCGCGACGGTGGCCGTCGGCGACCTGATCGTCGTCCTGGAAGCCATGAAGATGGAGCAGCCCCTCAACGCCCACAAGGCCGGTACGATCACGGGTCTGTCGGCCGAGGTCGGCGCGACGGTGGCAGCCGGTGCGGCTATCTGCGAAATCAAGGACTGAAAACACAGCCGTTTCTCAGCATTTACCGGTAGCTTCCCTCCAGGATTGCCGCGAGGTGAGGAGAACTCTGCATGTCCAGGAAGACCCACGAGCATCAGTTGGCTCAGCGCAAGGCGCAGCGGTTGGCCGAGCGGCAGGCTGAGCGCGCCCGGCAGCGGCGGATGCTGATCATCACCATCACCTCGATCGTCGCGGTGGTCGTGGTGATCGCCGGCGTGTTCGTGGTCGTCGCCAAGAACACCGGCAAGGACGACACTCCCGCGGCGGCCGGCACGCCGTCGGCGAACCCGTCCGACCAGCCCTCGGCGCAGACGACGCCCGGCCCGGAGAACAAGCCGAAGTCGATCCCGACCGCGCTGGCGCCCGCGCCGAAGCGGGCCACGCCGCTCGCGGCCGAGGTGAACTGCAGCTACCCGAAGACCCCGAACGAGCCGGCCAGCCGGAAGGTGAACCCGCCGTCGGACGGCAAGGTGAAGGCCAGCGGTACCTCGCCCGTCACCCTCACCACGTCGGTCGGCGACATCCACCTGACCCTGGACAGCGCCCTGGCGCCCTGCACCGTGAAGAGCTTCCTCAGCCTGGTCGGCCAGAAGTACTTCGACAACACCAGCTGCCACCGGCTCACCGTCGGCGACGGCCTGCAGGTGCTGCAGTGCGGCGACCCGACCGGCACCGGCAGCGGCGGCCCCGGGTACAGCTTCAACGACGAGGTGTACCCGACGCTGAAGTACGGCCGCGGCATCCTCGCGATGGCCAACCGCGACAAGAACACCAACGGCAGTCAGTTCTTCATCGTCTACGGCAACGCCGAACTGCCGCCGTCGTACAACGCCTTCGGTACCGTCGACAAGGCCGGCCTGGAGGTCATCGACAAGGTCGCCCGCGGCGGTGTGATCCCGCAGGGCGGGCCGACCGACGGCAAGCCCGCCATCCCGGTCGAGATCAAGACGGCGACCGCCGCCAGCTAGCACTATTGCAGCATCCTGCAACAGTCTGTACCTGACTGATCAACAGTCTGTAGCGTTCACGACACGGTATCCCGCCCCGATACGTGAGGAATCATCGTGAGCAAACAGAACAGGATCAGCCGGCGTTTCGTCCTGAGCGCGGTCGCGCTCGCCGTCGTCGGGGGTTCGGTCGGCCTGACCCAACCGGTCACAGCCGCACCGGCCCCCGAGGCGTCGACGAGCGCCTACATCTACCCGGTACTCCCGGGCACCGACGCGTGGAAGAAGCTGGCCACCCACGACGACATGCTGCGCGTGACGCAGGTCCCGGCCACTGCCCTGGCGGGGATGTCGACCGCCGCGCTGGTCGACACCGTGCTGCGCTACCCGCTCTACGACGACATGCTGGCCTTCGACGACCTGCAAAAGGGCTTCGAGAAGATGTCGGCCGGCTTCGACGGCTTCTCCGCTCTGGCCGCCCGCCCGGACGCCGGTGCCGCGCTGCTGCAGCGGTACGAGTCGATGAGCCCGGCGATCGCCGAGAAGAGCACTCTGCTGGAGCAGGGCCAGGCCGACGCGTCGTTCCGCCGGATCGAGACCCTGCTGACGCAGAGCAGCATCCGCAAGACGATGACCGCGAGCCAGCTCTCCCGGCTGGCCACCGTCGGCCAGTCGAAGCAGCTGGGCAAACAGGCCCGCGCGGACGTCTACGGCAAGGCGAGCAGCAGCCTGATCTTCACGCCGACGGACAACAACACCACCATCTACACGCCGCGCGGCAGCGCGGTGGCGGCGATCAACATGACGACCGAGCTCACCTCGGCCCAGATCACCTCGAACAACAACTACGTGGCCAGCAACTACCCGAACGCCACCCGGCTGCGGAACTCGAGCCGGAGGTACAACTGCCACTCGTACGCCTGGTACGACCAGGGCACCGGGAACACCAAGTGGATCAACAGCCCCGGTGACGACAAGTTCTGGACCGACGGCAGCTACATCCCGAACTCCAACGTCGGGCAGGGCGGCCGCAAGGTCTCGTACCGTAACGACGACCACTCCGCCATCACGGTGAACGCGACCGTCTTCGACTCGAAGTGGGGCCAGCTCCCCCTGATGCGGCACAACTACAACTACACGCCGTACAACTCGTCCGCGCTCTACTACTACAGCCGCGCCTAGCCCGCCCGGACCTCCCCGATCACGATCACGATCTCGATCTCGGGGAGGTCCGAGCTCGGTCAGCTAGGCCAGCTCGTCGTACTTGCTGCGCGGCCAGGCCAGCAAGGCGTCGATCTGGACCATGGCGGACTGCTCGAGCAGCAGCACCGGCCCGTCAGCGAAGTGGAACAGGCCCGTGGCAGGATCGCGGGTCTCTTTCCATGCCCGGTCGGAGTAGTCCTGCGCGACCTTGGTGTAGGCGCGGTCGTGGGAGACCGAGTCGAGGATCAGCAGGTTCTTGAAGTAGATCGCGTTGAACCGGGTGGGCTGCTTCCACAACCGGTCCTCGGTGCCGTAGAAGGCCAGCGACGCCTTTGCGAGCGCCTTGGCGTCGGTGAGGTACTTCTTGTCGTGAGTCGCCTTGTACAGCAGGGCTCCCGCGCCGAGCATGACGCCCTGGTTGTAGCTCCACTGGGTCTTCTCGACGTTGCCGGCCAGGTCGATGTGGTCCCAGTACAGGCCGTTCGGTGCCAGCATGCAGTTCTGCGCCCAGGCGTACATCCGCTTCGCCGAGGTCAGGTACGCCTTGTCGCGCGTCAGCAGGTACAGGTGCGCTCCGAGCTCGGCGCCCGGACCGTTGGAGATGGTGTTGCGGTCCTGGCTCCAGGGCGCCTGGGTCCAGAACGTCCCGCCCGCGCAGGGATGCGACGCGTCGGTGTCCCATCCGTGCTCGACGAGCGTGAAGATCTCCTTCGCCCGGGCCAGCGACGAGCGGTCACCAGTCCGCTGGTAGTGCTGGATCAGGTTGAGACCGATCCACTCGTTGTCGTCGTAGAACTTGTCGCCACCCTGGCCGAGCGGCGGCCGGACGTACGAGTCGTAGCCCTTGGGCGTGGTCGTCGCGTTCCAGTACGGCTGGTACCCGCCCAGCCGGCGGGTGGCTTCCTGGTCAGCCTTGCGGCCCGCGCCGGGGATGCCGGCCAGGTTCTCCGCGGCGACGGCTGCCTGCGAGTACGGCCAGACGTAGGAGTACGGGTTCTGCTGGGTGTTCGGGTACTCCTCCAGCAGCAGCCCTTGGTTGCCGGTGTCGAAGTACTTGTTCAGGGCCTGGTACGACGCCTGCGCCTTGGCCGCCGCTGAGTGCGGGCCGCCGGTCACGGTGTCGACCTTCGCGGTGGCCGCTGGGGCGTGCAGCGCGGCGAGCATCCCGACCGCGAGCACTCCCCCGGCGATCCGTTGAGTTGATATACCAAATTTTCTGCGCATCGACCTGCTCCTCCTGGGGCGGCAGCGATTGACATCGATGTCACGTTCTAGCTGGCCAAGGGATTCGCCGTCAATGGCTCGCGAATCATGGCTCAGTTGGCATATCAAGTACGAGCGGCTGGACCCCGGCGAAGGCGAACCAGGCCGAGCGCATGTGCAGCCGCAGCCGGACCTGGTCGCCGGTGAGCACGACCTTGCCCTTCGAGCCGATCGCCTCGACCGTGAGCACCCGGCCGCCGGACGGTCCGACACCGGTACGGCGTACGACGCGCAAACTGCGGAGCGTGCCGACGCCGAAGGTCGCCTGGAGCTGCGAGCTGGTCCGCGTGACCGTCCAGGTGACGTTCGGATTCTTGTTGCCGGGGTAGCTGTCCCAGCTGTCCGCCTTCATCACCTGGTACGCGACCGGGCCGTCGGCCGTCGCACCACCGTTGGAGGACGAGAACTCGGCCATGATCGGCTTGCCCTGGTAGAGCCGGACCTGCCCAGCCGTTGCGGCGATGGCCGCGTTGGTCGTCTTCTCCTCGTCGTTGTACCCGCCGTAGACCTGGCAGGCAGTCGTGTCGCACAGGTCGTACGCCCGTTTGGTGGACCGATTGCGATGAAAGACCGAATAGGTGCGCGCGGCAACGGCCTGCACCTGGAGCGCGGCCGGCTTCCACGTCGTCACGGCCTCGCGCGGGACGACTCCCCGCAGGTACAGCTCCAGCGGCAGCTCGTTGATGGTGTCGAAGTGCGCACCGGAGAGGTCCGCGGGCCTGAGGACACCGCGATAGCCGACCACCTTGCCGCTGGGCAGGATCAGCGAGAGGACGGCTGGGCCTTCGAACTGGCCGATCCCGGTCAGGGTCTTCCAGAGCGTCCACTTCTTGGTCTTCGTGTTGTACGAGCTGACCTTCGCGCCGCGTTCGCCGTTCGGGTCGATCGACCACTGGTTGCGAGTCGATGCCCTGGGCAACGTGTAGACCTTGCCGGTCTTGAGGTCGCGGAGGCGGAGGGTGCTGACGGCGGCGATCCGTACGCCGTCCGTGGTGTCGGCGCGGAGTTGGATCCGGATGTTGCCGGTCGCCCTGCCCACCGTCGTACCGGGGTAGTAGAAGTCCAGGATCGTCTTGGCGGACCGGCCCGCCAGGGCGGCGCCCTGAGCCCCGTACTGCGACATGCCACGGCCGTGGCCGAATCCCCGACCCGTGATCGTCTGCACCGCCTCCGGCTCGGGCGGCGGGACGGCCACAGCCGTTGCGCTCAGCAACGTGGAGCCGGCGATCAGGGCGACGAAGACACGTTTCATGAGATGAAGACCTTGCGCTCATGGTTGTTGTAGGTGAGCCAGCCGTGCTGGAACCTCTGCCGCAGGCCGCCCTTGATCCGGTACATGTCCGTGGTGGGCAGCCCGAGTCGCGAGCGCTCCGCACCGAGTGCGGCGTACTTGCGGTGGATCATCCCGGCGACCGGGCGCATCCCGGTCCGCTTCGACCAGTACAGGCCGCCGTTCTGGAAGCTCTGCACCTTGCTGTTGCCGGCGCGGCCGAGGCGGTACTCGCTCGTCGGCTGCTTCAGGACGCCGTCCGGGCCGCCGAGTTGGCGGTAGCGGGTCCGGAACAGGCTGCGAACCGAGTGCGCTCCGGTCTTGGGCGACCAGTAGATGTCGCGCGCTTTGAAGTAGGTGGCCCGGCCGGTCCTGGTGCGATGCTCGCCCCAGAATGGTTGCCCGGTCACCCTGAATCCGCCGAGCTTCACGGCGTACCGGTAGATCTCGGTGGAGACGCCGCGGCTCATCAGGGTGAGGATTCGTTGCTTCAGCCACGGAAGTTTGGCGTAGAGGTTCTTGCCGGGGCAGGCGGTCGCCTTGGTGTCGCGGTGGCCGGACACCGTGTGCAGCTTGCTGCCGTCGAGCACGATCGTTGCCGTCGGCGACCGGTAGTTGGCGTCCATCTTCCAGGCGATGATGCGGGCGGTCGTCTCCAGCATCGGGGCCGGCGGCGCGACCTGGTCGAAGTTGCCGATCAGCGAGACGCCGAACGAGTTGGCGTTGAAGGAGCCGGTATGGGCGCCGAGGACGGGCAGTTGCGCACCGCCGTACCGGCCCTCGAAGGCACGGCCGAAGCGGTCGACGAGGAAGTTGTAGCCGAGATCGCACCAGCCACGGCTCCTCACGTGGTACGCGTACATGCTGCGGACCATCGCGGGGACCTGCGCGCGGGTGTAGTTGTTGCGGTCGGCGGTGTGGTGGACGAAGGCGGCCTGGATGGTGCCGGTGTACTTCGGCTTGATGCAGGACTTGCCGTTGAGGGCGCGGAGTCGCTCGTCGGCGCCCCAGCCGCGGCGGGTCACCATCAAGGGCATCGGGTAGGGCGCTTTGGCGGTGTTGGCCTGGATCGGATCCTGGGTTGTTGCCGGATCGTCGTCGGTCGCGCGGATGCCCGGGTTGACGAGGGCGACCTTCGCGTCGGTGATCTTCGTACCGTCCGTGGTGGTCAGGGAGGTCTGGATGCCGTTCGCGGTGCCGACCCAGTAGGGCTCGGTGCCGGAGCGTTCGCTGCCTTCCGTCGTACCGGTCGCCGGGCCGTGGTCGTCCTCCACCTTGAGGGTTTCCCATGCTTCCCAGCTGCCGTTGCGCAGGATCCGCACCTTGACCTGCACCGGCGCGGAGTTCTTGCGGTAGGGCCAGGTGACGCCGACCAGGCCGAAGGGCTTGGTCTCCTGAGCGGCGGCGGTCGCGTACTGACCGCTTTGCTGCAAGGGGATCTCGACGTAGTCGGGGTCGATCGTCGGCCGCTGGGTCTGCTCAGCTTGCTCGGCGGTGGCTTGGCCGGGGGTGGGCGCGAGCGGTACGAACAGGGCCAGGCCAGTCACCGCGGTCAGCGCCAGTCGGGGTGAGAAGGTCTTGCTCATCGGACAGCCTTCTGCTAGACGGGACAGCAGTAATCGATTATGCGCACTGCGTGAGCGCTCGCCCGGCATTTTCGTCACCCTGCGTGGCGTCGAGTCTTGATTGCTAGGATGACTTCTGAAATCGAAGTGACATCGCATCGGCATGGCCGGCGGAATGAGGTGGGCGTGATGGCGGGTGCCAACCGGTTCCGGGACGAGGACCTGTCCTGCCCGTTGTCGACGACGGTGCGGCACGTCGGCGAGTGGTGGACGTTGCTGATCCTGCACGACGCCTTCGACGGGTACACCCGGTTCGACGAGTTCCAGCGCAATCTGAAGATCTCGTCGAGCATGCTGACGACGCGGCTGAAGAGTCTGGTCGACGACGGGCTGCTGGAGCGTACGAAGTACCAGGACAAACCGCCGCGGTACGAGTACGTGCTGACGCCGCTGGGGCGGTCGCTGCGGCCGGTCATCATCACGCTCGCCGCGTGGGGCAACGAGCGGCTGGCCACCTCTGAGCGATCGATGATTCTGGTCGACGCAGGCACCGGCGAGGAGGTCGAGCCGGTCGTGGTGGACCGGTCGACCGGGCGGCGGATCGACGGGCCGGACTTCGTCTTCACCGCCGGACCCGCAGCCTCGGAAGCAATGCGCAGACGGTATTCCTGAGCCCTGATTCACGTTGATTTTCAGGAGATTCTCAGGAGATTTCGGTCGGATTCGACCGCCCGGTAGGCTCGACGCAACACCAGTCGAGGAAGGCCCGACATGTTCACAGTCATCTTGCTGATCGCGCTCGTCGTGATCGGCGTCCTGGCGTACCGTTCCTACCAGCGAACTCAGCTGCAGAACAGGAAGCAGCACGAGATCACCGCGGCCGAGCTCGAGTCGGTGAAGAAGACCGCCGACGAGGACATCACCCGGTTCGGTGAGGAGCTGCAGGACCTCGACCTGGACATGGTCGGCAAGGACCTCGGCGACGGGGCCCGGCAGGACTACCAGCGCGCGCTCGACTCCTACGAGTCGGCCAAGCAGGCGGTCGAGCAGGTCACCGAGGCCGAGCAGATCAAGCACGTGATCGAGATCCTCGAGGACGGCCGGTACGCCGCTGCCTGCGTCCGCGCCCGGGTCAACGGCGAGCCGCTCCCGCAGCGCCGCCCGTCCTGCTTTTTCAACCCCCAGCACGGCCCCTCGGTCGTCGACGTCATGTGGTCGCCCCCCGGCGGCGCCCCGCGTGAGGTCCCCGCCTGCGCCGCCGACGCCGAGCGCGTCCGGGCCGGTGCCGAGCCCGACGTCCGCAAGGTCATGGTCGGCCCGCAGCGCGTCCCGTACTGGGAAGCCGGCCCGGCCTACTCCCCTTACGCCCAAGGCATGTTCGGCGGCCTCGGCGGCGTGATGACCGGCATGTTCCTCGGTACCATGCTCGGCGGCATGTTCGCCGGCGGCGGCTACGGCGACTACGCAGCCGGCTACGACGCCGGCATGTCCGACGGCGGCGGTGACGGCGGCGGCGGCGACAACGGCGACTTCAACTTCGGCGACAACCCCGGCGGCGACGGCGGCGGCGACGGCGGCGGCTGGGACTTCGGCGGCGGCGACTTCGGCGGCGACTTCTGATCCGACTGCACCACCGACCACCGGACGCCCCAGGCGTCCGGTGGTTTTTCTATCCGACGCAACTCCTCTGCCCAGCTCCCGCCCACCAGTTCCCTCTCCTGCACCGAATGCTCCGAATGCTCCGGCGGCAACCCTCCTCAGCAGCTGGACGGCCGGGAGACCGGCACGCGCTCCACAGCCCAGCCCGACTCGATCAGCGCTGCCATTGAACCCCCGGCCGTACACCCCCGTCGCCCGACTCCACCCCGGGTCAGCGTCGTGGTTGATGCACTGGCTGTCCGCCCGCTACCACCACCGGCCACCCGCCACCACGCCACCCGGACCGCCACCACCCACCAGCTCCCGCATGCCACCCAGACTCGCCGAGGTAGGCGCTTCAGGGCGAGTTGATGTGTGTCGTTGCGATCCGGCCGTTGCTGCGAGCAACCGAATCCGCCCCCACTGCCCCCCCACCGTCTGCAACCAGTCCCAGCGGCCCAGCGTCCTAACGGGCTAACGGGCCACCGGCCCACCGGCCCGCGGGATGACTGCCGGCCCACCGGCCGCGGGATGACTGCCGGCCCACCGGCCGCGGGATGACTGCCGCTTGTCCGGTCCCCGCGGTTGGGGAGGGATTTCTCCGACGCTGCGGAGACTTTTCGCCCCTATCGGGGGTACGAGACTCCCCAACCCTCCACCACCGATCCAGGTGGCCCGGACGGTGGGGCAAATGGGGTTGCCCGAGCGGCCGGACGAGGAGCTGGGGTCGACTGGGAGGTGCTCCCGCGGTCTTCGGGCAGTTGGCGAAGCCAGATCGCGCCTGGTGGGACGAGTTGCCGGCGATCGGCGTACTGACGTTGATGCTCGGCGGCGACTCCGCCGGCCCGGTACCACAGGACAAGCTGACCCAGGTGGCTGCGCGGATCCCGACAGCGCATCTCGTGACGATCGAGGGGGCCGGCACTCCACCCAGCGGACGTCGTCGACATCGCCGCGGTCAGCGCGCGGCTCGACGCACCTTGGGCAGCCGGCTGTTCACCGTCTTGCGGGGGTCGGCCGGTCGGCCTAGCGTCGGGAGGGTGCATGAGCTCGCCATTACGGAGAGCGTGGTCGATGCGATCGTCGAGAAGGTCGGCGACGGACCGGTTGTCGCGGTGCGCCTGGAGATCGGGAAGTTGTCGGGGCTGGTGGCCGATTCGGTCCGGTTCTGCTTCGAGATCGTGGCGGCCGGTACCGGGCTGGAGGATGCGCGGCTGGACATCGACGAGCCTCCTGGGCGGGCGTACTGTCGAACGTGCGGTGAGGAGTTCGCCCTCGACGAGCCGATCATGCTGTGCCCGTGTGGCAGTGCGGATCTCGACGTTCTCAGTGGCCGGCAGCTGAGAATCATCTCGGTGGAGGTGCGTTGACATGTGCAGCACCTGCGGCTGCGGCCAACCCGGCGACGGCGGCACCCGCCTCACAGTCGTCCACGCCCACGACCACCACCACGACCCCACCGACCACCACCACGAACACGACGAACACGGGCACGACGTCGAGCACGGCCATGGACACGGCCACGACACCGGGGACGGCCATGCGCACGGGCACGACGACGAGCACGGACATGGGCACGGGCACGACACCGGGGACGGCCATGGGCACGGCGACGACGCTGGGCACGGGCATTCGCACCAACTCGTACAGGAGACGAAGACTGTCCTGCTGGAGCAGGAGATCCTGGCCAAGAACGACGGGCTGGCGGCGGCTAATCGGCATCTGCTGCAGGAGCGGGGTATCGCGGCGGTCAACTTGATGAGTTCGCCCGGCTCCGGCAAGACGACGTTGCTCGAGCACACCATCCGCGCCATCGGCGACCGGCGGCAGGCGCTGGTGATCGAGGGTGACCAGGAGACCCTGTACGACGCCGAGCGGATCCGCGCGACCGGTACGAAGGTCGTCCAGATCAACACCGGCGCCGGCTGTCACCTCGACGCCCAGATGCTGACCTCCGGCCTGGCCGAACTCGCCCCACCCGACGGCTCACTGGTCTTCGTCGAGAACGTCGGCAACCTCGTCTGCCCAGCACTCTTCGACCTGGGCGAGGCTGCCCGCGTCGTGATCATCTCGGTCACCGAAGGCGCTGACAAGCCGGCGAAGTACCCATACATGTTCCGCACCGCCGACCTCGTCCTCCTGAACAAGATCGACCTGCTCCGGTACGTCGATTTCGACGTCGACCTGTGCCTGCGGCTGATCGCGCAGATCAAACCCGACGCGAAGATCCTGCAGGTCTCCGCGACCAAGGGAACTGGGATGGAGGCTTGGTACGACTGGCTTTCGAGGCTGTGAGCAGAACGGCCGCGGCAAGCGAAAGCCAAAGGTAGGAGTTCCCGGCCAGGACCTGGACGAAGTTCCAGTCGAACTCCTGGTTGTTACCCCTGGGCGGCCACCAGATCGGCGCGATCATGAACAACCCGAACCAGGTCAATGCCGTCGGTAACGGATACCGCCGCCCGACCGGCGTTGCCGTGAGCAACGAGACGCCGAGCGGGATCACCCAGACCCAGTGGTGACTCCACGACACCGGCGAACACATCAACCCGATCAACGCGGTCGTCGACACCGCCGCCAACTCCTCGCCCCGACGCCAGAGGTTGCGACTCAACCAGAGCCCGGCAACCACAGTCACCAGTACGACGCCCTGCCAGACGTGCCCGCCACCGTCGAGATCACCAGTCAGCCTCGCGAGGAAGCCGTTCCACGACTGGTTCCCCGAGTAGGCCAGCCCACCGATCCGGCTGGTGTCGGAAATCAGATGAGTCCAGTACTCGTACGCCGTCCGCGGCGTGATCAGGAACCCGATCAACACAGTCCCCACGAAGGCAGCCGATGCGTGCGCCAGCGCCTTCCACTGCCGGGTGACCAGCAGGAGACCGAAGAACACCAACGGGGTCAGCTTGATCCCAGCCGCCAGCCCGAGCCAGACGCCTCTGCCCATGCGGGTGTTCGGACCGAGTACGTCGTACAGGATCAACGCGCAGAGGATGAGGTTGATCTGGCCGTAGGACAGCGTCTCGCGCACCGGCTCGATCAGTATCGACGCCGCCGTGACGGCAATCAGCACAGCCGGGTGGAGCTTCCGCCCGTTGAGCCATTGCTTGAGGCTCAGCTTCCAGATCGCCACTAGCGCGATCAACGACGCCGCGATAGAGGCTCCGTAGGCCAGTCCCCACGGCAACAGCGAGACCGGCGCCATCACCACGCCGCCGAAGATCGGGTAGGTGAACGGCATCGAGATGTACCGCAGGCGGGCCGTGTAGAGGCTGTCCGGATCGGACAGCATTGCGGCGCCACCCAGCCGGTAGACCTTCAGATCAGCCCCGGTGTGGTCCCACACGAACGGCAGAATCACCGCGACGACGACGCAAACCCCCGCCGCCACCCACCACCGGCGCCTGGCCGGGTCCCCCAACAAGCCCGATATCACCTAAGTCAGCCTGACACTCCGCAGGGTCAAGGCGGTCTATGCCACTCCTACAGTTGTGTCTCAACCTGAGCGTGAGCAGCACCACCGCGACCATCGCCGCGATCAGATACGCGTTCCCACTGAACTGCTCCGCGAACGACCAGTCCAGCTCCCGGTTGTCGTGATTCGGCGGCCACCAGATCGGCGCGATCGTGAACACCCCGAACCACAACACCCCGAAAACAACCCGGTACTTCGTAAGCCGGCCGATCACCGCCACACCCAGCGGAATCGCCCAAACCCAGTGATGACTCCACGAAACCGGCGAACAGAGCAACCCGACGAGCGCGGTCACCGAAACCGCCGCCACCCGCTCGCCTGTCACCCAAAGCAGCCGCGCCAGCCAAAGCCCACCGCCGACCGTCACAACAACCAACCCGGCCCAGACCAGCCCCCCGCCGTCCAGATCCCCGGTCAACCTGATGAGAAACGCATTCCACGACTGATTACTGGAGAAGGCCAACCCGCCGATCCGGGTCGTATCCGCCAGCAGCGAGGTCCAGTACTCCTTCGCCCCATGCGGCGTCACCACAAACCCCACCAACATCGTCACCACGAACGCCGCCGCCGCGTGCGCCAACGCCTTCCACTGCCTCGTGACAACCAGCAGCCCGAAGAACACCAACGGCGTCAACTTCACCCCCGCCGCCAGCCCGACCCAGATCCCCCGCCCCCGCCGCTCCGCCGGGCCCAGCAGGTCATACAAAACCAACGCACACAACATCAAATTCACCTGCCCGAACCCAAGCGTCTCCCGCACAGGCTCGAGAACCAGCGACCCTGCCACCACCGCCAACAACACCGGCGAAGCCAGCCTGTTGCCAGTGGACAGCTTCCAAACTGCAATCAAGCTGACGAACGTCCCCAAAGTCCACACAGCCACCGCCACCGACCAAGGCAGCAACGCGAACGGCACCATCACCACGGCGGCAAACGGCGGATAAGTAAACGGCAACCCCGCCAACCGCACGTCGTACAACGCAGCCGCATCATCCAGCAACGTCGCCCCACCCAGCCGATAGACCTTCAAGTCCACCAGCGAGTGCTGCCAGAGCAACGGCAAGACAACACTGGCAACAACACACACCCCGAAAGCCAGCCCCCACAACACCTTGCTCCGCATACCCGGAATCCTGGCACGCACAGCAGGTCCTCCCCCAGCTGGTCACCGGTTGCTGCTCCCTCAAGCCTTCAGGTGGTGTCCATCGAGCGGCGGTGAGCGGCTGCCTCAGCGAGTAACGAGCGACCTTCGGGGGAGGCAGGTACTACGGGACGCCCGATACCGTCCGCGAGTGCCAGGGTCACGAGGAGTTGGCCGTGCAGCAGGGCGTGGAGGGTCGGGTGATTGCTGCGGCAGTAGTAGTCGAACGCACCTTGAGCGAACCGGCCGAACTGGTCAGGGTCCACCTGGTAGGTGTCGTCACCGGGCACTTCGATCCCAAGGGGAAGGTCCAGCAGATCCGCGAGCTGGGCGGCAGCCGAGTAGTACAGCCGGCCGACTCTCGTCGCGACGTTCCAGAGAGTCCGCCCGCGATGCTCGAAGTACACGCTCACGCGCCCCACCACTCGTCGGTGCCGCAGCCGACCTCGTAGTACCAGACATCGGCTTCTTCGCCTTGGGTCAAGAGTGCCTTGAGACCTGCGAGGTTCGCGTCTGCGGGGACGGTGAATGCGATCAATGGGGACTCGTTGCTGAAGACTTCTCCTCCGAGTCCGAACGCCGAGAGCCGCTCGTGTACCGCGCTCGGGTCTCGGCCCAGCGGTCCGTCGGGGTTGGCGAGGACCCGAATCGTGCAGTTACCGGAAGCACTGACCCGCTGCACGGACCAATGAACCCCATTCGAGTCGGTCTGGAACTGGATCACGTCGCCTTCGGCAACCCCGTCCTGGAGGAACGGCGTGTTCCGCACACTGGCGGTGTCTTCGCCAACTCTGGTAGCCCACAGCCCTTCACGATCCTGCGGCAGCCTGCGGTTCGGGTGGGCTCAAGACGGTCGGACGGGACACGAGTACGGGTGGGGGTATGTACCTGACAAGCAAGCGCCCACCCCAGGAGGTTCTGGGGTGGGCGCTTGTCAGTGCTGCGGTGTTAGTTGCGGTTGATGGTGATGGGGACGGACAGGGCGGACGGGGCTGAGGTCGGGCCGAGGAGCAGCTCGCCGTGGTAGGTCTGGCCTGCCGTCATTGCCTTGTTGTAGGCGACGTGGAGAGTGACCGGGGTGCCGGCCGGTAGGGGGCCGGATGGGATGCCGGTGACTGTTAGGTCGTTGCCCTGGACTGCGTTGATGTTCAGGGTGAAGGCGGGGGTGCCGGCGACTGCGAAGCCGTGGACCCAGATTTGGTAGTTGCCGTCGGGTGGGCTGACCAGGTTGACGGACTCGTTGGCGGTGCCGGAGGTCGAGGAGGCCACGATCTCCGACGGGGAGAAGACGCCGTCGTTGTTGGCGTCGCGGACCACGAACAGGTCGAGGTCGTTGGAGTCCAGGGCGGTGGAGACGCTCAGCCGGGAGGCGTGGTTCAGCGTGATGTTCTTCTTCACGCTCGCCGTCGACGGATCGTTCGGGTCGTCCTGGTGGGCCGTCTCGGTGGTGGTGCTCGGCTGGCTGAGGCCGAAGGCGGTGGCCTTCAGGCCGTCCAGCGCGACGCTCGACTCGAAGGAGACGTCGAAGCTGCCCGAGTCAGCCGAAGCAGCCTGAGAAACAGCGGACGGAGATACCGAGGCAGATCCGAGCTGCACCTTGAAGGGTGTGTTGAACGCGTCGCCCTGCCAGCCGACCTGGTGCACCGCCACCGCCTGCAGGCCTTCCTGCGCCGGCGCCGTCACGAAGTCCGCGGGACCGCCGGTCGCCGTGTCGAACCGCCACACACCAGCCCGGATGTTGGTGTTCGGGCTCTTCCCGACCGTGTCGATCGTGTACGGCGCACCGAACACCGAGTCCGGGAACAGCTGGAAGTGGTTCTCCGACCGGCCCATGATCAACGTGTCGAGATCGGTGTACGGACCCGTGCCCTCCCAGGTCGTGTTGGTCAGCAGCTTGGTGCCCTCGGCCGGCGTCTTCGGTACGTCGTAGTAGAAGAACCGCCAGTCGCCGGACTCCGCCCGCCAGCCCCAGTCGTTGGCGCCGAAGACAGATCCGTTGTTGTACGTGTAGTTCTTCTGCGCCTCGGCCACATCCGAACCACCGAAGGTCGTCGTCCCGACGATCTTCCCGGTCGCGTCCTGCGTCGCCTTGGCGGCAACCGCCACCGACACCGGTACGACCATCGAGTCCGACCCACGGGTCAGCACGACCGCACCGGAGTACATCCCGTACGGCGTACCCGTCGGCACCTTGATCGACGCGGTGACGGAGCCGTCCTTGGACCGGCCGGAGGTGGTGATCCACTTCCAGTCCGAGTTCTTGTACCAGTCGATCGAGATCTTGAAGTTCGTCACCGGGATGGCGGCGTTCTTGGTCGAGTGCTGCAGACCGAGGAACACACCGTCAGCCATCCGCGAGTACGGATCCCGCACCCACGACTGCAACGCGTTCGCGCCGGCCCGGTGGTACATGAACCGCCCGTACTCGCCCTGCTCCATCTCCGACTTGGCGAAGTCCAGGTCCTTGAAACCGTCGATGTTGGAGCTGGTCGTCTTGTCCGTGTGGTTGACGACTCCGTTGCCGTCGGCATCCTTCCAGAGCTTGCCGTCGCCGTTCACGTCGGTCCAGTTGTAGGTGAGCAACCGCCACGCCTGATCCTCGGTGTAGTCCTTGTTGGCGTCGAACTGCTCGCGCGGGTACTCCAGCTTGACCACCATCAGGTCGGCGTCCTTGTGCTGTTTCACCTTGCTGGTCAGGTCGACCAGATAGTCCGGCGCGTTGAAGTTGCCGGTGCTCTCCTGCTTCAGATCCTTGCTGCTCAGCGAGAACGTGTCGTTCGCGGTACGGACCAGCTGCCGGTCGCTGACGTCCCAGACCCCCGGGCCGCTGACCGTGAACTTCTGCGTGTCGGTCCCACCGGGCGCGATCACGTTCGCGAAGACCGGGTACTCCGTACCGCGGTAGTCGCCGACCCGCCACTGCGTCGGGCTGACCGAGGCGCGAGTACCGACCGCGCTGCGGACCGCCTTGCCGACGTCGATCGAGCCGGAGCCCTGGATGTTCGAGTCGTAACCGAGGTCCTGGGCCGAACTCTTCAGCAGGTTCTTCGCTGTCGAGTAGAACCCAGCCGGTACCGCGCCCGCGTGCTGCGCCTTGTACGCCTGGTAGACCAGCGCGGTCGCACCGGCGGCAACTGGTGTCGACCGGCTCGTACCACCCCAGGTGGTCCATGCGTTCCGGCCGTCGAGCACGGTGTTCAGCGTGGCGTCACCAGGCGCATAGGCGCCGTCGGCCACCACATCGACACCGTTGGTCGCGTTCGCGCCGAAGCCACGGTTCGACCAGACCATCACGTCGTTGTCGTTGATCTGCTTGGTCCGGATGATCGAGTCCCAGCCGGAGCCGCCGAACTGCGTCGACGCACCGACCTCGATGCCGGCCGTCGGGGCGGCCGATCCCGTCGTACCGAAGCCAGGCGCGCCGTTACCCGTCGAGAACAGCGGGGTCGTCCGACCGCCGTTGTGGATCACATCGGCCTCCTGCGAAGCCGCGTCCCAGCCGTCGTTGTCGATCTGCGACTGCCCGTAGGAGTTCGAGGTGACGTCGACGCCCTGACGAGAGGTCAGGAAGTAGCCGAACTGCGTGGAGAAGGCGAAGCCGAGGTAGATGTCACCGAACGGCGCGAGCTTCGCGTTCGGAGCACCACCCAGTACCGCACCGGCGTACTTGCCACCTGCGATGTCTTTGAAAGCCGGCGCCTTGCCGTTGGCAACTGCCTGGCCGACGATGTTCGACGCGGTCAGTGTGCCGTGGCCCTCGATCGACGGGTCGAAGTCACCCGTCCAGGCGACCACCTCGCCCGGCCCGAACGGCGTACCCTCGCCGCCGAACGCGTCCAGACCGCCCGGAAGCGGCGTCGCGCCGTCGGAGATGTAGTAGAGCAGCCCGCCGGACAGGTCGGTGTAGCCGTCACCGTTCATGTCCCGGTACGACGCCGGGCTGGCCTTGCTGACCGGCTTCTCGTCCGCGAACGAGTGGTCGTTGTCCAGGTCGGCGTAGATGGTGTCGTACACACCGGCCGTGTGCGGGTCGGTGAGCAGGAACGCCGGGCGCTCGCCGTACAGCTCGAGCAGGTGGTCGTCCGGGTGGCTGCCGAGGCGGACCTTGCCGGACTTGCTCCACGCGGCCGGGAAGCTGTAGCTGTGCTCGACCGTGCCGGCGGGTGCGGAGAAGTTGCGCGACGGGCCGGTCTTGGTGGCGAAGTCGACCGAGCACTCGCCGGCGGCCGGAGTACAGGTTGCCGCGTCGGTCTTCACGTACCAGGACAGGCCCTGGTCGATCTGGTCCGGAGCGAACAGCCACTGCTGCGTGCCGTACGGGTCGAAGGCCTTGGGCCAGCCGTTCCAGCCGGCCTTGGCGCCGGTCTGGCCGGACCAGGTCTGCCAGGTGTTGAGCAGGTCCGGGTGGCCGAAGTCAGTACCGCCGTCGAGGACACCGACGGTGATGCCGGTGCCGGTGAAGCCGTCCTTCCATGCGCCGGTGAAGTTGTGCGACTTGGCGTCGAGCAGGTTCTGGTTGCGCAGCTTCTCGAAGTTCGAGGGGAGCGGCGGCGGCGCTTCGGAGTACGGGACCTCGGCGGCCTGGATCTTGGCGATCGCGGCCTGCTGCTCGGCCTTGGTCGGTGCCTGGTGCAACTGCGGGTCGGGGTCGCCGAGCGGCTGCCCGGTCTTGCCGAACTCGACCGGCTGCACGGAGACGACGCCCGGCGCGGATGCCAGTTTGGCGAGCGCCTGTACGCCGATCGAGCCGGCGATGATGCCCGTGCCGCCGGACTGCGCGACCCGCGCGTTGTCGAGCAGCGCGCGGGCCTTGGTGGAGTCACCCTTGACGGTCGCGAACACCGCGACCTGCTGGGTCTCCCCCTTCTTGACCCGCTTCTCCAGCTTCGGATCCAGCTTCGCGACCGCGCCGTCGGTCGCCGTCTCCACCTGCGTGGTGGGCGGCGTACCAGGCGGTCCCGGCGGCGCCGCCCCGGTGGCAGCCTGCACCGGCGCCGACATCAGCGGCGCGGCGATCAGGGTGGTCAAGGCAACAAGCGCGGAGCCATGCAAAAGCCGACGTCTCATCAAGTCCCCTCCAGCACGGGCGGCCCCCCGACCACCGCAAGTCAACGCAACGGACTGTACGACCGTCACCTGCCGTCACGGAAGCAATCCGCGAGGCCAGTTCCCGCCACCCGGCATTTGGTTGCCACAAGCAACGGACACGGTCCGTACACGCCTCTCCACCGCCTGCCACCCGGCCCCCGATTTTCCGCATCACGCCGCCGACCGACCCCCTCGAACCCCGACTACGCGGAGTGTCCGACCCTCCCCCTTGCGAAAACGCATGTTTACCCCTGTCCTGTCGCGATAGGTTTCCGCTGCCACCCCCGCCCCCTGAGGAGACACCCGTTGGACAGCTCACTGGCGATCGCCGGCATCGGCGTACTGGGCACCCTGACCGCCTCGACCCTGTCCCCGCTGATCTCCGAGCGCTCCAAGCGCCGCGAGTTCGAGCGAGCCCGCGCCGAACGCCTCGAACAGGCCGAGCGGGACGAGTTGCGACTCCGACGGCTGGAACTGCGCGAGGGTTACATCGCCTTCAACGCGGCGGCGCGGGACTACCATCGCGCGCTTCGGGCCTGGTCCTACGCAGACGACAACGGCACCGAGCGGGCGGCCGAGTCCGTTGAGCTGCCGCAGACGCGGCAAGCATTCCAGACGGCGTACGCCGAGGCGCAGATGATCGTCACGGCGCCCGTGCTGGTGCTGGCGCAGCAGATCGCCCGGGGTCTCGCCGACGCGTGGGCCATCCTCAAACACCGCGAGGACGGCACGCACGATCCGGTCACCGATACGACCGAGCGCGCCCGGGAACTGCTCAACGACACGTGGGGACCGTTACGCACCATACGGGTTGCCATGCGCGCTGATCTCGATCTGCAGACCAGCTGATGCGGTCAGCAGATTCGGGGTAGTTGTTCTCCGATCGGGGTGTCGACTACTCGGGTGGCGCCGAAGGTGGTGTGAGTGGTGACCATGCCGGGGTGGGTGGCCACGCAGGTGCCGATGACGGTGGCGTCGGCTCCCAGCGGATGGGCTCGCATCGCCGCTAGTACGGCATCGGCGTCCGAGGGGGCGACGATGGCCAGGAGCTTGCCCTCGTTGGCTACATAGAGGGGGTCCAGGCCTAGGAACGAGCAGGCGTTGGCGACCGTCTCGGGGATCGGGAGGTCGGACTCGACCAGCTCGATGCCTACGCCTGCGGCCTTGGCGATTTCGTTGAGTGAGGTGGCGACTCCGCCGCGGGTTGGATCTCGTAGTACGTGGATGTCCAGGACTGCGTCCAGCATCGCCCCGACCAGCCCGTTGAGGGGAGCGCAGTCGCTGACCACCTCGGTGCCGAACGAGATGCCCTCGCGCACGCTCATGATCGCGATGCCGTGCACCCCGATCGCGCCGCTGACGATCACCACGTCACCGACGGCCGCGCGCTGCGGCCGGATGTCGACGCCCTCGCGCACCAGCCCGATACCGGCGGTGTTGATGTAGACGCCGTCGCCGTGCCCGGAGTCGACGACTTTGGTGTCGCCGGTCGCGATCGTGACGCCGGCCCGTTCGGCGGCCGCCCCCAGGTCCTCGGCGATCCGGCCGACCGTTTCCAGCGGAACGCCTTCCTCGAGGATGAACCC
Source organism: Kribbella koreensis (assembly GCF_039525325.1). Taxonomy (NCBI): domain Bacteria; kingdom Bacillati; phylum Actinomycetota; class Actinomycetes; order Propionibacteriales; family Kribbellaceae; genus Kribbella; species Kribbella koreensis. The sequence continues at coordinate 33,978 of NZ_BAAAHK010000007.1, forward strand.
GCAGGACAGGTACGCCGGTTGCGCACCGGACATCGCCAGGTCGTTGACCGTGCCGTTGACCGCCAGGTCGCCGATGCCGCCACCGGGGAAGAACAGCGGCTGGACCACGAACGAGTCGGTCGAGAACGCGATCCGCGCCCCGCCCAACGTGACCACGGCCGAGTCCGTCAACCCCGCCAGCAACGGATTCGAGAACGCCGGTACGAAGAGGTGCTCGATCAGCTCGCCCGACATCTGGCCGCCACCGCCGTGGCCCATCACGATCGTCTTGTGGTCCCGCAGCGGCAACGGACAGGTCCAGCCGTCGAAGTTCGGCATCTCCGGGTCCGGAAGCATCACCTGCTCAGCCAACGGAGCTCACCGCCCCCGCGTCCAGGCGGCGGTACAGGTAGTACGCGGCGCAGGCGCCCTCGCTCGAGACCATCGTCGCGCCGAGCGGGTTGCGCGGCGTACAAAGTGTGCCGAAGGCCGAGCACTCGTGCGGCTTGATGTGACCTTGGAGGACCTCGCCGCTGCGGCAGATCTTGGACTCCTCGGTGGCGATGTCGCGGACCGAGAAGCGGTACTCCGCGTCGTACTCGCGATATCTCGGGGACAACCGCCAGCCACTCCGGGGGATGACGCCGATCCCTCGCCAGGCACGGTCGGTGGTTTCGAAGACGTCGGCGAGCATCGCCTGGGCGGCGGTGTTGCCCTCGTCCCTGACTGCTCTCTTGTAGGCGTTCTCGACGACGTGCTCGCCGCGCTCGAGCTGGGTGACCGTGCGCAGGATGCCGGCCAGGATGTCGAGCGGCTCGAAGCCGGTGACGACGATCGGGACCTTGTACTTCGCTGCGAGCTCCGGGTACTCCGAGACGCCCATCACGCTGCACACGTGGCCGGCCGCGAGGAACGCCTGGACCCGGCAGTTGGGCGACTCCATGATCGCGGCGATCGCCGGTGGGACCTTGACGTGCGAGACGAGCAGGCTGAAGTTGGGGATGTTGTGGCGCTTGGCCTGGTACACCGTCATCGCGTTCGGCGGCGCGGTCGTCTCGAAGCCGATGCCGAAGAAGACGACCTGGCGATCGGGGTTGTCCTTGGCGATCTTGAGCGCGTCCAGCGGTGAGTAGACGACCCGGACGTCGCCGCCCTCGCTCTTGATCTTGAACAGGTCGCGCCCGCTGCCCGGCACCCGGAGCATGTCGCCGAACGAGCAGAAGATGACGCCCGGCTGGGAGGCGATCTCGAGCGCCTTGTCGATGATCTCCAGCGGCGTCACGCAGACCGGGCAGCCCGGGCCGTGGATCATCTCGACGCCGTCGGGCAGCAGCTGGTCGATACCGTGCCGGACGATCGTGTGGGTCTGACCGCCGCAGACCTCCATCATCGCCCACGGCTGGGTGACGGTCGCGTGGATCTGGTCGACCAGTTTGCGGGCGAGCCCGGGATCGCTGAACTCGGCGAGATACTTCATGACATCGTCTCCTCTGTTCCCGGCGGGCGACGCTCCCCGGCCTGCTGGGCCGCGATCCCCCAGTGATCACCGAACTCCTCTTCCAGCGCGCCGAGCGACCGGTACAGCTCGAGCGACTGCTGGGCCGACTCCTCGTCCAGGCGCTGCAGGGCGAAGCCGACGTGCACGATGGTGTACTCCCCCACCTGCAGGTCCGGCAGATACGCCAGGCAGACGTCCTTGATCACGCCACCGAAGTCGACCTTCCCCATCCGGGTGTCGTCCTCGTCGCGAATCTCCACCACTCGCCCCGGCACCGCTAGACACATATCCCCTGCTCCTTCCACTCAGTCATCCGCCCCGCCACCGCCAACTGCCCCAGCGCGATCCCCGCATCCGTAGGCGGCACCCGCCGATGCCGCAACACCTCGAACCCCTCTTCCGCCAACCCCTTACAAGTTGCCTCCAGCAACAACCCGTTGACAAACACTCCACCCGACAACGCGACGGTGCTGATCCCCCGCTCATCCCTCACCCGAACCGCAGTCCGCACAGCCAAGTCCGCCAAACCCAGATGAAACTTCAAGCTGATCTCCGCCGCGTCCACCCCATCCAGCACGTCCTGTACGACGGCCTGCAACAGCACCCCGGGTTCCTCGAACTCGAACCGATATCCACGCCCGCTCAGCTCGCCAAAGCCGGCGTCCGATCCGGCAAAGGCGGAGGCCGCCCCAAAGCCGGAGCCAGCACCATCGGTAGCGAGGGCAGGCGCATCCGTGCGAGACGTCTGGGCTGGGCCGAGGTGGCGCCCGGCGCCACGAGGCCGGACTCCCGCGGCTAGGCCTTCTAGTTCCATGGCGGCTTGGGCTTCGTAGGTGGAGCGGTGGCAGGTGTTGGTTAGGGAGGACACCGCGTCGAAGAGGCGGCCCATGCTGGAGGTTGGGGTGCAGGCGAGGTTTCGGTTCAGTTGGGTTTTGAGTAGCGCGAGTTCTTCGGCGGAGCACGCCTGGACGGATGGGAGGTGGGGGTCCCAGGGGATGCCGGCCGCATGGAGATGAGATAGGGCCATGCGGCAGGGGTTGTTGACGCCTGCGTCGCCGCCGGGGAGGGGGCTGTAGGCGAGGTGGGTGTAGCGCTCGAAGGTGTTGTAGTCGGCCAGGAGGACTTCGCCGCCCCAGACCGCGCCGTCGTCGCCGTAGCCGGTGCCGTCGAAGGCGAAGCCGATGACGGGTGGGCCGGCGTAGGAGTGCTCGGCCAGTACGGAAGCTAGATGGGCGTGGTGGTGTTGTACGCCGATGACCGGGCGGCCGGCGGCATGGGTGAGGGCCCATTGGCGCGACCGGTAGGACGGGTGCTTGTCGACGATCAGCACCTCGGGGCGTACGCCGGTCAGTTGTTCCAGGTGTTCTTCGGCTTTGGCGAAGGCGTCCTGGGTGGCCAGGTCGTCCATGTCGCCGACATGGGCCGAGAGCCAGGCGTAGCGGCCATCGCCTAAGCAGAAGGTGTTTTTGAGGTCGCCGCCCACCGCAAGAGCAGGTCGCACCGGAGTCGCCAGGTTGATCGGGTACGGCGCATAGCCGCGGGACCGGCGGATCGGCAGCTCGGCGCCGTCGACCACCCGCACCACCGAGTCGTCGCACGGTACGTGGATCGCCCGGTCGTGGCTGAGCCAGGCATCGGCCAGCGGCGCAAGCCGTACCAGTGCCTCCGCGTCGTCCACCACGATCGGCTCGCCCGACACGTTCCCACTCGTCATCACCAGCACCGACGGCCCCGGCTGGTCGAACAGCAAGCGATGCAACGGCGTGTACGGCAGCATCACCCCGAGATCCGGATTGCCTGGAGCGACCATCGAGCAGACAGCAGAGCACGCGGTACGCCGAAGCAGCACGATCGGCCGTTGATGCCCCGTCAACAGCGCCTCCTCAGCAGGAGAGACCGAGGCGATACACCGCGCAGTCGCGAGATCAGCCGCCATCACCGCAAACGGCTTGTCGCCCCGATCCTTCCGCTTCCGCAACGTCGCCACCGCATCCTGATCCGACGCATCGCAAACGAGGTGATAGCCCCCAAGCCCTTTGACAGCGAGGATCGCCCCCGCCACCAGCAGCTGGTGAGCAGCAGCCAGCGCATCCTCGTCGTACGCCGAAACCGCCCCCGGCTGGACAAACCGCAACCGCGGCCCACACGACGGACAAGCGATCGGCTGCGCATGGAAGCGCCGATCCCCCGGGTCCGAGTACTCCGCCGAACACTCGTCACACAACGGAAACCCCGCCATCGTGGTGGCCGGCCGGTCATACGGAAGCCCGGTGATGATCGTGAACCGCGGCCCACAGTTGGTACAGGTGATGAACGGATGCCGGTACCGCCGATCCGCCGGATCCCCGAACTCGGTCAGACAGTCGTTGCACATGGCAACATCCGGCGAAACGAGCGTACGCCCCGCCCCGGCCGTGGAGTCGCGGATGACGAAGGCGGTGCCACCCCGTGCCGGCAGCTCCTCACGCTCCACGGACTCCACCACCGCCAGCGGCGGAGCATCCGTCCGGACCCGTACGCCGAACGCCGTCACCGCATCAGCCGCCCCCTCGACCTCCGCGATCACCCCCGAGGCGTCGTTGCAGACCTGCCCCGACAAGCCCAGCTCCCGGGCGAGGGCATAGACGAACGGCCGGAAGCCGACACCCTGGACCACCCCGGACACCGTGATCCGGGCACGCACGCGGGAAACCGGGACGGCCGTGGCACCCACCACCAGGGGATCGACTTGTCAGTTACGGTGACATGCGGGCCGACCGCGAGATGGCGAATTCGGTCATGAACGGACTCTTGGCACACTAGCGCCGGGAGCGACACTCCGCCAGAGTCCGGAAATACCGGACCGCGAATCGCCAGGGAATTCATTCCCCGGGCGGCGACCCGAAGATCGCGTGCACCCGGCGGAGATCCCGCAACCGCGGCTCGGTCACCCCACTCAGCCACCGGCTGACGGTCCGCACCGACACCCCGATCCGCTGCGCCGCGGCCTGCTGCGACAACCCCTGGCGACGTAGTACGGCGGTCAGCCACTCCGCGAACGGTTCTTCGGCGACCCCCGGCGACGTGCTGAGCCGCCGGCTCGCGGCGCCGTGCAGCACCTCGACCTCCACCCCGTCGGGAAAGAGCCGCACAGTCACGTCGAAGACGCCGTCGGCCGGTCCCGCGGCGGCGAGCAGGGACGCGGTGATCGCCCGGTACAGGGCCTGGTTCTCCGCCGGCTCGAGCTCGACCGGTTCGAGTGCCTCCCGGACGAACCGCTCGGCGTCCGGAAGCGAGCCCGGCCGGGCCGGGAACGTATGGGTGACGACGACCACCGGCGAGACGAACAAGCCGGACTCATCGTCCGGCAGGGGATCGTCGGACATCTCGGCACGGGCTCTCAGAGAAATGCTGCGAAGGTCAATCGTAACGGTCCCCGGAACGGTCGGAGAATCCACGAATCCCGGACTTCCGGAAAGCCCCATTAATACCCGACACAAGTGTCTGTTCGGGTGTGGCATCCGGACGTACCGTCCGAAGGAGGAACCCAGCCCATCCGTTGGAGGCGGCGCGGACCATGTCGATGACCGTGGAACCGGAACAGGCGCAGGAGACGGCCGACGAGGGTGTCGTCCACATTCTCTGGATGAACGGCGGGCTCAGCTGCGACGGCGACTCGGTCGCGCTGACCGCGGCCACCCAGCCGAGCATCGAGGAGATCGTCCTGGGCGCGTTGCCGGGACTGCCGAAGATCGCGGTGCACTGGCCGCTGATCGACTTCGAATGCGGCCCGGAGACAGGAGCCGACAACTTCATCGAGTGGTGGCACAAGGCCGACCGCGGTGAGCTGGAGCCCTTCGTCTTGGTGGTGGAGGGCTCGATCCCGAACGAGGCGATCAAGTCCGAGGGCTACTGGGCCGGTTTCGGCAACAACCCGGCGACCGGTCAGCCGATGAAGACGTCGGAGTGGCTCGACCGGCTGGCGCCCAAGGCGACAGCGATCGTTGCTGTCGGCACCTGTGCGGCGTACGGCGGAATCCACGCGATGGCAGGCAATCCGACCGGTGCGATGGGTGTGCCGGACTATCTCGGCTGGAGCTGGAAATCCAAGGCAGGGCTGCCGATCGTCTGCGTGCCAGGCTGCCCGATCCATCCCGACAACCTGTCCGAGACGCTCGTCTACCTGCTCTACCAGGTGGCCGGCCAGGCCCCGATGATCCCGCTCGACGCCGAACTGCGACCGCAATGGCTGTTCGGCGCCACCGTGCACGAGGGCTGCGACCGGGCCGGGTACTACGAACAGGGGCAGTTCGCCAAGGAGTACGGCTCCCCCAAGTGCCTGGTGAAACTCGGCTGCTGGGGTCCGGTGGTCAACTGCAACGTGCCCAAGCGCGGCTGGATCAACGGTGTCGGCGGCTGCCCGAACGTCGGCGGGATCTGCATCGCCTGCACGATGCCCGGCTTCCCGGACAAGTTCATGCCGTTCATGGACGAGCCGTTCGGCAGCAACATCTCGGTCGCCGCGAGCACGGTCTACGGCACCGTCATCCGGCGGCTGCGCAAGATCACCCAGAACAAGGGCAACAAGGAACCCAAGTGGCGGCACAAGGGCTCCAGCCTGGACACCGGCTACGAGAAGGTCAGGCCATGACCACCACCGAACCGAAGGTCGATCAGCACCTCGAGCCCGACGCGGGCAAGGACTCCGACGTCGTCGAGATGGCCTGGGACCCGATCACCCGGATCGTCGGCAGCCTCGGCATCTACGCCAAGGTGAACTTCAGGAACAAGACGGTCGAGGAGTGCCACAGCACGTCGTCGATCTTCCGCGGTTACAGCATCTTCATGAAGGGCAAGGACCCGCGCGACGCGCACTTCATCACCAGCCGGATCTGCGGCATCTGCGGCGACAACCACGCGACCTGTTCGGTCTACGCGCAGAACATGGCGTACGGCGTGGCGCCGCCGCATCTGGGCGAGTGGATCGTGAACCTCGGCGAAGCCGCGGAGTACATGTTCGACCACAACATCTTCCAGGAGAACCTGGTCGGGGTGGACTACTGCGAGCGGATGGTCAAGGAGACCAACCCGGGCGTGCTGGAGCTGGCGAACCGGACCGAGGCGCCACACGCCGGCGACCACGGGTACAGGACCATCGGCGACATCATGCGCTCGCTGAACCCGCTCGAGGGCGACTTCTACCGCGAGGCGCTGCACGTCAGCCGGTACACCCGCGAGATGTTCTGCCTGATGGAGGGGCGGCACGTCCACCCGTCGACGCTTTATCCCGGTGGCGTCGGCACGGTCGCGACGATCCAGCTCTTCACCGACTACCTGACCCGGCTGATGCGCTACATCGAGTTCATGAAGAAGGTCGTGCCGTTGCACGACGACCTGTTCGACTTCTTCTACGAGGCGCTGCCCGGGTACGAGCACGTCGGTGAGCGGCGGATCCTGCTCGGCTGCTGGGGCAGTCTGCAGGACCCGGCGATCTGCGACTTCGACTACAGGAACATGGATGCCTGGGGCAAGCGAATGTTCGTCACCCCTGGCGTCGTGGTGGACGGCAAGCTGGTCACCAACAACCTGGTCGACATCAATCTCGGCCTGCGGATCCTGCTCGGCAGCTCGTTCTACGACGACTGGGCCGGCGGCGGCCACGAGAAGTTCGTCGACAAGGATCCGCTGGGCAACCCGATCGACGTCCGGCACCCGTGGAACCAGCACACCATCCCGAAGCCGCAGAAGCGCGACTTCGCCAACGCGTACAGCTGGACGATGTCGCCGCGCTGGTTCGACGGTACGGACCACCTGGCGCTCGACACGGGTGGCGGCCCGATCGCCCGGCTCTGGTCGACCGCGCTGTCCGGCCTGGTCAACACCGACTACGTCCAGGCGACCGGTAGCAGCGTGAAGATCCAGCTCCCCAGGACCGCGCTGAAGCCGGCTACGGAGTACGAATGGAAGATCCCGCAGTGGAGCAACGCGCTCGAGCGCAACCGTGCGCGGACCTACTTCCAGGCGTACTCCGCGGCCCTGGCGCTGCACTTCTGCGAGAAGGCGATGGCCGAGGTCAGGGCCGGCCGGACCGACACCTGGACGCCGTTCAAGGTGCCGGACGACGCGATCTCGTGCGGTTTCACCGAGGCCGTTCGCGGCGTGCTCTCGCACCACATGGTGATCCGCGGCGGCAAGATCGCGAACTACCACCCGTATCCGCCGACGCCGTGGAACGGCAGCGTCCGCGACACCTACGGGACCCCTGGCCCGTACGAGGACGCGGTACAGAACACGCCGATCTTCGAGGAGAACCCACCGGACCGGTTCAAGGGCATCGACATCATGCGCGCGGTCCGCAGCTTCGACCCGTGCCTGCCCTGCGGGGTCCACATGTTCGTCGGCAACGGGAAAGAGAAGACACACCTGCACTCACCCACCCTCGCGGTGAAGCCGTACTGAGATGGACCGCCGCGACGTCGCCGCGCTGAGCGAACGGATCGACGTGCTGCTGGACGAGGTCCAGCGGCGGGCCGAGCCGGAGGTGACCGACAAGGTCGAAGAGCTGGTCCGTGCCGTGTTGTCTCTGCACGGCGCGGGCCTGGAACAACTGCTCGCGCGGCTCGACGAGGAGCAGGTCCGGGGCGTGCTGGAGGACGATCTCGTCGCCGGGATGCTGCTGTTGCACGATCTGCATCCCGATGACGTGGCGACGCGGATCCAGGCGGCGCTCGACAGCGTCCGGCCGTATCTCGGCTCGCATGCGGGCGGGATCGACTACCTCGGTCTCGATGACGACGGGGTCGTCCATCTGCGGCTCCAGGGCAGCTGCGAGGGCTGTCCGGGGTCGACGGCGACCGTGCGGCTGACGGTGGAGAACGCCGTTCTCGATGCTGCTCCTGAGGCGGTCGCGGTTGATGTCGAGGGCATGGTCGCCGCGAAGAAGCAGAACTTGCTGACGATCGAGCCGTTCCGGCCCCGGGAGAGCAGCGAGGGGTGGCACAAGCTGTCGCTGGTTACCGCTCCGGGGCAGATGCAGAAGCTGGTCGTTGCCGATCTCGAGTTGCTGGTGGCGAATCTGGCGGGGACGTTCTTCGCTTACCGGAACAGTTGCCCGACTTGCTCATCGGCGCTGCAGCACGGCGTACTGACGGGCGACCAGCTCACCTGCCCGCGGTGTACGGCCATGTACGACGTACGGCTGGCCGGGCGGGCGCTCGCACCGATCGGGGCGCCGCCGTTGGAGGCGTTGCCTTTGCTGCCCGATGACACCGGCTGGAAGGTCGCAGTGCCTGGAAGGCAGCCGGCGTGAGGACGTCATCCACCCTGCGCGCGCTCGCCCGCGACAAGCCGCTCCCGGGCCGGGGCTCTGGACCCGGCTCCGGCCCGGGGCCGGTTGTCTCCAGTGCCGGCGATGCCGGTGGTGATGCCTTGGTCGATCCGGTGGCTGTGTTGCGCGGCTTCACGGGTGGGGTGCGGCAGCAGTTGGCGCCGGGTGAGCAGTGCGAGATGTGCATGGTGCCGATCGGGCCGACGCATCCGCACGTGGCCGACGTACCGGATCATCGGCTGCTGTGCACGTGCCGGCCGTGCTACCTGCTCTTCAGCGCCGAGGAGGCCTCGCGCGGGCACTATCGCGCAGTACCGGAGAACTACCGCTTCGATGCGGACTTCGCGATGTCGTCCGCGCAGTGGGAGTCGCTCGGGATTCCGGTGAACCTGGCGTTTCTCTTCCACCAGACCGGCCAGGACAGGAGCGTCGCGTTCTATCCGAGCCCGGGTGGCGCCACCGAGTCGCTGCTCGATCTGGCGTCGTGGGATGAGGTCGTTGCTGCGGATCCGCTGCTGAGCACGCTGATCCCGGATGTCGAGGCGGTACTCCTGCGACGCCTCGACGACGGCTTCGAGTGCTATCTGGTGCCGATCGACTCCTGCTATGAGCTGGTCGGCATCGTGCGGCAGTACTGGGAGGGTTTCGCCGGCGGCGAGGAGGTCTGGGGACGGATCGATGCGTTCTTCGCCGAGGTCTCGGAGCGGTGCCGTGGTTGACCTGGAGTTCGTCTGCACCGGCGCCGACGCCGACCGGTACGCCGCCACCCCGACCGTCTTGCTGCATCTGCAGGTCACCGAGACGACCGGTACGCCGGTGCACGCGCTGGCCCTGCGTTGCCAGATCAGGATCGAGCCGATCCGGCGGCGGTACTCCGACGAAGAGGGCGACGCGCTGGCCGACCTGTTCGGGGACCGGGCGCGCTGGGGCGAGACGTTGAAGCCGTTGCAGCTGGCCTTCGTGTCGCAGATGGTTCCGGGGTTCAGCGGGTCGACGTCGGTGGATCTGGCGTTGCCTTGTAGCTATGACTTCGATGTTGCCGCGCACAAGTACCTGTATGCGGTGCGTGAAGGTGGAGTGCCGTTGTTGCTGTTGTTCAACGGGACGATCTTCACCGGGCGGCCGGGCACTTTGTCGGTGACGCCGGTCGCCTGGCAGAAGGAGACGTCATTCGCGTTGCCGGTGCCGGTGTGGCGAGAGGCCATGGATCAGCATTTTCCTGGTGCCGCTTGGCTGAAATTGCGGCGGGAGACGTTCGACCAGCTTTATGACTACCGGGCGCGGGAGGCCTTGCCTGGCTGGGATGACGCGATCGAGCGGTTGCTGAAAGAGAAGCTGGAATGAATGCTTTCGAGAGCGTTCAGTCGGTGGCGGACGCGTTGCTGTTCGAGGGGTACGTGCTTTATCCGTATCGGGCGTCGAACAGCAAGAACCAGGTGCGGTGGCAGTTCGGCGTACTGATGCCACCGGGGTACGCCGATCCGTCGGAGCGCTCGTGGTCGCAGACCGAGTGCCTGCTCGACGGCGGGTCGGCGCAGCTGACCGTGCGGATCCGCTTCCTGCAGGCGCAACGGCGTACGGTGCTGAATGCCGACGGGGTGGAGGTAGCGTCGTTGCAGACGCCGGATGCCTCCTACGTGCCCTGGGATGAAGCGGTCGAGCAGCACGTTGACATCGACCTCAACCTCGGCGAGTTGCCTTGCCAGCGCGCCTTCGTAGTTGCTGGAGGCATCGACTCGGAGGCGATCGAAGGCGGGGCGCTGCGCCGGTCCAGGCAGGAGTTGTCGGTTTTGTTGAGCGTCAGTGCTGAGGCATTGCCAGGGCCCTACGGGGTTGTCCGATTGCAGGTGCGTTTGCAGAACACCAGTGATTGCTCGACGTCCGAGCGATCGGTTGCCTTGCGGCAGGCGCTCATCGCGCATCACCTTCTGATCAAGGCCGATGGGGCTCGGTTCATCTCTTTGCTGGAGCCACCGGAGTGGGCGGTCGGGTATGTCGCGACGTGTGACAACGTCGGGATCTTTCCGGTGCTCGCGGGTGACTTGTTGTTGTGTTCGCCGATCATCTTGTACGACCACCCGGAGATCGCGGCGGAGTCGCAGGGAGATCTGTTCGATGCGACGGAGATCGACGAGATTCTGAGTCTGCGGACGATGACGTTGACGGAGGCGGAGAAGCGAGAGGTGCGGGGGACGGATCCGCGGGCGGCGGCGATGCTCGAGCGGGTCGACTCGATGCCGCAGGAGATTCTGGATCGGCTGCATGGGACGGTGCGGTACCTGCGGAAGGTGACGGCGCCGGAGCCGGCTCCATCGGATGCGCCCTGGTGGGATCCAGGGAACGACGCCAGTGTGGATCCCGAGCACGACACCGTGATGGTTCAGGGAGTTGCCGTGGGCAACGGAGTGCGGGTTCGGTTGCGGCCCGGCGTACGGCGTGCAGACGCGCAGGACATGTTCCTCGCCGGCCGGATCGGGACCGTGGTGGCTGTCTTGTCCGATGTGGACGGGGTGACGCATGTCGCCGTCGCGCTGGACGGCGAGGAGGGCGAGGCGCAGCGGTCGCACGGGCGGTACCTGTACTTCAGCCCGGAGGAGATCGAGCCGTTGGTAGGTGCCGGATGATTCTGGTGGCCGGGCTGGGCAACATGTTCTGCAGCGACGACGCGTTCGGGGTGTCGGTGATCGCGGAGTTGGCCAAGCAGGAGTGGCCTGAGCAGGTGGAGGTGCGGGACTTCGGGATTCGCGGGATTCACCTGGCGTACCAGTTGCTCGAGCCGTACGAGCTCGTCGTACTGGTCGATGTGGTGCAGCGGGGTGGGGCGCCGGGGAGTGTGTACGTGGTGGAGGCCGAGCCGGATCCGGAGCCTGGGCCGGAGGTCAGCATGGATGCGCATGATCTCGGTCCGGACGCTGTGCTCTCGCTTGTGCCGCGACTTGGTGGGACCTTGGGGAAGGTGGTGGTGGTCGGCTGCGAGCCGGCCGACCTCGGCACCGGGATCGGACTCACACCGGCCGTACAGGACGCAGTACAGCCCGCGGCCCAGCTGGTGCGCGACCTGGTGATCGGCCACAGTGCGGTTGGGCAGGGAGTGGATGGGCAGGGAGTGGTTGGGCAGCGGGTCGGCGAAGGGAGCGCGTAGAGCGGCTATGTGCCTCGGCATTCCGGGCAGGATCGTCAGTGTGACGCCGGGCCTCGACCTCGGACAGGTGGAGGTCGCCGGAGTCGTGCGCGAGATCAACCTGGCACTGCTGGACGGGCCGTTCGTGCCGGGCGAGTACATCTTGATCCACAGCGGGTTCGCGCTCGAGCGGATGTCCCCCGAGCGAGCCGCCGACGCCCTCGCCTTCTTCGGCGGCGACTGATGGTCTCGGGGCCGATCCTGTTCGTCCGGTACGCGCTGGCGCCCAACCTGCTCGGGTACTGCGGTCCGGCCGACTGCGACAGCTTGCTCGCGTACGGATCGAGCGGCGAGGTGGATGACGGGCTGCGTGAGCGGGCGCGGCAATTCGAGGGCGCCTGGCCGTACCTGGAGATGATCGCCTCGAAGGCGGGCCTGCGAGACCCACTCGACCACCGCGTCGTCGAGGCGTACTGGCTCGGGAATGCCCTGCTCGACGACGTCGGACCGCTGTTGAAAGCCCATGGAATGCCCCACCACAGCTACCAGGTCTTCTGCTGCTACCCCTGGGCCGACCTGCTCCCCGACGACCGCGCCAGCGCGCAGGCGCTGCATGTGCTCGACCAGTGCCGGATCCGCTGGGGCCGAGTCATCTCCGACCTGGGCACCCACGTCCTGGTCGAGTCCCGCCCCCTCGCCTGGGACGGCCATGCCTTGTCACTCGGCACCCTCCGCAAGGAGACAGTAATCCGCGGCACCAACGGCCTAGACCTCCTCGGTCCCCTCTCCCCTGGCGACTGGGTCTCCCTCCACTGGCAATGGGTCTGCGACCGCATAGACCTCCGCCGAGTCACCTCCCTCCGCCATTACTCCGCCTACCACCTCAACCTCACCAACAGGCGGCTTGTCCCGAGCGACAGGACATAGTCGAGCGGACCCCCGGGTTCCACGCTCAGGAATCGGCGGCCCGACGTCAGATCAGGCACTATGTCCTGTCGCTCAGGACGGGACTCTAGGGTGAGCTGTCCGGGCGAGCCGGGCGCACAGGACTGGAGACCGCGATGGAGTTGCAACTGGCTGGCAAGACTGCGCTGGTGACCGGGGCCAGCAAGGGGATCGGGCTGGCGATCACCAAGGAGTTGCTGGCTGAAGGAGTGAAGGTGGTGGCGGGGGCTCGGACGGTTGGCGGTGAGTTGGCGTCGCTGGGGGTTGAGACCGTCGCGGTCGATCTCGGTACACCGGAAGGGCCGGCTGCGTTTGTGGCGGAGGCGTTGGCGCGGACGGGTGGGTTCGACATCCTCGTCAACAACGTCGGGGCGGTGAGTCCGCGGCCGGGTGGGTTCGCCTCGGTGACCGACGAGGACTGGCTGGCCACCTGGACGCTCGACTTCCTGTCCGCCGTACGGACCACGCGGGCCGCCTTGCCGCAGCTGGTCGAACGGACCGGATCGATCGTGACCGTCGCCTCTGTCAATGCGAGCTACCCCGATCCGCTGGTGATCGACTACAGCGCCGCCAAGGCCGCGCAGACCAACTTCTTCAAGGCGCTGTCGAAGGAGGTCGGACCGCAGGGCGTACGCGTCAACACCGTCAGCCCGGGCCCGGTCTCGACAGACCTCTGGCTGGGCAAGGGCGGCGTCGCCGAGACGATCGCTGGGACAGGCGCGGTGGGAGGCGACCCTGCTGCGGTTGCGGCGCAAGCCGCGGCTGGGTCGGTGACCGGTCGCTTCACCACTCCCGAGGAGGTGGCCGCCCTGGTCGTCTTCCTCGCCAGCAACCGAGCCGGCAACCTCACCGGCGCCGACATCATCATCGACGGCGGCCTCACCCCGACGATCTGAGCAGCTGGCTGGCGGGTCTTGCTGCCGCTGGCGTCAAGCATCAGGCCAGTGGCACGAAAACCCGCCAGTCGGTCAGCTGCGGTGGGCGCGCGGCGGAGCGGGCGTACTGGGGTCAGCTGCGGTGGGCGGTTGCGCGGGTGGGGACGTCGGGGCCGAGGATCCAGTTGCCGGTGGCCGGGGTGGCGGGGCTGGGGCGGAGTAGGGGGGTGGGGTGGTCGGGGGACCATTGGGTGGGGTCCTCGGTCAGGCCGAGTAGGTAGGTGACTGTGCAGTCGAGGGCTGCGGCTAGCTCTGGTAGGCGGACTACGTCTACGCCGGCGCCGTGTTCGAAGCTGCTCAGGGTTTTGTTCGTCGTACGGATTCCGCGGCGGGCCAGCCGGGTGACGACCTGCTTCTGGGTCAGGCCGAGTTCGACGCGGCGGGCCCGCAGCCGATGCGTGAGGATCAGGTGGCGGTCGATCGCCAGATCGCCCTGGTCGATGAACATGTGGGGACCTCCCCTCATCGCCACGATCCTCCGGGTCCGGTAGTCCGTCAATCACGGACCGGGGTGAAAATCAGGTCATCTCGGCGAGCGCGTGCACCGTGTACCGGGCGAAGTTGAACACCGGCGCCCGCCCGAGCAGCCGCTCGAACTCCTCGTGCGACTCCACCTCGTAGATCCACGCGCCACCGTGCGAGCCGACCACGTGGTACCGCGCCAGCACCTTGCCCTCGCGCTGCAGGCGTTCGCCGTACTCCGGCATGGCGCCGACCGCCCTCGCCATCTCGGGTGAGAGCAGGCTCAGCTCCATCTGCCAGAGCACCAGGAACTTCATGACCTCAAGTGCAACCTACGCGCGGCTTCCGCGATAGACCCGGACACCGACGGATAGACGGTGAACGACTGCGCCATCTGGTCGACCGTCAGGCGGGCGCCGACGGCCAGTGAGATCGGGTGGATCAGCTCACTCGCCCGTGGCGCCACGACCACGCCACCGACGATGATGCCGGTGTTCGGCAGGCAGAACAGCTTCACGAAGCCGTCGCGGTTGCCCTGCATCTTGGCGCGGGCGTTGTCCCGCAGCGGCACCTTGACGACCATCGCAGTACTGCCGCCGGCGTCGAGTACCGCCTGGGTGAGGCCGACGGTGGCGATCTCGGGGGCCGTGAAGACGTTCGACGAGACGGTCGACAGGTCCAGCGGGGCGACGGCGTCGCCGAGCGCGTGGGACATCGCGATCCGGCCCTGCATGGCCGCGACGGAGGCCAGCATCAGTACGCCGGTACAGTCACCGGCCGCGTACACGCCGCGGGCCGTCGTACGGGAGACCCGGTCGACGGTCACGAACCCGCCGTCGCCCAGCGACACGCCCGACTCGACGAGGCCCATGTCCTCCGTGTTCGGCAGCGATCCGACCGCGAGGAGGGCGTGCGAGCCCTCGACCGTGCGGCCGTCGGTCAGGGTGACGATCACGCCGTCGCCCTGCCGCTTGACCGACTCGGCCCGGGACTTGCCCAGGACGGTCATCCCGCGGCGCTTGAAGACGTCCTCGAGCACCTCGGCGGCGTCCTTGTCCTCGCCCGGCAGGACCCGGTCGCGGGACGAGACCAGCACCACGTCGCTGCCAAGCGCGTCGTACGCGCTGGCGAACTCGGCGCCGGTGACACCTGATCCGACCACGATCAGCCGCTCGGGCAGTTCGTCGAGCTCGTAGACCTGCTCCCAGGTCAGGATCCGCTCACCGTCGGGCTCGGAGCCCTTGAGCACGCGCGGCCTTGCTCCGGTGGCGATCAGCACCACGTCGGCATCCAGCCGCTCGTCGCCGACCACCACGGTCTCCGGGCCGTCCAGCCGGCCGCGGCCGTTGATCACCCGGACCTTGTCGTCGGCCAGCCGCCGGCTGATCCCCTCCGACTGGGCCGCCGCCAGCGCCTTGACCCGTTTGTTGACGACGGAGAGATCGACACGCACGGAGTTCGCCGGATCGTCGTCGCCGTCGTCCAGCCGGACGCCGAGCTGGCCGGCGTCCTCGACCTCGGTCATCACCTCCGCGGTGGCGATCAGCGTCTTGCTCGGGACGCAGTCCGTGAGCACGCACGAACCACCGATCCCGTCGGAGTCGACGACCGTCACCTCCGCCCCTAGTTGGGCGGCCGCACTCGCCGCTTCGTACCCGCCTGGACCGCCACCGATGATCACAACTCGCGCCACGAGAGGCCATTGTTCCGTATCCTGTGACGTCGTGACCCTGTACGCCGCGTTTGCGTCGAATCTGGACCCGAACTTGATGGCCGAGCGGTGCCCGTACTCCCCCCTGCGCGGGACCGGGTGGATCGTCGGCTGGCGCCTGACCTTCGGGGGTGAGGAACTCGGCTGGGAGGGCTCGATGGCGACCGTCGTCGAGGACCCCAGCGACCCGACGAACCAGGTCTTCGTCGCCCTGTACGACGTCAGCCCGCAGGATGTCGAGCGGCTGGACGAGTGGGAATTCATCGACCAGGGCGTCTACCGCAAGATCCAGGTCCGCGTACAGACCCTGGACGGCGAGCAACTCGCCTGGATGTACGTCCTGAACGCCTACGAGGGCGGCCTCCCCTCAGCCCGCTACCTGGGCATCCTCGCCGAAGCCGCCGAAGCAGCCGGCGCCCCCGACGACTACGTAGCCGACCTCCGAGCCCGCCCCTGCCAGTCCTCCGGCCACTGACAGCCCCCACGCGATCTCCACCTCCGTCGCTCCGGTTCCGACCGCTCCCACCCACCCAGTGCGCGGCTCCTCCGTCGCCGCTTGAGTGAAAGCAATGCGGGCCACCCGCCGCTGAGTCGACCCGGACGCGCTCGCTGCTGCCCGCTGAGCCGGGTTGAACGCCTGATGGCGCCCGATCCGGGGACCTGCCTGGACAGCCGGCACTCCCGACGACTCTGGGCCGAACCTGCATGCCCAGCCCCACCCCGCCCCGCCTCGCCCCAGCCCGGTCCGGCCCGCCTCGCCCCAGCCCGATCCGGCCCGGCCCGGCCCGGATAGTTCTACGGCCGGTGAGCCCGTCAGGGCGAGGCTCGCCGGTGCCTCGCCGTGCTGGGTTGGATACGCCGTGGCGCTCTGGTGGTTCGTGTGCCCGGGGTCCGACCCTCGTCGCGCCGTCCGGCGGTGTACTGGGCGGTATCGTGCGGTGGTGACCGTCAACGATGCCGTTCTGATTCGTACTGCTGCCCAGGCTTGGCTTGCCGAGGATCCTGATCCGGACACGCGGGCGGAGCTTCAGGCTCTGCTGGATTCTGGGGCGGAGGCTGACGCGGAGCTGGCCGATCGCTTCGCCGGGACCCTGGAATTCGGTACTGCGGGGCTTCGGGGTGCCGTTGGCGCTGGGTCCAACCGGATGAATCGGGTCGTGGTGATCCGGGCCGCGGCGGGGCTGGCGGCGTACCTGAAGGCGAACGGGCTGACTGATGGGCCGGTGCTGATCGGGTATGACGCTCGGCACAAGTCGGATGTGTTCGCTCAGGACACGGCGGCTGTGATCCGGGGTGCTGGACTGGATGCGGTGTTGCTGGACCGGCCGACGCCTACGCCGGTGGTGGCGTTCGGGATCCGGCATCTGAAAGCGGTTGCCGGGGTCGTGGTGACGGCCTCCCACAATCCGCCGCAGGACAACGGGTACAAGGTGTACCTCGGGGACGGGTCGCAGATCGTACCGCCGGCCGACAGCGAGATCGCGGCGGCTATCGAGGCTGTCGGGGCGCTGGCATCCGTGCCGCGTGGGGATGACTGGCAGACGGCCGGCGACGACCTGCTGGACGCCTACCTCGACCGGATCGCGACGCTGGTACCGGCCGATGCTCCTCGAGAACTGAACGTCGCGTACACGCCGCTGCACGGGGTTGGGCGACTGCTGGTTGAGGCGGCTGTCGCGCGGGCCGGGTTCACGGCGCCGTCGGTGGTGGCGTCGCAGGCGGATCCGGATCCGGACTTTCCGACGGTGTCGTTCCCCAACCCGGAGGAGCCGGGGGCGATCGACGCGGCGTTGGAGCTGGCCCGGTCCGTCGACGCCGACATCGCCGTGGCCAACGACCCAGATGCTGATCGCTGCGCTGTCGCAGTACCGGACCCCGCTGCCGATGGCGGGTGGCGGATGCTCCGCGGTGACGAGCTGGGCGCCCTTCTCGGCGAGTTCCTGCTCTCCTCCCGCCCGTCCGGCGTCGCCGCCTGCTCGATCGTGTCGTCGTCGCTGCTGGGCAAGATCGCCGCGGCGTACGACGTCGCCTACACAGACACCCTCACCGGCTTCAAGTGGATCGGCCGCGTCCCCGACCTCGTCTTCGGCTACGAAGAAGCCCTCGGGTACTGCGTGGATCCCGCGGCCGTCAAGGACAAGGACGGCATCTCGACCCTCATCCGGGTCCTCCAGCTGGCCGCCGGGGCCAAGGCCGCCGGCCGCACCCTCCTGGACCTCCTCGACGACCTGGCCAAGAAATACGGCCTCCACGCCACCGACCAACTCGCCGTCCGCGTCGAAGACCTCAACCTGATCACCGCAGCGATGGAACGACTCCGCGCCACCCCACCCACCCAGCTCGGTGCCCACACGGTGGAACGCGCCGAAGACCTCAACGAAGGCTCGGAATCCCTACCCCCCACCGACGGCCTCCGCTACACCCTCTCGGCCGGCGCCCGGGTAGTAGTCCGCCCCTCCGGCACCGAACCCAAAATCAAGTGCTACCTCGAGGTCGTCATCCCCGTCGAAGCCGACGACGTAGCCGCGGCGCGCACTCAAGCAGCCGCCGAGCTCGCTGCCATCAAACAGGACCTGGCAACAGCAGCAGGCATTTAGTCGATCAAACAACTGACTGAGGGCTCCCGGGTGGTGGGAGCCCTCAGTCAGTTGGTGCAGTGTGTGGCAGCTGGTGGCGGGTCAGCTGCTGAGTGCTGCGGCTTCGGCTTGCTCGGCTCGCAGGGAGCTCTGCAGGGAGGAGTGCAGGATTTTGAGGGTGCTGGTGGACTGCATCAGCGCCTCGCGCTCGTCGGGGTTGCGGTTCGCGAGGGTGGTGATCTCGTGGATGCTCGCCTCGATCCGCGCGATCCGGTCGGCGACGGTGCCCTCGCCGCTGCTGGCCCGGCGTACTGCCTCGGAGGTGACGGTCCAGACGTCTTCCTTGTCGTTGGTCCGCCGGGACAGGTCGACCATCTGGCCGAGCGCGGCCAGATCGCTGTCGATCTGCGCGCGCTCCACCGGCGTGGTGATGCCGGCCGTCCCCTGCCGCAAGCGGGTGACGTGGCCGGACAGCTCCGACCAGCTGCACTTCCCGCTCTTGATCTTGTCCAGCACCTTCGTGTACTCGGTGTTGAACTCGTCGTAGTTCACGATCCTTGACTCCTGCCGTTCGTGGGTCGACCAAGACTGTAAGGCGTGCGGACCCGAAACACGGTAACCACACGATCGCAGATCGTGAACGTGTCGGCCAAATTGCAACATTCGACCGGATCAAAAACAAAGCCGCCTAGAACGTGAACGCGTTCCAGGCGGCTTGGTTACTCGGGGAACACCGGCGAGATTGTGTCAGTCAGGTCAGGAGACCCGGCTGGAGACCGCGTTGAAGGTGTTGCAGTACTTCGCGTAGGTGGCCGAGCTGCTGGCGTTGAAGCCGGCCGTCGACCAGAAGTTGTGGTTCGCGAACGAGCCGTGGTCGCGCGGGTAGCCCTTGATGTCGCCGGAGTGCGAGACGACGTACTTCCACTGGGTGTAGAGCGCGCCGGCCATCGGGTAGTAGCGCTTGTTCGCGCCGATCATCGCCGAGCCGAGGCAGGAGGCCTGCAGCTCACGACGGCGGTTCTCCTCGAGCTTCGCGGCGCTGCCGGAGATCGCGTACTGACGGCTCCAGGAGGCGCTCAGGATGCCGGTCATGTACTGCACGTGGTGGCCGTACTCGTGCGCGATCGTGTTGGTCGCGTACGCCCGGGCGTAGACCGGGTTCTGCTTGTAGAAGTTGACCACGTAGGCGCCCGGGATGTAGATCTCGGCCTTGCTGCCGTGACCGCAGTAGTACGACGTCGGCTGGCTGATGACGCCGCAGTACGTCTTCGCCCGGGAGGTGTACATCACCAGGGTCGGCTTGATGTGGTAGTTCGCGCCGGAGGCCTTCAGCGTCGGGGCCCAGGCGGCCCACATGCAGTTGACCATCGTCTGGTCGTAGGCCTTGACCGCGTTGGAGGTGCTCAGCGGTCCGCGGACCTCCTTGCACTTCGACGCCGCGATCGCGCCGGTCTTGTACAGCTTGTTGTTCTTCACGATCGCCGTGTCGGAGGCATACGACTTGGTGCTCGGCTGCTCGCTGAGCGCCTTCGCCGGCGGCTCGGCGGCGATGCCGGCCTCCGTGGCGACCGGCTGCGGCACGCCACCCGCGGCCTGGGCGGCCTGGGTCGGTACTGCGAGGGCTGCGAATCCGGCAACGGCGGCGGCGCCGGCCAGAACACGCAGTTTCTTGCTGGAGAGGTTGAACATGGGCTCCACTCTCGGTGATTCGGGGGACCTTGCGGTGACCATCCTGGCGACCTTGAGGTTCACCTGGCGACGGACACGGGACTCGGACGCTACCGATCCGGGCGAAGTTCCCCTAATCCCGGATTTTCTCGCCGAGAAAGGCGACTTGGGCCCCGAGCATGCGCCGCCAGTAACCGGCCGTGTGCGCTCCGGCCTGAAGCCCACCGGCCGCGGTGACCTCGGTCCGCAGGTCCCGGACCGCGTCGGCGAACGGGTCGTCCCGCCCACAATCGATGCGCAGGGCAACATTTTCGAGATCGGCCGCGCGCCCGAACACCTGGTTCTGCTGAAAGTCGCCGGCGCCGTCAAACGCACCGCCCGCGGCCTCAGAAGCCTTGTGCCACAAGGCCGGACTCATCGCCCCCGCGGCCGCGACCTCCTTCGCACCCCGGTCAGCCGCGAGCAGCAGAGCGCCGTACCCACCCATCGACCACCCCAGTACGCCGAACCGCTCGGTCCGCAGCCCGAGTTTCTTCAACAGAGGAAGGAATTCCGCCGTCAGCATCCGCGCCGGGTCGTCGCCGGACGCGCGCCGATGCCAGTAGTTGTCTCCCCCGTCGACAGCGGCCAGCGCGAAGGGCGGAGTACCGGCTTGTACCGCAGCTGTGAGGTATCGATCAGCGTTGAGGTCATTGATGGCCGATGTGTGGTCTCCACCACGTCCGTGCAGCATCAGTACGACGGGCAGCACCGCATCAGGATCCGCCCCGTGCGGGTACATCACCGTCCAGCCGACAGTGGTCCCTCGAGCGGACGACGCGAAGCTGCCGGACTCCACCGCACCGGGTGGGACGTCAGGAGCCACACCGTCTTCACCAGTAAGCCCCAGTACGCCGTGCAGCCGCCCACGACCCGGTACCACGCCTGTCTCCACCAGGCCGACGCCACTGGCGCCGGCGACCGCGACAGCTGCTCCAGTGACCAGCAAGCTCCGGCGGGACAGGTAACGGGTCATCTGCGCATCATGACCGCGCCAAGGGTCGATCAGCGCAGGGTCGATCAGCGCAGGGGTCGATCAGCGCAGGAGCTGGGCGACCAGGCCGATGACGGCGACGACCGCGGCGATGATCAGCTCCGGGCGGGCCCACGAGGTGACGATCTCGGCGTCGGCGGAACCCGTTCCGCCGTACATGTTCTTGTGGTAGTCGATCCGGTCGACGACGAACTCCGCACGCGACATCGAGTTCTCCGACTTGAGCTTGCTCGTGCGGCCGGCCCGTTGCTTGCGGATGTCCCTCATCACCAGCTGGACGCCGGGGCAGCGCAGCTTCCGCTCCTCGGTGTGGACGCGGAGGATGTCGGTCACGTCGACGTCGGTGATCTTGTTCCACGGCACCGCGTGGTCGCGGAGGTGGTTACGGATCAGCAGGTTCTCGGGGCGCAGCGTGACGGACGGGCGGAACAGGCCGACGTACGCGGCCAGCACCACCAGGCCGATCACGCAGGCCGACACCAGACCGCCGAGGGTGCGCCACTCCAGCACGATGTCGAGCACCCCGAGCGCGCCGATCGCCATCACCACGACCGCGGTGATCCGGTTCGACTGCGACAGGTACTGCTCGTTCTCCAGGGACTTCGAATTCACTCCGACAACGTAGCCGCCCGATGTCCACAGGCCCACATTCGGCCGGGAACGGGCGGGCCGAAACCGGATTAGACTGCCGAGCGTGACCACTACCGACACTGGCGTCGACAGTCTCGCCGACGTGACCTCGTCCGAGGACCGGCTGCGCCGGTTCCTGCTGGGCCTGCCGGGCGTCGACCAGGTCGGCGCCGAAGCCCGGGCCGCCGCCCTGAGCACCCGGTCGATCAAGACCACCGCGAAGGCGTACGCGCTCGACCTGGCCATCCAGATGATCGATCTGACCACGCTGGAGGGCTCGGACACCCCGGGCAAGGTGCGCGCGCTCTGCGCGAAGGCCAAACGCCCGGACCCGGCCGACCCGACCGCGCCGCAGGTGGCCGCGGTGTGTGTCTACCCGGACCTGGTGGCGACGGCGAAGTTCGAGCTGCGCGGCACCGGGATCAACGTGGCCAGTGTCGCCACCGCCTTCCCCAGTGGGCGTTCCAGCCTCGCGATCAAGGTGCAGGACACCAAGGACGCGGTCGCTTCGGGCGCCGACGAGGTCGACATGGTGATCGACCGCGGCGCGTTCCTCTCGGGGCGGTACGGGCTGGTCTTCGACGAGATCGCCGCGATCCGCGAGGCCGCCGGTGAGGCACATCTCAAGGTGATCCTGGAGACCGGCGAGCTGGTCACGTACGACAACGTCCGGCGGGCGTCCTGGCTGGCCATGCTGGCCGGGGCAGACTTCATCAAGACTTCAACCGGCAAGGTCTCCCCCGCGGCGACGCTGCCGGTGACGCTGGTGATGCTCGAGGCGGTCCGCGACTACCACGAGGCCACCGGGCTGCACATCGGCGTCAAGCCGGCCGGCGGGATCCGGACCGCGAAGGACGCGATCAAGTACCTGGTCACCGTCAACGAGACGGCCGGCCCGGACTGGCTCGACCCCGAGCTGTTCCGCTTCGGCGCGTCCAGCCTGCTGAACGACCTGCTGATGCAACGCACCAAGCTGGCCACCGGGCACTACCCGGGTCCCGACTACTTCACGCTGGACTGAGGGCATTGAGCAGATTCGAGTACGCACCCGCGCCGGAGTCGCGCGCGATCGTCGACATCAAGTCGTCGTACGGGTTGTTCATCAACGGCGCCTTCACCGAGGCGACCGACGGCAAGCCGTTCAAGACGGTCAGCCCGGCGTCGGAGGAGGTGCTGGCCGAGGTCAGCGAGGCCGGCCCGGCGGATGTGGATCGCGCCGTCAAGGCCGCCCGCAAGGCCTACGAGAAGGTCTGGGGCCCGATGCCCGGCCGCGACCGCGCGAAGTACCTGTACCGGATCGCCCGGCTGATCCAGGAGCGCTCGCGTGAGCTGGCCGTGCTCGAGTCGCTGGACAACGGCAAGCCGATCCGCGAGTCCCGCGACGTCGACCTGCCGCTGGTGGCCGCGCACTTCTTCTACTACGCCGGCTGGGCCGACAAGCTCGAGTACGCCGGGGCCGGCCCCGACCCGCAGCCGCTGGGTGTCGCCGCGCAGGTGATCCCGTGGAACTTCCCGTTGATGATGCTGGCGTGGAAGATCGCGCCGGCGCTAGCAGCGGGCAACACCGTCGTGCTGAAGCCGGCCGAGACGACACCGCTGACCGCGCTGGCGTTCGCGGAGATCTGCCAGCAGGCTGACCTGCCGCCGGGTGTGGTCAACATCATCACCGGCGCAGGTCGTACCGGGCAGGCACTGGTCGAGCACGAGGGTGTCGACAAGGTCGCCTTCACCGGCTCGACCGCGGTCGGCCGTGCGATCGCCAAGTCGGTCGCCGGGACGCCGAAGAAGGTGACGCTCGAGCTGGGCGGCAAGGCGGCGAACATCGTCTTCGAGGACGCCCCGATCGACCAGACCATCGAGGGCATCGTCAACGGCATCTTCTTCAACCAGGGCCACGTCTGCTGCGCCGGTTCGCGGCTGCTGGTCCAGGAGAGCGTGTACGACGAGGTGCTGGCGCGGCTGAAGCGCCGGATGTCGACCCTGCGCGTGGGCGATCCGCTTGACAAGAACACCGACATCGGCGCGATCAACTCGGCCGAGCAACTGGCCCGGATCCGCGAGCTCTCGCAGATCGGCGAGGACGAGGGCTCCGAGCGCTGGTCTCCGGAGTGCGAGCTGCCGGCGCAGGGGTTCTGGTTCCCGCCGACCGTCTTCACCGGGGTCTCCCAGGCGCACCGGATCGCCCGCGAGGAGATCTTCGGGCCGGTCCTGTCCGTGCTCACCTTCCGCACCCCGCAGGAGGCGGTCGAGAAGGCGAACAACACGCCGTTCGGGCTGTCCGCCGGGGTCTGGACCGAGAAGGGCTCGCGGATCCTCTGGATGGCGAACCAGCTCCGGGCCGGCGTCGTCTGGGCCAACACGTTCAACCGCTTCGACCCGACCTCGCCGTTCGGCGGCTACAAGGAGTCGGGCTACGGCCGCGAGGGCGGCCGCCATGGTCTGGAGGCCTACCTTGCCCACTAAATCCGACCCGGCCCGCCTCGACGTCCGCAAGACCTACAAGCTGTACGTCGGCGGCGCCTTCCCGCGCAGCGAGTCCGGCCGGTCGTACGTGGTGTCCGATGCCAAGGGCAAGTTCCTGGCGAACGCGTCGCAGGCCTCCCGCAAGGACGCCCGCGACGCCGTCGTCGCCGCGCGCAAGGCCTTCGGCGGTTGGTCCGCCCGGACGGCGTACAACCGCGGCCAGGTGCTGTACCGGATCGCCGAGGTGATGGAGGGGCGGCACGAGCAGTTCAGCTCAGAGGTCGCGGCGTCCGAGGGACTCTCGATCAGCAAGGCCCGCGCGGTCGTCGACGCCTCGATCGACCGCTGGGTCTGGTACGCGGGCTGGGCCGACAAGCTGGCCCAGGTGGTCGGCTCGAGCAACCCGGTGGCCGGCCCGTACTTCGACTTCTCCTTGCCCGAGGCAACTGGTGTGGTCGCGGTGCTCGCGCCGCAGGACTCCAGCCTGCTCGGCCTGACCAGCGTGATCGCCCCGGCCATCGTCTCGGGCAACACGGTCGTCGCGGTCACCTCCTTCGAGCGACCACTGCCGGCCGTGACGCTGGGCGAGGTGATGGCGACGTCCGACGTACCGGGCGGCGTCGTCAACATCCTCACCGGCTCGGCGACAGAGATCGGTCCCTGGCTGGCGTCGCACTCCGACGTCAACGCCATCGACCTGGCCGGCATCACCGACGCCGACGAGGCCACAGAGCTCGAGGCAGCGTCAGCGGAGAACCTCAAGCGGGTCCGCCGCCCAGCCCAAGAGGACTGGACGGAGTCACCGGGGTTGTCGCGGCTCACGCAGTACCTGGAACTGAAAACGGTCTGGCACCCGATCGGCCTGTGAAGGCCGGAGCCTGTGGATAACCAGCCGGCTGAGACGACCCCGCCGGATACACTCAGTTAGGAAGGACAGGGTGGCGGTGGTGCTGCGGATGTGGAGGGGCGACGGCTCCTGGCATGCGGAAGCCGTGCAGCTCGACCTCGGCGAAGACCGACTCAGCGCGACCGGCACCCAGTTCGGCGCAGACCCGCTGCCGTACCGGGTGGATTACGAGCTGGAGACCGGTGCCAATTGGGTGACCCGGCGGCTGCATGTCGATGCCGTCGGGGACGGGTGGAGCCGGTCGCTCGAACTGCTCTCGGACGAAGCCGGGCAATGGACCTGTACCTCGTCGGTCGACGGTGACGTCGACCTTCCGGTGCCTGGCGGGAACCTCGCCGCAGTGTCAGGCGCACTGGACTGCGACCTCGCGTTTTCGCCGTTGACCAATCTCATGCCGGTGCTGCGGCACGACCTGCACCGGCAGGCAGGGACGGTCGACTTTCTGATGGCTTGGGTGTCGCTGCCGGACCTTGCGGTGCATGCTTCGCCACAGCGGTATGAGGCGTTGGGGTCTGATGAGAAGAGCGCGCTCGTGCGGTACATCGGTCTCGACAACGACTTCGTGGCGGACCTCCAGCTCGACACTCGAGGCCTGGTAGTCCACTACCCCGGCATCGCCACCCGCGTCAGCTAAATCAAGGCGCCGGGCGGAGCACGGGTCTTGTAGCTTGGCCGCATGTTGTTTGCGCGCAAGGTGGTTGCCGGGGATCGGGTTGCTGTCGTCTCGGCGGGGAGTGGGTTGCCGGAGATCTTTCCTGGGCCGTATGAGCTTGGGCTGGAGCGGCTGCGTGGGTTCGGGCTTGTGCCCGTGGAGTACCCGACGACCCGCAAGCTCGGGTCGACGCCGGAAGCGCGGGCCGCTGATCTGCACGCAGCGTGGAGCGATCCGTCGATCCGGGCGGTGATCGCGTCGATCGGTGGGGACGATCAGATCACGGTGCTCAAGCATCTTGATCCGGACGTGTTCCGCGCCGATCCGAAGCCGTTCTTCGGGTACAGCGACAACACCAATCTGCTCAACTTCCTTTATTCGTTGGGGATTCCGGCCTATCACGGCGGTTCGGTGATGGTTCAGTTCGGCCGGGGCGGCGCCATGCATCCTGACTCCGAGCGGTCGCTGCGAGCGGCACTGTTCGGCTCCGGCGAGTTCGAACTGACGCCTGCGGCCGGGTGGACCGATGAGGATCGCGACTGGGCCGTCCCCGAGCACCTCGCGTCGGAGCCGTCGCTGTTCCCCGGAACCGGGTGGACCTGGCAGGGACCGCGGACGCCGGTGACCGGGCGGTTGTGGGGTGGCTGCCTGGAGATCATCGACTGGCAGCTGGCCGCCAATCGCTGGATGCTGCCGGTCGAGGAGTACTCCGGCGTGCTGTTCCTCGAGACGTCCGAGGAGATGCCGTCCGCGGACACGGTCTACCGGATCCTTCGCAACCTGGGCGAACGCGGCCTGCTCGCCCGCTTCGACGCAGTCCTCTGGGGTCGGCCGAAGAGCCGGTCGCTCGAGCACCGGTCCACGGCGGAGGAGTCGGCGGCCTATGTGGAGGGGCAGTACTCCGCGATCCGCCGGGCGCTTGCGGAGTACAAGCCTGATGCCTTGCTCGTCACGGGGCTGGACATCGGGCACACCGATCCGCAGCAGGTGCTTCCGTACGGCGGTACCGCGAGCATCGATCCGGTGGCTCAGCGGATCTCGGTCATTTACTGAGCTTGGCCGTCGCTGCCTGGGTCCGGGCCTGGGCCTCGGGGGTGTAGGCGTCGCCGAAGTCCTCGGCCTCGAAGATCTGGCGGAGGTCGACGCCGCGCGAGTTGCCCATGTCGGCGGCGAGGCAGCGCTCGGCCCAGGCGATCGCCTCTTCCTTCGAGGCGACCTGGATCAGGCAGTAGCCGGCGATCAGTTCCTTGGTCTCCGTGAACGGGCCGTCGACGACGCGGTGCTTGCCTTCGTGGATCTCGAGCCGGATGGCCTTGGAGCTCGGGTGCAGGCCGTCGCCACCGATCAGCACGCCGGCCTCGGCCATCTCGGCCATCAGCGAGGTCATCGCGGTGATGCTCTCCTCGCTCGGCATCGCGCCGGCTTCGTACTCGTCGGTCCCGCGAAACGTCATCATGTAGCGCATAACGGGCAGGCTAACCGACGGGCGGGCTAGCGGATCTGAGTCCTGGAGAGCGTCGGATTGGTGTCGGGGTAGCAGGCGACCGGCGACTTGATGGTGATGAACTTCCACTTGATCGCCGCCGTCAGAGTCAGGCCGGGGTCGTCGAAGCTGGTGCCCTTGAGGCTCGTCTTCACGACGCGACCGCTGGCGCCGGCCTTCAGACGGACGGAGAGGATCGGCAGCTGGTACGCCGATCCGCCTGGGACCGGACCGCCGAGGCGGATCGTGATGACCCGGCCGGAGTGCTCGAGGGTGGGCGTGGAGCCGAGGCCTGAGCCACCGATCAGGCGGCCGCTGATGAACCAGGTGTTGTTCGGGACGGGGATCCGGAGCGTCAAGTCGCGGACCTCCTTGAGCTTGAATCCCCGCACCTCGGCCGGCAACGAACCTGGCTTCAGTTCGACGGCGATGGTGAAGCCGGATCCTGCTTTGACGGTCGCCGGCGCCTTCGCGTTCACCCCTTGCTTGAGGCTGAAGGTGTGCTTGCCGAACTTGGTGTCCGCTCGACAGGCGTAGCTCGCGGTCGGCGCAGCGGCGGATTGTGCGGCGACGAGTTGCGCCGCGGCGGGTTGCACCCTAGGCGACGGCGACGCGGCGGCGGCCGGAGTACCGGCGGTCAATAGCGCCAGTCCTGTCAGCGCTACCACTGCTGTCAGGGCGGAGGTGGATGACTTGCGCAGCCGGGTTTCGATGCGTTGAGTAGTCATACGGCTACCGTACGGAGTCACGCTGGGATTTGGCTTGGCCCGTCTCGGCTGGTGGTCAGCGGCCGACGAAGTACCAGGCTCCGGTGCCCGCCAGCAGGAAGAGGAGTGGGAGCGAGGTGTAGAGCCAGCGGCGGCGGGCCCGGCGTTGGGTGGGTGATTGGGCGACCGTGGTCGGGACCTGGTCGACGTCGTTGAAGATCGTGCGCTGGGCGGCGAGCAGGGGGGCTTCCTGCTCGAGGCGGTAGGCCTCGGCCTCCAGGCGGTCGGCCAGGGTGTCCGCGCGGTTCCAGCGGTCGCCGACGCGGAAGGCGAGGGTTCGGGCGAGGATCTCGTCGATCTCGCCGATCGAGTCGTGCAGCAGCGGTCGCAGGCTCGGCGGGTTGCTGTCGGGATCACGGGCGAGCACGTCGGTGATGGACGACGCCACGAACGGCGGACGGCCGGTCATCAGCGCATAGGTCACGGCGCCGACGGCGTACACGTCTGCTCGCTCATCGAAGCCGCCATCGCCTCGACCCTGTTCGGGAGCCATGTACGACGGGGTGCCGACAGCCTGCGTCAGGCCCGACGCCTCGGCTGCCCGCTTGGCCAGGCCTAGGTCGGCCAGCACGATCCGGTGCGTGCCGCCGCCTGATTCGAGCCCTGAGGACGGTCGGAGGAGCAGGTTGGCGGGGGTGATGTCGCGGTGCACGACTCCCTCGTCGTGGAGGGCCGCGACGGCTCGGGCCAGGTCGGCGCCCCACCAGAGTGCGTCGGCGGGCTCAAGCGGTCCGTGCGAGAGCACCTCGGCGAGTGAGCCGCCGTCGACGAAGTCCATCACGAAGTACGGGCGGCCGTCGGGTAGTTGGCCGAGGTCGAACACGCGCACGACCCGGTCGCTGGCGATCCGGCGCATCAGCCGGGCCTCGGACAGGAAGCGCTCGCGGACGTCGGCGCGGGACGCCCAGTTGTCGGCGAGCACCTTCACGGCGACGTCCACGTCGAGGTCGTCGTCGTACCCTCGCCAGACCGTCGCGAAAGCGCCTGCGCCGATCTTCGACTGCAGCCGGTAGCGTCCGATGACATCCATCCCGGCTATTGTCGGTGACTGTAGGGATCAAGGCGAACACCGGACCACGACGAGTGGCGTCGTGGCGAACCTGGGGGAGCATGAACGAGGAGCTGGAAGAGCTCGCGGCCCGCGCGGCGGGTGGCGACGAGAGCGTCATCCCCGAGCTGCTGCAGGCGATCCGCCCGCAGGTACTGCGCCGGGTCTCGAAGTTCCTGCCCTATCGGGAAGACGCCGAAGAGGCCGCGCAGGACACGCTGATGACGGTCGCCACCAAGATCCACATGTTCAAGGGCACCGGCAGCTTCGCCGGCTGGCTGACGGTCGTCGCCACCAACTGTGCCCGCCAGACGTACCGCTCCCTCAAGCGCCGCTCGGTCGAACAGTCCGCCGAGGTACTCCCCGAAGCGATCGATCCCCGCACCACCTCGGTCATCGCCGGCTCCCGCCTGGACCTGCTCGAAGCCCTCGAGTCCCTAGAGGCCAACCACCCCCAACTGGTCCAGCCCCTGGTCCTCCGCGACCTCGGCGCCATGTCCTACAACGAGATCGCCGAAGAACTCGCCGTCCCCCTGGGCACGGTCAAAGCCCGAATCCACCAAGCCCGCAAACAGGTCGCCGAACACCTGACCGTCCGCTGACCCCCTCGGTGGAGTCAGCGAACGGCGTACGGCTTCAGCGGAGACGGCCCTGCCGTTGGGCTCCCGGGTCGACGGTGGTGGTCTTCGTCCGGGCTAGCGCGGGATTGGCGGCGACGCCCATCCATTTCTGCAGGATTTGGGTGGCTTCGGCGCGTTGGGCCGCGGGGAGGCCGGTGATGCTGGAGCCGTGGTTGCCGGCCGGCTGGATGTACCAGTGGGAGTCGCGGGTGCCCCGGCCGGGCTCGAACTTCTCCGCGCTCCACGGGTCGTTCTCGCCGTACACGAACAGCATCCGCCGACCCGAAGTCTTCAGCCACCGGTCGACGTCGGCCATCGCGTACGGCTCGTGCTTCGGCTCGATCGAGTCCGGTACGGCGGCCGGCGCGTCGCCCGCCTCGCGGTAGTGCAACAACCCCTTGAGCCAGGTCGTCTTGCTAGCGACGTCCGGCCAGTTCAGCTGCTGGGTCGCCTGGTAGTAGTACGGGAGGAAGTCCGCGGTGCCCTCGTCGGAGTAGAACTCCCAGCCCGAGATCTGATCGATGAAGTCGAACAGTTGCTGATCCGTCGCCGCCGCCGTCCCCGGCACCTGCGGGCAGTTCGCCTGCGTGCTGTACTGCCAGAAGGCGAACGGCGTGTCCAGTACGGCGGCCTCGAACGCGCGATCGACCGTGCCGAAGGTGTCCTCGTAGGTCAGCCCCTTCTGCACCGCCATCTCCTTCAGCTTCGCGACCATCGCCGGCCTGCGCAGCAACGTGTTCCGTTGCATGTTGCGCAGGGCGAGGTTGCAGGCCGGGTCGGTACCGGCGTCCTGGATGAAGGAGATGTACGAGTCGTGCCGGTTGTCCACATCCTGCGGCGCCACGTACGCGACCGTGGCGTCGACGTCGTTGGGATAGAAGCGCCGGTGGTAGACCGACGTCATACCGCCCTTGCTCGCCCCGGTGGAGACCCACTTACCGGAGTACAGGGCCTTCTTGAACGCCTGGACGATCTCGTGGTGGTCGGTCGCCGCCTGCCAGATGTTGAGCTTGGTCCAGTCCTGGCTGGCCGGCTTGGAATTGTTGAAGAAGCGCTGCTCGACGTTCAACTGGTTGCCGTCGACGAGCCGCGTCGGCTCCGAGGTGAAGGCGCCGCCGACACCGCCGTACCCGGTCGTGTGCAGCACGGTCGGGCGATCGAAGCCGCGGTGCCACAACGTCACCCGCTGCTCGAACTTCTCCCCGCGCGGCTTGCGGTGATCGGCCGCCTGCGTGTACCAGAGGACGAAGAACGGCTTGCCGCTCACGAGGCTGCTGCTCTCGATCCGCAGCCCTGGAATGGTCTGCAGTTTCGCCGTCACCTCGGCGACCGGATCAGCAGCCGGAGCCACCGCACCTTGTACTACGGGCGCGGCCGTCGCTGTGGTGAGCGCGGACCCCGCGATCAGGGCTGCGGTCAGAACAACCACGGGCAGACGGGCGAAGCGGCGCATCGGCGGACTCCTCGGTGTGGGGCGACACTGCGGAAGAGCCTAAGCTCCCCCACCGACAATCCGCGACCCTTGACAGATAGGTTGCCTGCATGTGCAGAGCGGTGAAGTGCAAGACCTGCGGGAAGACGACCTGGGCGGGCTGCGGGCAGCATGTCGCGCAGGTCAAGCAGGGCGTGCCGGCGCAGGACTGGTGCGCCGGACACCCCAAGGAAGCCGGTTCAGGACTGTTCGCGCGGTTCTTCCGCCGCTGACATCTGGCCGCTGACCTCTGGCCTCCGACCTCAGCCGAAGGTTCGGCGGACGGCGATCGCCCGGCGGAGGTCGTCGGTGTGGTCGGCGGTGGTGCGGCGGATGCTCGGGGCAACGGTTTCGTCGGCGATCAGCGCGTCGGCTCGCTCGATCACCGCTTCGTCCACCGCGTACTTCGGGAAGATCCGGACGACCGTCATCGCGACGGCCATGCCCGAGCGGATCTCGCCGGTGTGCGCGATCTCGGTGAAGTAGCGGTCGACGTACGGCGCGGTCAGCTCGGTCTGCGCCGGATCCCAGAAGCCCTCGGCGATCGCGAACAACTCGTTCACGCCGACCGTGGCATCCGTCATGATCCGCTGCCAGGCTGCTTCCTTGCCGTCCGCGGTTGCGGCCAGGCAGCGAGCCGCTTGGGCTACACCTTCGGTCGACTGGTCGTTGGCCAGCGCGGCATCGACCTCTGCCTTGCCGTAGACGCCTAGGCGGACCAGGCGGAGTACTAGGGACCAGCGGAAGTCCGTGTCGACCTGGAGGCCGCTGGGGACGCCAGTGCCGTCCAGCCAGCCCTGCAGCAGCTTGGCGTCGTCTGTGGTCGCCACTACTGCCCGGGTGATGGCTAGTTGGAGGCTGCTGCCGGCAGGGGTCTCGGCGAGCCTCTTTGTGAGCGCAGCAGCTGCCTGGGCGCGGTACGGGTCCTGAGGGAGGTAGGCGCCGAGCAGGCGGTCGTCCAGCCAGCGCAGGAGGGAGCCCACCGCGATGTCGCTGTCCTCGTGCTTGATGGCTTCGAGCAGGATCGCGAGCGCCTGGCGTGGGTCGAGTTCGGCGTCGGCGACGGCGTCGCGGATGCTGTTCCAGATCACGCCGCGGGTGGTGCTGTCGGCGATCTGCGGCAGTACTGCGGGGAGGTTGGCCAGGCTGGTCGCGTCGAGGCGGATCTTGGCCCAGGTGTCGTCGGCTGCGTCCGGGACGATCACGGCCGCGGTCGGGTCCAGCTCGATGTCGACGGAGTCGCGGTCCAGCAGTACTGGGAACGAGGTGAGGCGGCCGCTCTCGTCGTACGCGCCGACCGTCAGTTTGTGCGGGCGGTCGGCGGGGTGGGCTTGCGGCGTACTGCGGCGCAGCCTGATGCCCGTCGCGGTGCGCTCGGCGCTGATGGTGTCGAGGCCGGCCGTGCGGAGCCATTGCGCGGACCAGTTCGGCAGCTCGACGGCGCCGGCCTCGGTGAGCTTGGCGATGAACTCGTGCAGGTCCGCGTTGCCGAACTCGTGCGCGTCGATGTGCGCGTTGACGCCCTTGAGGAAGACCTCGTCACCGAGGTACGCCGCGAGCTGTTTGAGGACCGCGGCGCCTTTGGCATAAGAGATTCCGTCGAAGTCGTCGAGCGACTGGCGGGCGTCCTTGATCGAGTCCGCCGCGACCGGGTGGGTCGAGCGGCGCTGGTCGGCCTGCAGTCCCCACCACTTGCGGACGAAGGCGAAGTCCGTCCAATGGCCTTTGTGGTCGGTGACGTCGTGGGCGACGCGGTTGGCCATGTACTCGGCGAAGGACTCGTTCAGCCAGAGGTCGTTCCACCACTTCATCGTGACCGCGTCGCCGAACCACATGTGCGCCATCTCGTGCACGACGATCCTCGCCCGGAGACTGCGCTCGGCGTCGGTCACCGCTGAGCGGAAGACGAGGCTGTCAGCGAAGGTGACGCAGCCGGGGTTCTCCATTGCGCCGAGGTTGAAGTCGGGCACGAAGACCTGGTGGTACTCGCCGAAGGGGTAGCGGTAGCCGAAGAGGCGGTGGTACTCGTCGAAGGCCTGCGCGGTGACCCCGAAGAGGTCTTCCTTGTCCTTCTCGAGATGTTCCTTGAGGCTTTGGCGGCAGGCGAGTCCCAGTGGGATGCCGTCGTGCTCGCTCTTGATGAGGTGGAAGGGGCCGGCTACCAGCGTCACGAAGTACGTCGAAAGTGGTGGGGTTTGCTTGAGCTCCCACTCCCCTGGCCTTGTTTGCGTCGCGGCGCCGTTGCCGAGGACGATCCAGTCCTCGGGGCATTTGACGGTCATCGTGTACGGCGCTTTGAGGTCGGGCTGGTCGAAGCAGGCGAAGTACCGTGGAGCGGACTCCAGCGACGACATCCCGTACAGATAAACGCGTCCGTCGCCCGCGTCGACGGACCGCTGCAGGCCTTCGCCGTCCGCGGAGTACTTCATCACCGCATCGACCACGAGCACGTTCTCGCCCTGCAGGCCTTCGAGCTGCAGGCGTCCGTCCTCAAGGCTCTTGACGTCGAGGTTCGCGCCATTGAGCGTCACCTTGGTGAGCTCCTGCGGCTTCACATCGACGAAGCTCCGCTCGTCCCTCGCCTCGAACCTGATCGTGCTCACCGCCCGGAAGGTCTCCGGTCCGGTGGTCAGATCGAAGGCGATCTCGTAGGAGCTGACGGTGAGGGCGGCGGCCCGGGTACGGGCTTCTTCGACAGTGAGAGCGGGCATGCCGTAGACGCTACCTAACCCGGCGGAAGGGCGCGCCGCTCCCGCTCGTGCCGCAAGTACAACCCCGCAGCCGTCGACACACTCGTGAACAACCACATCCCGACACCCGCGTCATCGGCGATCCCGAGCACCGGCAGCAGATCGGGAAGAATGTCGATCGGAGAGATCAGGTACACCAACGCCACCAACCACAGAGCCTTCCGCCCACCACTGACCCCCGCATACCCCTCAGCCTTGGCTGCCCTGAGCATCCGCGGCAAGGCCCTGGCCCGCTCGAACACGTCTCCGACCGGGACCGGCTCCCCCTTCGCAGCCTTCCGCCGCCACCGGGCCCGCCGCACCAACCCGATCCCGACGGCAACCGCCCCCAGCGCCAGAAAAACACCCCCGACCCCGGCGGCCGGCACTCCCAGCACATCCCCATTCCGAAACACCAGAGTCGCCACCCCGACCAACCCCAGCAGCCCACCGAAGAACACCATCCCCCCACACTAAAGCCCCACGCTGCCTCAAGCTCGCTCCTAATGCTCGCCTTC
This sequence comes from Kribbella koreensis, assembly GCF_039525325.1. Classification (NCBI taxonomy): domain Bacteria; kingdom Bacillati; phylum Actinomycetota; class Actinomycetes; order Propionibacteriales; family Kribbellaceae; genus Kribbella; species Kribbella koreensis. Next base: position 68,500 of record NZ_BAAAHK010000007.1, read on the forward strand.
GGCGCTCCCACCCACCCGGTGCTCTCCGTTGCGCGAAACCGAGAGTAGGCACCCACACCCGCCCGGCCTTCCGGACGCGCTCGAGACTGGAACGCAGCCGCCGTCCGTCGTTGATCCGAACTCCCCGAAGTCCGTTCATCGAGTTGGACGACGGCCGCGTCACCTGCCGGCTCGACCGACATATCCTCACTTCCGGACAAATCCTATTTAGCGGATAATTCGACACCCTGCGACTGTCCGGCTACTCACCCTCTGTCCCTCCACGATATCTCCGATACAGCGCTCGCGCGATAGCGAGAACCGTTCCACAGACAAATCCAACGATAAACAAAGTACCGAAGACGACGTCCAGGAGCCCGGCCCAGAACGAATCACTCGTAAGGATGGCCCCGATCACACTCAGGACAACACCTACGACCAATCCGATCCGGAACAAAGGATCCGACGACACCGGGCGGTCGAACCCCAGTGGATTCAAGAGGTTCATGCGGTACTCGCTTTCAGTGCGATGCCAGGATCAATAGCGGTACCAGTCGCTGATGAAGCGTCGGGAACCCCAGCCATACTCCCATCCCCAGCCGAAGGTCCAGGTCCAACCCCACCAGTCGAAGACCGGGGTCTGGAATGAGTATCGACGCCGGCTTTGGTACCGCGTGACCCACCGCATGAACAGCGTCCCGTACATACATTTCGTTTCCACCGCATACATCAGACGGTATTGGAACTGTACATCTTTGAAGATCTTGTACGTATACCACCAGCCGACAAAAGTCAGTGGCCACAAGCGGAACCACTTCCCCCTCCACACCTCATATATGGTATAGGCGACCTTCAGTCTGGATCCCTTGCATTTCGTACATCCATCCAGATCGGAATCGTTGATTGGATCCGACGGGTAGACGTAGTTGTTCGCACTGCCGCCGATTACCGGGTCCATCGATGTGAACAGACCGGTCGCCGGGTTGTAGAGGCGCGCCCCCATGAGCGTGAGACCCGCACCGGACTCGGCACGGTTCTGCGCACCTACCCAGCCGTAGCGAATGATCCCAGTATCGGTAGCCGTGCCAGCGCGGTTGCCGTACTCGTCATAGCTGGTCCAACCATCGATTGCCGTCGCCACCGCCGTGGCCGTGGTGAGGGTCGAAGTGCTGACCACATCACCGTGTGGATCGGTGAGCATCAGGGTTCCGACCGCGTTCTGGTTGATCGCCAGGCCCAACTTCGAGCCGAGCAGTGCGGAGTACCTTTGCGTGCTAGCGCCCTTGGACGTCCAAGTTGGGTTGTCCGACGAGTCCGTGTAGTGCCGGATCGTCTGCCCTGCACCAACTCCGGTGACGGTCTCGACGGCTCGGCGATCCAACGCGTCGAGCGTGAATTCAGTGGTGGTACCGCTCTGTGTTATCGACTTCGCGCGATCGTTGTCGTAGTAGGTGAGCGCGATGTCGCCGCCCGCAAGCGGTGCATCAGATGCTGGGATCGTGGTGGTGCGGCCCAGCAGGTCGTACGCGTAGGCGCCAGAACCGTTCGCTCCCGTCGTGGGACGATCGGCGGAGTCGTAACTGCGGGAGACGGTACTGGCTCCAACGGTGGTGCAGGCACCGTCCTGGCCGGAGATCGCAGTGGATTTGATGAGACGGTTGTCGTTCCGGTCGAACCCGTAGGAGCGTGTCACACAAGGGGCTGCGGCCGGGTCACTTATGTCGATGCCTGTGGCAGTGGCCGAACGGTCTCGAACCTGGGCAAGACGACCGTTGTCGTAGCTGTAGGTACGATCAGCGGAGAAGGCATCGGCCCCCAACTCGTTGAAGGCTGCCCCGTCGGGGGTCCACTCATGAACAACGCGGCCTGCATTGTCGTTTTCGATGGACCATGACAGCCAGCTGCCATCGGGATCGACCGCTGTCGAGCCATCGTCGTTGACGGTGGTCACCTGACCGGTGTAGCGCAACCCGATCGGCTCGCCAGCGTTGTCAACATCGTTCACCTGAGTGACGCCACCCGGCAGTTTTTGAGTGACGAGCGAGCCGGCGGTGTCGTAGGCGCCACCGGAAGCCCAGGTAGATCCAGCTGTGGTGATCTCAACCTTGGTTGGCAGGCCACGATGCTCGGTCTTACCGACCGCGTCAGTGCCATCGTATGTGTAGGTCGCCGACCCGTTGGCATCGCTGATTGTGGCGATGGAACCTGCGGCGTTGTAGGAGGTTGTGGTGACCTGTTCTCCGGAAGGCTGATAGGTGATCTGCCGGCCCCATGCGTCGTAGCCCGTGGTGACAGTGCTCACGGTTGAGCCATCGACCGCCTTGGCCGTGATGACAGTGGGCAGGCCGGTGTTCGGGTCATACGAGGTCTGCTTCTCGGTTGTCGGGCTGGAGGCAGGCAGGCCGGTGACCGTGGACTTGGCCGTGTTGACTGCACCTGCTGGCAGGTAGCTGATGATGTTGGTACGAGTCACGGCGCCGGAACTCTCGACGATCGTCGTGGGTGATAGCAGATACGTATAGCCGCCGAGCGTCTTCGTCGGCAGGCTCGGCGTGGGCGTGCCTGCGCCGGCAGTCGGCTGTGCTGCCGGGTAGGTCTTGCACCCCAGTCCTGCCCACTGGGGCTTCGCGCCACACTCGGGGAACGAAGCGTTGGCTGCTGCCGTGTAGTAGACCGTCTTTGTCGTGCCTGCGTCGGATCCGCTGGATTCAGGTTGGCGCGTCTCGATGATCCGGCCTTCGGCGTCATAGCGGGTGACCTTGACGATGTCCGTAGCGGTCTCGATCGTTCCGTTGAGATTGACATCGGTGGCCGACCTGCCGGCTCGACCCGCCGTCCAGCCAGTCGGGTCTCCGGCGACCGGTGGCCCGTAGTCCGTGAGCCTCTGGCTCGTGATCTCGAGGTCGGTGCCTGTGCCGGGGTCATGAGCGAACGATGTCTCGCCGGTGGGCAGCCGATACGGCATATTCGTATCCGGGTTGATGCCCGCGTTCGGCGCGCCCTCGTCGTACTTCGTCCGGGTGTGGGCCCGGATCCATCGCACCGTGCCGTCTTTGAGTGCCGCGAACCGGGACGGACCGTAGATATCAGTAACGAATGTCCCCGCCGGAGTCACCACTGCATCGCCGGCCGCGTTCTTGATGTCCGCGTTGTAGACCGTCAAAGATGCCAGTTGGTCGACCGTTGCGCCCGCCGGAAGGGATCCGTCGATAATGAGCCGCAATGCACGTTCGTCAAGTTCTCGGACGACATTGCCCTGCCCGTTGTAATCGGTCGCGGTGTACTGCCAATCACCCGCGCCGTACTTGGCGGTGTTGGTCGTATTACCGGAGGCATCAGTGAATTGCAGCTTTCCGTATTGCCAGTCCGCAGCCGAAGGGGCTCCAGCGACCGGATGTTCGGGGCCGAACACCGCGAACCCGTTCGTCGGCGTCGCCTTCTGGTTCCAGCGCGCCACAGATCCCGCGGAAAGGTCGGGAAGGCCCGCACCTGATAGCGGAATGTCGTACACAAACCTCGCCAGGGTCGCCGTGCCACCCGTCGGATCGCCTGCAGGACGCTCACGTGTGACGCTGTCGAGCTTCTCCCGCTGGTCGACGGCGACATATGTCAGTTGGTACGGCACCTGACCGGAGGGTCGCATCGACGTCAGGTGGTTGGCGGCGTTGTACGCATACTCGGTGGACAGGTTCGAGCGCGGGTCAGTGACCTTTGCGAGGCGGCCGCTGCCGTCATAGCTGTAGCCTGCGACTTGGATGGAGTCCATTCCCGCACCGCCAGGCTTGTCCGGGTTGTAGATATCCAGCCACGCCTGGCTCAACCGCACGTCGTCTCCGACGGTGGTGTAAACGAACCGCAGGGCACGACAGCCCGGATTCAAGGATCCCGTCGGAGGACATGTGACGCCCGGCGGAGGCGGCGCAAGGATCCGCGAGACACGGCCGGAGCCGTCATACGAGTAGGTCGTCTTCGAGGCCACTCCGGCCTCGGTGACCTGGATGGGCCGGAAGAGCGAATCCGTCGTCGCGGTCGGTGCCGCGGCAGGCGTCCAGACGGTCACAGTGCCGTCACTCTCGACCAGGGAGAGGATCGTCGATGCGCCAGTACCGCTCACGGTCAGCGTCGAGCCGTCCTTCTCAGAGTCCTCGCCGGCCGGAACCCAGCTACCGGTTGCGAACGTTGCTGTTGTACGACGCTGACCATTAGGCGACTCGAAGGTCCAGCCGGTCCCATCCCCATCCAGAATCGCGATGGTTCCATCAGCCCGGGTGGAGTCGACAACCTGCATTCCTGCGGCCCCCGCATCCGAGCCCTCGAAGTGGGCGACCCAGCCGGGGCCGAAGACGCCGTTGATCGGGTCCGGCGTACCGGCGTACGTGGAGTGCGAGCGGGAGATCGACAGGTCGCCGGTGTAGCCGGGGACGGAGATGTCGGTCGTGTCGGTGTTGAACTCACCGGTCCAGAGCGCGACCTGGCCGGGGCCGGCCTCGGCGGTGGGGAAACCGTTGCCGAAGGCATGCGGTACGCGCTGGATCGTCGTGTTGGGCGTCTGTGACCAGGTGCACTGGCTGGAGGAGGCGTAGGTGAGGCAGACCTGGACGTCGAGCTTGACCGGGACACGATCGTTCAACGTGGTTGGCTCGATCGCCGGGGTCGAGGGATCGGAGTCGACGTTGGCGTCGATCTTCGCGTTGTTGGAATCCCATACTCCGGTGACCGCGACTCCGGCGGTGCCGTTGTCGGTGACGGTCAGCGGGGTGTCGTCGACGTTCCAGCCGACGGTGTCGTGTTGGCCGTCTTTGGCGTAGCCGGAGAGGCGCCAGCGGACTTTGGCGGTGGGCATGTCGGCCGCGCCGCGGGGCGGGCCGGAGGCATCGATCTTGATGGCGCCGGTGGTGGTGATGCGCGGGTCGGCGGTCGGCGAGGCAAGCGCGGAGCCGCCCCAGCCGAAGCTGTACGCCGCAGCGCCGGACAACCGGCCTGCCGGGGACTCGGCCGTGGCCGTGATCCGGTGCAGCCCTTGGACGTCCTTGGGGAGGGTGACGGTGGTCTTGGCGGTGGCGGGGTCGCTGGACGGCGTGATCTTGATCTGGCCGGCGGCGCCGCCGGTGAAGTTCGTCGGGACCGGCTTGCCGTCGACGGTGAGGCGGATGTAGCCGGGTGAGGAGTAGCCGGTGCCGGTGGCGGTGATGGTGCAGACCACGTCGGCGGTGGGGGCGTCGTCTTGCCAGGAGTTGATGGCGTAGGGCTGGGGGCAGGAGATGATCGGGGCCTGGGGCTGGGTGGCGCCGATGCGCAGTTGGCTCCAGGCCGACCAGGCGGAGTCGAGACGGCCGTCGTTGGACTTGGCGCGGACGTAGATGAGGGTGTTCTCGGGCAGGTTGACGGACGGCTTGCAGCCGCCGGTCGTGCCGGAGGCGTAGGTGGCCGACGTACAGGTTGCCTTCAGGCTGGATGCCGAGACGGTGGTGGAGTCGTGGAACTCGATCACGTACTTGACGGTGTTGCCGTCGGCGTCGGAGGCCTTGGTGATCGCCCAGGGGTTCAGGTACGGGGAGTACAGGGCGCTGGTGCCGCCGGGGGCGGCGTAGGCGACCGCGGACGAGTACGCCGGCAGCGACGGCTGGCCAGGGCGGCGGTTCCAGGTCATCGTCACGTACGGGTCGGCGATGCCGGCGAAGGAGTAGAAGCGCTTGTACGACGTGCCGTCGGCCTCGTTGGCTGCGGTCAGTGCCAGGCCGCCGGTCGGGTAGGACGCGGTGGACCAGGCCTGGGCCAGGCCGGTCATCGGGATCGAGATCCGGCCGCCCGGGCAGCCGGTGGCGCCCTTCGCAGCTGACACCGAGCCGTAGACCGCGCCGTCCACCGGCCGCGTTGGCCAGCGGGAATCAGGCGTGGTCGGTGTTGCCGAGCGCAGTTGCACGACCGTCGGTGTACAAGTGTTGGCGCCGTACTGCCACAGCGATATCGACGCGGACAAGATGTCCTTACCGGCGAACGTCGAGGTCGCGAAGTTCATGTAGGAGCGCGCCACTTTCGCCGAGCCGTTCTTGCCGACCCTGAGGTCGACCGCGTTGGACTGATCGTTCGGCTCGTTTTCTTGCAACCAGGTGTCGAAGGTCGACTTCAGCGTGCCGGTCACATAGGTCGGGTCGACCGTCACCGGGAACACCCGCGACGTGTCGAGGAACCACTTCGCGTCCGGCGCGATCACCAGCGTCGCCTTCCCCCGCGACACCTGCTCGATCGTCACCTTCACAACAGCCTTGTTCGCTGGCTCGCCGTTGGCATCGGTCACGCCGTCCCACATGTAGCCGAGCGGGATCTTCGACCGGACCACGTTCTTGGCGTCGACGAACTCGATCGAGCCGTCCGCAGCTGTGCGCGGCGTCAAACCCTTCGTCCGCAAGGGAATTCGCCATACCGGCGCGGTTGCCGGACGCTGCCTGACGATGAAGTCGTTCTCGAAGCCGCTGCGCCGGGCGTCCAGCACGAGGTCGACGCCCGGTTGGACGTCGGCGTAGGTCGCCTTCGTGCCGTCCAGAGTCGGCTCCGGGAGCTTCCATGGCGACAGCCATTCCACCTGTCGGCCGGTACCGGACGACGCCGATGCGAAGACCTGGCCGGTCGCCGCGTTGCGCTTGCCCAACCGCAGACCGTGCTCGTGGCCACGCGGGGCGACCGTGCCGTCAGCAGCCTTCTGCAGCGTCAGGTTGATCGACTGCCACGCACCCTTCGCCGTCTTGAATCGGATCGGCACGGCGTGCGCATCCGTCGTCATGGTCCCGTCAGGGTTCGACCACGTCGTGGATGTCTCGGTCCGCATCGACTCGACCTCGACGCGACTGCCCTGCGCCCGCGCCGTGACCGAGGCAGAGATCACATCCGGGCGCGAAGCGACCTTGGCCGCGGGCGGCGGCGGATCCGCCGTGGGCGCGGCCTCGGCGGGTTGATGGCCTTCCAGGGCGGTCGCGAGGAGCGCCAACGACACCAGCGCGGCCACGACCCGAGGGGTTTTCTGCCCGCGAGAACGCTCAGAACGATCCACTAGAAACTTCACGGCGACTCCTGCTGCCTCACGCCGACCTGGGACAGCACGACGACGGACGATCGCCATGCGGGTCAGCGCTCGCTACATCGCCCGCCGTTCCATCCCGTTACCCGAATTGCAACAAGTTGCAGTAATGCCGGATCCGCTTGCCAAGCAGGTGTTTCGGGGTCCACGCGCGCGCTGAAGGTCAGCACCGGGTCGTGTCAGTGGGCTTGGTGGTCGAGCCAATGCTGGCGGAGTTTGGCGGTTTGGCGGGTGACTCGGCGGTTGCGGCCGCGGAAGGTGTAGCCGGACAGGCAGGACAGGAGGACGCCGGGCTCTTCGGGCGAAGGAGGGTCGGCGAGTTCGACATACGGGATTGCGATGGCGCCCAGGGAGGCCTCGCCCTCGTCGAGTCTGATGTCGGCGATGGCGGTCCACGGGATGAGTTCGTCGCGGCCGAGGTTGAGGAGTTTGAGGCCGGTGGGGGTGGCGGCGACGCCGACGCGGGCGAAGCGCCAGAGGATCAGCACGCCGACCGCGATGGAGATGATCACGGCGACTTGGTCCGGGATGGAGGAGAACTCGTCGTAGACGGCAAGCAGGCACATCTCAGCCAGGACCACCACACACACGGCCAGAAACACACCGTTCCCGATGGCTCTGAAGGCCATGCGTTCCCCCCGCTGCTCTACAAGAGATGGACGGATACTAGTGGCGTGAAGGTCCAGCAGAGCTACGTAGTGGACAGCGATGGGTGGGACCACGCCGAGCTGGTCGAGGTGTGCCGGCTGGTTTTAAGGGTGGTACGAGCAGGAGTCGCCAAGTACGAGACCGACCTACCGGTTGCTGATGGCGAGTGGCCTGTGGAGGTTGCGGCGGCGGCTGAGGTGCTGCGGGGAGTCGCCGGGCGGACTGGGCGGGTGGAGAAGGGTGGTTACGCGCAGACCGGCTTAGTGCGGGCCGATGCGGCGGCGGGCGGCAACGAGGAGACGTGGGCGGCGTTTGTGACGTTTGCGCCTTGGGCTTATGACGCTGGGGTTTGGGGTGAGGTGGGTGAGCTCGTGTCTTTGTCTGATGAGGGGCGGTCGATCGCTGTGCGGTTGGACGGGGATCAGGTGGAAGCGGTTGGGCGGGTGATCGGGGCGGCGCGGTTGGTGCCGGAGAAGGAGTGGCGGGCAGTGTGGAAGCAACGTCGCAGGGAGCGGCGGAGCTCGGGTGGTGACGGCTAGGCGGTCGGGTGGCGGCTAGGCCGGTCAGGTGGTGGCGGATTGGCGGATGTGGGTGGCTAGGGCGGTTATGGCTGGGGTGGGCGGGGTGGGGGCGTAGCAAATGAGGTGGGAGCGGGTGGCCCAGGGGTCTGTTAGGGGGCAGATGTCTAGGGCGGGGTTGCCGGCTACTGAGCGGAGGGGGGCGATGGCCAGGCCTACGCCTGCGGTGGCGAGGGTGATGAGGGTGTGGAGGGTTGGAACCAGGGTCCGGTAGCGCGGGGCCGGGGCGTGCGGGCCCAGGCGGCGGTCCATCCAGGTGCGGAGGGTGGAGCCTAGGTCCAGGCCGATCATGGGGTGCTCGGCGACCTCGGCGTACGACATCGTGGCGCGGCCGCTGAGGAGGCCGCCTGCGGGGCCGATGACTACCAGGGAGTCGTCGACCAGGGGTTCGGTACGCAGAGGGGTGCCGGTGGTTTCGTCGTCGTCGAGGACGATGCCGAGGTCGGCTTTGCCTTCGGCTAGGAGGCGGAGGGAGCGCGGGGTGCGCTGCTCGGAGACGGTGACGTCGTGCTCTGGGTACTCGCGCAGGAAGGACGCTAGGGCGGCCGGGACTACCCGGTGCATGGCTGAGCCGCCGGAGACCAGGACTAGTGGGCGGGAGCGGGCAGCGGTGTAGCTGGCGACGGCACTGTCCAGGCGGGCCGTTTGAGCCAGTACTTCGCGCGCGTGGCGAGCGAGCGTAGTACCGGCGGGAGTCGGCCGCACCCCACGCCGTTCGCGGACCAGCAGCGGGACCCCGGCGTGGGTCTCCAGAGCCCTGACCCGCGCGCTGGCCGAAGGCAGACTCAGGTGCATCTGTACTGCTCCGGCCGTGATCGAGCCTTGGTCCACCACGTGGACAAACAACCGCAGGTCGTCCAGGTCATAGCGCATAAGGGCAGACTATGCTTCACACAGAGGCTGACTGAGGCAAAAACGCATTGTGCTCCTTACCCCGGCTCCCCGATGCTCGGTACGTGACCACGCTGCTGATCGTCCTGCTCGCCGGGATCGCAGCAGGCGCGCTCAACTCGGTCGGCGGCGGCGGGAGCTTCGTCGCGTTCCCAGCGCTCGTCGCGGTCGGGGTCGGCGCGGTCACCGCCAACGCGGCAACGACCGTCGCCCTACTGCCTGGCGGGCTGGCCAGCCTCTGGGTCTACCGTCGCGACCTCGAGCCGATTCCCAGTACCTCGATCCCGGTACTGACCTGGACCAGCGTGATCGGCGGCGCGCTCGGCGCCGGACTGCTGCTCACCCTGCCGTCCGAGTCCTTCGACGCGCTCGTCCCCTGGCTGCTCGCGTTCGCCACGTTCGTGCTGGCCTTCGGCCGCAAGATCGCCAAGTCGCTGCGCACCCGGGTCGCCGGGCGGCCGACGATCGTGGCCGGCCAGCTGCTGCTCTCCCTGTACGGCGGCTACTTCGGCGGCGCGTCCGGGCTGATGATGGTCGCGTTCTGGAGCGTTGCCGCGAGCATCGATCCGGGCCGGCTCAATCCGCTGCGGATGTCCCAGATGGCCGCCATCTACCTGACCGCGGGCGCCGTCTTCCTGGTCGCCTCGGACATCCTCACCGAGTGGCTCAAGCTAGTACTGATGTTCACCGGCGCGATCATCGGCGGCTTCGGCGGAGCCACCGTCGCCCGCCAGCTGTCCACCCGCACACTCCGCGGCATCGTGGTGGCGTCCGCCGCGGCGATGACCGTCGGGTACTTCGTGATCACCTCATGATCACCGACGACTCGCTGGCCCGGCTCGCGATCGCCTGGGAGGCCTGCCAACTGGCGGAGTCGGCCCGCGCCGCCGTGACCGTCGAGGGCGATCCGCTCGCCCGGGCGCAGGAGGTACTGCGGGCCGCCGAGCGGTACGCCGCCACCGTGCACGCCTTCACCAGCCGTCCCCATGGCGGGCCCGCCGCGCCGATGAGCTGGCGGTTGCCGGAGGCACCGGAAGAGGCGGCGGAGGATCTCGACGACTGGGTCCGCCGGCACGCCGACGGCGAGGATCCGGGGCCGGCCCCGATCTCCGGACAGTTGTAGCCGAGGGCAACAAAAAGCTGTAACAGAGCTGTGATCCAACTATTTCGCCGGGGCCCGCGTCTCAGTCTGTGTCGAGCTCACAAGGGCTCAGAAAAGCTTGAAATCAAGGGGAGATCACCATCATGCGCAACCGTTCTCAGCTGGTCCGCCGGGTCGTCGCCGTCGTCGGAGGCCTCGGTCTCGCCGCCGGCGCCGTGGGGGTCGCCGGCGCGCTGCAGGCGAACGCGTCCACCACCGGCCAGAACACCGTCGCCGCCCAGCCGGTCGTCGCGAAGAAGATCACCATCGCCACGAACGGCACCTACGTGCCGCTGTGGGCGAAGGTGACGCTGAGCGGCAAGACCACCGGCATCAAGGCGAACTCCGTCGTCCAGGTCCAGCGCCTCGAGGGCACCAAGTGGGTCAACTTCCCGGCCACCACCAAGGTGACCTCGAAGGCCACCTACGCCGTCAAGGTCGCCAGCGGCCGCGCCGGTGTGAACAAGTTCCGGGTGGTCTCCTCGAGCACGATCAGCCCGGTGGTCAGCATCACCTTCGCGAAGTGACGCGCTGAACGATCAGGCGGCGTCCGTAGTGCCGGCGGGACCCGGTACTACGGACGCCGCTTTCGCGTTCGACGGAAACTCAGTCGATGAGACCCTTCACGATCGTCGTCATCCGGTCGACCGGGATCGCGAAGCCGATGCCGATGTTGCCGGAGCGGGACGACGTGCCCAGCGTCGCGATGGCGGTGTTGACGCCGACCACCTGACCGGCCGAGTTGACCAGCGGGCCGCCCGAGTTGCCGGGGTTGATCGCGGCGTCGGTCTGGATCGCCGACTGCCGGTTGCCGTTGTCACCGAACCGGGCCTGCCGGTTGACGGCGCTGACGATGCCGGCCGTCACCGTTCCTTCCAGCCCGAGCGGTGAGCCGACCGCCAGTACCGGGTCGCCCACCTGGAGCTGCGAGGACCGGCCGAGCGTGAGCGACCGCAGTCCCTCGACGTTGCCGCTGACCTGGAGTACGGCGAGGTCGTTGTCCGCGTCGACGCCGATGATGCTCGCGTCCACCGATCGGCCGGTGGACAGGACCAGTGACACATCGCTCGCTCCCTCCACCACATGGGCGTTCGTGACCACGTGCCCTTGCTGGTCGATCGCGAACCCGGAACCGGTCGCCCGGCCGGCCCGTACCGACACGACGCCCGGCAACACGCTCGCTGCAGCGGTAGTGATCGACCCCTGCTGAGCACCGGGCGACGGTGCTCCCGCCTGCGGCAACTCGACCGGCGCTACCGCCGATGGCGAGTCACCCCAACCCCCTGTCACAGCACCCGCTAGACCGCCCGCCAGAACGGACAGGGCTATTCCAGTGGCTAGTACGCGGCCGGTACGGCGTACAGGGGGTTGAACCGTCACCCCGGCCGGAGGTGCCGCGGCCGGAGAGGGGGGTGCCGACTGGACGGCGGCGGCCGGGGTGACGGGGAAGGGGACGCCCGGTGGGGGTGCAGCGGGAGGCGCTACGGGCGGTGGGCCGGGCTGGTAGTGCGGCCCGCGGAAGGGGTGACCTAGATGAGGGCTCATGCGAGGGCTCCTTAGGGCAGCCGCGAGAACCAGAGCAGCGACGCCAGGCCGGCCAGCAGTGCGACCGCCAGGGCGATACCCGCCACCAGGTTGGTGATCTCGCGTTCCTCGGTGGTCCAGCCGATCGACGACTGGAGATCGGAGTAGACGGAGCGCAGTTCCTCGTCGCTCTCCGCGGAGTAGAAGGAACCTTTGGTGGCGTCGGCCAGCTCGCGCAGTGAGTCGGCGTCGGCAGGGACCGCTACGTTGCGGCCGTCGAGGTTCACGGTGCCCTCTGCAGTGCCGTAGGCGATCGTGGAGACCGGTACGCCGGCCTGCGCCGCAGCCTGCGCTGCCTCGTCGATCGGGCGGCCGGAGGTGTTCCCACCGTCGGACAGCAGCACGATCCGGGTCGGAGGCGGGTCGGTGGCCGCGTCGGCGTCGAGGTTCTTCACGGCGTCGAGGCTGGTCAGGACGGCCTCGCCGATCGCGGTGCTGTCGGTGAGAGTGAGGCGGTTGAGCGCGTCGACGGTTGCCTGGTGGTTGGTGCTTGGTCGGGTGACGACGTTCGCAGTACGGGCGAAGGAGACCAGGCCGACGTTGAACTGCTTGGGGAGGTTGTCGACGAAGTCGGTCGCGGCGCTCTTGGCCACCTCGAAGCGGTTGGGCTCGACGTCGGTGGCGGCCATCGAGTTGGAGATGTCCATCGCTACGACGACGGTGGCGCGTTCGCGCGGTACCCGGACGTCGGTGACCGGGCGGGCGATCGCGATCGTGAGCACGGTCAGGGCGGCGAGGAAGGCGAGGGCGGGTGCGTGGCGGCGCCAGCCCGGGCTCTTCGGGGCGACCTTCTCGAGCATGGGGAGGGTCGCGAAGCGTACGGCGTACTTGCTGCGGCGGCGTTGCGCTACGACGTAGGCGACGACGAGCGCAGCGACGATCAGCAGCAGCCAGAGCCACAGCGGTTGCTCGAACTTCATCGGATTCCGGTCCTCCCTCTCGGTGTTCGCCGGGTATCGGCCCGCCTCCGCGCGGTCGCGAACACAGCGACATCACGCACCCAGTCGGTGTCCGTGCGCAGGACGAGATGGGCTGCGCCTGCCGCGCGGATGGCCTGGGCGGTCTGCTCCCGGTGCTCACGCATCGCCGCGGCATACCGCTCCCGCAACCTGCGCTTGCTGGTCTGCACCTCCCGCCGCCGCCCCGTCTCCGGGTCGACGAGGGTGAGTAGGCCGACTTCCGGCAACTCCAGCTCGCGGGGGTCGAGAACTTCGACGGCGATCACCTCGTGCCGGGCGCCGAGACGCCGCAGAGCGTCAGCCCAGCCGGCGCCGGCGGGGTGAGCGGCTTGCCAGGGTGCGGTGTGGAAGTCGGAGATGACGACTCTCAGGCCCGGGCGGGGGTGTTCGCGGTTGAGGCGAGTGATCGCGTGCGCCAAGTCCGTTTGGGGATGTTCTCCTGGAGTTGCTCGCGGCAACGAGAGCAGGGTGCGGAGGGTACGGCGGAGCGCGGGGCCGCCTCCTACGTCGGGGATTCTTCGGACTTCATTGCCGAGGGCAACTCTTACGCCGAGGCGGTTGCCGGGGCGGCCTGCCAGGAGGCCGACGGCGCCTACGATGGCTACGGCCAGGTCGCGCTTCTCCGACAGCGCAGTACCGAAGTCCATGGAAGCCGAGGCGTCGACGAGGGCCCAGGTCTCCAGTTCGCGTTCGGCGAGGGGGGCTCGGACGTGCGGTTCGAGGGAGCGGGCGGTGACGTTCCAGTCCATCCGGCGGACGTCGTCCTGGCCGGCCTGGTACGGGCGTGCCTCGTTCGGCTCGGAGCCCGGGCTGCTCCGCAGGCCGGTGATCTCGCCGTGCAGGAAGCCTTCCAGCTTCCGCTTCACCGATAGCTCGAGCGAGCGGAGCGCCCGCTCCCGCCCGGCGAGCAGGTCAGGACCTGTCATGCCGCGGAGCCCTGCTGATCAGCCGGTACGACGTGAGGCTGCTCGATCGCCTGCAGCACCCGCGACACCACCGCCCGCGGATCGACCCCATCGGCAAGCGCGTCGAACGTCAGCACCAGCCGATGCGCCATCACGTCATGCGCCACGTCGTACACATCAGCAGGCAGTACGTAATCCCGCCCCCGCAACAACGCCAGCGCCCGACCCGCCGCAACCAGCCCCAGCGTCGCCCGCGGACTCACGCCGAACTCCAGTACGCCGCCAAGATCATTGATCCCGTACTGCGCCGGCACCCGCGTCGCGTGCACCAGCCGGACGACGTACTCCGCGACGGCATTGTGCACGAAGACGTCTTCCGTCGCCTCCTGCAACTCGCTCACGATCGCCGGCGTCAGCACCGCGTTGGCATGCGGCCGATGCGAACTCATCCGCTGCAGGATCGTGAGCTCCTCCAGCGGCGTCGGGTAGTCGACGGTGATCTTGAGCAGGAACCGGTCCCGCTGCGCCTCGGGCAACGCATAGACGCCCTCGGACTCGATCGGGTTCTGCGTCGCTAGTACAAGGAAAGGCGCAGGCAACGGGTAGCTGACGCCGCCGATGCTGACCTGGTTCTCGGCCATCGCTTCCAGCAGCGCCGACTGCACCTTGGCGGGCGCGCGGTTGATCTCGTCGGCTAGTACGAGGTTGGCGAAGATGGGGCCTAGCTCGGTGTCGAAGCCTTCCGCGGACGGCCGCCAGATCCGGGTGCCGACGATGTCGCCGGGTACGAGGTCAGGGGTGAACTGCAGTCGGGCGAAGCGGCCGCCGATCACCTCCGCCAGGGTGCGGACGGCCAGGGTCTTGGCGACGCCCGGTACGCCTTCCAGGAGACAGTGGCCGCGGGCAAGCAATCCGACGAGCATCCGCTCCACCAGCTGGTCCTGCCCGACGACGACCCGCTTCACCTCGAAGAGCGCCCGCTCCAGCACTGCGGTCATGCGTTGCTCTGCGGGTTCGCCTGGCTCTGCTCGGGTTGAGCGGTACCAGAGCCGTTCTTGTCAGGACAGTCGTGCGTGCTACTCGGCGTACCGGGGCCTTCTTCGACGGTTACGTAGCCCTGGTCGGGGGCTGGGTCGTTGCCGGCGGCGTACGCGACGCCGCCTGCGCCCAACGCGGCCGCAGCGATCGCAGTACCGAGCAGGAGGCGCTTGCCGGGGAGATTCATGCTGACTCCTTCACGTTCGGATGGTGGGCACCAATTCATCAGGCCGCCCCGAAAACGACCGGAAAGCAGACCGAAAGTCCGCCGAAAGCGCCTACCGGCTCTCCCCGCCCGCGCCGCTACCTTTGAGTCGTGCGACTACTGGTGGTGGAGGACGAGGAAGGCCTGGTCAGCGCGCTGCGCTCGGGACTCGGCCGGGCGGGCTATGCGGTGGATGCGGCGCTGACCGGCGCCGAGGCGGTCGAGAAGCTCGCGACCACGCCGTACGACCTGGCGATCCTCGACATCACCCTGCCGGACACGAGCGGCCTCGACCTGTGCCGCGCGGTACGCCGGGGTGAGATCGAGGTCGCGTCCGGACGCGAATTGCGGGTGCTGATGCTGACCGCGCGCGCCTCGCTCGCCGATCGGGTGCGGGGGCTGGACGAGGGTGCCGATGACTACTTGACCAAGCCGTTCGCGCTCGTCGAACTGCTCGCTCGCATCCGCGCGTTGCTGCGGCGGGACGTGACCAATGGGACGACGCAGTTGCATGTCGGCGATCTCGTGCTGGACAGTTCGCGTCATCTGGCGAGCCGTGCTGGGCGGGAGCTCCCGCTGACACTGAAGGAGTTCGGCGTACTGCGGTATCTGATGTCGAGGCCGGGGCACGTGGTGTCGGCCGAGGAACTGCTCGAGCATGTCTGGGACGAGAACGCGGATCCGTTCACGCAGAGCGTCCGGGTGACGGTCGGGACGCTGCGGCGCAAGCTCACGCTGGAGGGCGAGGAAGCCTTGCTGGAAACGGTGATCGGGCGCGGGTACCGGCTTCGGGGTGACACATGACCAGGCCGGCGTGGACCCAGACGATCCGCTTCCGCTTGACGCTGACCTACTCCGCGGTGCTGATCGGGCTCTCGGCTCTGGTCCTCGGAGGTCTGTACTTCGCCTTGTCGGCGTACCTCGATCCGCAACCGCTGGATCCGATCACCGTCAAGAAGTCCTACTACGACAAGGAAGGGCACCTGAAGTTCAAGCCTGGCGAACCGATCCAGGCCGCTGACATCGCCAGCGTCCAGTCGGCGGTGAACTACAAGACCCTCGAAACACTCAAGACCTACTCGGCGGCCGGTATGGGCGTCCTGCTGCTGTTCAGCCTTGGTACCGGATGGTGGCTCTCGGGTCGCGCTTTGAAGCCGGTACGACGGATCACCGCGACCGCGCGCGACATCTCGGCGACCGATCTGTCCCGGCGGATCGCGATGGACGGGCCGCAGGACGAGTTGCGCAATCTCGCGGACACCGTCGACGACATGCTCGAACGGCTGGAGTCCGCCTTCGTCGCGCAACGGCAACTGGTCGACGACGCGTCGCACGAGCTGCGGAACCCGTTGGCGGTGATCCAGGCCAACGTGGACGCAGTACTGGCCCACGACGACACTCCAGCCGAGGACCGTGCCCAGGCGACGGCGATCGTCTCACGCGCGATCCAGCGGATGACTCGGCTCGTCGAGGACCTGCTGGCGTCTGCGCGGCGGTCGTCACCGGCCTTCGTGGACGCGGACGTGGACCTGGCCGCGATCGCCGGCGAGGCCGCGGAGGAGTATGCGCTGCTCGCTGCTGATCGAGAGCTCCGGTTGGTACGCCGATTGTCGCCTGGACCCATCGCTGCTGGTGATGCCCAAGCGCTGCGCCGGGCGGTCGACAACCTGCTCTCCAATGCTGTCCGGCTGGCCCGCGGTGGCAGCGAACTCGTCCTGGCCGTCGGCAGCCGCAACGGCTGGGCCTGGATCGCCGTACGAGACGAAGGACCCGGCATCGCCGACGAAGACACCGACCGAGTCTTCGACCGCTTCTTCCGCTCCGGCCAACGCCAACCCCCCGCCACCGTCCCCCTGGTCGACCCGTCCAGCGGCCCCTCAACCAACCAACGCCGAGCCGGTCTGGGCCTGGCCATCGTCCGCCAGATAGTCGAATCCCATGGCGGCACGGTCGCCCTCCACTCCGAACTAGGCACCGGCTCCACCTTCATCCTCTGGCTCCCCGAACGCTCCCTGACCAACACCACCCGCCGCTCCCCCACCCCACCCACCGAAGACCCCCTAGGCCCCCGACAGAACAGCCCTGGCGCCGTCAGGCGGACTCGCGGTTGATGGTCGGCAGGTTCGACCGTCTGGTTCACGGGGCTGTGACGGCTGCCGCCGCTGTCCGGTTACAGGTGGTCAGCGGTAGTCGGAGGCGAGCAGGGGGCGGGTGCCGGAGAGCACTGCGGCGTAGCGGGCGCGGACGTCGGCGGCGGCTTCGTCGGTCAGTACTGCGGACTCGGGCTTGCTCATGGCAACGTCCCACACCGGCAGGTCCCCGGAGATGGCCCAGGCTGCTTGGCGGGCGGCGCCTAGGGCTACGTACTCGGCTGGTTCGGGGAGTACGACCGGGGCGCCTAGTAGGGCGGGAGCTAGGGCCTGTACTGCGCGGGAGCGGGCCGCGCCGCCTAGCAGTAGGACCCGGTGGACGGGGATGCCTTGGGCTCGGAGGGCGTCTACGGCATCGGCTAGGCCGCAGAGCATGCCTTCTACCGCGGCGCGGGCCATGATGGCGGGCTGGGCGGTGGTACGGGTCAGGCCGTAGATGAGCCCGGTGGAGTGGGGTAGGTCTGGGGTGCGTTCGCCGTCCAGGTACGGGAGCATGACCAGGCCGTTGCTGCCGGGGGACGTCAGGGCAGCTTCGTCTAGAGCAGCGAGGTCCATGCCGAGCAGAGTCGCTGTGGCCGAGAGGACTCGGGCGGCGTTGAGGGTGCAGACCAGGGGGAGGTAGCCGCCGGTGGCGTCGGCGAAGCCGGCTACGAAGCCGCTGGGGTCGCTGGTGGGTGATGAATACCGAGCGAAGGCGGTGCCGCTGGTACCCAGAGACACCGCGACGTCGCCGGGCTGGAGGTCCAGGCCCAGGGCGGCGGCCATGTTGTCGCCGGTGCCGGCCGCCAAACTCGCGCCGAAGGCGGTTTGGCCGACGACCTCGGAAGGGCCGGCCACGCGCGGGAGTTGCAGGGAGCGGCCGAAGGCTAGTTCGACGAGGTCGGGGCGGTAGTCATTGGTGGAGGGCGACCACCAGCCGGTACCTGAGACGTCTCCCCGGTCCGTCGTGAGATCGGCGATGCCGGAGCGGTCGGCAGCCAACTGATGGGTCAACCAGTCGTGGGGCAGCGCAACAGCCTCGGCGCGAGCAGCCGCGTCGGGAGCAGCGCCACGGACCCAGCGCAGCTTGGTGACGGTGAAGCTCGGTACGGGCACGGATCCGACAGCGGAAGCCCAGGCCTCGGGGCCGCCCAGCTCGGAGACCAAGTCAGTTGTGGCATCGGCGGAGCTGGTGTCGTTCCAGAGCACCGCCGGGTGGACGACGGCGCCGGAGCCGTCGAGCAGGACCATGCCGTGCTGCTGACCAGCGACAGACAGAGCAGACACCCCGTCCAGTAGGCCGTCGGAGGCGATGGACCACGCCTTCCACCATTCGGCGGGGTCGACCTGGGTGGCGTCGGGATGGGGTGCGCGGCCTTCCCGTAGTACCTCGCCGGTGGTGGCATCGCATACGACGACCTTGGTCGCCTGGGTCGAGCAGTCGACTCCGGCAACCAGTCTGGGGTCAGTCATCTAGAGATCCTTTTCGGTAGCGAGGTGCCGCAGGACGTCACGGGCGAGGTCGGTCGTCGTCACCAGCGTGCTGACCAGCCCGGCCCGCACGGCGGCGACCACCGCCGGCGCGCGATGAGCTCCCGCGGCGAGGGCGATCCGCTCCGCCGGGTGGCGTAGCTGGTCGACCGAGACCGCGATGATCATCTGCTCCAACGGTGACTGGACCAGTCTGCCGTCCTGGTCCAGAAGATGCCCGCTGACCTCGGCGATTGCGCCGCCGGCGACACCTTCGGCCCGGAGTTCCTCCGACACCGCGTCCCAGACCGTCGAGCAGCCGGCCCGCCAGGCGCCGATCGCGACCACCGAGATGTCGAGCCCGTCGGCCAGCGCCAGGGTGTCCGCGATGCCGGGCTGCCGGCGCAGTGCGGCGACCGCGGCGATGTCGTCGACGACGAGCGGTGCGTGGACGGCGTGCGCAGTACCGCCGGCAAGCGCGGCTGCTCGGCGGGCGAGGTCCATCGTGCTGCCGCCGCCCGCGGGTGAGTGGAGTGAGCCGGCCATCTGGATCACCGTGCAGGCAGGCAGTACGTCGATGTGGTCGACCATCGCGTCGACCGCCCGGCTCCAGGTCAGGCCCAGCAGATCCCCGTCGCGAACCAGCGGCGCGACCGTCCGCGCCGCAGCCTCGGCGACCTGGTCGCGGACCTGCTCCGGCGAGCCCGAGGTGTGCGTGACGACGCACAACTGGAGCCCGAGCGCGTCGGCCAGCTGCTCGGACAGCCCGCGATCGATCGGCGAGGGGTTCTTGATCTGGATCTGGACGATGCCACGACTGCGCGCGTCCTCGAGCAGCCGGGCGACCTTGAACCGGCTCAGGTCGAGCTCCTTGGCGATGTCCACCTTGGAGACGTTGTCGAGGTAGTACCGGCGCGCGACGTCGGCCAGCAGCTCGTCGTCCTCGTCACCCTCGCCGAGCAACTGTCCCCGACCGTTCACCGTCGCCCCGCCACCAATCTTCTCCCGTGATTCCCCGGCACCGTAACGGTTCGCGGGCCTTTGCCGCGAGCCCCTTCTCAGGCCCGCGCCTCCAGGGTCGCTCGTGCTCCGTGCTCGTGGAGCGAGGACAACGCGGCCGTGTAGGCGCTGACGAAGCGGGCGTCGTCGACGAGGTCACCGAAGAGGTCCCGGTCGGACACGAAGAGCAACGGCTCGTCGCGGTTGTGCTGGGCTCGTTCGACCAGCTTGTCGCGCAGCCGGTCGACCACCTCGATCGGCTCACCTTGCTCGTCGACGCCCTCGGCGTACCGGGCCCAGGAGGCGATCACCAGAGCGGAGTGCTCGATCCCGCGATCCGCGGCGAGCTGCTCGCGGACGACCGGGACCAGCCACTTGGGGATGCGGTCCGAGCTCTCCGCGCAGAGCCGGGCGAGGGTGTCGCGTACTTCGGGATTCGCGAACCGCTCGATCAGCTGGTGCTTGTAGCGGTCGAGGTCGACCCCCGGCACCGGCGGCAGCGTCGGCGTACCCTCCGAATCCATGTAGCCGAGCAGGAAGTCGACGAACAGCTTGTCCTGGCAGACCTCGTGCGCGTAGCGGTAGCCGGCCAGATACCCCAAGTAACAAAGGGCTTGGTGGCTCGCGTTGAGCAACCGCAGCTTCATCAGCTCGTACGGTTCGACGTCCTCGACCAGCTGCACGCCGACTTCCTCGTACGCCGGCCTGTCGCC
This sequence comes from Kribbella koreensis, assembly GCF_039525325.1. Classification (NCBI taxonomy): domain Bacteria; kingdom Bacillati; phylum Actinomycetota; class Actinomycetes; order Propionibacteriales; family Kribbellaceae; genus Kribbella; species Kribbella koreensis. Next base: position 88,814 of record NZ_BAAAHK010000007.1, read on the forward strand.
ACCGAAGTCGTCCTCGAGCACCCACTGCGTGAACGGCTCGCACACCACCGGCCAGCCGTCCTCGACCCCGTACTGCGACGCCAGCGCCTCACGATCCGCGTCGGCCGTGACCGGCGTGATCCGGTCGACCATGCAGTTCGGGAACCGGACGTCGCTTTCAAGGAAGTCGGCAAGCGACGGGTCCTTGAGCCGAGCGAAGGCGGCGAGCATCTTGCGCGCGACGTGCCCGTTGCCAGGAATGTTGTCGCAGGACATCACCGTGAACGGCGCAACACCGGCCGCCCGTCGGCGGGCCAGCGCTTCGATGATGAAGCCGAACGCGCTCCCCGGCAGCGCGCCCGGCTCCAAGTCGGCAGCCAGGCCGGGGTCGGACGCGTCCAGCTCCCCGGTTACCTGGTTCACGTGATAGCCGCCCTCGGTGATCGTCAGCGAGACGATCCTGGTGGCGGGGTCGGTCAGCCGGGCGAGCACCGCCTCGGGGTCGTCGGGTGCGAAGAGGTACCCGACGATCGAGCCGATGACCCGGGGCTCGAGCGTCCCGTCGGGGTACTTCACGACCAGCGTGTAGAGGTTGTCCTGCGCCGCCATCACCTCGGCCATCCGCTTGTCGTGCGGGAGGACGCCGACGCCGACGATGCCCCAGTCGAGTGCCTCGCCGTCGTTCATCAGCTGGTCGAGGTACATCGCCTGATGCGCGCGATGGAATCCGCCGACCCCGAAATGGACGATGCCGGGGCTGATCGAAGTACGGTCGTACGCCGGTACGCCGACGCGCTCGTCGAGCGACCCCAGGCTTGCCGAGTTGAGTCGTTGCACCGTTGCCTCCGTCACTTGACCGCCCCGAGGGACAGGCCCTGGACGAGCTTGTCCTGTGCCGCGAACCCGGCGATCAGCACCGGCAGCGACACCACCAGGGAGGCCGCGCAGACCTTCGCGAGGAACAGGCCCTGGCTGGTGACGAAGCCGGTCAGGAACACCGGCGCGGTCTGTGCCACGGTACCCGTGAGGACCCGGGCGAAAAGCAGCTCGTTCCAGCTGAAGATGAAGCAGATCAGCGACGCGGACGCGATGCCTGGCATGACGACCGGCGCGACCACCGAGCGCAGCGTGCGGACCAGGCCGGCGCCGTCGACGGAGGCCGCCTCGAGGATCTCGACCGGTACTTCGGCCAGGAAGCTGCGCAGCATCCAGACCGCGATCGGCAGGTTCATCGACGTGTAGAGCACGATCAGCAGCCAGATGTTGTCCAGCAGCCCGGCGAACTGCGCGAACAGGTAGATCGGCAGCAGCCCCGCGACCACCGGCAGCATCTTGGTGGACAGGAAGAAGAACATCACGTCGGTCCACTTCTTCACCGGCTTGATCGACAGCGCGTACGCCGCCGGGAACGCCAGCAGGATGACCAGGATCGTCGACAGGATGCTCGCGGTCAGCGAGTTCGCGATCGACGGCCAGGGACCGGAGTCGAAGAACGACCGGAAGCCGTCCAGGGTCAGCGGCGCGGTGACGTCCGGCGGGTTCTTCGCCGCGTCCTCCTCGTGGTGGAACGAGGTCAGCGCCATCCACAGCACCGGCAGCACGAACAGCACGCCCACGATCCAGGCCAGCGCGCTCAGCGCCAGCCCGCCGCCGCGGTTCTTGCGGCCCGTCACGATCGTCACTTGGCCGCTCATCGGCCCTCCTCCTTGAACAGGGTGGACACCGAGCGGAGCGCGAAGGTCGCGATCAGGATGGTGCCGATCACGACGATGACGCCCGCGGCCGAGGCCCGGCCGTAGTCATGGGCGGTGTAGAAGGTCTGGTAGATCGTGTACGGCAGGTTCGCCGTCCCGAGGCCGCCGGACGTGATCGTGAAGACGGCGTCGAAGTTCTGCACGACGTAGATCGAGCCGAGCAGCGCGCTCAGTTCGAGGTACTGACGCAGGTGCGGCAGCGTCATGTACCGGAAGATGTCCCACTGGCTGGCGCCGTCGATGCCGGCCGCCTCGATCACGTCGAGCGGGCGGCTCTGCAGGCCGGCCAGCAGGATCAGCATCATGAACGGCGTCCACTGCCAGACCAGCGCGAAGATCACCGACCACAAGGGCTGGTTGCTGATCCAGTCGGGCTGTGGCGCGTTGTCGCCGAAGATCCACTTCAGCACGCCGTTGAAGAGCCCGTACTCCGGGTTGTACAGCGCGTGTTTCCACAACAAGGCCGCCGCGACCGGTACGACGAGGAACGGCGTGATCATCATCGTCCGTACCGCGCCACGGCCGCGGAACTTGCGGTCGAGCAGCAGGGCGATGCCCAGGCCGAGCAGCAGGCTGATGAGGACGACGCCCGCGGTCAGCAGGATGGTGACCCAGATGGCGTGCCGGGTGTTCGCGTCGGTGAGGACGCGGCGGAAGTTGTCGATGCCGGCGAAGCTGCGTTCGTCGGGGTAGTACGCGTTCCAGTTCATGAACGAGGTGATGATCGTGACCACGAACGGGAGCTGGGTGACGATGATCATGAAGACCAGGGCGGGCAGCAGCGGCGCCCGGCGGGCCCAGTCGCCGGTACTGCGCAGCAGCGTGCCCGGCTTCTTCGGCGGTGTGGCTGTATGGCGGCCTGGGCGCGCCTCGGTTTCGACACTCATGTCAGCCCTCACTTCGCTTCTCTGGCGCGATAGCGCTCTGCCACGTCGTCGGCGAGTTCCTGGCCGCGTTTCAGCGCCTCGTCGACGCTCATCCGGCCGGCGATCGCGGAGCTGACGTCCTGACTGACCTGGGTACCGAGATCGGGGAACTCGGGGATGTCGATGAACTGGATGCCGATCGCGGGCCGCGGCTGGGCGCCCGGGTTGCGCGGGTCGGCGGTCTCGATCGCCTGCTTGGTCGGGTCGGCGAACGCCGCCGCCTCCTTGCGGTACTCCGGGTTCTCGTACGTCGAGGCGCGCTTGCCGGCCGGGACGCGGGACCAGCCGAGCTCCTTGCCGACCAGCTCCTCGTACTGCTTGCTGGAGGCCCAGGAGATGAACTTCCAGGCGTTGTCCTTCTTCTTGCTCGCTTCCTGGATGCTCCACGACCAGGCGTACAGCCAGCCGGAACTGTCGGTCTTCACGACCGGCGCGGGGGCGTACCCCATCTTGCCCTTGACCGGTGAGTTGGGCGCTTCGAGCGAACCGGCGGCGGAGGTTGCGTCGTACCACATCGCGACGTTGCCCTGGACGAGGTTGTTGAGGCACTCGGTGAAACCGGCCTGCGGGGCGCCGAGCTCGCCGTGGTTGCGGACCAGGTCGACGTAGAACTTGGTCGCCTCGGTGAACTCGGGGGCGTTGACCTTCGCCTGCCAGTCCTGGGTGAACCAGGTACCGCCGAAGGTGTTCACGACCGTCGTCAGCGGGGCGAACAGCTGGCCCCAGCCTGGTTGGCCGCGCAGGCAGATGCCGCGCATGCCGGGCTGGGCGTTGTCGACCTTCGCCGCGATGTCGGCGACCTGCTGCCAGGTCGGCTTGGCCGGCATCTCGACACCCTTGGCCTGCAGGATGTCCTTGCGGTACATCAGGAACGACGACTCGCCGTAGAACGGCTCCCCGTAGATCTTGCCGTCGTCACCCGACATCGACTCGGTCATCGGCTTCAGGATGTCGTCCTGGTTGAACGCGGTGTCCTTGGCGATGTAGTCCGACAGCGGCGCGATCCACTTGCTCTTGGCATAGATCGGGATCTCGAAGTTGCTCAGCGACGCGACGTCGTACTGGCCGGCCTGGCTGGAGAACTCCTGGCTGATCTTGTCCCGGACGTCGTTCTCCGGCAGGACCGTGTAGTTGACCTTGATCCCGGTCTGTTTGGTGAAGTTGTCCGCGGTCAGCTTCTGCAGGTCGACCATCTGCGGGTTGTTCACCATCAGCACGTTGACGCTGTCGGCGCCACCGCCACCGGCTCCGCCGCCCCACCCGGCGCAGCTGCTCACTCCACTCACCAGGAGGAGTGCGATCGCCACACCTCCGATGCGTTTGCGCTGTTCCAGCACGGGCTGCTCCTTCGCGATCGGCGGGCACTCGCTCATATGAGCAGCACGCTGCTCATCGTTGAGTGAACCGTTTGCCCTGGCGCGTGTCAAGAGTTCGTTGCACAACTGTGCATTGGATTGCTCATTTGAGCGACCTAGCGCTTGGGGTGGGCAGCAGCCACACTGTGCGGTGATGCCTGAGGTCGAGACCCGCCTGCTCGGCGGCACCGCCAACCGTGGCCTGGTGGTACGGGTCGGCGATACCGTACGCCGCCCGCTGCGGCCCAGCAGTCCTGCCGTGCATGCGCTTCTGGACCATCTCCAGGAGGTCGGCTTCGACTCGTCCCCCGCCTTCCTCGGGGTGGACGAGCAGGGCCGGGAAGTACTGACCTACGTGCCCGGCGAGACGGTGCAGGCGCCATACCCTTCGTGGTCGATGACCGACGCGGCACTGGAGAGCGTCGCGCATCTCCTACGGCGCTATCACGAGGCCGTACTCGGATTCGACCCCTCCGGCTACCCGTGGGCCGAGCGAGTGCCCGCTGCGTATGACGACGGACTGGTCGGCCACAACGATCCGAACCTCGACAACATCGTCTTCCGCGACGGGGTGGCGGTCGCCCTGATCGACTTCGACCTGGCCGGTCCTGGGTCGACGCTGTGGGATGTCGCTGCGGCCGTACGCCTGTGGGCACCCCTGCGCCCCGACGCCGACATCCACGACGCCCGCCAAGGCCAATCGCTGACCCGCCTCCGCCGCTTCACCGACGCCTACGGCCTCACCGGCGACGACCGCACCCGCCTGATCGACGCAGCCGCCGCCAACCACATCTGGTGCATGGACTACGTCCGCCGAGGCGCCGAGTCCGGCCACCCCTGGTTCCGCCAACGCTGGACCACCGGCGAATCCACCCTCACCGACCGAACCAACGCCTGGTTCACCACCCACCACAACGAACTAGTCAAAGCCTTACAGGCCTAGGAATCCCCCACGCGCCCGTCGGTGCACGCACAACTCCACCGGCAAGCGGATACCCCCGGTGTGTCGCGGTGTTTCGGGTGAGTTGCGTATGCATGGCCGTCCGGTCGGCCGGGGCCGTGGAGGGGGCTTCGTGGTTGTGGTGGACGAGGGGCGGGAAGTGAAAGGCCGGGGCGGTGGGAGAATCTCGGGGTGAATGCTCGGGTGGTGTTGCTGGCGGGGCCTTCAGGGGCTGGGAAGTCGCGGTTGGCTGAACTGGTGGGGTTGCCGGTGGTACGGCTCGATGACTTCTACCGGGACGGGGATGACGCGGCAATGCCGCGGTCGCCGTTGGGGATCGTGGATTGGGATGATCCGCGGTCCTGGGACGGCGAGCGGGCGGTGGCTGCGCTCGAGGTGTTGTGCGCCACTGGGGTCGCTGACATGCCGATCTACGACATCGCCGCCGACGGGACCATCGGACATCGGCCTGTGGAGACAGGCGGATCACCACTGATCATTGCCGAGGGCATCTTCGCCGATCAGGTTGCCGGAGCGCTTCGGGAACGCGGTCTGCTGGCAGCGGCGATCTGTGTTCGGCACCACCGGATCGTCACCTTCGTACGCCGGTTCCAGCGCGATCTACGCGAGCACCGCAAGCCGCCGTTCACCCTGCTCCGGCGGGGATTGCTGCTACTGAAGGACGATCCGCGAGTGGTGAAGCGCTGCGTCGACGCCGGCTGCGAACCGCTGCACCCCAAGGCCGCCCGCCGACGCATCACGGATCTCCTCGCCACCGTCGCCGGCTAGGCAGTGCGTGGGGAATTAGGTGGTTCGGGGGTGGACTTCGGGGTGGGCGGTCCACCAGGGGGCGTAGGTGGGGCTGCGGAGGGCGTGGTCTGTGTAGGAACTCGCTATGGCTAGGTAGGTGGATTCGACTTGGTCTTCGGTTAGGCGGGGGCGGCGCCAAGCCAGGATCAGGCGGCCTCTTAGGGGGTCGCCGGTCAGGCGGCGGATTGTCATGCCTTCGGCGCCGGCCGAGGTGGGTTCTACGAGTTGGACGGCTCGGCCGGATTGGATCAGTTGGCGGCCGCCGCCGCTGGGCGCCTCGTAGCGGATCTTGGGGGTGAAGCCGGCTCGGCGGCAGGCGGCTCGGAGGGAGGCCAGGGAGCCGTCGTCGGCGCCGGGTGGGCTGATCCAGGATTCGTTGGCCAGGTCGGCGAGGTTGATTTCCTCTTGGGCGGCCAGGGGGTGGCTGGAGGTCAGGGCGATGAAGAACGGGAGGCGGGGCAGGACGGTGCGCTGAGCCAGGTCGGGCGCCAGGGGTACGTCGTGGTCGTCGCTCATGCCGATGACGGCGAAGTCCGAGCGCTGATGGGCCAGGGATTGGGCGAGGCTGATGGCCGAGGGGTCCACCTGGACGGTGAGGTCCACAGGGGCCAGGGCTGTTTGGACGCGTTCGACGATGGTGCCTACGCATTCCATGTGGGCTGTGCCCATGTGCAGCTCGGCCGGGCCCGCGGTGGCAGCCATGGTGAGGTCGCCGGCGAAGGAGTCGATGTCGGCCAGGACCAGGCGGGCGCGTTGCAAGGCGCGTTCGCCCAGCGGCGTGGGGCGTACGCCGGTACGGGCTCGTTCGAACAGCTGGCCGCCGAGTGAGCGTTCGAAGCGTTGCAGGAGGCCGGTCAGCGCTGGTTGCGAGATCCCGAGGCGGGCGGCGGCTCTGGTCACGCTGCCGGCGTCGGCGATCGCGCAGATCGCCCGCAGGTGGCGGATCTCGGGATCCATAACGTGAGGCTATCGCCGTTGGGATGACCGGGGAACGGCTCGACGTGCCACGCTCCCAAACACTGCGGATCCCCCACCGCAGCCACGCGGGTTCGCGTGTTCCGCCCCGGAGGAGAACCTGATGACATCCCCACGACTCCAGCGATTACGGCGACAGGCGTCGGTACTGACCCTTGCCACCGTCATCGCCCTGACCGGACTGGCCCTCACCACCAGCCCAGGTCAGGCAGCCACCAGCCCGCAACCGCCGACAACCAAAGCAGGTCCGAGCGGGTCGGCCGACGAGCCCAGCCACGTCACCGATGCCAGTACGCCGGTAAGCCAACGTGCTCCCCTGCCGGCCTCCAAGCAGGAGTTGCGTCGTGACTACGACGGACCAGGACAGGTCGCCACCTTGCCCCGCCCGTCGATGCAGGGCCACAAAGCCGCGGCGACCTGCAACCCCGCTGACTTCACCAGCCGTACCGGCCAAGCTCTCGTCAACCAGATCAAGGCGTCGACGACGGACTGTGTCAACACACTCTTCAACCTGACCGGCACGGATGCGTACAACGCGTTCCGTGAGGCCCAGATGGTCAGCGTCGCGTACGGCCTGCGGGACAACGGATCCGGCTACCCCGGCAACAACTCGACCGGTACCGCCCAGCTGACCCTGTATCTCCGCGCCGGCTACTACGTGCAGTGGTACAACCCCTCATCCGTCGGCACCTACGGCCCAACGCTGCGGACTGCGATCCAGTCGGGCCTGGACAGCTTCTTCGCCAACACGCACGCCTTCGAGGTCAGCGACGCCAACGGGGAGACCCTCGCGGAGGCGATCACGCTGATCGACAGCTCGGCGCAGAACGCCCGCTACCTGTCCGTCGTGAAGCGGATGCTGACCGGCTACAACAACTCGTACAACACGTCGTGGTGGATGCTGAACGCGGTCAACAACGTCTACACGGTGTTGTTCCGCGGGCACCAGCTGCCGGAGTTCGTGGCTGCGGTACAGGCCGACGCGAGCGTGATCGACACCCTCTACGCCTTCGCGTCCAGCCACAAGGATCTACTGTCCGGCGACCAGAGCTACCTGACCTCGAACGCCGGCCGTGAACTCACCAGGTTCCTCCAGTACTCCGCCCTGCTGCCCAAGGTCCGTCCGCTTGCAAAGGGCCTGCTCGGGCAGACCGCGCTACAGGGCCCGACGGCACCGCTGTGGGTCGGCGTCGCCGAGCTGGCCGACTACTACGACAAGGCCAACTGCGCGTACTACGACATCTGCAACCTGCAGGCCAAGCTGGCGGCCGTCGTGCTGCCGATCACCCACACCTGCAGCTCGACTCTGCGCATCCGGGCCCAGGAGATGACCACTGCCCAGCTGTCCTCGAGCTGCAGCAGCCTGGCGAGTCAGGACGCCTACTTCCACGGCATAGTCGCCGACCCCGGCCCGGTGGCCAACGACCGCAACACCAGTCTGGAGGTGGTGGTCTACAACTCCAGTACCGACTACCAGACCTATGCCGGAGCGATGTGGGGCATCGACACGAACAACGGCGGGATGTACCTCGAGGGCGACCCGGCCGCGGTCGGCAACCAGGCCCGGTTCATCGCCTACGAGGCCGAGTGGCTGCGACCGGTGTTCGCGATCTGGAACCTCAACCACGAGTACACCCACTACCTCGATGGCCGCTTCGACATGGCCGGTGACTTCGACGCGGGCGTCAGCACTCCGACGATCTGGTGGATCGAGGGGTTCGCGGAGTACGTGTCTTACTCCTACCGCAACGAGACCTACACCGCGGCGATCACCGAGGCTGCCCGGCGTACCTACTCACTGAGCACCCTGTTCGGTACCACCTACAGCAACGACACCACCCGGATCTACCAGTGGGGCTACCTCGCGGTGCGCTACATGCTGCAGTCGCACCGCAGTGATGTGACCACCGTCCTCAACTACTACCGGTCGGGCAACTGGAACGCTGCCGCCAGCTACCTGCGGACCACGATCGGCAGCCGGTACGACGCCGACTGGTACAGCTGGCTGTCCGCGTGCGGGGCGGGGAACTGTGGAGGCGGAGGCGGTACGACCTTGCCCGAGTGCACTGCCGCAGACATCCGCGTGCTGGGCAAGAACTGCCAGCGCGGCAACCGAGGCACGACCACTGGCAACTACGACTACCTCTACATCAACCTGCCTGCCGGTACGACGCAACTGCAGATCACCGCCAGCGGTGGTACCGGCAACTGTGATCTCTACTACAACAAGGCCACCTGGGCGACCACCTCCGCCTACACCCAGCGATCGACCGCTACCGGCAACACCGAAGCGATCACCGTCGCCAATCCCCCCGCGGGCTACAGCTACGTCAGCCTGTACGGCGCAACAGGCTGCACCGGCGTCACTGTCAGCACCCGCTACTGATGATCGTTCGTTCCCTCCGCGTGGGTTCTACAGCGCGCGCTCATGTGGAGGGAACGAACCCCGCCGTACTTTGCCTGGCGTTCATCTTTGTCTGGTGGGCTCGCGGGGTAATCCCCTGACCCTGCGGAGGAATCGTGAGGCGAACCGCGCCCGGTGTAGCCGCTGTGGTGTGCGTTGGGCTGGTGTTCTTGACAGGCTGCGGAAACGACGCGGGGGCGTCGACCGCGCCGGTCGGCGGGAATGAGCAGCCCCCAGCGCCGGCTGATGCTGCTGTGCCTGCTGCCGCTGGTGGGTTGGCCGGGCTGGCCGTCGTACCGGATGGGTTTCAGAAGGGTGTGGCCGGCGAGCCGGCGCAGGTGACCGGGCCGTTCACGCGGCAGAGCTTCGTGGACACGTTGTCGGCTTCGCCTGCTGAGGATCTCGCGCTGCTGTTGAACGCCGGGTGCAAGGAGGGGTACCAGACGTTCCGCTTGAGCACGGATCGACGCAAGCGGGTCACCGTGCAGCTCTTCAAGGCGGCGTCGGCGAGCAAGGCCCGCGACCTGCAGAAGGGTTTCTGGGCGCAGGACGAGCACACCAAGCCGTTCGCAGTACCGGGGGTGCCGGGTGCGTTGACCGACGCGCAGACCGGGGTCGCCGGCGTGACCGGCCAGATCGAGGCAGTCGCAGAGGCCAGCATCACGGTCGGCTCGATGGTCGCCGAGATAACCGTCAGCCAGAGCGGCACGCTGGAGAAGACGCCGGTACCCGACATCAAGCTCGCCACCACAGTGGTCAAGCTCCAGTACCAGCGCCTGACCACCAAGTCCGGCTGACGGTCGCACCGGCCCCACGATCAGAAGCAGGTGAAGGCGTCCTTGATGACCACGAACGAGGACGGGTCGCTGAAGATGCTCGGGGCTCCCTTGCGGACGGCGAACGCCTTGATCCGTGGACGGCCTGGCTGGTCGGCCCAGGCGCCGCTGATCTTGTCCGCGCCGGCCTCGACCGCCGAGCGCGGGATCGTGTACTTGAACACGCCCCAGTTGTAGGGATCCATCGTGGAAGCGGCCCAGCCGACGAGATCCTGCGCGGCCTTGCAGTCGGACACGAAGTACCGCAGTCCGGTCGACGGGACATCCTTCAGCTTGCCGCTCTGCCGCACCTCGGCGACCTCGGACGGGTTGCCGATCTGGTACAGGGTGATGGTGGGGCTGGTGCCGTTGAGGATGTCCGAGCCCGGTGTGCCGAACGGCGCCGGCAGCGAACCGACGACGGGCGAGTTCATCGCACCGGGCGAGCCGGTGCTCTGCAGGGTGTTGAAGCGGATCGCGAACTTCCCGCCGCTCGAGCAGGCCGGTGCCACCAGGTTCGCCTCGACCTTGAGAGCGTCCAGGATCCAGTAGTTGAACATGGTCGTGCCGGGCGCGGGCGCCAGCGTGGTCGAGAGCTGGCCGGACAGGTTGACCGGAGCGGCTGACCCGCAGAGCCACTGCCACGTGTAGACCAGCGTCGCGGTCTTGCTCGACGGCTGGCCCTGTGCGTTGAACTTCGGCACCGCCCCGAAGTACGCCGTGACGTGCACCGGCTTGGTGGTGTCGACCCAGAGCTTCGCGAGCAGATGGGCATCCCACAGGTCGTCATAGGTCACGCCGGTGTACCCACCACCGAACTGCAGGTTCTTGCCCAGCGCGGTCGGCGCATCCGGGTCGGCCGCCACAGTGGCCGACGGCGTGGATGCCTGTCGTTCGGCAGCTGTCGCCTGACCGGCCGCACCGAGCAGCAGCGCAGCCGCCGTCAGCACCGCTGTGACCAGCTTCGATTTCCCCTGTCGCATCGCGTCGTCCTCCCGAGTGACTTTCCGTGACTCCGGTCAGCCTAGGAGTCACGGAAACGAGCCGGGAAGAGCGATTCGTTGCAGGTACGTGCAAGTTCGGTACTGCGGAATCAGGCCGTGATGCGGTCGATCACCAGTGGGGCCGGGGTGTAGGAGTCGGAGATTGTCACTGCGTCGGTGAGGGATTCCAGGGCTCGCTCGAAGCGGCTTGGATCGTCGGCGTGCAAGGTGAGGAGGGGCTGGCCCTCGGTGACCTGGTCGCCCGGTTTGGCGTGGAGTTGGACGCCTGCGACTGGGGAGACGGGGTCTTCCTTGCGGGCTCGGCCGGCGCCTAGGCGCCAGGCGGCTACGCCTACTGCCAGGGCATCCAGTTGGGAGAGGACGCCTGGGGTTGTTGCCTTCACCACGTGTTGTTCGGGGGCGATGGGGAGATCGGCGTCGGGGTCGCCGCCCTGGGCTGCGATCATCCGGCGCCAGGCGTCCATGGCGGTGCCGTCGCGGAGCTTTTCGGCGGGGTCGATGTCGGTGACGCCGGCTGCCGCGAGCATTTCCACTGCCAGAGCGACGGTGAGCTCGATGATGTCGGAGGGGCCGCCGCCGGCCAGGACCTCGACGGATTCCCTGACCTCCAAGGCGTTTCCGGCGGTCAGGCCGAGGGGCGTCGACATGTCGGTGAGCAGGGCAACGGTCTTGACCCCGGCGTCAGTGCCCAGGGCAACCATGGTGGAGGCGAGTTCGCGGGCGTCGGCCAGGTCCTTCATGAAGGCGCCGGTGCCGACCTTCACGTCGAGGACCAGGGCGCCGGTGCCTTCGGCGATCTTCTTGCTCATGATGGAGCTGGCGATCAGCGGGATCGCCTCGACCGTGCCGGTGACGTCGCGCAGGGCGTAGAGCTTCTTGTCAGCGGGAGCCAGGCCGTCGCCGGCAGCGCAGATGACGGCGCCGACGTCCTCGAGCTGCTGCATCATCTCTTCGTTGGACAGCGCCGCACGCCAGCCGGGAATGGACTCGAGCTTGTCCAGGGTACCGCCGGTGTGGCCGAGGCCGCGGCCGGACAGTTGCGGTACGGCGACGCCGCAGGCCGCCACCAAAGGGGCCAGCGGCAACGTGATCTTGTCGCCGACGCCGCCGGTGGAGTGCTTGTCCGCGGTCGGCCGGGACAGCTTGGCGAAGTCCATCCGCTCACCGGAGGCGATCATCGCTGCCGTCCAGCGGGCGATCTCACGGCGGTTCATCCCGTTCAGGAGGATGGCCATCGCCAGCGAGGACATCTGCTCGTCGGCGACCGCGCCCTTGGTGTAGGCGTCGATCACCCAGTCGATCTGGCCGTCGCTCAGCTCGCCCTTGTCCCGCTTGGTGCGGATGACGTCTACCGCGTCGAAAGACACTATTCCTCCAGTCGTTCAGGCCCGAACGCGTCGGGCAGTAGCTCGCGCAGGGGGCGGCTACCGGTGGCGGACTCCACCAGGAGAGTCGGTCCGCCGTGCTCGTGCAGCAGCTGGCGACAGCGCCCGCACGGGGTGAGCAGTTCCTCGTTGTGGTCCACGCAGGTGAACGCGACCAGGCGTCCACCGCCGCTCGCGTGCAGCTCGGACACCAGGCCGCACTCGGCGCACAACGTCAGTCCGTACGACGCGTTCTCCACGTTGCACCCGGCAACGATCCGCCCGTCGTCGACGAGCGCCGCGGCGCCGACCGGAAACCCGCTGTAGGGCGCATACGCCCGCTGCATCGCCTGGACGGCGGCGGCGCGCAGCGCCCGCCAATCAACCGCACCGGCGATTCCCCGCCCTGCGGAAGGGGAATCGCCGGAAGAGGGGTCGGCGGCGGAGCCGCTATTCGGTGACGTAGGGCTCACCGTCCGCCTTGGGAGCTCTCACTCGGCCGACCAGGCCCGCGACGGCGATCACCGTGGCCAGGTACGGGGCCATCAGCAACAGTTCGCCGGGGATCGGGGTCTGGATGATCTGCAGCTGGGACTGGAGCTGGGTGGCGAAGCCGAAGAAGAGCGCCGCGACCATCGCGCCGATCGGGTTCCAGCGGCCCATGATCAGCGCCGCCAGCGCGATGAAGCCGTTGCCCGCGGTCATCCCCTTGTTGAACGACCCGGCGTACCCGACCGTGAAGAACGCTCCACCGAGACCGGCCAGCACGCCGGCCCAGAGCACCGCGGAGTACCGGATGCGCTTGACCCTGATGCCGACTGTGTCGGCCGCCTTCGGGTGCTCACCGACGGCGCGGACGCGAAGGCCCCAGCGAGTCTGGAACAGCACGAAGGTGACGACGGCGACCGCGATGTAGGTCAGGTACACGAGGACCGTCTGCTCGAACAGGATCGGCCCGAAGAACGGGATGTCCCCCAGCAGCGGGATCTTCATCGCCGACAGCACGTCCGGCGTGTTCAGATTGGCGGCGTCCTCCTGCAGGAACTGGTCGAACAGGTACCCCGTGATGCCGGTCGCGAAGACCACCAGCACGACGCCGAGGACCACCTGGTTCACCAGGTACTTGATGGAGAAGACGGCCAGCAGCGCGGCCATCAGTACTCCGGACACGGCGGCCGCGATCAGCGCCGCGGCGCCGCTTCCCGTCGTACTGGACACGACCGCCGCCGTGAAGGCGCCGACCAGGAACTGGCCCTCGATCGCGATGTTGATGACACCGGCCCGCTCGCACAGCACACCGGCGAGCGCGCCGAGGATCAGCGGGGTGGCGAAGTTCAGCGTGCCCTGGAACTGGTTGGCCAGCGGGAAGGTCTTGCCCGCCGCGGCCCAGCACAGGAAGGCGCCCAGGAAGCTGACACCCAGTACTGCGGCCAGCCAGCCGGCGTACTTCGTCGGCACCCGGCGCATCACGTACGCCACGGCCGCCACCAGCCCGAACGCCCCGAGCAGCAGCGCGACCGGCTGGGCCGGGATCCCGACCAGGTTGTGCTGGAGGTCGCCGGACACCAACTGGAAGGTGGCCTTGCCGCCCTTGGTGCCGATCGCCAGTCCCAGCCCGATCAGCGCGAAGACGACCATCAGGCCGCCGACCCGCAGCCGGCGGGTCCGCTCGGCCGGCGCCTCGATGACAGCCGGCGCGGGCGCCGGGTCCTGTGCCCGGGAGTCGATCTCGGTCGAGCTCATCCGTTCCAGCCTTTCGCGAGGACGGCTCCGATGCCGCGTTCCTTCGGCAGGAACCGGAAGATCGAGCGCACCAGCGCCGGGGCGGCGACGAAGAGCACGATCACGGCCTGCAGGACGGTGGTCAGGGTCAGCGGCGTCTGGGTCTGCAACTGCATCTGCAGACCGCCCGCGTTGAGGGCGCCGAACAGCAGACCGGCCAGGACCGTGCCGAGCGGCGTACCGCGGCCGAGCAGGGCGACGGTGATGGCGTCGAAGCCGACCGATGCCGCGACGCCGTCGGTCAGCGGCAGGTCCGTGCCGAGCACCTGCTGGGTGCCCGCGAGGCCGGCCAGCGCACCGGCGACCAGCATCGCGACGAAGTACGCCCGGCCGACCGACATACCGGCGGTCCGGGAGGCGTCGGCGTTGGCGCCGACCGCGCGCAGCTCGAAGCCGACCGTCGAGCGGTTCAGCAGCCACCAGACGAAACCGGCCGCGACCAGCGCGAGCAGGAAGCCCACGTGCAGCCGGGTACTACCGAACTGCGGGTACTGCGCGTTCGCGTCCACGATCGGGCTGATCGGGTCCTCGCGACCGGGCCGCTTGAAGGTCGTCGTCGTCAGCAACCACTGGAGCAGGTAGACCGCGACGTAGTTGAGCATGATCGTGACGATCACCTCGTGGGCGCCGGTCCGGGCCTTGAGCAACCCGACCACGCCACCCCACAGCGCGCCGCCGATCAGGCCGGCCAGGATCGCCACGACCAGGTGGATCCCCGGCGGCAGGTGCCAGGCGAACCCGACCCAGGCGGCCAGGATCGCGCCGATGATCAGCTGGCCCTGGGCGCCGATGTTGAACAGCCCGGTCCGGAACGCCAGCGAAACGGCCAGGCCGCCGCAGATCAGCGGCGTCGCCTGGGTCAACGACTCGGTGATCGGCGTGATGCCGCCGAGCGCGCCGGAGGCCAGTGCCTGGTACGAGTCGCCGACGGCGCTGAAGGCCGCCGAGAAGGTGTCCATCGGCGCGGCGCCGAAGTACCCGACCGCTGTCTTCACCTGGTCGTCGCCGATGATGATCAAGATGGCGCCGACCAGCAGCGCCAGCACGATCGCGCTCAGCGAGACCAGGCTCTGGACCGCCCAGCCCGGCAGCGGCCGGCGCCCCGGCTTGGCCGGCTGCGGTTCGGCCGGTACCTGGGCCGGCTCGGTTGTGGTGTCGATACTCATCTAGATGGTTCCCAACGTCGTGGGGTTCTCGATCGCGACCTCGTGCGCCTCGGTCCGGGAGGCGCCGGCCATCATCAGGCCGAGTTCGTCGCGGGGCGTGTCGGACGGGACGACGCCGACCACCTTGCCGCGGTACATCACCGCGACCCGGTCGGACAGCGCGGCGATCTCGTCCAGTTCGGTGGAGACGATCAGTACGGCGGTGCCGTGGTCGCGTTCCTCGACGATCCGGGTGTGCAGGAACTCGATCGAGCCGACGTCGACACCGCGGGTGGGCTGCGAGGCGACCAGCAGCTTCAGCGGCCGGGACAGCTCCCGGGCCAGCACGACCTTCTGCTGGTTGCCACCGGACAGCGAGGAGACGGGCTGGTCCGCGCCCTGGGTGCGGATGTCGAACTCCTCGATCCGCGCGGTCGCGTTCTTCTCGATCTCGTCGGTGTGCAGCATCAGGCCCTTGCCGAACGGCTCGGACCGGAACAGGTCGAGCACCAGGTTCTCGGCGACGCTGAACGGGCCGACGAAACCGTCGTGGCCGCGGTCCTCGGGGACATAGCCGATCCCGGCGTCGAGACGCTCCCGGGTGGAGACCCCGGTCAGGTCCTTGCCGTCCAGCGAGATGCTGCCGGCCGCGATCGGGGTCAGCCCGAGCAGCGCCTCGGCGAGCTCGGTCTGACCGTTGCCCTGGACCCCGGCCACCGCGAGGATCTCGCCGCTGCGGACCTCCAGGTCCACGTTGTCGACGGCGGTGAAGCCACGCTCGTCGATCACCGTCAGGCCGCTGATCCGCAAGACGGCGTCCCCCGGCTGGGCGGGCGCCTTGTCGACCACCAGGTCGACCGCCCGGCCGACCATCATCTCGGCCAGCCCTTCCTCGGTCTCGCCCGGATCGGCCTGGCCGACCACCTTGCCACGGCGGATCACGGTGATCTTGTCCGCGATCGCCTTGACCTCCTTGAGCTTGTGGGTGATGAAGACGATCGAGGTGCCGTTCTCCTTGAGCTGGCGCATCACCGTGATCAGCTCGTCGATCTCGGCCGGCGTCAGCACCGCGGTCGGCTCGTCCAGGATCAGCACCTTGGCGTCGTTGGTGAGCGCCTTGATGATCTCGACCCGCTGCTGGACGCCGACCGGGATGTCCTCGACCAGCGCTTCGGGGTCGACCTCGAAGCCGTACCGCTCGGACAGCTCGGTGACGAGGGCGTCGGCCTTCTTGCGGTCCAGGATGCCGCCGGGGTGGGTGTTCTCCCGGCCGAGCATGATGTTCTCCGCGACGGTGAAGACCGGGATCAGCATGAAGTGCTGGTGCACCATCCCGATGCCGTGCTGGATCGCGTCGCTCGGCGAGGTGATCTTGACCTTCTCGCCGTCGATCAGGATCTCGCCGGAGTCAGGCTGGAGCAGCCCGTAGAGCATGTTCATCAGGGTCGACTTGCCGGCCCCGTTCTCCCCGAGCAGGCAGTGGATCTCGCCCGGCTCGATCACCAGATCGATGTGATCGTTGGCGACCAGGGAACCGAAACTCTTGGTCAGACCTGAGAGCTCTAGATGCATGCGGGCATGCCCCCTTCGAAATGACTTCAGCCTGCAGACGGCGAGCCAGGAAGGGCGGCCCCTTGGCAGGGACCGACTTTCCTGGCTCGCACCGTACTACTTAGTCGTGCTGTGAATCAGGAGGCCTTCGGCTGGGCCTTGGACTCGAGCGTGATCTTGCCGGCGATCAGGTCGGCCTTGATCGTGTCCAGCTCGGTCTTCAGCTCGGCCGGGACCTTGCTGTCGAACTCGTGGAACGGCGCCAGCGAGGTGCCGCCGTTCTCCAGCGTGCCGATGAACTGCTTGTTGTCGAACTTGTTGTCGACCACCGAGGTGATCGCGTCCTGGACGGCGACGTCCATGCCCTTCTTGACGCTGGAGATCAGCACCGAGCAGTACTCCGCGGCGCTGACGCAGCCGTCGGTGTCGACCCAGATCGCGTTGACCTTGCCGTTGCTGGCCTTGGCCGCCTGCAGACCGCCCAGACCGGACGGGCCGGCCACCGGGAAGATGATGTCGGCGCCCTGGGTGATCAGGTTCTGGGCGGTGTTCTGGCCCTTCGCCTTGTCCTCGAAGCCACCGGCGAACAGGCCGGCCTGCTTGGCGTCGTCCCAGCCGAGCACCTGGACGTTCTTCGACTTCTGCTTGTTGTAGTAGCGCACGCCCTCGGCGAAGCCGTCCATGAAGATGGTCACCGGCGGGATCTTCAGGCCGCCGAAGGTGCCGACCTTGCCGCTCTTGGACATCCCGGCGGCCAGGTAGCCGGCCTGGAAGCTGGCCTGGGCGGTGTTGAAGCTCAGCGGCTTCACGTTCTCGATCGGGGTGGCCGGGGCCGAGTCGACGATCGCGAACTTGATGCTCGGGTTCGCCTTGGCCGCCTTGTCGGTGGCGTCCTCCAGCTTGAAGCCGACGGCGACGATCACGTTGCACTTGGCGGCGACCATCGCGGTCATGTTGGTCGGGTAGTCGTTGTCCGACTTCGACTCGGCCTTGACCGGGGTCAGCCCCTTCGCCTTGACGGCGGCCTGGAAACCTTCGTACGACGTCTGGTTGAACGACTTGTCGTCGAACCCACCGGAGTCGGAGACCATGCAGGCCTTGAAGTCCTTGTTGGCGTCGCCGCCAGCCGTGTTCTCAGCCGGCTTGCTGCCACAAGCGGCGACAGCGAGCGTCAGCACGCCCACGATCGCCAATCCCCGCACGTACTTCTTCACCGGACGTCTCCTTTGTCGACCAAGTTCTGTCACCGGCACGCCTTCCCAGGTGCCGCATCCGCAGACTATAGGTGCGCGCCCGCCTTTCTTAGAACGGCAAAAGGGCCTCGATACCGGAAAGTGACCGGCGTGAGTGGCATTGCAACGAAACTTCTGCTGACCGCCCCAGTCCCGTCACGCAGAGTAGTCAAACTGAGGGAGCCAGGGATGGGTCGAGGACGAGCGGTACTCGGATCTCGTGCTCGTCGACGGGATCGAAGCGCTCTACGAGCACACCCACGAAGGCGTCACGCATCCGTTGCTGTGGGCCCGTGAGGTCGGCGGCGGGCGGGTCGTGTACGACGCGCTGGGCCATGACGAGCGCTCCTACGACGCCCCTGAGCGGGTGGAGTTGCTGCGACGCAGTGCCGGATGGTTGCGGGGTTGATGCAAGGATTGTGGGATGACGACTTCGCACAGCCTGCGTCTCGCTGACGTGAAAGCCCGCGTCGACGAGGTGCGGGATGAGGCAGTCGCGGTACGCCGTGACCTGCACGCCCACCCCGAACTCGGCTGGCACGAAGTCCGTACGACGGAACTGCTCGCGCGGCGGCTGACCGAGGCCGGCCTCTCGCCTCGCGTGCTGCCGACCGGCACCGGGCTGATCTGCGACATCGGCTCGGGCGACACGTGTACCGCGCTGCGGGCCGACATCGACGCGTTGCCGGTGCCGGACGCGGTCGACGCGCCGTGGCGGTCGACGATCGATGGAGCGGCGCACGCGTGTGGGCACGACGTCCACACGGCCGCCCTGCTCGGGGCTGCCCTGGTGCTTGCCGGGATGGCGCGCGACGGGGTGCTCGATCGGCGGGTTCGCCTGATCTTCCAGCCCGCTGAGGAGGTCATGCCGGGCGGTGCGCTCGGGGTGATCGCGGCGGGCGGGCTGGACGGCGTACGGCGGATCTACGGCCTGCATTGCGATCCGCGGCTCGACGTCGGGCAGATCGGCCTGCGTACGGGTGCTTTGACGGCTGCCGCGGACCGGATTCTGGTGCGGTTGACCGGGCCGGGTGGGCACACGTCGAGGCCGCATCTGACCGCGGACCTGGTGTATGCGCTGTCCACGCTGGTGACCGAGTTGCCGGCTGCGCTCTCGCGGCGGGTCGATCCTCGCGCTGGAATGTCGCTGGTGTTCGGGCGGATCACGTCGGGGTCGGCGGCCAACGCGATCCCGGCTCGTGGCGAGGTGGAGGGCACACTGCGCTGCCTCGACGTCAACGCCTGGCGGCTCGCTGCCGAGTTGATCCCGACGCTCGCGGAGCAGCTGGCCGCGCCGTTCGGGGTGGAGGTGGACACCGAGGTCACGCACGGCGTGCCGCCGGTGATGAACGACGCCGGCGCGATCGACGTGTTCCGCGCGGCCGTCGAGCAGACGATCGGGCCGGGCGCGATCGCCCCGACCGACCAGAGCCTGGGCGGCGAGGACTACGCCTGGTACCTCGAGCACGTGCCCGGCGCGATGGCCCGCCTCGGCGTCCGCCCGGTCGGTGTCGAGACGGCCGCCGACCTGCATACGCCGGGCTTCAACCCTTCGGAGGAAGCTATCGCGCTCGGCACCGGCGTACTGACCGCTGCCGCCCTACTGGACTAGAAGGTGTCTGCGGGGACGTAGACGCCCCAGACGGCGCGGAGGGCGTTGCTGACCTCGCCGACGGTGGCGCGGGCCTTGAGGGCTTCCTTCATCGGGTAGAGGCAGTTGTCGTTGCCCCGGGCAGCGTTCTGGAGATCGCTGAGCGCCTTGTCGACGGCCGCCTGATCGCGTTCGGCCCGGAGCCGGGCGAGGCGCTCGACCTGCTGCGCCTCGATCAGCGGGTTCACCCGGAGCGGCTCGTAGGGCTCTTCTTCAGCGACGCGGTACTTGTTCAGGCCGACCACGACCCGCTCAGCGCTGTCGATCTCCTGGGCGATCCGGTACGCCGACCGCTCGATCTCCTGCTTCTGGAAGCCCTTCTCGATCGCCGCGACCGCGCCACCGAACTCCTCGACCTGGTCCATCAGCTCGCGCGCCGCCGCCTCGACCTCGTCGGTCAGCGACTCCACGACGTACGAACCGGCGAACGGATCGACCGTCGCGGTGATGTCGGTCTCGTACGCGAGCACCTGCTGCGTGCGCAGGGCGAGCCGGGCAGCCTTCTCGGTCGGCAGCGCGATCGCTTCGTCGTAGGAGTTGGTGTGCAGCGACTGGGTGCCGCCGAGCACGGCCGCGAGGCCCTGGATGGCGACCCGGACCAGGTTGACCTCGGGCTGCTGCGCGGTCAGCTGGACGCCGGCCGTCTGGGTGTGGAAGCGCAGCATCAGCGACTTGGGGTTCTTGGCGCCGAACTCGTCCCGCATCACCTGCGCCCAGATCCGGCGGGCCGCCCGGAACTTGGCGACCTCCTCCAGCAGCGTCGTGCGCGAGACGAAGAAGAAGCTCAACCGAGGAGCGAAGGTGTCGACGTCGAGGCCCGCGGCAACGGCGGTCCGGACGTACTCGATGCCGTCGGCCAGCGTGAAGGCGATCTCCTGCGCGGGCGTCGCGCCGGCCTCGGCCATGTGGTAGCCGGAGATCGAGATCGTGTTCCAGCGCGGCAGTTCGGTCTGGCAGTACGCGAAGATGTCGCTGATCAGCCGCAGCGACTCCTTCGGCGGGTAGATGTAGGTGCCGCGGGCGATGTACTCCTTCAGCACGTCGTTCTGGATCGTGCCGGTGAGCTTGTCACCGGAGACGCCCTGCTCCTCCGCGACGAGCTGGTAGAGCAGCAAGAGCACCGAGCCGGGCGCGTTGATCGTCATCGAGGTGGAGACCTGGTCCAGCGGGATCCGGTCGAACAGCACCCGCATGTCGTCGATCGAGTCGATCGCCACGCCCACCTTGCCGACCTCGCCGTGCGCGATCTCCGCGTCGGAGTCGTAGCCCATCTGGGTCGGCAGGTCGAAGGCGACGGACAGTCCCATCGTGCCGGCGTCGATCAGCTGGTGGTACCGCTGGTTCGACTCGGCGGCGGTCCCGAACCCGGCGTACTGCCGCATGGTCCACGGCCGCTGCGTGTACATCGTCGGATAGACGCCCCGGGTGAACGGATACTCCCCTGGCGCGCCCAGCTTCTCCGCAGCGTCGAACCCTTCGAGCCGCTCAGGCCCGTACACGGCCTCGAAATCCCACCCGGACTCGGTTTGATGGCTCATCCCTCCACGGTAGTGGGACCACGCCCCCACTGGTATGCACCAGCGCACGCTGCTGGTGTGGGCTCCAGCACAGCCCTGGGATAGATTCGCGCATCTCCGCCGAACGGAAGGCTGCCGCATGTCGCACCGCCCCGCTCCGGCCCCGTCCCTGGACCGCCGGCTCGATCAGCCACACCGCAGAAGATGGCCGTTCGTCTGCGTCGTCGCCGTACTGGTCGTGCTCGCCGTCGTCGCGGTGTTCGCCATACGGCGGGACGATTCGGCTGTCGGCGCGGAGTCGCGAACCGCCCCGCTCGTGCTGGTCGACGGGGTCACCGCAGGCGGCCGGTTGAGCGGCCAGGCGCGAACCCTCGCCGATGCCCTGGCTCAGCACGGCCTGGACTGCAGCGTGCGTTTCACCGGCGCTGACGGAGGTCAGACCGGTTGCTTCGCCGGCCGGCAGATCCGCGGGACCACAGTGGAGGCGGTGTTCCAGCACCAGCCCGACGGCACAGTCATCGGCCTGGACATCAAGGTGAACGGCCCCCGGGACACCGCACAGACCATCCGGGCCCTCCTCGACAGCGTCGGCACGATCGTGTTCCCCGCGGATCTGCCGAAGCTGATCGACATCACGCAACGAGCCTTCGCGGGCTTCCCGGACGGAACCTGGGGCACGTACGTCATCGTGGGCCACGGCAAGAAGACCTCGCTGAGTGCGTCGAAGGTGGACACCACCCCGATCAAGGTCCCGGTCCTTCACCTCGACACCACCGAACCGGCTCTGGCCGACGCTCTTCGCGCCGACGGCTTCAGCTGCACCGCCGACAACGAAACCTGCGCCGCGCAGCCGGGCATGACGCTGAAGTTCTCCGGCCCGGACGAGGGCATCACGTATCTGGTCGCCACTGCCGCGACCGGCCCGACCTCACAGGAGACCTTCGCGCAACTGGCCGACAAGCTGTTCGGACACCTGAGCGGCAGCGCAGTACAGCCCATGCGGGACTGGCTGACCAAGCACCTCGACGGCAACTCGCACAGCGCCTATGTAGCCGGCTGGCGGGCCGATTTCGAGGTGACGACCGGCAAGCAACTCCGCCTGACCCTCTTCAACGAAGAGCGCTGGCTCATCCCAGGCTGACGCCGACCGACCGGAACTGGAGTACGAATGCCCAAGCGTGGCCTGATCATCGGGGGCCTTGCCCTGTTCGCGGTTGCCGCCGGCGCCGTCCAGTGCGTGGGCGCCGACCAGGGCCCGACACAGCCCGACCAGTTGGCGTTCAGCTATCGGCGGATCGGGGGCGAGGGATACATGGATCAAGTTCTGACCATCGTCAACGGGGGCCCGACTGCCGCCGTCCCGACCCTGGAGATCACGCCGTTGGACCCCAGTGGCACGCCGGTGCTGGGAATCACCGTGGGAACGGCGTACGGAAGTGATCGAGGCAAGGTGCTCGTCCCCACGGCTGGAGACGCGACTGACGTGCTGATTTTCCATGGTGCCGATGTCGCCCGGATCTCCGACGTCCGGGTGAGCGTTCGGGACATGGTCACTCCGGACTATCCGAGGGCACCGGTTTTCGATGACCCGCAGCCCAGGGACGACAGCGGAACCCCGACCACGAAGTCCGGGCCGTTCAGCGCGTTCACGGTGATCAATCCGAACCGCGGGCAGATCTCCCTCGGGGTCGTCTGCATCATCTGGAACCAGCCGTTCGACGGGCAACCCCAGGAGGTACTGGAGGCCACCACGCTGGGCGTGGCAACGGTTGCGGGGCGCGATACCGCGACGATCCCCGTCCCCGCCTCCGCTCAGCAGGCGAGGACTCGGGGCTGCGGAAGCTTGAAGGCCTACCTAGCTGCTCCAGCACTTGCCGGATGAGTACTGCCCACCCGGACGTGGGCGATTGGTCATCTGGTCGTCATCCGGTGGGTGCTGATTGATCGGCTGGCGATCGACGCGCTGTCACGCGAGTGTCGCCGAGGGTTCATGCGGGGTCGGGACTCTCACAGTGTGCGCATAGTGATGGTCGCCGAGTCCTTCCTGCCGCAGATCAATGGTGTGGCGAACACAGCTCGCCACGTCACCGATCGGCTGCTGGCCCACGGGCACCAGCTGCTGATCATCGCCGCCGGGCCCGGGCCCGACACCTACCAGGGAGTCCGGGTGATCCGGGCGCGTAGCTTCGGGATCCCCGGCTACAAGGAGTTCCCGGTCGGGCTGCCCGATCCGGCGATCGAACGCGCGATGGCGGACTTCAAGCCGGACCTCGTTCACCTGGCGTCGCCCTTCATCATCGGCGCCTACGGGCTGCGCAGCGCGCGCCGGCTCGGGCTGCCGACGGTGGCGATCTTCCAGACCGACCTGGCCGCGTTCGCCCGGCAGTATCCGTGGTTCGCGAAGGCGGACCGGGGCATCACGGCCTGGATCCGCCGGGTGCACTCGCGGGCGGATCGCACGCTGGCGCCGTCGTCGGCATCGGTGGCTCAGCTGGTGCAGGCGGGGGTTCCGCGCGTGCACACCTGGGGCCGTGGCGTGAACCTCGATCTGTTCGACCCGGCCAACCGCGACGAAGCCTGGCGCCGGGAGATCTCGCCGGACGGCAAGCCGATCGTGGGGTACGTCGGCCGGCTGGCCGCGGAGAAGAAGGTCAAGCGGCTGGCCGAGCTTGACGGGCTCGACTGCCGGCTGGTGATCGTCGGCGACGGGCCGGACCGCGCGAGCCTGGAACACACGTTGCCTGACGCAACGTTCCTGGGGATGCGCCGCGGTACGGACCTGGCGTCGATCTTCGCCGGGCTGGATGTCTTCGTGCATACGGGTGAACACGAGACGTTCTGCCAGACGATCCAGGAAGCGCAGGCTTCTGGCGTGGCGACGGTCGGACCGGCCGCGGGCGGACCGCTCGACCTGATCCGGCCGGGGGTGAACGGGTTGCTCTTCGAGCCTGGCCGGCCGGGGTCGTTGCGGCAGGCGGTCGCGCAGATGCTGGACGACCCGGCGCGGCGGCAGGCGATGGCCGAGGCCGGACAACGACGAGTACAGACAAGGACTTGGCCTGCAGTGGTCGACGATCTGGTGAACAAGCACTACGCCGAGGTGCTCCAGGAGGCGGCCACGCGTGGCTCCCAAGCCCGTACTTCGTGGTCGCGGCGGGCCGCATGAACCTACGGATCGCCCAGCTGGCCAACTTCGTCGGGCCGACGTCAGGCGGGATGCGGACCGCGATCGAGCATCTCGGCCAGGGGTACTGCGAGGCCGGCGCCGACCGGATCCTGATCACGCCCGGCGAACGGGACTCCGTGATCGAGACCGAGGTCGGCACGATCGTCCGGATGAAGGCGCCCAAGGTCGGCGGCGGCTACCGGCTGATCACCGACCCGTGGAAGGTGATCGAGACGCTGGAACGCTTCCGGCCGACCACCGTCGAGATC
The DNA here is from genome assembly GCF_039525325.1 of Kribbella koreensis. Classification (NCBI taxonomy): domain Bacteria; kingdom Bacillati; phylum Actinomycetota; class Actinomycetes; order Propionibacteriales; family Kribbellaceae; genus Kribbella; species Kribbella koreensis. Next base: position 113,453 of record NZ_BAAAHK010000007.1, read on the forward strand.
TCCGACAAGTCCACTTTGTTGCCGGTGGCAAGGTGGGCACGCAGAAACGAGATCGGCTCGGTGCTGTTCAGCCACGAGCGTCTCGACGCGATGCTGTCGCTGCGGACCGGCCGCCAGCTGGGGGTCGCGGCCGGCGTCGGAGCGCTCTACCGGCTGCTCAGCCGGACGTACGACGCTGTCGTCGTGACGTCCCGCTATGCGGCAGCCGAGTTCGACGAGGTCACCACTCCACTCGTCCGCATCCCGCTCGGTGTCGACCTGGAGACCTTCCACCCGTCGCTCGCCACTCCGGTGGACGACGGAGCGCTGAAGCTGGTCCACGCCGGCCGGCTGTCCCGCGAGAAGAGTCCGCACCTCGCAGTTGCCACCGCAGCTGAGCTGCACAAGCGGGGCGTGAAGCTGCGGATGGATGTCTATGGCTCCGGGCCGCATCTCGACGAGTTGGTCGCGATCGCCGGCCGCGCGCCGATCACCTTCCACGGCTACGTCGACGGCCGGGTCAAGCTGGCCCGCCACCTGGCCGAGGCCGACATCGCGTTGTCGGTGTGTCCGGGTGAGACCTTCGGGCTCGCAGTACTGGAGGCTTTGGCCGCCGGTACGCCGGTAGTCACCGCCGACACGGGTGGAGCACGAGAGCTGGTCGACGAAACCTGCGGCCGCTGGGGACGCCCGACGCCGGCAGCGCTCGCGGACGCAGTACTGGACCTGGCCAAGGTCCCCGGCCGCAGAGCCGCGGCCCGCCGGCGAGCCGAGCTCTACGACTGGGATTCCTGCATCCAGCACATGCTCAACCTGCACACGCGTCTGGCCTTGAAGCGAATGGCCGCCTGAGCCCGGATTGCAGGAAGCTGCAACGGGGGTTGCCGCCAGACCCTTCCCTGCTGTAGTCATTGACCTCCCTGCCCGGCCTTCGGGGGCCTGCCGGAATCGCCTGCTCTGGAGATTCGATGCGTCGCGCCCGCAAGACCGTCCTGCTCCGCACTGCCCTGGCCGCGGCTCTCGCGGCCATCACCGTGCCGTTCATCGCCCATGCCGCCTTCGGTGACGAGGCCGTCACAGCCCCGACCGCCCAGGTGTTCCCGACCCGGCAGGGCATCGGCATCGTCTGGAGCGACGTCGACGCAGCGGGCTACCGCGTGGAGCGCAGGCAAGCCGCCGCCGACTGGCAAGACGTCAGTGGCACGCTCGCGGCCTCGGCCACCAGCTGGATCGACGAGTCCATCCCGGCCGGCAGCGCCGCGGAGTACCGCGTCATCGGTGAGTCCGACTCCGCTCCTGCCACGAGCCCCACGGTCACCGCCACCCGAGTCGAAGAACCCCCAGCCGTCGGCGACATCGACGCCCTCGCCCTGGACGCGAACCGCGGCGCAGGAGTCACCTGGCTCCAGAACGAGACCGCCACACCAGTCACGGCCTCAGCACCGGCCGACGGTTCCCGAACGCTGACGGCGGGACAACTCAAGCTCAGGATGCCCGCCTTCTTCGCCGGACCGGGCTACTACGACCTTCCCGCGCAATCAGCGGTCACGCTGACCCAAGGTGACCGCAGTTGCACATCTGCCGCCACCGTCCGGGTCTCGGCGGTCACCTACACCGCGGACCTCCAACTGGAGACCTTCGCCGCTTCGCTGGCGGCAGGTACCTGCGCCGGTGCCGCCCCCGTGGCATGGTTCGAGATCCGCTATCGCAGTGCCGTTGGCTACCAGGCACTGTCCGTCGTGCCGGACCACGCGGATGCCGGCCCGGTCCAGTACGGGAAGACGTCGAACCTCCCGGTCACGGTGACGAACACCGGTACCGCTCCGGTGCAGATCAACGGCTGGAGGTTCCGTTTCGGCCCTTCCTCAGAATGGACGGTGACCACGAACGACTGCCCGGCGACGCTGCCCGTAGCCGCCACCTGCAGCTTCACCGTCACATTCCGCCCCGATCTGATCGGCTTGAGGTCGAACAGCCTGACCATCGAGGACTCCACTTCCCTGGAGAGACACACCGTCGCGGTCTCGGGTACCGGTGTCGACCTGCCCGGCGCCCTCGATGTGTCCGTGGTGCCGACCTACACCGGCCACACGGTGAGCTGGAGGTCCCTGCAGACCGCTGCCGGCACACCGGTCCGTGGCTACCAACTGCACCGTTACCTGGACGGAGTGGAAACCACCCAGTGGTTCGAGGAGAAATCCTCCACGACCGACTTCAGCGTGACCGAACCCAACCCGAAGGCCGGCATCGAGTACGCCGTCTCGGTCGTGAACGAGGTCGGCGAGGGGCCGACCGGCTCCCGTCGGGCCGTTCCCCGCGCGAACCAGCAGATCGTGGTCACCCAAGGTCAGGCGGAGACCCGTGAACTGGCGGCGGCCGACCTGTCTGGGTACGTCGTTCCGTTCCCTGCGGACGCGAACTCGGTCAAGCCGAAGGAAGCCGTCACAAGCTCTCCGGACGGCAGGTCGCTCGCCTACGTCACGAGCACCTCGGAGCGCGTCCTGTGGACCCGCACCGTGACCCCGGACGGACTCGGCGTACCGGCGCGGTTGTGGGCCTCCACGGCACCGATCACCCACCTGTCCTGGTCGCCGGACGGCACCCGGATCGCATTCCAGGGGCAGGAGAACTCCACCCCGTGCGTGTACGTGATCGCGGCTGTCGGAGGTACGTCCGAGAAGGTCGCTTGTCAGGTGATCAGCCCGAGTTGGATGCCGGACGGCCGGACCCTGATGGTGGCCGACCACCGGCTCGCCCCCGACCGGTTCGCGAGAATCGAGGCGAAGACCGGTGGCGCACGGGTCAGCACACTGCCTGACCAGGTCGCGGTGGCGGACGGTACGCCGGTGCGAGTCTCGCCCGACGGCCTCCAGGTCGCGTTCGCTTCCGGCTCCACTGTTCGCCTGGCCGGGGAGCTCGCCAAGACGAGTCCTCCCCTCGACTCGGCGGTGCAATCGATCAGCTGGAATCCGGACGGCGACGATCTGGTGGCGCTGACGTCCAGTGGGCGCGTCTACCTGCTCGGTCTGTCGGTGACCCACGACTTGTGGATAAAGGGCGGGCTGCGCGACACGATCGACAGACTCGACCTCACCTGGCAGCGGCTCGGGGTGACGATCAAGCCGACGCCAGCGGTGCTGGGCCCGCAAATCGCGATTCCGTTCGACAGTTCGGCCCTGCCTGCCGGTACCAGGTTCACCTGCGCGCTCACGGGCCGTGCGCTCGCCGCGTGTACCTCCCCGATGACCGCGGCCGGCCTGGTCTCTGGAAATTACTCCCTCACAGTCAACGCGATCGAGCCCGACGGCCGGGTGACCAAGGCGTTCCGGACGTTCACCGTCGACGCCACTGGTCCGGTGGCGCGGACGCTGGCGCCGGCGTACCAGGGGTCGACGGCCACGACGGCCGCGGTGAAGGTGACGGCAACGGATGCCAACGGGGTCGCGACGTACGACGTGCGGTACCGCCGGGCGTCGTACGCCGGGGCATACAGCGCGTATGTGCAGCCGTGGACGAACACGACCGCGACCTCGATGAACCTCGCGATGGCGGCGGGCTACGAGTACTGCGTCTCCGTCCGGGCGAAGGACAAGCTCGGGAACGTCGGCCAGTGGAGCGCGGAACGGTGTTTCTCACGGCCGATGGACGACCGGTTGTTGACCTTGGCAACGACTGGCTGGACGCGGGCCTCGGGGTCGGCGTTCTACCTCGGCACGACGACGCAGACCTCGGCGTACGGGAAGGCTCTCACCCGGAGCGTGCAGGGCAAGCGGTTCTTCCTGGTCGCGACCCGGTGCCCGACCTGTGGGTCGGTCGCGGTCTACGCGGGCAGCAAGTACCTGACCACGCTCAATCTGGCCTCTCCGACCACGCAGCGGCAGGTGCTGCTCGGACTGCCCGTGCAGACCACGCTCTTCAGCGGCACGCTGACCTTCAGTACCCGCTCGACGGGCAAGCTCGTCCAGATCGACGGTCTCGCGGTGGGCCGCACCTGACCAGGCGCCGGAGGCCCCGTCGTACGGCGGAGCCTCCGGTCAGCACTCAGGTCAGGTGGTCGTAGTCTCCGCGGGCCCAGGCTGCGTGCCGGTCCGCGGAGAAGCGGACGACCGCGCGGGCGTCGACGGGGATGGATGCCCCGAAGTTGCCGTACAGCCGGTCGTACTCGAAGACGTCGAGGGCCTTGGCGACCCGGTCGACGACGGCGCCCGAGAGCGGGATGCGGTTCGGGTAGCTGCGCATGAAGCTCACCGACGTACGGTCCGGGTTGGCGAAGATGGTGTCGCCGGCCAGGATCACTCCCTTGCCCTCGGCCCCTTCCGCCCAGTGCACGACCGCGCTGCCCGGGAAGTGCCCGCCCGGCTGGATCAGCGTGACGCCCGGCAACAGGTCCAGGGTGCCGGACCAGAGCTTGATCGCCTCGTCGTCGCGCGCCACCCACTGCTTGTCGGCCTCGGACACATACACCGGTACGCCGCCGAGCCGCTTGCTCCACTCGACCTGTACGCCGTACATGTGCGGGTGACTCGCGATGATCGCCTTGACCTCGCCCAGCGCCCGCACCTGCTCGACCGCCTCGTCATCCAGGTACCCGATCGGGTCCCACAGCAGGTTGCCCTCAGCGGTCTGCACAACCATCGACTGCTGCCCGATCCCCGCACTGGGCGTCGAGGTCACCCCGTGCAACCCTGGCTCAACCTCCTTGACCTCCACCTTGTAGCCAGCCGCAGACAGCGCCTCGAGCGTCGTCCAGTGCTGCCCATCAGCAGGCACCCACTGCCGCTCGTCCGCGCAGATGGCACACACCTCGACCTGCTCGGAGTGCTCCACCGCACAGGTCTCACAGATCCAGAAACTCACTGTCGTCCCCTCTCCTGTTGTCACCGATGCCCACGCTAGGCCCGAAAAGGTTCGCCAGCACGGGCCAATCCGCCTCCCGGAGCGCGGTCCACTGGATCGTCGAGCTTCAACCACGCTTGAGGTCAACAGGACGCCTGATCGCGGTGAGTGACCCCTCACGATCCGTCATGGCGGCTGGCCCCGAGAGCGACGTCACAGGGTCGAGAGCGATGTCACACGGGAGTGGGGCGGTTGCGGGGTGGGGCGGGGATAACATCAAGAACGGCCTGGTTCCCTGCCGGGTCGAGCCGATCGCGGCCCCTTTCGCTGAACTGACGCCCCGGAGTCGCCGCGCCTACCGGCTCTGGTCTGTCGTCCGATCGGAGGATCGGTTTGCCCAGCAAGCCAGTCGGCACCCTGTACCGCGGCCACGAGGGCATGTGGTCGTGGGTGGCGCACCGGATCACCGGCGTCGGGATCTTCTTCTTCCTCCTCGTGCACGTGCTGGACACCGCGCTGGTCCGGGTCTCCCCGGAGGCGTACAACGAGGTCATCGGCACCTACAAGAACCCGATCGTCGGCCTGATGGAGGTCGGGCTGGTCGGGGCGATCCTGTTCCACGCCTTCAACGGCATCCGGCTGATCCTGATCGACTTCTGGGCCAAGGGCCCGCGGCACCAGCGCAAGCTGATGATCGGCGTCGGCGTGGTCTGGGTGCTGCTGTTCGTGCCGTTCGTGATCCGGCACCTGAGCCACGTCTTCGGCGGGGAGTGACCATGTCAGAGATCGCAGCCCCACGCTCCTCCAGCCGGTCCCGGTCACTCAAGGGCGGCGGCCGCAACCGGTCCGGCCAGACCAACTTCGAGCTCTACAGCTGGCTGTTCATGCGGCTGTCCGGCATCGCCTTGGTGGTGCTGGTGCTCGGCCACCTGTTCACCAACCTGATGCTCGGCGGCGGGATCACCGCGCTCGACTTCGGCTTCGTGGCCGGCAAGTGGGCCAACCCGCTGTGGCAGGTCTGGGACCTGCTGATGCTCTGGCTGGCGATGCTGCACGGCACCAACGGGATGCGCACGATCATCAACGACTACGCCGAGAAGGACCAGACCAGGTTCTGGCTCAAGTCGCTGCTGATCACCGCGGCGATCGTGATCGTCGTGCTCGGCACCCTGGTCATCTTCACCTTCGATCCCTGCCTAGACCCGGACAGCACGCTGTCGGTCTGCAAGTAAGGACAGTTCAAGATGCAGCGGCATCAGTACGACGTAGTGATCGTGGGCGCGGGTGGCGCCGGTATGCGCGCCGCGCTCGAGTCGAGCAAGCGGACCCGGACCGCGGTGCTCACCAAGCTCTACCCGACCCGGTCGCACACCGGCGCGGCCCAGGGCGGCATGTGCGCCGCGCTGGCCAACGTCGAGGAGGACAACTGGGAGTGGCACACCTTCGACACGGTCAAGGGCGGTGACTTCCTGGTCGACCAGGACGCCGCCGAGGTGATGTGCCGCGAGGCCGTCGACGCGGTCCTCGACCTGGAGAAGATGGGCCTGCCGTTCAACCGGACGGCCGAGGGCAAGATCGACCAGCGCTTCTTCGGCGGTCACACCCGCAACCACGGCGAGGCGGTCGTCCGCCGGTCCTGCTTCGCGGCGGACCGGACCGGCCACATGATTCTGCAGACGCTGTACCAGCAGTGCATCAAGCAGAACGTGGAGTTCTTCAACGAGTTCTACGTGCTGGACCTGCTGATGGTGGCCGGCAAGGCGACCGGCGTGGTCGCGTACGAGCTGGCCACCGGTGAGCTGCACATCTTCAACGCCAAGTCGATCGTGTTCGCCTCGGGCGGCTTCGGCAAGGTCTTCCGGACCACGTCGAACGCGCACACGCTGACCGGCGACGGGATGGGCATCGTCTGGCGCAAGGGCCTGCCGCTGGAGGACATGGAGTTCTTCCAGTTCCACCCGACCGGCCTGGCGGGCCTCGGCGTACTGCTGTCGGAGGCCGCTCGTGGTGAGGGCGGCATCCTGCGCAACAGCGACAACGAGCGGTTCATGGAGCGGTACGCGCCGACGGTGAAGGACCTCGCGCCGCGCGACATGGTGGCCCGCGCGATGGCGAACGAAGTACGGGAAGGCCGTGGCTGTGGGCCCGACAAGGCCTACGTGATGCTCGACCTGACCCACCTCGAGCCCGCGCACATCGACGCCAAGCTGCCGGACATCACCGAGTTCGCCCGGACGTACCTGGGCGTCGAGCCGTACACCGAGCAGATCCCGGTGTTCCCGACCGCGCACTACGCGATGGGCGGCATCCCGACCAACATCAAGGGCGAGGCGCTGGCCAACAACGACGACGTCATCCCCGGCCTGTACGCCGCGGGCGAGGTCGCCTGCGTCTCGGTGCACGGCGCCAACCGGCTCGGCACCAACTCGCTGCTGGACATCAACGTGTTCGGCCGGCGGGCCGGGATCGCGGCCGCGGAGTACGCCGAAACCGTCGACTACGAAGAGCTGCCGGACCGCCCCGAGACCTTCGTGGTCGAGCTGATCGAGGGCATGCGGAACGCGACCGGAACCGAGCGGGTGGCCGCGATCCGGGCCGATCTGCAGGCGACGATGGACATCAACGCGCAGGTGTACCGGACCGAGGGCTCGCTGAAGCAGGCGCTCACCGACATCGAGGCGCTGAAGGTCCGGTTCGCGGACGTCTCCGTGCAGGACAAGGGCAAGCGGTTCAACACGGACCTGCTGGAGGCCGTCGAGCTGGGCTTCCTGCTCGACCTGGCCGAAGTACTGGTGGTGTCGGCGCTGGCCCGCAAGGAGTCCCGGGGCGGGCACTTCCGCGAGGACTACGACAAGCGCGACGACGTGAACTTCATGCGGCACACGATGGCCTACCGGTCGATCGATGCCGAGGGCAACGTCAATATCCGGCTGGACTACAAACCCGTCGTACAGACCCGTTACAAGCCGATGGAGCGGAAGTACTGATGGACGTCAAGGTCAAGATCCTTCGGTACAACCCCGAGGTGCTCGACGAGACCGAGTGGGTGACGTATGCGGTCACCCTGCAGCCGGGCGACCGGGTGCTGGACGCGCTGCACAAGATCAAGTGGGAGCAGGACGGCACGCTGACCTTCCGGCGGTCCTGCGCACACGGCGTCTGCGGCTCGGACGCGATGCGGATCAACGGCCGCAACCGGTTGGCCTGCAAGACGCTGATCAAGGACCTGAACCCGGACAAGGAGATCACCGTCGAGCCAATCAAGGGCCTGCCGGTGCTCAAGGACCTGGTCGTCGACATGGAGCCGTTCTTCGACGCGTACCGCTCCATCATGCCGTTCCTGGTCACCGACGGGCACGAGCCGAGCCGGGAGCGGATCCAGTCGCAGTCCGACCGGGAGCGCTTCGACGACACCACCAAGTGCATCCTCTGCGCCGCCTGCACCACGTCCTGCCCGGTGTTCTGGTCCGACGGCCAGTACTTCGGCCCGCAGGCGATCGTCGGCGCCCACCGGTTCATCTTCGACAGCCGCGACGAGGGCACCGAGCAGCGGCTGGAGATCCTGAACGACAAGGAAGGCGTCTGGCGCTGCCGGACCACCTTCAACTGCACCGAGGCCTGCCCGCGCGGCATCGAGGTCACCAAGGCCATCCAGGAAGTGAAGCGAGCCCTGATCTTCCGCCGGGTCTGATGCAACCGAACCCACTCCCCGGGAGTCGTGCTGACAAAGGGGTCCGAACTGGGGAGTGGTGATGGTTGACGACGAGACGACGGTACGGGAGCTGTACGAGGGGTGTTATCGGCGGCTGGTAGGGCAACTGTTCGCCGTCTGCGGGAATCTCGGTGAAGCCGAGGACGCCGTCCAGGAGGCGTTCGTCAGGGCGGTCGAGAAGCCGCGGCGGTTCGCTCAGGTCGACAACCCGGAGGCGTGGCTGCGGACGGTCGCGCTGAACGTAGTACGCAGCCGCTACCGCCGCGCCACCCGCTTCCACGGGCTGCTCTCGCGACAGGTCGTGCCACCGACGACCACCGCCGGTATGTCCGCCGACCGGGTCGCCCTGGTCGAGGCGCTCCGGCAACTCCCGTACGAGATGCGCGAAGCGATCACCCTGCATCACATCGCCGACCTCCCGATCCGCGAGATCGCGGCCCAGCTCGGCGTCGCCGAGGGCACCGTCAAGGCCCGGCTGTCCCGCGGCCGGGCGCGCCTCGCCCCACTGGTGCAGGAGTTCGCCGACGAAGCCGAGGAGGTCAACCATGTCTGAGCTCAAGGAACTGTCCTGGGAGATCCAGGAGGACGTCCAGCCGCTGCCGTTCGAGCAACTGGAGCGCCGCGGCCGCCGCCGCCGTCGCCGCAACCAGACCCTGGCCGGTACCGGAGTCGCCGCGGCAGTAACGATCGCCGTACTGGCCGCCTTGCTGCCGCTCCGCAACGTGACCGGCACGGAGAAACCCCCGGTGGCCACCCAGACCGTGCCGATCGCCGTCGACAAGGCAGCCGAAAGCCTGGTCGGTGGGCACGCGAAACTGTCGGAGACCGTCTTCGCCTCCCCCACCCGCTGGGTTGCTTCCTGGGACGGCTCCGGCGAGAAGCAGCGCTACGCGGCGGTGCTGAGCCGGGACGGCGTACGGACGACCACCCCGGTCCGGGACATGTGGTTCTCGGCTCTCCGGATCGGTGGCGACCCGGCCGCCGTGTCCGGGCCCAAGGGCACCGGTGACAAGTTCGATCCGAGCTGGGCCCAGACGCTGCTGGTCCGGCTGACCGCCGACGGCAAGGTCGAGAAGAAGCTGCACTGGGCCGCGCCGACGACGACCTTCGGCAAGAACGAGGTCCTCACCTATGACGTGATCCACGACCACGTCCCGCTGATCCTCGATCCGGACGCCGGCACGTTGCGCAGACTCGTGATCGACGGGACGGAATACCTCTCGTCCCCGGTTCAGGACGGCACCGGACGCTGGTGGCTGGTGGGCGGGAAGTACGAGGGAACGAGCTACATCTTCTGGACCGACGACGGCGGCAGGACGTGGGGCAAGACGGTCATGGATCCGAAGTCCCAGGCCGGCGACATCCACGTCAGCGCTGATGGCAACACCGCCGTCGCCTACTCGACGGGCGGGGGCGCGGGCTCGCTGCTGAGGGTGTCGACCGATCGCGGGGCGACCTGGACGACCGTCGGCCCCAGGGAACGCACCTGGGCCAGGGGGCCGGTTGCGTTGAACGGCGGCCGCGTCCTGCTGCTGGAGGGCGAACTCGTCCTGCTGGGCGGCGACCGGCTCGGCACCGCGCCACCCAAGGACTCGTACGAGCTACGCGGCGACGACAACCTCCTGTACGTGACGATCTCGCGCCCGGACGGAACGCAGCAGTCGATCGCGACCAGCACCGATCTCGGCAAGACGTGGAAGGAGTTCGAGCCTCGTTAGGGGTGCATGCGGGCGCCCTTGAGGATCTTGTCGACGGCGTTCTTCGGTCCGTGCAGAGCCAGTCCGACCAGGTCGAGCTGGCTCTGCTGGACTGCTTTGACGGCTGCGCGGTTGTCGCGGTCGTTGCCGGTGGCAAACAAGTCCTGGGTGAAGACGGAGATGGTCAGGCCGCGGCTCAGGGCCCGTTCGTGGGCGGTCGGCATGAACTCCTTGGCCGCCTCGAAGACCAGCACCGGCTGGCGGAACATGGGGAGGTACCGGGTCCCGTCGGCGTCCTCGTAGGGCTCGCCCACCAACTCGGGGCCGGTCGCGGCGATACCGCTGACCAGGAACGCGGTGACGTTCAGCCGTTGCCAAGTGGGGAGGTCGTCCCGGAGCAGGACGGCGAGCTTGGTGTCGAAGCGAATCGGTTCGTTGTCCACACCCTCCAATCTGCCGCCGCCGACAGACCGGGGTCTTGTACGTTCCTAACCGAGAGCCTTGGTCAGCAGGCTCAGCAGGGTCTCGCGTTCGGCGGCCGAGAGCGAGCCGACCGACGCGGTGAGGACCGAGTCGAGGGCGTCGGCGCCTTGGCGGCGGATCTGCTCGCCTTCCGGGGTGGGTTTGTGGCGGATGGCTCGGCCGGGGCCTTCTACTCGGGTGATCAGGCCTCGGGCGATCATCCGGGTGGCCAGGGAGCCCATGGACTGGTCGGTCTGGAAGGTCAGTTGGGCGAGGTCGTGCAGGGATGCCTCGGGGTGTTCGTGGAGGCGGCGGAGGACGTCCCATTGGGGGAGGGAGACACCCAGTGGGGCCAGCAGCTTGGTGGCTTCGGTGTGGTGTTGCCATTGGAGGCGCTTCACGGCGATGCCGATCTCCTGCAGGGTCACAGAGGTCAGATTACCAGGTTGTTTATATAAGGATGTTGATCTAAGGTTCCTTACATGACTTCCTTTACCGCTCTGGGCACTGGTCCGAATGTTCTGCTGTTGCACGGTGGCGGTGGGCCGCAGACGGTGGCTGGGTTTGCTGAGTTGCTCTCCGCGGACCACCACGTGGTGACGCCTACTCATCCTGGGTTCGGGGGTACGGCGCGGCCGACCGGGCTGACTACCATCGCTGGGCTGGCTGCGGTCTACGCGGAGCTTCTGGATGAGCTGGAGCTCGACGAGGTGACCGTCGTGGGCAACTCGATCGGTGGGTGGATCGCGGCGGAGTTGGCGTTGCTGCGGCCCGATCGACTGAAGGCCGTTGTGCTGGTCGATGCGGTGGGGATCGAGGTGGACGGGCATCCGGTGGCGGACTTCTTCGCGCTGGACTTCCCGACGATCGCCAGGCTGAGCTACTTCGCCCCGGAGAAGTTCCAGATCGATCCGGAGGCGCTGCCGCCGGCGGCGCGAGAGGTGCTGGCGGGCAATCGCGCGACGCTGGCCGTCTACGCCACCGAGATGACCGACCCGACGTTGCGCGGGCGGCTGGCTGGGGTCAAGGTGCCTACCCACGTCATCTGGGGTGATTGCGACCGGATCGTCGATCCGGAGTACGGGCGCGCGTTGGCCGAGGCGATTCCGGGGGCGACTTTCGACGTACTCGAGAACACCGGGCATCTCCCCCAGCTCGAGAGCCCGGAGCTGCTTGCGTCAGCAGTACGGCGGGTTGCTGGTGATCGCGGTCGCGACGCGTAGGAAGAGGTTGAAGAGGCGGTAGAGGTCAGGCATCGGCGCCTCGACCAGAACCGTGCGATCGTCGGTGCGGGTGACGCCCGGGATGGCCGGCAGGTGCGAGGCGATCGACGCGTTCTGCCAGCGCACGGCCAGCCGGTGAGCACTCCGGCTCACCGTCGGCGTCGTGCGCGGCGTACGCACGGCGGCCTCGACCCCGGCCTCGATTGCGGCGCGAGCCTCGGCGACCGGCACCAGCTGAGCAGCGAAGCGATCCTTCGCGAACTTCACCGGCACGACAGTCACCGACGAGTCCCACTCGGTCATCTCCGCGCAAGCACTGTCATCGCCGGTCAGAGCAGCCACCGGTACGCCGTACGCCGCGGCCGTCGCCTGCAGCAGCCCGATCTCTCCGACCACCCGATCGTCGAGCCAGATGTCCTCGATCTCGTGCCCCATGAAGCTGTGGCTGAGCACCCCCAGCACCCCGGCCCGGGCATGGAACCCGACGCAGACGACCGCGTCGTACCCCGGGGTCAGCCCCTCGATCATCCCCATCGGCTTCGGCCGGCCCTTGATCAGCGTGACCCGGGGATCGAGCTGGTCAGGCAGCAGATTGCGCATCGGCCCGTGCGCGTCGTTGACGAGAACCGACGACGCCCCACCCGCGAAGGCCCCGCGGACGGCCGCGTTGACGTCCTCGGTCATCATCACCCGGCCGCGCTCGTAGTCCCGCCCACCAGGCTGGACGTCCTCCGCGTCGACCAGCCCCGTGACGCCTTCCATGTCCGCGCTGACGTAGACCTTCATACCCCGAGCGTATGTTGGACGCTGTGAGTAGTGGCGCGCAGGTGAAGGCCTGGCGACCCGCCATGGACGGGGTCGTCGAGGTGTTGCACGCCTACTTCCCGTCGCACGCGTACCCGAGCCACACGCACGACGCCTGGACCGTACTGATCGTCGACGAGGGCGCTGTCCGGTACGACCTGGACCACCGCGAGCACGGGCTGGCACAAGCGCAGGTGTCGCTCCTGCCGCCCAATGTCCCGCACGACGGCCGATCCGTGCACCCGGAGGGCTTCCGCAAGCGCGTGCTCTACCTGGACCCGGATCGCCTCGGCGGAGCCGGCCTGGTCGGCGCAGCGGTCGACACCCCGGAGTACGTCGATCCTGTACTCCGACGGCGCATCCACCAGCTCCATGGCGTGCTGGTGGACGGCCGCGAAGACCTGGAAGCGCAGAGCCGACTCACCCTGATCGAAGAGCGCCTGCAACAGCACCTGCGCCAGCAGGTCATCGACCCACCCGACCGGCGGGACGCAGCCGTCGCGACCAAGCTGAGGGAGGTGCTCGACGGGCACCTGCCCCAAGGGATCACCCTCGACGAGGCGTCGAAGCTGGTGCACGCGCACCCGGTCCACCTGGTCCGCGCGTTCAGCCGGGAGTACGGCATGCCGCCGCACCGCTACCTGACCGGGCGGCGGGTCGAGCTGGCCCGGCGCTACCTACTCGAAGGCCGCCCAACCGCGGAGGTCGCGGTACTGGCCGGGTTCTACGACCAGTCGCACCTGAACCGGCACTTCCGCAAGATGCTCGGGGTCAGTCCGTCGCGTTTCGCGCGTCCGTGAGCGCCTTGCTCTTGAGCGCCTGCACGCCCCACTTGCCGAGCACGGCCGCGATCACCAGGTTCACCACGATCAGCACGGTGTGCGCGATGTAGTACCCCTTGGGACGGCCTTCCGTGCCGGCCAGGTTCTTGATGAACGTCACGTAGGTGACGACGTTCCAGACGGCGATACCGATCAGGACCAGAGCATGCTTGCGTTCGAGCTTCACCCGACTAGTGTCCGTTGCGGTCGACAGTGCGCAGCAGTTGGGTGCGGTTGGCGACGCCGAAGCGGCGGTACAGCCTGGTCAGCTGGGACTCGACCGCCTTGACGCTCAGGTAGAGCGCCGCCGCGATCTCCCGGTTGGTGGAGCCGTCCCGGACCATCGCGACGATCTGCAGCTCGTTGTCGGTCAGCTCGGACGGCTGCCGGCTCCGGCTCGGTACGTCGAGACGCGCCAACTCCGTCTCGGCCACCTCACGCCAGGCGGGCGCGCCGTACGCCTCGAACTGCTCGATCGCGTCCAGGAACGCCGTCCGCGCCACCGACCGGCGACGAGCCTGCCGGGCCACCCGGCCACGGGTCAGCTCGCAACGCGCCAGGTCGAGCGGGTAGATGTGGTCCCCCGCCGTCGTGATCGTCTTCTCCAGCAGCTCCAGCGCCGCGGCCGGGTCGCCCTGCTTGGCGATCAGCAGCGCCTCGGAACGCGCCAGCCCGAGCAACACGACCGACCGGTCAAGCGTCTCGGCCCGCTCCCGGATCTCGGCGATGAGAGCGGCTGCGTCATCGAGTCGACCTGCAGCGACCAGTGCCTCGGCATAGTCCGCGTGCCAGGGGATGATGGCCGGGTCGTACGGCATCGCGCCCTCACCCGAGTCCGCGATCGCATCGAAGGCCTCGACCGCCCGCTGCGGATCACCCATCAGTACGCCGATGATGCCGACGCCCATGAGCGCCGGGCCGGTCCACTCCTCGTTGCCGACGAGCTTGCAACCCTCTAGTGCCGCATCGGCCAGCTCACGCGCCATCGTCGCCGTTCCGCCCGCCCACTCGGCGCGGCAGGCGACGACCAGACCCACCTCGGGCTCGTCGCCCAGATCCTGCATCAGCTGGTAGCACTCGTGACCCGCGACAAGCGCGTCGGCCCCACGGCCGCTGCGCTCGTAGATGGCCGTCGCGGAGATCAGCGTCGAGGCCAGCCAGCGGACCGCGCCTGCCTCCCGCACCTCGTCGACCAGCGCGCTGATCTGCTCGATCGCCGCACTCGTCCGGCCGCCGAACAGCTCACGCATCGCCGCCATCTGCCGGGCATTCACCACAGCCATCGACAGCGGCAGGGCGCGGGCCAGCTCAGCCGCCTGCTCCAGCAGTGCATCGGATGAGCCCTGCTCGCCACCACGCGCCATCCGGATGTTGCTGGCCGCGCTCAAAGCCTCGATCAGGACCTCGGTATCGCCGCACTCCCGCGCCAGCCTCTCGGCCACCTCGGCGTCCTCTTGGGCGTCGTCGAACCGCCGCTCGAAGTACGCGCTGTTGCTGCGCAGGATCCGCACCCGTGCCTCGAGCTGCGGGTCACCCACTGCCGCCTCGAAGGCTTCCGCCAGCAGTGCGATCCGCTGCTCCCGCTCGGGCCATGCAGCGTCCGCCAGGAGCAGGAGTGCCGCCACCTTGGTCTTTGGACGAGTCGCAGCCTGTACTGCGAGCCGCGCCATCTCGGCCGACTCGACCAGGTGCCCGGCCGCCGCGGCAGCATCTGCCGCACTGGTCAGCCGCATAGCCCGGTCGTCTTGCTCGTCAGCAGGCGTGCGCTCGGCAGCGAGGCGCCAGAGCGTCGCAGCAGCTCCAAGCGCTCCACGGCCGCCCGCGACGACAGCAGCCGCCTCGATGGTGGCCGCGAGACCAGTGTCAGCCTCCTGCGTCGCCAGAGCCCGGTGGGTCGCGTTCTCGACCGGCTCGTCTACGACCAGGGCCAGCTGGGCGTGTGCTTGTCTGCGGGCGGCAGAGGTCGCCTCGGCGTACACGAACTCCCTGAGGAGCGGGTGGGAGAAGCGCAGCCGCTCGGACGAGACATCGATCAAGCCAAGCGCTTCTGCCTCGGCCAGGCCGACATCGACCGGGCGGTTGAGGGACTGGGCCAGCTGGCTGGTCGTCGGGCGCGGCGAGGAGGCCGCATGCAACAGCAGCTCGTACGTCGCCGGAGTGAGGTCGGCGAGCCGGTCCCCCAGCAGCGTCTTCAGCCGACTCGACACTGGCAGCGGGTCGTTGGGCGAGACGCCTTGCGGGTGGCGGAGGATGGCCCGGCCCAGCTCCAGTGCCATGAACGGGTTGCCTGCGCTCGCGGTGAAGATGCGGCGCGCAGTACGGACAGGTAGCGGGCTGGAGAGCCTGTTGCGGAGCAGGGCCAGTACGTCGGGCTCGGCGAGCGGTGGGACTTCCAGCTGCAGCACGGGCTCAGGGCAGGCCTCGGCCATCACCGGGAGGTCGCCGTCGGCCACCTGCTCAGTGGCGAGCATGTGGACGCCCTCGGTCAGGCGCCGGGCGCAGAAGGTCAGTACTTCGAGACTGGACGGGTCGACCCATTGGATGTCGTCGACAACCAGCAGGACCGGTCCAGAGGCCGCCAGGCGACGCAGTACGTGCAGCACTGCGAGGCGCACGGCCAGCTCGTCGCGGACCGTGTCGGGGGCACTCGACTTGAGTAGTGCCACCTCCAGCGGCTGGCGGAGGTGGTCGGGCAGCACCTGCCAGGCGAGCTCGAGCTGGTTGGACAACAGGTCGAGGAGGGTGACGTACGGCAGGCCGGCCTCGCTCTGGGAGGGGGCGGCGCTCAGTACGCGACAGCCGGCCCGGGCCCGTTCAGCGACCAGCGCCCGGCCGGTGGCGGACTTGCCGATCCCGGTCGGGCCGTAGAGCAGCACGCTGCCACTGGTCTCGAGCTGCTTCTTCGCACGCTCGACCAGTCCGGCGCGCCCGACCAGCTCGTCGTCAGTCATCGATCCACATTCTCCCCGAAGGATTACATTCGCCGACATCACAGTCGAGTGCCAATGGCCACGGCGAGTGTCACATATGGAGATCGCCCGGCCATCAGCTCGTTACCTCACTGTTTAAACGAGTAACCCGCACAAAAGTGCGCAATTCCCCGGCGCGGCGCTCAAAATTAGCCGAAATCACCCCCTGGCACAGCAGTGCCCCGACACGACTCCGTCACCCCCGACACGCCGCTTCCTGTCCAAGCCCCCCACTAGCGGGCAGACCCGCCAGTAGTGGGCTTGAACACCGAGCGGCGACCTTGAACACGAAATATCTTGTTCAAGGTCGCCGGTGGGTGTTCGAGCCCACCAGAGGTGGGCTTGTGGGGTCAGATGGATTCGAGGTCGCGTTCGATGGCGGCCAGTTCCTCGGCGGTGCCCTGGACCTTGGGGCCGGTGAACCACTTGCGGGCCGAGACCAGCCACCAGATGCCAGCGAAGCCGAGGACGACCAGGACGGCGATCGGGGTGTAGTTGAAGGTGCTCTTGGCGACCGGGCTGACGGTCGGGAGCATGAACAGGATGGTGATGAAGACGACCCAGGCCACCGCGATGATGCCGATCGGCCGGCTCCAGCGGCCCAGGTGCCACGGGCCCGGCTCGAACTTGTCGCCCTTGAGCAGCCGCAGGAAGGTCGGCATCACGTAGGCGATGTAGAGCCCGATGACCGCGATCGAGGTCACCGCGGCGTACGCCGTCGCGTTCCACAGGTACGGCAGGCCGAGCAGGAAGGCGCCGCCGCCGGCCAGCCAGATCGCGTTGGTCGGCGTCCGGGTCTTCGGGTTGATCCTGTGCCAGAACTTCGAGGCCGGCAGCGCGCCGTCGCGGGAGAAGGCGTAGATCATCCGCGAGTTGGCCGTCATCGACGACATCCCGCAGAACAGCTGGGCGCCGACCACGACGAGCAGCAGGATCTTGCCCAGCGAGGCGCCGACCGCGTCGATGAAGATCTGCGCGGGCGGTACGCCGGTGTCGCTGCCGAGCGCGCCGTCGTAGCTCTGGATCGCGAACGTCAGGCCGATCAGCAGCACCCAGCCGGCCGCCAGCGAGACCAGGATCGACATCACGATGCCGCGCGGGCCCGACCGGGCGGCGTCGTGCGTCTCCTCGGTCATGTGCGCGGACGCGTCGTACCCGGTGAAGGTGTACTGCGCGAGCAGCAGGCCGAGCAGCGCGACGTAGAAGGTCGAGCTCCAGCCGGTGTTGTTGACGAAGTGGCCGAAGACGAAGCCGGCCGACTGGTGGTGGTCGGGCACGAAGGCGAGCACCGCGACGATGAAGACGACGCCGACGATGTGCCACCAGACGCTGATGTCGTTGAGCCGGGCGACCAGCTTCACGCCGACCGAGTTCAGCAGCGCGTGCACGAGCAGGATGCAGCCGAACAGCAGGATCGTGTGCCCCGGCGTCGCACTGAAGCCGAACTGCAGGTCCAGCAACGCGTTCAGGAAGAACGCGGCGCCGAAGTCGATGCCGGCGGTGACGGCGACCTGGCCGAGGAAGTTGAACCAGCCGGTGAACCAGGACCAGGCGGCCCCGTTGGACGGCGCGAGCTTGGCCGACCAGTAGTACAGGCCACCAGCGGTCGGGAAGCTCGAGCAGACCTCTGCCATCGCCAGCCCGACCAGCAAGGTCATCAGGCCGACGATCGGCCAGCCCCAGACGATCATCACCGGGCCGCCGGTGTTCATCCCGAAGCCGTACAGGGTCAGGCAGCCGGACAGGATCGAGATGATCGTGAACGAGACGGCGAAGTTCGAGAACCCCGACATCGTTCTGGACAGCTCCTGGGCGTAGCCCAGCTGGTGCAGGCGTTTTTCGTCGTCGGTCAGGTCGTTGCTCACGAATGCCTCCCAATGGTCTTCATACAGACCTTTGCGGACCATTGAGACATGCGCCACACCCGCTGTCAAGGAATCAGGTGAGGCTGTTCAGAAATCAGGTCAAGAAGGCGCGCAACAGTGCCGCAGTGCCGGACAGATGCTCCTGCATGGCCTGCCGGGCGGCGGCCGGTTCACCGGCCAGGATCGCCGCGACGATCGCCTCGTGCTGGTGGTTGGAGTGCTCCAGATTGACCGCCAGCAAGGGGATCGCGTCGAGCAGCTCGTTCAGCCGCATCCGTACGTCGGCGGTCGCCGACGTCAGCGACGGCGAGCCGCTGACCTCCGCGATCGCCAGGTGCAGACGCGAATCCATCCGCCGGTAGTCGGCCAGTTTGGCGGCCGACGTCTCCGCCAGGCAGCTGCGGAGATGGTCGATCTCCGCCTCGGTGAGGTCGCGGGAGGCTGCCGCTTCGGCTGCTCCGGTCTCCAGGGCGTAGCGGAGTACCAGGGCGTCGTCGACGTCGGCGCCCTGCTCACGGGTGAACGGCTTCGCGCTGACGCGCCGTGCCTTGGGCAGGCGCTCGTTGACGAAGGTCCCGCCGTACCGGCCGCGGCGGGACTCGACGTAGCCGGAGTCGGTGAGCGCCTTGATCGCCTCCCGCAGGGTCTCCCGGCTGACATTCAGCCGGGCCGCCAGGTCGCGCTCGGCGGGCAGCCGCTCCCCCGGCCCGACCACGCCGAGTTTGATTGCCTGCAGCAACCGTTCGACGGTCTCCTCGAACGGGTTCCCGGCCCGTACCGGCCGGAACACCGCCTCGTCCGCGCCTGCCACCCTGCCACCCACTCTCCCCGTAGCCGCCGCCACCCTAGTTCCTTACGTCCGAAGAAGTGGGGTACGTGCCAGACACTTCTTCGGACGTAAGGAATTCAGAGGGGGGTGACGTACGCGCCTGAGATGCCTCCGTCGACGAGGAACGTGTTGGCGGTGATGAAGGACGAGTCGTCGCTGGCCAGGAAGGCGACCGCGGCCGCGATCTCCTCCGGCTCGCCGAACCGGCCCATCGGTACGTGGACCAGGCGGCGGTTGGCCCGCTCCTCGTCCTTGGCGAACAGTTCCTTCAGCAGCGGCGTGTTGACCGGGCCGGGGCACAGTGCGTTGACGCGGATGCCCTGCCGCGCGAACTCGACGCCCAGTTCGCGGCTCATCGCGAGCACGCCGCCCTTCGACGCGGAGTACGAGATCTGCGAGGTGGCGGCGCCCATCACCGCGACGAACGAGGCGGTGTTGATGATGGAGCCCTTGCCCTGGCGCTGCATGTAGGGGATGACGTGCTTGCAGCACAGGTACACCGAGGTCAGGTTGACCTCCTGCACCTTGCGCCAGGCCTCCAGGCCGGTCTCCAGGATCGAGCCGTCCTCGGGCGGCGAGATGCCGGCGTTGTTGAACGCGATGTCGACGCTGCCGTAGGTGTCGAAGGCCTGCTTGAACAGGTTCTCGACATCAGCGTCACTGGTCACGTCGGTCTGCACGAACAAGCCGCCGACTTCGTCCGCGGTCGCCTTGCCGGCGGCAGGGTCGACGTCGCCGACGACCACCTTGGCGCCCTCGGCCGCCAGCCGTCGCACTGATGCCAGGCCGATTCCGCTGGCGCCCCCGGTGACGACCGCGACGCGGCCCTCCAAGCGGTGTGCCTTGACGTCCATTCAGTCCTCCCGATATCTCACGCTGAGATGAAGATGTTCTTGGTCTCGGTGAACGCGTCCAGCGCGTCCGGCCCGAGCTCGCGACCGAGCCCGGATTGCTTGTAGCCGCCGAACGGCGTGGAGTACCGCACCGACGAGTGCGAGTTGACCGACAGGTTGCCCGCCTCCACCCCGCGCCCGACCCGCAGCGCCCGGCCGACGTCCCGGGTCCAGATCGATCCGGACAGCCCGTACTCCGAGTCGTTGGCGATCCGGAGCGCATCGGCCTCGTCCTCGAACGGGATCACCGCGACGACCGGCCCGAAGATCTCCTCGCGCGCGGCCCGATCACCGGGGTCGACCGCCAGCACGGTCGGCGGGAACCAGTATCCCGGGCCGCTCGGCGCGCTGCCTTTGAAGGCGACTTGGGAATCGTCCGGCACGTAGCCGGCGACTCGTTCGAGTTGCTGGGCCGAGATCAGCGGGCCCATCTCCGTGGTGGGGTCGCTGGGATCGCCGACCTTGACACCTTGCACGGCGGGCTCGAAGAGCTCCATGAACCGCTCGTACGCCGTCCGCTCGACCAGGATCCGCGACCGCGCACAGCAGTCCTGCCCGGCGTTGTCGAACACCCCGTACGGCGCCTGCGCGGCCGCCTTGGCCAGATCCGAGTCGGCGAAGACGATGTTCGCCGACTTGCCACCCAGCTCGAGCGTCAACCGCTTCACCTGGTCGGCACACCCCGCCATGATCTGCTTGCCGACCCCGGTCGAGCCGGTGAAGACGACCTTCCGGACGGCCGGATGCGTGACGAACCGTTGACCGACCACCGTTCCGGCGCCGGGCACGATCTCCAGTACTCCCGGCGGGATCCCCGCCTCCGATGCCAGCTCACCGATGCGGATGGCGGTCAACGGAGTCAGCTCGGCCGGCTTGAGGACGACCGTGTTGCCCGCCGCCAGCGCGGGCGCGAAGCCCCAGCCCGCGATCGGCATCGGGAAGTTCCACGGCACGATGATGCCGACCACGCCGAGCGGCTCGTGGAAGGTGAGGTCGATGCCCCCGGCAACGGGGATCTGCTTGCCGAACAGCCGCTCCGGTGCGGCCGAGTAGTAGTTGAGGACATCCCGGACGTTGCCGGCTTCCCAGCGGGCGTTGCTGATCGTGTGCCCGGCGTTCTCGACCTCCAGTCGTGCCAGGTTCTCGAGATCGGCATCGACCGCGTCCGCGAACCTGCGCAGCAACCGGCCGCGATCGGCCGGTGTCACCTCACGCCAGGTCCGGAACGCCTCGGCGGCCCGGGCGATCGCGGCGTCGGTGTCCTCGACCGTGGCGAGCTCGATGCTCCGGACGACCTTCTCGGTCGCGGGGTTGATCACGTCGTGCGTCACCGGCGAGTGCTCCTTTTCTTGCCTTCAGCAACGAGTGCGGCGATCAGCCGCAGGTCTTCGGGGTTCTCCTCGGGATGCCACTGGACGCCGACGGCGAAGTCCGAGCCATCGACCTCGGCCGCCTCGACGGTGCCGTCACCGGCCCGCGCGGTGACCCGGAGGCCGTCGCCGACGCGATCGAGGGCCTGGTGGTGATAGCAGTGCACGGTCGTCTGCTCGCCGAAGATGCTGCCCACCTTGGTATCCGGCTCGATCTTGACCTCGGTCCGGCCGAAGATCGCGGGCGACGGACGGTGCTCGTCATGGGCCACGGCGTCGGGCAGATGCTGCTGCAGGGTGCCGCCGAGCGTCACGTTGAGCATCTGCAGTCCCCGGCAGATCGCGAGCAGCGGCAGGTCCGCGTCGAGGGCCGCCCTGATCAGGATCGCCTCGTGCTCATCGCGACCGGGCCGGGTGTCGACGGTCTCAGGGTGTGGCTCAGCGGCGTACGAGGCAGGATCGACGTCGCAACCGCCCGCGATGATCAGTCCGTCGAGCAGGTCGAGGATCGATGGGTCCGTACCGACCGGCGGCAGCAGCACCGGTACGCCGCCCGCCGCGACCACCGAGTCGAGGTAGACGCGCGGCAGCAGCGCGGCGTCGCGGTGCCAGACTCCCCAGATGATCGGCTCGAGGTAGGTGGTGATGCCGATGCGTGGGCGCTCAGAGGCGTTCGAAGCCACGGATCCGCTCCCAGTCGGTCACCGCCGCGTCGTAGGCATCCAGCTCGACCCGGGCCGCGTTGACGTAGTGCTCGACGACCTCGTCACCGAAGGCCTCGCGGGCGATCTTCGAGCCACCGAAGAGCGCGGCCGCCTCACGCAGGGTCGAGGGGACGTGCGGCTTGTCCGAGGTGTAGGCGTTGCCCTGCAGCATCGGCTCCATCTCGAGCTCGTTCTCGATACCGTGCAGGCCGGCCGCGATCAGGGCCGCGACGGCGAGGTACGGGTTCACATCGCCGCCTGGCAAGCGGTTCTCGACGCGCAAGGACTCGCCGTGGCCGACCACCCGCAGCGAGCAGGTGCGATTGTCGATGCCCCAGGCAACGGCCGTCGGCGCGAAGCTGCCGGCCACGAACCGCTTGTACGAGTTGATGTTCGGCGCGAGCAGGTAGGTGAACTCCTCCAGGCACGCCAGCTGGCCGGCGATGAACCGCTCCATCAGGTCGGAGAAGCCGTACTCGTTGTCACCCGCGAGGACCGCGGTGCCGTCGTCGGCGCGGAAGCTCAGGTGGATGTGGCAGGAGTTGCCCTCGCGCTCGTCGAACTTCGCCATGAAGGTCAGGCTCTTGCCGTGTTTCGAGGCGATCTCCTTGGCGCCGCTCTTGTAGATCGAGTGGTTGTCGCAGGTCGCCAGCGCCTCGTCGTAGCGGAAGGCGATCTCGTGCTGGCCGAGGTTGCACTCGCCCTTGGCGGACTCGACGTACAGGCCGGCGCCCTCCATCGAGAGGCGGATGTCGCGCAGCAACGGCTCGATCCGGGCGGTGCCGAGCAGGGAGTAGTCGACGTTGTACTGGTTGGCCGGGTCGAGGTCCTTGTAGCCCTTGGTCCAGGCCTGCTCGAAGGTGTCGTTGAAGACGATGAACTCGAGCTCGGTACCGACGTACGCCTTCAGCCCGCGCTCGGCGAGCCGGTCGAGCTGCTTCTTGAGGATCTGCCGGGGCGAGGCGGGCATCGGGGTCTTGTCGAGCCACTGGACGTCGCAGAGCACGAGCGCGGTGCCTTCGAGCCAGGGCAGCAGGCGCAGCGTGGTGAGGTCAGGTGCCATCAGGAGGTCGCCGTAGCCGCGCTCCCACGAGGACATCTCGTAGCCGTCGACGGTGTTCATGTCCACGTCGACGGCCAGCAGGTAGTTACAGCCCTCGGTGCCGTGCGCGAGCACCTCTTCGACGAAGTACCGGGCGCCGCAGCGCTTGCCCTGCAATCGCCCCTGCATGTCGGTGATCGCGACCAGCACGGTATCGATCCGCCCGGCTCCGACCTGGTCCCGGAGTTCCTGCACGGTCAGTCTGCCGGTCTTAGAGCTCACGGTCACTCCCGGAGGGGTTCTATTGGTCTGCTGTCAGTCCATTGACGCAAGCCCGGGCCCGGATGTCAATGTGGGATGTCAAAAGCTGCAACTGTGGAAAACCTCCGTGGCCTGGTCTCGACATCCGGCAAGATGTGCCGGTACAAGTCACGAACGGGGGATCCGGCATGAAGCTGCGGTCGACTGAGGTGGACGGCGTCCCGGTCCTCTGGGCGCCGGGCCAGGGCACGCTGCGGGCCAGTCTGTGGTTCCGCGCGGGCATGGTCGACGAGACGATGCCGACCCGTGGCTGGCTGCACCTGCTCGAACACCTCGCGCTGCACGGGCGGGACTCCATCCGGACGCCCGTCAACGGGCACGTCAGCCTGCTGCACACGAGCTTCGATGTCACGGGCGAGCCTGAGGACGTGGTGGCCTTCCTGCGCGACGTCTGCCGCTGGGTCGGCGCGCCGGACCTCTCGGAGCTCGAGCACGAGCGCCGGGTGCTGCGCGCCGAGGGATCCGGCCGCGGCTTCGGCGAGGTCAGCGGCCACCTGCTCTGGCGGTACGGCGCCCGCGGCCCCGGGTTGGTGGGCGACGACGAGTTCGGTCTCTACACCGCTGACGAGGACCGGCTCCGTGAGCTCGCCGGGCGGGCCTTTGCCCAGGGCAACGCCGTCCTCGCGCTCTCCGGACCGCCACCGGCCGGGCTCGCGTTGCCGCTACCACCAGGCCCGCGGCTCCCCACACCGGTGGCTGTGCCTTGTGACCAGCCGCAGCAGGCGGGTATCGCTGGGCGGCCGAACAAGTTCGCCCTGTCCGGGACGTTGGAGCGGTCGTACGGGGCGACGGCGCTGCAACGGGCGCTGGAGCGCGATCTGCAGCGCGGTCTGCGGCACGACCAGGGCGTCGGCTACAGCGCCTGGTCCTCCTACGAGATGATCGACGCCCATCACGCGCTCGTGACCGCGGGGATGGACGTCGTCCCGGAAGCGGTGCCGGTCGTGGTGGCCGAGGCCACCGCCGTGGTGCGCCGGCTCCGCGACCGGGGTCCCGACCCGACCGAGCTACGCGACGATCTCGCCCTGCACATCCGGCGGATGAGCGAGGAGCCGGCCGAGCGGTGGCTGCCCTTCCTGGCCGCGAGCGACACGTTGCTCGACAGACCCGCGTCGATGAGCGTCGACGAGGTGGCCGCCGAGATCGACGCGACCACCGTCGCGGACGTCCAGCGAGCCGCCTACGACCTCTGGACGGACCTGCTCGTATCGGTGGATCCGGACGGCGCGGGCGACCCTCAGCTGGACTGGCTGGGCGCCGCTCCGGCCCCGCAGGGCAAGCCGAGCGGCCGCTCGTTCCGCTCGATCGACAGCCCGGAGAGCAACGATCTGCTGTTCGTCAGCGAGACCGGGGCCCGGCTCCAGACCGGCAGCCCGTCCGAGGCTAGGTACGACGAGCTGGCCGGAGTGCTCGCCTTCGAGGACGGCGGACGGCGGCTGGTCCGCCAGGACGGCTTCCAGGTGCCGGTCGAGCCGACGCTGTGGCGCAAAGGACGTGAGGCGGTCGCACTGGTCGACGCCGCGGTGCCTGAGGGGCTGCGGATACCGCTGCCTGCCCGGTCGCCTGAGCAGATCCCCTGGAAGCGAGTCAGGCGGATCGACAACTTCAGGAACTGGGTCCAGGCCCCCAAGGTGTGGGTTCCGGCCCTGTGGGTCTGCGTTGTGCTGCCCGGAGTCGTGGCGCTGAGCCTGCCGGGCTTCATCACCAAGATCCTCCTCGTCGGTAGCGCGGTCGGCGTCATCAACTTCGTCAGACAGCAGCGCGGCCAGTGATGACCGATCACGAAGGGATGGGTCGATGAGCCCACTACGGCGGGGCAAGGCCGGGTCAGTCCTCGAGATCGACCCCTGCATGGGCGATCAGCAGGCCTGGTCGCTGCGCGATGCCCTCAGCGCGCAGGACTGGCCGACGGCTCGGGCAGTCCTGGTGGCTGCCGAGCATCCGGATGACAAGGCGTTCCTGCTCGAGACGTGTGGGGCCGTTCCCGGAGTACAGGACTGGATCGGACCGCTTGCGGCCGACGATGTGCTGGCCCAGCTGGTCCGCGGTTGCCATGCCGTGGCGTGGGCCTGGCAGGCTCGCGGTAGGTACGGGGCGGAGCACACGGGGCGGGATCGGTTCGCTCTCTTCTTCGAGCGACTCCGGCTGGCCGAGGCCTACCTCTACAACGTCGTCGTGCGAACCCCGGACGACGTGACGGCCTGGGCCTTCCTGGTGCGGACGGCGCGCGGACTGCAGCTTCCGTTGGAGGACGGCGAGTTCCGCTTCGCGCAGGCGATCGAGCGGCATCCCACGAGTCTGAAGGCGCATGCCGAGTGGATGCAGACGCTGTGCAACAAGTGGTCCGGCAGCCACGAGTGGATGCACCAGTTCGCCCGGGACGGCGCGGTCCGCGGTGGAGACGGCAGCATGCTGCACGCCCTCGTCGCGCTGGCTCATCTGGAAGTGATGATCGACCTGAAGGGCGAGAAGCGCACGCAGTACATGGCCCGCGAGGATGTACGGACCGACCTGCTGACGGCCGCCGGACTGTCGATCTGGCACCCTGCAGCCGAGTTTCGGCCGGGCTGGCCGCTGTATCTCAACACCTTTGCGCTCGCCTTCAGCCAGAGCGGTGACCTGCCCTCGGCAGCCAAGGTCTTCGAGCGGCTGGGCGACAACCCCACCGAGTTCCCCTGGGGCTACCTGGGCGGCGACGAGATCAGCTCCTTCACCAAGGCCCGGACGACCGCCTTGGCCGCGCGGTGAGCGGCGAGGGGCTGCGCGCGACAGCGGTCGGGCCGGTGCTTCGGCGCAGTACTGCCGTGGCACCTATCTGACAGGGAACTTCTTTCCAGTTGCCGGGATGACGCTCAAAATCGGCTGATCCGGCCGCCCGCCCCGCGGCCAATGATCCGAGGAGCGCTTCTATGCGATCTCTCATCACCCGCCCCCGCGTACTGGCCGTGATGCTGGCCGGTACCGCACTCGCCTTCAGCCCGCTCGGTGGCCAGGCCACCGCGAAGCTGCCGGCGGACCAGTTGACCAACCCGTGTTTCCAGCCCTCCGAGGGCCCGTCCGCGCGTGGCGGCTTCGGCGCCGACCACCGCGAGCTGTCGGCCGCGGAGCAGAAGGCGATCGACGCGAAGACCGCTCAGCTGCTGAAGGCCAAGCAGGCGCGCGGACTCGCGCCGAAGGCCGGCAAGCTGGCGGCCGCCACCGTGCCGGTCTACATCCACGTGATGCGCAGCAGCAGCGGCGCCGGTGACGTCACCGCCACCCAGATCAGCCAGCAGATCGCCGAGCTGAACCAGGACTTCGCCGGTGGCGAGTCGTCCGCCGCGGCGAACACCGGCTTCACCTTCACGCTGGCCGGCACCTACCGGTACAACAACGACACCTGGCACACCGACGGCCAGAGCACCACGTACCGCTCGCAGACCCGCAAGGGCGGCAAGAACGCGCTCAACATCTGGCTGGTCGACTTCTCCTACCTCGGCATCGCGACCTTCCCGTGGGACTACGCGAGCAACCCGAGCATCGACGGCATCCGGGTGCAGTACAGCTCACTGCCGGGCGGCTCGGCGACCAACTTCAACCTCGGCAAGACCGCCACCCACGAGGCCGGCCACTGGTTCGGGCTCTACCACACCTTCCAGGGTGGCTGCACGAGCACGAACGACTCGGTCTCCGACACGCCGGCCCAGAGCAGCGCCAGCTCCGGCTGCCCGACCGGCCGCAACTCCTGCTCGCTGCCCGGCCTGGACCCGATCCACAACTACATGGACTACTCCTACGACTCCTGCTACAACCAGTTCACCCCGGGTCAGAGCACCCGGATCTCCAACGCGTGGACTGCCTACCGGGCGTGACTCTTGCCCCATCGGGCGTCTAGAGTCTCCGCGATGCGTGTCCTCCTGACGGTCTGCGTCACCGCGGTCGCCTCCACGGCGCTCGCGGTGGCCGGACCTCTTGCTGCGACCGCCGCCGGCCAGGGCCTCAACACCCCGGTCGGCGGCGACCAGCTGACTGCGGAGCCGACGGTTGTCGCCGATGGCGCGACGCCGCCGGCCGTGCAGGCGTCGGCGTACGTGGTCGCAGATGTGGACACCGGCGACGTACTGGCGGCCAAGGCGCCGCATGCCAAGCTGCGGCCGGCCAGCACGCTCAAGACGCTCACTGCTCTGGTACTGCTGCCGCGGCTCAACAAGAGCGACCAGGTGATCGGTAGCGACGAGGATGCGTCGATCATCGGGAGCAAGGTCGGGGTCTACCCGGGTCTCCGGTATTCGGTCGATCTGCTGTTCCAGGGGATGTTCCTGGCGTCGGGCAACGACGCTGTTCACGCGCTGGTTTGTCATGACGAGGGTGGCGTGCCGGGGACGATTCAGCGGATGAACAAGAAGGCGGCTGAGATCGGGGCGCTGGACACGCATGTGACCGACCCGACCGGGCTGGACGCCGACGGGCAGTACTCGAGCGCTTACGACCTGGCGCTTTTCGCGCAGGCGGGGTTGAGTCGGCCGGACTTCGCGAAGTACGCGTCGACGAAGTACACGAACTTCCCGCTGGCGAAGAACGGCGGCAGCTACCAGGTCGCCAATCAGAACAAGCTGCTGTTCAACTACGACGGCGCGCTGGGCGTGAAGACCGGCTACACGACGCTGGCGCGGAACACGTTCGTCGGCGCGGCCCGGCGGAACGGGCACACGCTGGTCGTCACGATGATGAACTCGCCGCACGGCATCACCCAGGATGCCTCCAGCCTGCTGGACTGGGCCTTCAAGTCGTACTCCGCGCTGTCTCCGATCGGCACCCTGGTCAAGCCGGTAGCCGCCGCCCCACCCAAGACGGCCAGTACCACCCAGGGCGAGGGCCCCAACACCTCCAAGAAGGCCTCAGCCCTACCGCCCCTGCGCATCCGCACCGCGCGGGTCTCCAACGCACTGGTCCACTCAGCGGCCTACAAGGTCCCGGTGTGGGCCTGGGCCGCCCCACCCATCCTCCTGCTCCCCCTGTTCCTCCGCCGCCCCCGAGCCCTACGGGCCAAGGCAAAAACAGCCGCTAAAGCAAGACGCGCTCGGCAGGGCTAGCGCTTCAACGAGCGGGTGGCTCTGGCTAGTTGGACGGCTATGGCTGTGGCGGTTACGCCCAGGACGGCGCCGGCGGCTACTGCGACTGTGTCGGCCTTGCGGGCTGGGATGGGGACTACCTTGTAGCGCTTGCCGGGTGGGCCTGGGAGGAGGCCGACGTCGGCTGCTGGGATCTGGGTGGGGATCAGTTGCTCGGCCTCGGCTTCGACCTCGATAGCGTGCGGGTGGGCGTCGAGGGTGGCTTCCTTGGTCCAGGCGGCGATCAGCATGATCACCCGGGTCATCAGGTAGATCCACACCAGCAGGGCCAACGGGAGAGCCAAGGTCCCGTACGCCGCGTTGTTGCCGATCACGTTCTTGACGTAGGAGTTGCCCAGCCGCTGGGCCAGGTAGAAGACGATGCCACCGGCCAGCGCCGCGATCAGCATCACCTTGCGCGGCAGGATGATCCGCGGCAGCGCGGTCTGCAGGTACAGGAACAGCACCGAGCCGGCCGCGATGCCGACGACGATGCTGATCAGCTGGATGCCCCAGCCGGCCAGCCAGGTGCCGTCCAGGTCGAGTGCGTCGACGATCTTGTTCGACAGGCCGACCAGCAGCGACGAGGCGCCGGTGGCGATCAGGCCGATCAGGCCGAGCCCGATCAGCGCGCCGAGATCGGTCAGCTTCAGCTTGACCGGGTTGCCCGGCTGATCGTCGAGCTCGTGCATCGAGCGGATCGAGGCGCGCAGCGAGTCGATCCAGCCCAGCCCGGTCAGCAGCAGCGACGCGCCCGAGATCAACCCGATCGTGCCCGCGTTGCTGATCAGCGAGTCCAGGTCGATCTGGTCGCCGATCCCGGGCAGGTTGGTCCGGATCGCGTCCTTCAGATCGCTGACCGCCTTGGCGTTCAGGAACTTCCCGGTCACCGCGGCCGCCAGCACGATCAGCGGGAACATCGACAGGAAGCCGAAGAAACTCGTTGCCCCCGCCAACCGGTTGCCGCGCCGATCGCCGTACCGTTTCGAGGCGCGCCACAACTGCGTCCGGCTGAAGCGTGCCCAGACTGCCTTGGCCCGATCCTTGATCCCCATGCGACTCCTGTACCCCTGGTAAGGAGTCCTACCCTGCCAGCGGGAACGACCGCTGCGGCCGCCACACGCCGTCGGCGCCGTGCTCGTACCGGCTGAAGGCCGCCACGTCGAAGGCCACGTCGTACTCCGAGAGCGCGTCGTACGCGCGGTCCAGCGCGTCCTTGTCCAGATCGTGGGCCACCGTCACGTGCGGGTGGTACGGGAACCGCAGCGCGACCTCCAGCGGGCCGGAGCGCACCTGCGACTGCAGCACCTCGCAGGACGAGATCCCCTCCGCCAGCGGGACGAACACCACCGGCGAGATCGGCCGGAAGGTCGCCGTACCGCGCAGCCGGATCCGGAAGCTCGGGAACCGGGCCGCCACCGCCAGCAGGTGCTCGTCGACCATCGCCAGGTCCTCGTCGGCCACCTCGGTCGGCGGCATCAACGTGACATGGGTCGGGATCGAGGCCGCCATCGGGTCGCCGAACTCGGCCCGGTACTTCTGCAGCTCGGTGCCGTACGGTTCGGCGATCGGGATCGCCACACCGATCGTCGCCATCCGGGACTACCGGCCCTGCACTGGGCCGGGCACGAAGCCGAGCCGGTCGTAGACGCGCTGCAGGGTCGGCTCGGTGACGGCGCGGGCGCGCTCCGCCCCGGCGGCCAGGATCGCGTCCAGCTGCGCCTTGTCGTCCAGGTACTCCAGCGTCTTCTCCCGGAACGGGGTGACGAACTCGACCACCTGCTCGGCCAGGTCCTTCTTGAAGTCGCCGTAGCCGCGGCCGGCGTACTCGTCCTCGAGCTCGCTGATCTTCTTGCCGCTGAGCGCTGAGTAGATGGTCAGCAGGTTGGCCACGCCGGCCTTGTTCTCCGGGTCGAAGACGACGTCGCGGCCGGAGTCGGTGACGGCGGAGCGGATCTTCTTCGCGCTCACCTTGGGGTCGTCGAGCAGCTCGATGATGCCGGCCGGCGAGGACGCCGACTTGCTCATCTTCGCGGTCGGCTCCTGCAGGTCGGAGATCTTCGCGGTCTCCTTGACGATGTACGGCTCGGGCAGCCGGAAGGTCTTGCCGAACCGGTGGTTGAAGCGCTGCGCCAGGTCGCGGGTCAGCTCCAGGTGCTGGCGCTGGTCCTCGCCGACCGGGACCCGGTCGGCCTGGTAGATCAGGATGTCCGCGGCCTGCAGGATCGGGTAGGTGAACAGCCCGACGGTGGCCCGGTCCGCGCCGCCCTTGGCGGACTTGTCCTTGAACTGGGTCATCCGGCTGGCCTCGCCGAAGCCGGTGATGCAGCCGAGCACCCAGCCCAGCTGGGCGTGCTCGGGCACGTGCGACTGGACGAACAGGGTCGACCGCTCCGGATCGATGCCGGCGGCCAGCAGCTGGGCCGCCGAGCGGCGGGTCCGCTCGCGCAGGATCTTCGGGTCGTACTCGACCGTGATCGCGTGCAGGTCGACGACGCAGTAGAACGCGTCGTGGTCCTCCTGCAGCGCCACCCACTGGCGGACCGCGCCCAGGTAGTTGCCGAAGTGGAAGGAATCCGCGGTCGGCTGGATACCGGAGAGGACGCGCGGGCGCCGCTCGGATCCGGCGGCCTGCACAGGGGTGTCCCCAGGGACGGCTGCTGACATGGGCCCGATTCTGCCAGCGCCCGGGCTCTCTTCCACACCCGGGCGGGTTTCACTTCGTCATAACGTCGGAATTATGTGGTCGCCGGGTTGCCGTCGACGGCCCTGGCGAGCCTGGGCACCAACTGGTCCAGCACCGTCGGCAGGCTCAGGATCGAGACGAAGCTGCTGGCGCTGTACAGGTCGTCGTCGTAGTTCTCCTCGATGTAGACCCCTCGGCCCTGCTTGGCCACGCCGAGGGCCTTGTAGACCGGGTCAGCGAGCAGCTTGTCGAGGTCGGACGGCAGGGTGAAGCCCAGGCCGGTCAGCAGCCGCGAGCGCGGGTCCTGGCTGCCGTAGACGAAGTACCCCTCGTACGGCGAGGCCATGATCGCCGTCTTGCCCTTGAACCGGCTTGTCCCCGAACCACTCGGTCGTCGCGACCGGCGTCACCCCGAGGGCGAGCAGCGCGTCCTGCTCCACCAGCCCGACCACGACGACCCGCTTGGGCGCCGCCTTGATCTGCGCGGTCCCGAACTTGTTCTCGATCGACACCGGAAACGCGCCGGCCTCCGAACCCGCAGGGGGTCCGGAGGCGGTGTCGTCCTGGTCACTCCTGACTACTTCACGCTCCCCTGCGTGACGGAGACCTGCAGCTGACGCTGGAAGATGATGTAGACGACCAGCACCGGCGCCACCGTGATCACCACGGCCGCGAACAGGGCGCCGAAGTCGACCGCGTAGCCGGCCTGCGACGCGAACGACGCCATGCCCTGGGAGAGCACGTAGTTCTTCGAGTCGGTGTTCAGCGCGACCGGGAGCAGGAACTGGTTCCACAACCCGAGGAAGTTGAAGATGGCCACCGAGGCCATCCCCGGCCGGGCCATCGGCAGCATCACCGAGAAGAAGGTGCGCCACTCGCCGGCGCCGTCGATCTGGGCCGCCTCGTAGACCTCGCCCGGCAGCGCCTTGAAGAAGCTGTGCAGGAAGAAGACGGTGAACGGCAGCGCGAACGCGACGTAGGTGATGATCAACCCGGGCAGGGTGTTCAGCAGCGACAGGTTCTTCAGCACGAAGAACAGCGGCACGATCGCCAGGAAGACCGGGAAGGTCAGACCGGCCAGCATGCTGTAGTAGATCAGCCGGTTGCCGCGGAACGAGAACCTGGCCAGCACGTACGCGCACATGGCACCCAGGATCATCACCAGGACCAGCGCGGAGGCCACCACGATCACCGTGTTGGTGAAGTAGCGGCCGATACCGGCCGTCGTCCAGGCAGTGGCGTAGTTGCCGAACCGCAGCTTGCCCGGCAGCGCCAGCGGGTTGCCCAGCACCTCCTGCGTCGACTTGAACGAGGACAGCACGGTCCACACTAGCGGCAGGATCACCAGCAGCGACCACAGAATCAGTGCGATGTGTGCGGTGGTGGCAACTCCCCGGCCTTCCCGGGCCCGCTTCTGCGGCGCTCGGGACGCGGACACGACGGCCCGGTCGGCGGTGGTTGTCGTCATCGGCGTACCTTCCGTTCACGTCCGCCGGTCAGGGTGTTCACCGTGAAGACCAAGAGCGCGAACAGCATCGTCACGGCGGCCAGGACCACGCCCATCGCCGTCGAGTAACCGAACTGCCCCTTGGCGAAGGCCGTGGTGAACAGTTGCTGGGGCATCACGAGGGTCGAGTTCTGCGGACCACCGCCGGGGTTCAGCGCCTGCATGTAGACGAACGCGTCCAGCGCGGCGATGCCCAGATAGATGTACGCCGTCTGCACGTTGTCGCGGATCAGCGGCAGGGTCAGCGAGATCGCCGTCCGGAACCGGCCGGCGCCGTCGATCCGGGCCGCCTCGAACACCTCGGGGTCGATCCCCCGGATGGCGGCGATGAACAGCACCATGTAGAAGCCGACGAAGCCCCAGATCATCACGAACATCGAGGCCGGCATCGCAGTCCGGGCGTCACCGAGCCACGCGTAGTCAGCGGCCCCGTGCAGCCCGATCTTCGACAGCACCGCGTCCAGGATGCCCGTACTCGGGGTGAACACCTGGGCCCAGATCAGGCCGATCACGATCGCCGGGATCACGTACGGGAAGAACGAGACGATCCGGTAGAAACCGGAGTTCTTCAGCCCGCGGACGGTTCCGGTGCCCGAGCCGCCGATGGTCACCAAGGTGGCGAGCGTCAGGGCCAGCACGATCGTCACGATCGGCACCACGATCGCCAGCTCGACGTTGTTGCGGACGGCCTTCAGGAAGATGTCGTCGTGGAACAGCTTGACGTAGTTGTCGAAGCCGACGAAGTTCATCTTCGAGCTGAAGCCGGACCAGTCGGTCAGCGAGTACCACAGCGCCTGGACGAACGGCGAGACCACGAAGATCACGAAGACCGCCAGCGGCAGGCCGAGGAACACGACCATGAAGCTGACCCGGTCGAAGGTCAGCGGGCGGCGGCGCCGCCGGACGGCGGGCCGCTGAGGCCCGCCGTCCGGCACAACATTTGGCGTCACGGTCACTTCGTGACCGGGATCTTCTTGACGGAACTGTCGTTCCTCACCTTGTCGGTGATCTGCTGCAGGCCCTTGGTCAGGCCGGCCGCGTCGGTCTGACCCGACAGGAACGAGTTCCAGACGACCAGCTGGTCGGTGTTCATGCCGTACAGACCGAAGACCTGGTAGTCGAAGATGTTGGTGCCGGCGGCATCCAGCATCGCGGTCTGCGACTGCAGCGCGGTCGAGCCGAAACCGTCGGCGGGCACCAGGCCCTTGACGATGGTCGGCGCGAGCCGGGTCTTGGCGAAGTTGGTCGCCGCCTCCTTGGACAGCATGGCCCGCAAGAGCTCCTTGCCGCCGGCAACGTTCTTGCCCTTCGACGGGACCACGAACGGCTCGCCGGCCGCGCTGCGCAGCGACTCGTACGGCAGCTTCGGGCTCTCGGTCAGGGTCGGCTCCGGGATGCCCTTCATCTGGAACCCGGACTTGGTGGCCTTCTTCATCTCGTTCTCGATCCACGAGCCCGAGGGGTAGAGGATGGCCTGCTGGTCGTTGCTCCACTTCGCCTGCGCGGCGGTGAACTGGGTACCGGCGCCACCGGGCACGAAGTACCCGTTCTTCACCATCTTCTCCAGGGCCGCGAAGATGCCCTGGAACTGCGGCATCGACCAGCAGTTCTCCTTCAGGTTCTCCAGCGCCAGCCGGACCTCGTCGCCACCCTCCTTGATGGCGCCGTCGACGGCCATCGTGTGGTAGTAGGTGGCGGCTTCCTTGCCCCAGACGAACAGGTACTTGCCCTTGGCCTTGGCCTTGGCGCCCAGGTCGAGCAGGGCGTCGTAGGTCTTCGGCGGCTCCCAGCCGTTCTCCTTGAACAGGCTGTCGGAGTACCACAGGCCGTACAGGGTCAGCACGTAGTTCATCGCGACGAACTTGCCGTCGAAGGTGCCGGGGATCTTCGCACCCGGGTACAGGGTGTCGGCGATCTTGGTGCCCTCGTAGTTGTTCGCCTCGAAGACGTCGTCCAGCGTCGCCAGCTGGTCCAGGATCGTGTTGAAGCCGATCTGGTTCGCGCCGGAGTTGTCGATCAGGTCCGGCGGGTTGCCACCGACGAAGCGCGGCTGCAGCTGCTGGGCGATCTGGGTGGACGGCGCGACCTTGAACGTCGAGCCGGCGAACTTCTTCTGCGCGATGTCGGCCGCGAACGTCACGTAGTCGAAGCCGTAACCGCCGTTGAAGATGACCGCGTCGACAGTGGCCTTGTCGGCCATACCGAACGGGTTGTCCGCGGTCTTGTCCGCGCCGCCACCGCTTGAACCGCTGTCGTCGCTGCCGCTACTGGCGCAGGCTGCCAGGAGCGTGCTGCCGCCGGTGGCCAGCAGGGTGCCGACCGCCGCGCGCTGCAGGAACAGCCGCCGCGACAGGTTGTTGGGAGTGGTCATTGGTCCCGCCTTCCGAGAGTGTTTCAAGCAGTACGACGGATCCGGCCGGCGTACTGTGCTTCAAGGGCGTGGTTGTGGTCGTCGCCGCCCGGGATGTTCGCGGACAGGTAGACCGGAGGCTTCTCGCCGGCCTCGGTCAGCCGGCGCAGAACCTCCGCGACCAGCATCTGCGCAATCAGGGCCGCGGTGATGGAAGACACGGCGCAAACCTTGCCCCCATCGGGTAGATCGAGTACGGAGTCGCCGTACGGGGCGTGGTTGTCGAGCACCACGTCGGCGAAGTCGATCAACTTCTTGCCCGACGGGTGCCGCGAGTCGACCCCACTGGTGTGCTGCAGCGAGGTGATCGCGATCAGGGGGTGGCCCTGCTCCTTCACCACCGAGGCGAGCTCGACGATCGAGCCGTTCACGCCGGAGTTGGAAGCGATCACGAACACGTCGCCCGATCGGGCCGCGGACAGTTCGTAGAGCTTCCGGGAGTACTGCGGGTCGCGCTCCAGCTCGGCGCTGCGGAGCAGCTCCGGCGGTTCGCCACCGAGCAGGACCAGATCGCGCAGGGCGATCCGGTTGGTCGCGATCAGGCCGCCGGCGCGGCCGGCGATCTCCATCGCGAGCGCCTCGGAGTGACCCGAGCCGAAGGCCTGGATGACGCCGTTCGCGCGCAAGGAGGTGGTGAACAGATCGGCCGCCTGCTGGATCGGGCCGTCGATCTGCGTGGTCACGGCGGCCATGATCGGAGTGAGCGCGTGAACAAAGGCCTGCGCGCTCAAACCACCCTCAATACCGCCTGCGGCATGCCTGCTGCCGTCTGCCGTGCTGGCCATCAGCGGCCCCACCCCTCGACTAAATTGATCGCCGCGACACACCTGATGCCGACAAGTGCGCAAGTTTGCGGTTTGCTGGACAGAACTTTTCTCACCTGGCAGCTAAAGTCAAGGCTCATCTCACTCTTCCTCCCAGATCGGGACCGTTGCGTGACCTTGTCTGTTGTTGTTCACGACTAGACTCTTTCGAGCAGTTTGGAGCATTGCTTATGTCGGTCGAACGCCCACTCGCGCAACCAAAGGAATCAGTGGTCTTGATGCCAGCATCCACACTGGTCCTGGGCGGCGACCTCGGCGGCACCTCCACCCGGATCGTGATCGCGGACCATGAGGGCAACGTAGTAGGCCGCGGGGCCGCGGCCGGCGGAAATCCGACCAGCCACCCGGCGACCGCCGCGGCCAACTTCGGCCAGGCCGTTCACGCCGCCCTGGAGGGCATCGATCCGGCTGCCGTCAAGGCCGCCGTGATCGGCACGGCCGGCGGCTCGGCCCTCGGCCGGCCGGATGTGAAGGCACAATTCGACGCCGCCTGGGCCGGCGCCGGACTGACGGTGATCCCGCGGTTCATCGGCGATCTCGAGGTCGCCTTCGCCTCCGGTACGCCGGAGCCGGACGGCACCGTGCTGATCGCGGGCACCGGCAGCAACACCGGTCTGGTCCGCGATCACGAACTGGTCCGGACCGCCGGCGGCCACGGCTGGCTGCTCGGCGACGACGGCTCGGGCTTCTGGCTCGGCCGGGAGGCAATGCGCAGCGTGCTGCGCGCCATCGATCTGGGCGAGCCGCTCGGCGTGCTCGGCGAGGCGGTCGTCGAGGCCGTCCTGCCGGACCGCGATCCGACCACCAGCGCGGAGCGTGAGGGCTACGATCTGCTCCGTGACGACCTGATTCGCACGGTGAACGCCCGTCCACCCGTGCTGCTGGCCGAGCTGGCCCGGCCGGTCGTGGCGGCGTACGAGCAGAACGACAAGACCGCCCACGCCTTGGTGAAACGCGCAGCCGAACTGCTCATAGAAACGGTCAGCCGGCTGTGGACAACGTCGGACAACGGCCCGCTGGTGCTGGCCGGCAGTGTCGCCGGTGAATC
Source organism: Kribbella koreensis (assembly GCF_039525325.1). Classification (NCBI taxonomy): domain Bacteria; kingdom Bacillati; phylum Actinomycetota; class Actinomycetes; order Propionibacteriales; family Kribbellaceae; genus Kribbella; species Kribbella koreensis. The sequence continues at coordinate 150,545 of NZ_BAAAHK010000007.1, forward strand.
GTCGCCGGTCGGCCGGTTACTGCGGCAAAGCATTCACGACCACTTCGACGGCGAGGTGCTGACCGCGCACGACGGCGTCGGCGGCGCGACCTGGCTCGCGCTCGGCGTCCTCGACCCCGCTTTGGCGACCAACGACAACCACGCTCGGCTCGTCAGCTGAAGAATCCAGTACTACGGCCCGGTGGCTGTACATCTTCTGCCCCCACCCCAACCACCCCGGTCAGGCACGTCACCGGGCCGTACTGCGTCTGCTTTACATGGAGATCGGGCGGAGCTCGATCGCGTACTGCTGTGCCTCGGGGATCCGGGCGGCGACGTCCTCGGCGCGCTCGGGCGTGGCGACGTCGATGATGAAGACGCCGGCGAGTTGCTCCTTCGCCTCGGAGTACGGGCCGTCGGTCGTCGCGCGGACGCCTTCGCGGACCCGGACCACCTTGGTCTCCCGCGGTGCGGCCAGTGGTGAGGCCGTGATCAGCTCGCCGCGCTCGTGCAACTCCTCGAGCAGTTGCTCGAGCTGTGCCGACAGCGCCTCGCGGGCCGCCTTGGGCAGCTTCTTGCCCTCCTCGGTGTGCAGGAAGGACGGATGTCCCCAGGTCACCGGGTTGCTGTGGATGAGCAACATGTACTTCATGGCTGTGTTCCCTTCGGTCGAGTGGATCCTCGCAGCACAGGTCGGAGGCTCGCCCGCGTTCTCGACATTTCGACCCTAAGGTGAACGCCATGAACGAGACCGACCTCCAGCTGAGCGACGGCCGGACCCTGCACGTCTACGACACCGGGCGGGGCGACCTGCCGGTCTTCTGGAACCACGGCACACCCAATCTGGGCGCGCCGCCGGAGCCGCTGTTCCCGGCGGCCGAGCGACTCGGGTTGCGGTGGATCTCGTTCGACCGGCCGGGGTACGGCGGCTCTACTCCTGCGCCGGGGCGGACGATGGCGTCCGTTGCGGGTGACGTGGAGCAGGTCGCCGATGCGCTGGGGATCGACCGGTTCGCGGTCGTCGGGTACTCCGGTGGCGGGTCCTATGCGCTGGGGACCGCGGCTGTACTCCGTGAGCGGGTTCGCGCCGTCGTCACACTGGCGGCCATCGCGCCGTACGGAGTGGACGGGCTCGACTGGTTCGACGCGATGGTGCCGTCGGGCGTCGCGTCGCTGCGGGCCGCGCTCGGTGGGCGTCAGGTGAAGGAGGCCTGGGAGGCTTCTGGGGTCGAGTACGACCCGGAGTTCACCGCTCAGGACCATGCGCTCTTCGAAGGTCCGTGGGGCTGGCTCGGCAAGGTCGCTGGTGGCGGGCTCACCGCCGGACCGTACGGGCTGATCGACGACGACATCTCCTATGTAACGCCTTGGGGCTGCGACCCGGCGACGATCATTGCGCCGATGCTGCTCCTCCATGGCGACCGGGACGGCATCATCCCCAGCTCACACGGCCGCTGGCTCGCCGCCCATTGCCCGACCGCTGAGCTCCGCAGCTTCCCCACCGACAGCCATTTCACTATCGTCGAGCAGGCCGACTCCGGACTGGATTGGCTGGATAACCTGCCGTAACCGCGCTTCGCGGTCTGTCTGGATGGGTACGGGGCCGGGATGAGGTCACCTGGAGAACTCGGCGAACTGGTAGCCGGGCGCTATCGGCTCGGAGACCCGGTGGGCCGCGGCGGGATGGGTGCGGTCTACCGCGCCACGGACGAGGTGCTCGGCCGTGACGTCGCCATCAAGCTGTTGCTGCCCACGAGAGAAGGGCCCGAGGCCCAGGAACGGTTCAAGCGCGAGGCCCGGGCCGCGGCGATGATCTGCGATCCCTACGTGGTCGCCACCTACGACTTCGGTCCACATCAGGACGGCTACTACCTCGCGATGGAACTGGTCGAGGGGCACACGCTCAGCGTGGAGCTGAACTGGCGGGGCCCGCTCGAGCCCCACTGGGCGGTGGAGATCGTGCGCCAGGCGGCCGCCGGGCTGGCTGCCGCTCATCAGCACGGCCTGGTGCATCGCGACATCAAGCCCGGCAACCTGCTGGTGACCGACGACGGCCTGGTCAAGGTCGCCGACTTCGGCATCGTCCGGATCCTCGGCGACACGACCACGACCCTGACCGCGACCGGGCAGGTCGTCGGTACCAGCCACTACCTCGCGCCCGAGCGGGCGATCGGGAAGCCGGCCGGCGCCGCATCGGACGTGTATGCGCTCGGGTGCGTGCTCTACCAGTTGCTCACCGGCCATCCGCCCTTCCAGGCGGAGGATGCCGCGTCGATCATGTACCAGCACGTGCAGGTCACCCCGACTCCGCCGAGCGAACTGCGCCCGCAGTGCGCGGGTGAGGCCGAGGCCTTGCTGTTCTGGATGATGAACAAGGATCCCGCCCAGCGTCCGACCGCCGCGCAGGTCGCCGCGGGCGTGGAGCCGCCGGCTCTTGCTCTGACCTCCGTGGAGCAGGCGGTGCCGGTACGCCGCCGGCCGTCCCGCAACCTGCTCGTCGTAGCCGGAGCCGTGCTGGCGGTCGCGGCCGCCTCGACCGTCGGCATCCTGATCGATGCGAACTCCACCAAGTCGCCGGGCCCCAATGACCTCCAGCCGTCGATACCGGCCGCCGGATCGCCGTCTCCCGCCAACACGACGTCCGGCGTCCCGGTCGCCCGCGCCTCGACGCGCCCGCCGACCGTCGCGTCGAAGACCACCGCGCGCGCCGGCGAACCAGTCCGGTCGGCCGGCACCTCGGTCGACGCCACCGCAGCCGCCTCCACGGCGCCCTCGGCCGCGCCGACCACGACGGTGCAGCCGACCAGGACCAAGAAGCCGAAGCCGAAGCCGACCAAACCGACGAAGACCCTGAAACCGCACACCACCGGCAAGCCCACCGGCTGACCTCCTCTCTCCTCCTATTCCAAGCAAGGGCTTGACATCGGTCAGCCGTCGGCGGATATTCCAAGCATGTCTTTGGAATCTTCGGAGGATCCTCGCCGGCGGCGGTTGCTGGATGACCCGCTGGCGATCAGGGCGATGGCTCATCCGGTGCGGCTTGATCTGTTGTCGCTGCTGGGGCGGGAAGGGCCGTTGACCGCTGCGGATGCGGCGCGGCGATTGGGGATCAGTCAGGCGTTGGCTTCGCATCACCTGCGGCAGCTGGCGAAGTACGACTTCGTGGAGCCGGCTCAGGGCAAGGACAACCGGGAACGGCCTTGGCGGGCCGTGTCGACGTCGCAGACCTGGGCAGATGCTGATCTTTCGCCGGAGGCGGTGGCTGCGGCCGAAGTACTGGAGCAGTTGATGGCCGAGCGTGCGCTGGACGAGCTCGCGGTCTGGCAGAGACAGCGAGCGGATGAGGAGCCTGCCTGGCGTCAGAACGCCGGGATCGGGCGGACCGGGATCTATCTGACCCGCGACGAGTTCGTGGAGCTCGAGGAGCAGGTGCAGGCGTTGGTCATGCGGTACGTCGACGAGCGCCCGATCGACGACAAGTCCACCCGGCCGCCGGGAAGCCGCCTGGTCGAGATCACCCGGATCGTCGTCGTACACCCCGAGGACAAGGTGCTGGAGGAGGAATGAGAAATCTGTGGGAAGTGCTCGCACGGCGGCGGGACTACCGGCTCGTGCTCGGTGCCGGGCTGGTGTCGCTGACCGGTGACTGGATCCTGCGGATCGGGCTCGCCTTCCACGTCTATGCGTTGACCGGCTCGACGCTCGCCTCCGGTGGACTGCTACTGGCGTCGTTCCTGCCGTTGGTGCTGCTCGGCTCGCCGGCCGGCGTGTTCGTCGATCGGTGGGACCGGCGGCGGACGATGGTCGTCACGAATCTCCTGCACGCGCTGGTGTTGCTGCCGTTGCTGCTGGTCCGCGACGGCGACACGCTCTGGCTGATCTACCTGGTGATCCTGGCGCAAAGTTGCCTTCAGCAATTTTTCCGGCCGGCCGAGCAGTCGCTGATCCCGGCGCTGGTCGAGGCTCCGCAGCTGGTCACCGCCAACTCGTTGAACAGCCAGGCCAACGACATCTCGCGACTGGTCGGCGCCGGGGCCGGCGGCGTCCTGGCCGCGGCCGGTGGGCTGCCGCTGCTGGCCTTGGTCGATGCGGCGACCTACCTGATCGCGATGACCTTCCTGCTCGGTGTGCGGCATCGCCCGGAGCGGGTGAAGGCCGAGCGGGTCGGTGGGGTGCGGGTCGCGGTACGAGGGATCAAGGGTGAGTGGGTCGAGGGGATCGGGGTTTGCCTGAGTGGGCCGGCACTGCGGCTGGTGTTCGTCTTCGGGCTGGTGACCGGGGTTGGGGAGGGCGTGATGAGCACGTTGTTCGCGCCGTTCGTGTCGGCGGAGCTGGGCGGTGACGGTACGGCGTACGGGCTGATCACCTCGTCGCAGGCCGTGGGCGGGATCGCGGGCGGGCTGATCGCGGCGGCCGTCGGGTCGCGGTTCCCGGCGGCGAAGCTGTGGGGCTTCGGGGCGGTCGCGTTCGGGCTGATCGACCTGGCACTGTTCCTGTATCCCTTGTTCTGGAAGGGTTTGGCGCCGGCCTTCGTCTGTATGGTCGCCGTCGGCGTGCCGGGAGCGTTCATGGTCGCCGGGTTGATGACGGTGATCCAGCGGCTCACCGACGACGCCTCGCGCGGACGGGTCTTCGGGGCGCTGTTCGCGACCGAAGGGCTCGCGGTTCTGGTGGGCATCGTCGGCGCGGGGGCGCTCGGCGACGTCGTCGGCATCATCCCCCTGCTGGTCGTGCAGGGGCTCGGCTTCTCGATCGGCGGGGTGGTCGTGCTGAGCCGGCTGCGAATCCTGACGCCGGCGCCGGCTGAGCCCGTCCCCGCCGTCGTCTAGTCGGTGGCCGGCTCGGCGGTCGACTGCTCGGCGTCGTCGGCCGCGACGCGGTGGACCCGGACCCGCGCCACCCGGCGGCCGTCCATCTCCTTGACGGTGAGTTGGTAGCCGTCGACCGAGCCCTCGTCGCCGACGGACGGAACCCGGCCGAGCTGGGCGGCGACGAAGCCGGCCACCGTCTCGTACGGGCCGTCGGGCAGCTCGACGCCGGTCTCGTCGGCGAAGTCGTCCAGGTTGAGCAGGCCGTCCACCTCGACGTCGCCACTGCGCAACCGGGTGGTCTCCGGCGACTCCTCGTCGTACTCGTCCTTGATGTCGCCGATCAGTTCCTCGACCAGATCCTCGAGCGTGACGATGCCGGCGGTGCCGCCGTACTCGTCGAGCACGATCGCCAGGTGGGTGCTGCGCCGGCGCATCTCGGTCAGGGTGGGCAGCAGCTTGGCGGTGTCGGGCAGCATCAGCACCTCGCGGGCGAGATCGCCGACGCGGACCGAGCGGGTCGCGACCGCCGGGTCGAACAGGTCGCGGACGTGCACGAACCCGACGATGTCGTCGGCCGAGCCGTTCATCACCGGGTAGCGCGAGTGCGGCCGCTCCGCGGCGAACTTCACCGCCTTGTACGCCGGCATCTCCGCGTCGACGAAGTCCACCTCGGTCCGCGGCAGCATCAGCTCGCGCAACTGCCGGCCGCCGGCCTCGAAGACGTCGTCGACGATCCGGCGCTCCTCCTCGCCGAGCGACTCGTGCGCGGAGACGATCTCGCGCAACTCCTCGTCGCTCATCACCTCGCGGTTCGCGTTCGGGTCGCCGCCGAGCGCGCGGACCACCAGGTCGGTCGACTTCGACAGCAGCCAGATCACCGGCCGGGCGCCGGACGCGATCCGGTCGACCAGCGGCGCCAGGCCGAGCGCGAAGGTCTCGGCCCGCTGCAGCGCGAGCCGCTTGGCCGCCAGCTCACCGATCACGATGGACACGTACGAGATGGCGATGGTGATCAGGATCAGCGCGACGGTGTTCGCGACCGACTCCGGCAGGCCGAGCCTCTGCAGGTGCGGCGACAGGCTGTCGGCCAGCGTCGCGCCACCGAAGGCGGCCGACAGGAAGCCCATCAGGGTCACGCCGATCTGGACGGCGGACAGGAAGCGGTTCGGGTTCGCTGCCACCCGGGCGACCGTCTCACCGCGTTTGCCGCGCTGGGAGATCGACTTGAGCTGGCTGTCCCGCAGCGACACGAGCGCCATCTCGGCGGCGGCGAAGACGCCACCGATGAGCACGAAGACGAAGATCAGGACGATGTTGAGCAGGGTGTCGTTCATGACTTGGGGGTTCCTAGCGCCCTCTCCGAGTAGACAGGAGAGGACGCGAGCGTTGGGCGACGTCCATCGATCAAGAGTAGCGGTGGCGGGTCTCACGATGCATGTTCGAATATGTTGGTTTACGATGGTTGATGGCTGAGAGTGTCGATTCTCGGCGTACTTCGGGAAAGGTCGGTCGATGAACACCACCCCTCGCGGCGCTCGCCGGACGGACACCACACTGTCCGACGGCCGGCAGCTGATCTACTACGACCCCGCCGACGCTCCCGTCCGGGTGCCGCTCGAGGACAGCCGTGGCCTGCCCGCGCCCAAGCCGCTGGCCGAGTTCCGGATCGACCCGCTGACCGGCGACACGATCACCTTCGCCACCCACCGCAACACCCGGACCTACCTGCCGCCCGCCGACCAGTGCCCGCTGGACGCCAGCCGGCCCGGCAACGCGACCGAGATCCCGGACCACGACTACAACGTCGCCGTCTTCGAGAACCGGTTCCCGTCGTTCTCCGGACCCGGCCGGTGCGAGGTGGTCTGCTTCACCAGCGACCACAACAAGTCCTTCACCGAGCTCTCCCAGGGCCAGGCCCGGCTGGTCGTCGAGGCCTGGGCCGACCGGACGGCGGAGCTCAGCGCCCGTCCCGACGTCGAGTACGTCTTCCCGTTCGAGAATCGCGGCCGGGAGATCGGCGTCACGCTCAGCCACCCGCACGGCCAGATCTACGCGTACCCGTTCCTGCCGCCGCGGATCAAGACCCTGATGGCACGCGCCCGCGAGCACCAGGAAGTTGCCGGGAGCAACCTCTTCGCCGACATCCTGGCGGCCGAGCGCAAGGACGGCCGCCGGATCGTGGCGGAGAACGGGAACTGGACGGCCTTCGTCCCCCAGGCGGCTCGCTGGCCGGTCGAAGTACACCTGTATCCGCATCGCCAGGTCGCCGACATCTCCGAGCTGACGACCGAGGAGCGGGACGACTTCACCATGCTGTACCTCGACGTACTGGGCCGTTTCGACGGACAGTACGACGACGACCTGCCCTACATCGCGGCCTGGCACCCGGCTCCGGTGCGGGTGGATCGCGAGCTCGGCTACCTGCATCTGGAGTTGTTGTCGATCCGGCGGGCGCAGGACAAGATCAAGTACCTCGCGGGGTCGGAGTCGGGGATGGGCGCGTTCATCTCGGACACGCTGCCCGAGGACGTCGCCGAGACGCTGCGGAAGGTGGGCTCGTGAGCAGGTTCGTGGAGGTCTTCGGCGTCGAGGCCGACGGGGTCTGGCGCGCGCCCGGGCGGGTCAACCTGATCGGCGAGCACACCGACTACAACGACGGCCTGGTGCTGCCGATCGCGCTGCCGAACCAGATCACGATCACCGCCTCGGCCCGTACGGACGGCGTGATCGCGGTGGCGTCGTCCGGGCAGCAGGACGTGGTCGAGTTCTCGCTGGACTCGTTGGCTCCTGACTCGGTGAAGGACTGGGCGGCTTATCCGGCGGGGGCGGCTTGGGTGCTGCTGCAGGACAAGTACGAGATCGGCGGCGCCAACTTGCTGGTCGAGTCGGACCTGCCGACCGGTGCCGGGCTCTCGTCGTCGGCAGCTCTCCTGTGTGCGACAGCCGTCGCCTTGCTGGGACTGCACTCGATCGAGGTCGACCCGGCCGAGGTCGCGCGGCTGGCTCAGCGGGCCGAGAACCAGTACGTCGGTGCGCCGGTCGGCCTGATGGACCAGATGGCGTCGATGTGCTGCACGGCCGGCCACGCCCTGTACTTCGACATCCGCGCGATGTCGACGGCCCAGATCCCCTTCGACCCGCCCGCCGACGGCCTCGCCCTGCTGGTCGTCGACGTGAAGGCGCCGCATCGGCATGTCGACGGTGAGTACGCAGCCCGCCGCAAGTCCTGCGAACAGGCCGCGGCCGAACTCGGCGTACCGGCCCTCCGCTCGATCGCCTTCGAAGACCTCGACGACACGTTGGCCCGACTGACCGACGAGGTCACCCGGCGTCGCGTCCGGCACGTGGTCACGGAGATCCGGCGGGTGGAGGACGCAGTCGCGCTGATGCATGCGGGCCGGCTGCGCGATGTCGGCCCGCTCTTCACCGCGTCGCATGCCTCGTTGCGCGACGACTTCGAGATCACCGTGCCCGAGCTCGACGTGGCGGTGGACACCGCACTCGCCGCCGGCGCGCTGGGCGCGCGGATGACGGGCGGCGGCTTCGGCGGCTGCATCATCGCGCTGGTCGAGGCGTCCGCGACGAAGACCGTGCTGGACGCCATCGACAAGGCCTTCGAGGAGAACGGTTTCAGCGCTCCCAGCTCACTCGATGCCACTCCCTCCGCCGGGGCCTCCCGCATTTCGTGACAGTTCCCGGCGGATGGTCGGGGCGAAGACGAGGGTCGCTGCCAACTGGAGCAGGCCCATTACGACGTACGGGGTCTTGAGGTCGGTGCGGTGTGCCAGGAAACCGGCGGCCACCGCACCGAGTGGGCCTGCGCAGAAGGCGACCATCCGGTACGCCGAGGTGACTCGGCCCAGCAGCGCGGGTGGGACCAGGCGTTGGCGGAGGCTGATGGTCAAGACATTCCACCAGGTGCCGCCGAGGCCGAGGATGGTCGCCGCGATGGCGACGAGGGTGAAGGTGCTGACCACCCCGAAGGCGATGACGGCCAGGCCGGAGATCAGCATCGAGGCGAGCAGGCCGGCGAAGAGCGGGATGCGCTTGGACAGCCGCGGGGCGAGCAGGCCGCCCAGGATGCCACCGACCGCGTAGATCGCCACCAGCCAGCCGAAGCCTGCTTCGGGCAACTCCAGTACTTCGAGGACGTACAGCACCAGAATCGCGACGATGCCGGAGCCGACCGCGTTGACCACCAGGAGCAGCAGGCAGAGCGAACGCAGGAGTTTGTGCCGCCACAGATAGCTGAGGCCCTCCTTGAGCTCGCGACCGAGGTGCCGGTCGGCAGCCTGCCCGCGTGGTGGTGAGGCGTGCCGGATCGACCAGACCAGGGCCGCGGCGACCGCGAACGAGACGGCGTCGATGAGGATCGGCAGGCCGTGGTCCAGGACGAAGAGGGCGGCGCCGAGCGGCGGGCCGATCAGGCTGGACAGGAGCAGCAGGGAGACCTGCTGGTAGCCGTTGGCGCGTTCGAGCGCGTCGCCGGCGACGAGGTCGGGAACGATCACCGACGACGCGTTGTCGAAGAAGGGCGAGAGCAGGCCGAGCACGAAACCGGCGATCAGCAGAGTCGGGATGTTCGCCCGGTCCAGCAGGATCAGGACGGCGAACGCGCCGGCGACGACCGCGCGGATGGCGTCGACGATCCACATCGTCGAGGTCCGCCGCCAGCGGTCGACCATCACGCCGGAGACCAGCCCGAGCAGCAACCAGCCGGCCCCCGCGACCGCTTCACTGAGCGAGACGATCCGTGGATCGCGGGTGAACGACGCCGCCAGCAACGGCAGCGCCCCGAAGGTGATGCCGTCACCGGCGAAGGAGACCGCCCCTGCACACCACACGACCCAGAACGGCCGCCCCAGTGGGACGGCCGTTCCTTGCTTGGTCACGAGGCGATTATCAGATCACAGCCTGTTTCCCGCATGGACTTCTTGGCCGATGCAGGTAGTCCGGAGTCGGTGACGACCAGGTCGAGGTCGGACCAGGTGGCGAAGGTGCTCAGGCCGACGGTGCCCCACTTCGTATGGTCGGCGACCAGGACCACCTCGCGGCTGGCCGCGATGAAGGAGCGGTTGGTTTCCGCTTCCATCAGGTTGGGGGTGCTGAGGCCGTGTTCGGCGTCTACGCCGTGGGCCCCCAGGAAGAGGAGGTCCAGGTGCAGGGACTGCAGGGCCGCTGTGGCGATGGGACCGACCAGGGCGTCCGAGGGTGTGCGGATGCCGCCGATCAGGACGACTGTGCGGTCTGAGCGGGCGTTGCCGTGGAAGACATCGGCGATGCGGGCGGAGTTGGTGACGACCGTGAGGTTCTCGACCCGGAGCAGCTGACGGGCCAGCGCGTATGTCGTCGTACCGGCGCCGATGCCGATCGCGCTGTCGGGCTGGACGCGGGCGGCCGCCTCGATCGCGATCGCCTGCTTGGCGGCGGACTCCTGGGTGAGCTTGGCGTCGAACCCCGGCTCGTGCGCGCTGCGCAGGCCGACCGACGTCGCGCCGCCGTGCACCTTGTGCAGCAGACCGCTGGAGTCGAGGGCATCCAGATCGCGCCGGATCGTCATATCGGACACGCCGAAGCGCTCGACCAGCTCGGCGACCGTGATCGCGCCCCGGCTGTTGACCTCGGCAACGATCGTGGCCTGCCGCTGGGCGGCCAGCTGGCCACCGCGGCCGCGGGACGGTTCGGAGACGTTCACAGCTGACAGCCTAAGGTCTGGCCTGCCCGATCGCAGTGGGAAAGTGTTCATTTGTGTCGCGCTCCGTGAAATACCGTTGCCGCCCGGCGCGCGGGTTGTCAGGCTGAGCTATGCGATTCCCCGAGGACGTGCCCACCCTGGCCGACGATGTCGTGACGCTGCGTGCCCACACGGTCGCGGACACGCGGCCGGCGTACGAGGCCTGCCAGGACCCGGAGATGCAGCGCTGGACGACGATCCCGGTGCCGTACGAGCTGGGCAACGCCGAGCACTTCCTGACCGAGTTCGTGCCGGCCGGCTGGCGCGACGGCAGCAATTGGGCCTGGGCGATCGAGTACGACGGCCGCTACTCGGGCACCATCGATCTGCGCCCCGGAGACGGCGACGTCGGCGAGGTCGGGTTCGCGATCGCGCCGTGGGCCCGGGGCAACGGCGTGATGACGCGGGCGTTGCGGCTGGCCGTGGCGCACGCGTTCGAGCAGGGCTGGGAGCGGGTGACCTGGCGGGCGTACGTCGGCAACTGGGGCTCCCGGCGGGTCGCCTGGAAGGCCGGCTTCCGGAATCTGGTGACGATTCCAGCCGGCGGGGTCCAGCGCGGCGTCCGGCGGGACGAGTGGGTCGCTTCGATCGCGCGCGACGACGTACCGGAGCCGCAGGGCAACTGGTGGCGGGTGCCGGTCATCGAGCTGGACGGGGTGCGACTGCGAGCGTTCGAGGGTTCGGACGCCAAGCGCCTGATGGAGGCCTGCAACGACCCGCGCACCCAGCAGTGGCTGGCCGGACTCCCGAAGCCTTACCAGCTGGAGGATGCCGAGGGATTCATCGAGAGCCGGCTGGAGAACCTGGCGTCCGGTGAGGGCGTCTCCTGGGCGATCGCCGATCCGGACACCGACGAGCTGCTCGGCAACGTCAGCGTGTTCGACCTGCGGAACCGGATCGACAAGACGATGGGCGAGGTCGGCTACTGGGCGCACCCCGACGCACGCGGCCGGGGCGTGATGAGCACTGCGGTCCGGGGCGCGATCGGGCACGCCTTCACTCCGGTCGAGGACGGCGGGCTCGGGCGGCGCCGGCTGGTGCTGTTCGCTGCCGACGGCAACACGGCCTCCCAGCGGGTTGCCGAGGTCAACGGGTTCACCCGGACCGGGCGCGAGCGCGCCGCCAGCCCGGACCGCGACGGCGGCTTCCGCGATCTGCACGCCTTCGACCTGCTGAGCACCGACCAGCGGCCGGGTTCGAACCGCTGAACGGCGCTGAAAAGTCGTTCCCAGAGGTAACGAATCCGCCATCGAGCGACCAGATGGTGACAGCCGACACCGCTTCCTCTCGCCGTGGAACGTTCTGACTGCTTGAATCGACAGGTGAGAGATCGTGAGGAACTCGTCCGCCGCTGGCAGGCCGGGTGGTCTGTATCGCGGGGCTGGACCACAGTCGAGGATGACAACGACGGGATCCTGACCGTCCGCGCGGGCGAGGAGAACCGCGCGATGGAGTACGTCGTACTGGACGCCGACGACAAACCCGAGCGCGTCGAGCGCGCCGCCGAACTGGCCAGAGCCGCGGGCAGCGGCCGGGGCGCCGGCTGGGTGACGCTGGCCACCGACGACCGGGAGGCGCGGATCGAGCAGCTCGAGGACCTCGGGCTGGAGGTACAGCCGGACCAGGACTGGCTGATGACGATCCAGCTGTCCGAGCAGCCCGCGCTGAAGCTGAACGAGCGGTACACGCTGCATACCGAGCTCGAGGACGACCTGATCATCACCCGGGCGACGCTGCACGGTGGCGTCGTCTCGAGTGGCCGGATGGCGGTCGTCGGCCAGGACGCCGTCGCCGACCGGATCGAGACCGACCCGGCGCACCGGCGTCGCGGCCTGGGCAGCGCCGTGATGGCGTCGCTGGTGGAGACGGCGGCGGCTCAGGGCGCCAAACGCGGCATCCTGATCGCGTCGATCGACGGCCTCCGCCTCTACCGCAGCCTCGGCTGGAAGGTCATCGCCGACATCGTCATCGCCCGCTCCTAGCCACAACTGGTGACCTTGAACACCGAACGGTGACCTTGAACAAGTTATTACGTGTTCAAGGTCACCGTTCGGTGTTCAAGGTTCCGGCCCGCTCGTCGTAAAAGGTTCGTCAAAGCGGGCGTTGTCGGCCGTTCGGGGGTCGTCGTGTTACATCAAGATCCGATAACGTCCGTGCCGCACGGCCTGGGGACGACGGGGATCGACGACGAGAGGCTTGCTGGCTGCAATGAACGAAGTACCGAACGATCCCTTCTACGAGAGCAACCCCGAACCGCCCCGATCGCACGGCCGCCGCAAGCAGCGGCGTGGTGTCGCGGGGCCGATCCTGGGAGCGTTGGCGGTGCTGGCCCTGCTGGCCGGCGCCGGTTGGTACGTGACCCGCGACACCACGCAGGCGACCAGCCAGGACCAGCAGCTGACGGTCCGGAGCAGTACCGACGACCCGATGGTCACGCCGACCGACGACGCGAGCAGCCCGGTGGCGACCCCCACCAGGACTCCTTCGGCCACTCCCTCCAAGACGCCGTCGAAGACGCCGAGCGCGACCCCGACGCCGACCCGCTCGAGCAGCGCGCCGAGCCGGCAGGGCACCCGCTCCCCCAAGCCGACGAAGCCGACGCCGCGCCCGACGCACACCGCGACGCCGAAGCCGTCGACCAAGCCGCCGACCACCAAGCCGCCGGCGCCGAGTGGTGGCGCGGAGGCGCAGGTGCTGCAACTGACGAACAACGAACGCGCCAAGAACGGCTGTGGCCCGCTGCGGATGAACAGCGCGCTGACCAAGGCCGCTGACCTGCACGCGACCGACATGGTCGTGCACCACTTCTTCGACCACAACAGCCAGGACGGCCGGTCGCCGTTCGACCGGATGAAGGCAGCCGGCTTCAAGGGCGGCGCGATGGCCGAGAACATTGCCGTCGGCTACAAAACCGCCGCGGCCGTGGTGGACGGCTGGATGCACAGCGAGGGTCACCGCAAGAACATCCTGAACTGCGACTACACGATGATCGGCATCGGCTACGACTCCGGCCAGGTCAAGCCCGAATGGGGTAACGGAAGTTGGGTCCAGGACTTCGGCGGATGACGCCGGAAAGCCCTGAATCTCAGGGCTTCGTTAAGACGGGACGCGGACCCGTAACAGTGACCTTGCGTGTCGGTTAGGGTCACTGTTCGGTAACCAGGGGGGCCTGGCAACGAACACGCACGGGGAACGACGGAACTTCCGGTAGTACGACGAACTGAAGAGGACTCGCCCACCCATGACGGACTCGCCTACCCCTGGGCGGCACCGCAGCAGAAAAAAGGCACCCCGACGCAGAGGCCTGATCGGCCCGATCGTCAGTGCCCTGTCCGTGCTACTCGCCATCGGGCCCGTGGTCTACCTGATGTCGGCACGTGACGGTTCGGCGGTCGCCGACGACGACGCCACCAAGGTTCTGAACGTCTCCGAGGACAACTCGGGCCCCGCCGCTGTCGAGGGCGAGAGCGCCGGAGCCGGCAAGCCGAAGGTCACCGTGACGAAGACGCTGCCGAACGGCAAGACCGTCGTCTCGGTCGGTACGCCGGCCCTCGGGTCGGCCGAGTCCACCATGAGCACCAGTACGTCGGCCACGCCAGGCGCACCCACCACGGTGCTCACCACCGGCCCGACCGGCGGCGTCGGGCCGGTCACCGTCACGCCGACCGGCCCGGTGATGACGGAGAACGGCAACGGCGGTACGCCGACCCAGAAGCCGAAGCCGTCGAAGCCCACCAAGCCGGTGACCAAGCCGACGAAGACGCCGACCAGGACGGTCACCACGACCGAGCCGACCCCGGACGACCCGCCGCAACCGCCGTCGGGCGGCGGCGGTACCAGCTCGATCGAGCGCGAGGTCCTCGACCTCACCAACCAGGCGCGGCGCAGTCAGGGCTGCGGCAAGCTGCAGCTCGACGACGCACTGGTCGAGGCCGCCGGCTCGCACGCCTCCGACATGGTCCGCAACCACTACATGGACCACACCAACAAGGCCGGCGAGGACCCGGGCGACCGGATGGCCAAGGCCGGGTACCACGGCTCGGGCTGGGGCGAGAACATCGCGGCCGGCTACAGCAGTGCGCAGAAGGTCTTCAACGCCTGGATGAACAGCGACGGCCACCGGGCGAACATCCTCAACTGCAAGTTCACCTTGATCGGCATCGGGTACGACCCGGGGCAGGTCAAGTCCGACTGGGGCAACGGGAGCTGGGTGCAGGACTTCGGTCGTAACTGACCGCAGGACCGACCGCACTCGGCACTGTCCGCCGGGCACTGTGTTCGCCGCAACGACTGTGGCGAACCGACAACGGATGCCCGGTTGTCCCGAGATCAGCGCGGGTAGATCCGTCCTTGCTACACCATCGGGCGCTCCTCACAGCGCCGCGGTGAGACGAATGAGGCACGTCTTGGGGGCGCGACCGTGAAGGGAACACGCACTTAAATGTCACAGCGATCAGCCGCTGGGCGGCGACGGCGCAGCAAGCCGGCGACCGCCCGGCCGGAGTCCCGCCTGAAGCGGATCACGGTAGCGATGGGGACGGTGATCCTGGTGATCACGCCGATCTCCTGGATCCTGCTCCACCAGCCGCAGTCCAACGAGGCCGACGCGTCGGTCCCCTATGTCACCCGCGACGACGACACCTATCTGAAGTCGTCGGCGAAGCCGGTCGTGGCGCGACCGACGGCCACCACGCCGAGCAGCACCCCATCCGGTACGCCGGCCGGTACGCCGTCCCCGAGCGACACCCCGTCGACCCCGGGCCGGACACCGACCGGCGACCCGAGCACCACGCCGACCGAGGGTCCCACCGACGGACCGACGGACCGCCCGACGACGACCGGCGCGACCGACGGCCCGACCAGCAGCACGACGACGAAGGCGCCGGACAACCCGAACACCACACCGACCCACTCACCCAGCACCACCCCGTCCAGCACCCCCAGCACCCCACCCCCGCCCGCCGACGGCGGCAGCATGTCGGCCGAGGAGTTCGAGCTGTTCTCGCTGGTCGACAACAAGCGGGTCGAGAGCGGGTGCTCACCGCTGCACCGCAACAGCAACCTCACCGGCGGTGCGCGCGCGGAAGCGGAAGACCGGGCCAGGACCGGGCAGATGGCCTCGGGCGGCTCCTCCGGCGCGTCCACGGGCGGCAAGGACATGACCGCGAAGGCAGCCTTCGACCGGCTGATGAGCTCCAACTCGAGGACCGTGCTCGACTGCGGGCTGGACGAACTCGGGGTCGGCCAGGGCGATGCGAAGTACTGCACGACGCAGGTGCTGGTCTGTCTGAACACCGCCACCCGGTACGCGTGGGTCGTCGACTTTCAGTAACCAGAGAACTACCCAGGACGGCGGCTCGCGGGGTGCGGGCCGCCGTTTGTGGTCTGTGGGTGGGACGATGGGGCGAGGTGCTTGAGTCGGCCTCGGCAGCGGGGTTAGCTTGAGCCTCCACCGATCCTGCGGGAGGCCGGATGTACGGCGAGCGCGACGATCTCGATCCGCCCCGGCCTGCGTTGTACGGGATCCCGCCGGACGCGATCGCGGACGAGCGCCCGGACCGCCGGCCGGAGGACGCCAAGCGGATCGGGCTGAGCAGGCACACCGAGGAAGGCGCGGTCGTGCACTTCGCCGCCAACCTCGACCGGACCAAACCGGGTCACAAGATGATGGCCTGGATCCTGCTGATCACCTTCGCCACCCCGGCCCTCTACACCCTCTTCTTGTTGCTCTAGCCGAACTCCTGCCGATGGCGTTGCGGCGTCGTCCCGAGCACGTGGTGGAAGTGGTGCCGCAGCGCCGCACTGCTGCCGAATCCGCTTGCCGTCGCGACCCGCTCGATCGACTGGTCGGTTGTCTCCAGCAACAGCCGAGCTCGATCAAGCCGTTGCTGGAGCAACCAGGCCTGTCCGCTGCTCCCTGTCCGCGCCCGGAACTGCCTCGTGAAGGTACGCCGGGACAGCGCGACCGCTGCTGCCCACTCGTCCAGCGAGACCGGCTGGTCGAGCCGCATGCGGGCCCAGACCATGGCCCGCTCGATCACGTCGTCCGTAGGGTCCGGCGGGACAGGTACAGGGATGTACTGCGCCTGCGAGCCACTCCTGTGCGGCGCAACCACGATCACCCGGGCCAACTGCTCTGCACGCTCCACTCCGTGGTGAGTCCGGACCAGGTGGAGGCAGCAGTCGAGGGAGGCCGCAGTACCGGCTGAGGTGACCAGGTCGCCGAGGTCCGACCAGAGGACGTCCGCCCGCACGTCGACCTTCGGGTACTGCGCTGCCAGGCGCTCAGCCCACCGCCAGTGCGTGACCACGTCCCGGCCGTCCGCGATGCCACTGGCCGCCACCAGGAACGCGCCGATGCAGAGGCCGACCACTGTCGCCCCTCGAGCGTGGGCCGCGCGGATGGCCTCCACCAGCCGGCCGGACGGCTCCAGGTCGGGTTCCCAGCTCGGCAGGATGACCAGGTCGGCGTGCTCCATCACATCGAGCCCGCGTTCGACGTACAGGTCGAAGCCGGCATTGGTGCCGAGCCGGCCGGGGTGCTCGGCGCAGACCTGTACGTCGTACTCGACCTCGCCGCCGAGTCGATCGCCGAGCACGAGACAGGGCACGGACAGATGGAACGGACTCATCCCGTCGTACGCGAGAACCGCCACGGAGCGCATGGCCCGATCTTAAGGAACTATGTCCCCCGGGCCAATGGCCCGGCAGCTTCCGAGCTCGCAGGATGGGGGCATGAAGATCACACATGTGGGCGGGCCGACCGCCCTGATCAGCCTTGGCGGGCTGTCCTTGCTGACCGACCCTGCGTTCGACCAGCCGCGCGAGTACCAGCTGCCCGGCCGGGTGATGACCAAGCTGACCGGACCCGCGGTGGGCGTGGCCGAGCTCGGCCCGATCGACGCCGTGCTGCTGTCCCACGACCAGCACAAGGACAACCTCGACGAGAGCGGGCGGGAGTTGCTGGCGGATGTCCCGGTAGTGCTGTCGACGCCTGGCGCGGCGGAGCGGATCGAAGGCGTCCGCGGGCTGGAGAACTGGGAGTCCGTCGAGTTGCAGCGGCCGGACGGCGGCGTACTGGTTGTCACCGGATTGCCTGCCCGGCATGGGCCCGAGGGCTGCGAGTCGGTGACCGGCACCGTCACCGGCTTCTTGCTGAGCGGCGACGGCGTACCGACGGTCTACGTGTCCGGAGACAACGCGTCCGTCGAGCTGGTCGCCGAGATCGTCGACCGCTTGGCGGCCGGCAGCATCCCTGGTGTGACAGCTCGTTCCGTTGACGTCGCCGTACTCTTCGCAGGCGCGGCTCGTACCGCCCTACTCGACGGCGCACCGCTCACGTTGACCTCCGAAGCCGCGGTCGAAGCAGCTCGCCTGCTTGCGCCGGCTGTCATCGTTCCGGTGCACACGGAGGGTTGGGCGCACTTCTCCGAAGGGCCCGACGTCCTCGCCAAGACCTTCGCCGAAGCCGGTCTGGAGCTGCGGATTCCGCCTGCGGGCGAGGCATTGTCACTCTGAGTGCTCCCACCCCTTGACGAACACGGAGGGTGACCCCTAGGTTCGACCCGCCGGGGGGAACCGGCAGTCAGCAGTTCATCGGGCCGGGGGGAAATCGGCCCACAGCCGGAGGGGAAATCCGTGTTCGTACGTCGCTTCAGCCTGCCCATCGCCGCCGCCGTCATCACCGCGGTGGTCGGCTTCGCCGTACCGCTGCCCGCGATGGCGGCGAGTTCGGTGGTCCTGACCGGGATCCAGTACGACCCGGCCGGCAAGGACACCCGGACCAACGCGCATCTCAACCTCGAGTACTTCAGCATCCGTAACGTCAGCACGAAGGCGATCAACCTGAGCGGTTACCGGGTGAAGGACGTCGCCAACCACACCTTCGTCTTCCCGCGCGGCTACGTCCTCAAGGGCCGGACGACAGCGGTCGTCCACACCGGCAAAGCCCGCAACACCGCGGTCCACCTGTACTGGAACCAGGGCAACTACATCTGGAACAACACCGGCGACACCGCCCGCTTCCAGACGCCCGCCGGCAAGACCTTCGACACCTGCACGTACAAGGCGGTCGCGGGCCGCGCTCGCGTCGCCTGCTAGCCCGCCGGCCGTCAGTCGCGCTCGTCGGGTATCGCGAGGTGCCCGCGGGCAGCGGCGGTTGCGATCCAAGGGACGGCCGACAGGGTGCCGATTCCCAGCAGCACCAAGCCGGGGCGTAGACCGAGAGTGGCGCCGAGCAGACCTCCGAACAGGCCGCCCAGGGGCCCGGCGCCCCACTCGACCAGGCGGATGACCGAGCCTGCGCGGCCTAGGAGTCCGGGCTCGATGGAGCGTTGCAGCATGGTCGAGCGAACGATGATCAGGAAGACCACGCCGAGGCCGAGGAGGAACTGGCCAAGGCCGATCGTGGCGATGACCAGGAGGTCCGGGCCCGCGGCCAGCGGCGTGAGGAGGTTGCCGCCGAGGAGGATGGCAGCGACGACCGAGGTCCAGGTCGTGCCGAATCGGCGGCTCACCGGGGTGGTGATGACGCCGGCCAGCAACGGGCCGAGCGATCCCAGGACGGCGATGGCGCCGATCGCGGCGGGCGACAGGTGCAGCTCGCGGACGGCGTACAGGATGTAGAGCGCGATGACGGCCCACTGGAAGAAGTCGAAGCTGCCCTTGCCCGCGGTGATGGCGACGATGCCCGGCTGGCCGCGGAACGCGGCGAAGCCGGCTCGGACCGATGGCAGGAATCGGGTCTTCTCCGCCATCGGCGAAGGGTCGGGCCCTCGGCCGCTTGCTTGAAGGACCGCGGCGACCAGGAACGACGCGCTGTCGACAGCGATCGCTGCGGGAGCCGTCAGTAGCTGGACGAGCAGGCCGCCGAGGCCTGGGCCGGCTACTGCGGTGACTGAGTCGGTCAGCGCGATACTGCTGTTCGCGGCGGTCAGTTGCCGGCGATCGGGTACCAGCACAGGGATGTAGGCGGTGTGGGCGAGGCCGTAGGCCAACGCGAGTCCACCCACCGCGAAGGTCACCACGTAGAGCTGAGCCATCGTCAACACATCGAAAGCGGCAGCCACCGGCACCGTGCCGATCAGTACGCCTTGCCCGATGTTGCACCAGAACAGCAGCCGGCCGCGCCGAAGCCGATCCACGAACACACCGAGGAAGACGGCAAGCACCAAGCTGGGCAGGGCTTCCAGCGCCGTCAGGACACCCATGGCCCCCGGCCCGGCCGACAGGGTGAGCACCGCGATCAGCGGGATGGCGAGTTCGCTGACCTGCGTACCGGCGTTGGACAGCAGCTGCGCGACCCAGAAGAACGCGAACGGCCGATTCCGCCGCAGCGACACCAGCAGGATCCGGCTAGCGAACTGATGGGGCGGGGTCAGCCCCGTCCGGCAGCCATTCGTGGACCACGATCTCGTCGCCCACGGCAACGACCCCCGGAGTCAGCACCGCGCCCTTGATGCCGAAGCTCACGCCGCCGCCGTAGTCGGGCTGGCGCCGGTACTTCGCCAGCGTGCGGGTCGGCTCCGGCCCGCGCTTCTCCCCCGTCGCCTGGTCCACGGTCGGCACCGCGCACCGGATCCCCCGGGCCGAGTAGCCGAACTCGAGCGACCCCGCCGACGCCCGCAGCAAGCGATCCTCGGTATGCGCCTCAGGCCAGCCCTCGATGACGATGTTCGGCCGGAAGCGGTTCATCGGAATCGCCTCCCCGCCGGCCTCCATGATCCGCGCGTTGAGCCCGTCGAGCGAGGAGTACGCCGTGATCATCAGCGCATGCGCGTCGCCGAAGCCGGTGAGCCCCTTGTGCACACCCCATCCCGGCCGCTCGTGCTCCGGCGTGACCCGGACGAACCCGACCGGCCGCTCCAACCGCTCGGAGAACCACTCCTCCGCGGCCGCGTCCTGCACCACCCCGGCCCCGAACCACTTGTTGAACAGACTCACGTCGCGCCGCTTCCCGTCGTACGCGACCTGCACGACGAGATCCTCGGCGCCATCTGCCGACAACCGGAGAGAGTCCCCATCAGCCAGTACTTCGACCCGCAGCGGTGCCATCGCCGGCGTCGTGCGCTGACTCAGGAAGCTGCCGTCCGCCGGGTCGACCAGCATGAAGTTCCGATCGTGCCGCAACCCTGTCGCGAGCACGTCGGCACGCTCGACGGACACCCCGGTGAGACCCTTCACGGGGTAGTACCTCAGCTCGGCAACCCTGGCAGCAGACACCCGCCCAAGCTACCTGCCGCCGGGCTCTCCCCCACCACGGTTTCCGCCAAGGCTGACAGCGTTTTGTCCGGTTCAGCGGCCGAACGTGCCCGCCGGAGCAGCCGGCGACGCGAACCCCTCGGAGTCCGTCAGCGGCGCCGCCTTGCCCGCGAGCTCGCGCAACGGCAGCACCTCGTACGGCGGTTGCGCCCGTCGCCCGACCGGTGTCAGGTCCGGTACCGGCTGCGGCGATCCCACCAGCACCACGTTCCCGAAGCCCTTGCCCCGCAGGACCTTGCGCTCAGCCAGCACCACCCCGTCGCCGAGCCCGGCCAGCAGCGTCGCGGCCACCCGGCGAACGAACCCCAGCCCGGCAGTCCCGTCGATCAGGTTGAAGACGAGCACGCCACCAGGACGCAGGATCCTGGCACACAAGGCGACGAACTCGGCGGTGACCAGATTCGCCGGCACGGCCTCGCGGACGAAGGCGTCCACGATCACCACGTCGGTCGAGTCCTCGTACAGCTCGGTGATCCCGGCCCGGCCGGTGACACCGCGGACCTTGATCCCGGACCGCTTCGGCAGCGGCAGCGTCTCGCGGACGAACTCGGTGAGGTCCTCGTCGGGCTCCAGCACGATCTGCCGGGACCGCGGCCGGGTGACCGCGACGTACCGGGCGAGGGTCAGCCCGGCGCCGCCGACGTGCACGACCGAGATCGGCTGCTTGCGGGCCGCCACCAGGTCGAGCACGTCGCCGATCCGCCGGACGTACTCGAACGCGAGGTTCGACGGATCGGCCAGGTCGACCTGGGACTGCAACGAGCCGTCGACGCGGAGCAGGAAAGTACCGTCCGGCTCCGCCTCGACCGTCGCAGTCCCCGTGCCGACCTTTCGTTCCACCCAGTCATCTAACCAGCAGGGGTTACCTGGACTCCGCCTCGGCCGCGACCGCGATGTCGGCGTTGTCGGAGAAGAGACCGTCGATGCCGACCTTGCGGTACGCCGCGATCTCGCCGAACAGGTTGCCGGAGTCGGACTGCACCGCGTCGGAGTCGAAGTCGGCCGGCAGGAAGTTGTTCTCGACCCGGAAGGTGTACGGGTGCACGACCAGGCCGGCCCGGTGCGCGTCGCGGACCAGGTCGGTCGGCGTGCCGAGCTTGCCGGCCGCGTCGAGCGGGATGATCTGGTCCTTGGACGGGCCGACGCCGTCGGCGTACGTGGCGACCTCGCGCAGGCCCTTGGCGGACACGATGTCGGCGTACGTGCGCTTGTCACCGCTGACCACGAAGTCGTACGGCGCGCCGGTCGAGCTGGTCAGCTGGACCAGCGGGACCCGCAGCTCCTTGTCGAGCGCCTTCAGATTGCCCACCTCGAAGGACTGGACGAAGACCTTGGCGTCCGGGCGGTTCAGGTTGTTGCGGTTCAGCGTCTTGATCAGCTCCGGCTCGAGCGGGAGACCCTGCTGGCGGAAGTAGGTCGGGTGCTTGGTCTCGGGGTAGATCCCGATCGGCCGGCCGAGTTCGCGCGACAGCCGCTTGGTCAGGTCGATGACCTCTTGGAAGGTCGGGATCTGGTACCGGCCGTCGAAGACCGTGTTGTGCTGGCGGATCGCCGGGATCCGCTCCTTGGCGCGGAGCGTCTTCAGCTCCTTGAGGGTGAAGTCCTCGGTGAACCAGCCGGTCGTGGCGACGCCGTCGAGCAGCTTGGTCTTCTTCCGGTCGGCGAACTCCGGGTGCGCCGCGACATCCGTGGTCCCGCCGATCTCCGGCTCGTGCCGGGTGACCAGGACGTGGTCCTTGGTCGTCACCAGGTCGGGCTCGATGTAGTCGGCGCCCATCCGGGCGGCCAGCTCGTACGACGCCAGCGTGTGCTCGGGCCGGTAGCCGGAGGCGCCCCGGTGGCCGACGATGACGAAGTCGTCGTGCTTCTTCGCCTCCGCGAGCCGGGCGGCCGGGGCGAGCGCGGCCTGCTCCTGGCCGGCCGCCTGCACGGCGGTCTGCGGGGTCGAGCCGGACAGCTGGGGAACGAAAACCGACGCGCCGACGGCAACAGCCGAGGCGGCGACGGCGACGAACCGGCGGGGCACCGAAATCATCGAACTTTCTCCTAACAAGTCAGGGACTGAGCACACCCTCGGTTCAGCAGAAGGCGGTCTGGAGTCTTGCTGGTGAACGGGTGGTGTGGATCACCTGACCCACCGTCGCCTACCGGCGGCGGACTTGCTAGCGTCCGAAGGGAGTCCGTCGTTGAATCCTTTGAGGAGCGTGTCGTGAGCAAAACCCCAGTGAAGGTCGCCATCACCGGCGGCGCCGGTCAGATCGGATACAGCTTGCTGTTCCGGATCGCGAGCGGCGCGCTGCTCGGGCCGGACACGCCGGTCGAGCTGCGGCTGCTGGAGGTGACCCCGGCGCTGAAGGCGCTCGAAGGGGTGGTGATGGAGCTCGACGACAGCGCCTTCCCGACGCTGGCCGGGGTCGAGATCGGCGACGACGCCAACAAGATCTTCGACGGCGCGAACCTGGCCCTGCTGGTCGGCGCCCGCCCCCGCACCAAGGGGATGGAGCGCGGTGACCTGCTGGAGGCCAACGGCGCGATCTTCACCGTCCAGGGCAAGGCCCTGAACGAGCACGCCGCCGACGACATCCGGATCACCGTCACCGGCAACCCGGCCAACACCAACGCGCTGATCGCGCGCAGCAACGCCCCGGACATCCCGGCCGAGCGGTTCTCGGCGCTGACCCGGCTGGACCACAACCGCGCGCTGGCCCAGCTCGCGAAGAAGACCGGCACGCACGTCACCGACCTCAAGAAGCTGACCATCTGGGGCAACCACAGCGCGACCCAGTACCCGGACATCTTCCACGCCGAGGTGGCCGGCAAGAACGCGGTCGAGGTCGTCAACGACACCGAGTGGCTGGAGAACGACTTCATCCCGACCGTGCAGAAGCGCGGCGCGGCGATCATCGAGGCCCGCGGCGCGTCCTCGGCCGCCTCGGCCGCGATGGCCACCGTCGACCACGTGCGCGACTGGGTCAAGGGCTCGGCCGACGGCGACTGGCTGTCGATGGCGGTCGTCTCCGACGGTTCGTACGACGTGCCGGAGGGTCTGATCTCCTCGTTCCCGGTGACCACCAAGGACGGCAACTACGAGATCGTCCAGGGCCTGGAGATCAACGACTTCTCCCGCGCCCGGATCGACGCCAGCACCAAGGAGCTCGGCGAGGAGCGCGACGCGGTCAAGGCGCTCGGCCTGATCGGCTGACCCACCCCGCGACGAAGAAGCCCCGGACGCCGAGCATCCGGGGCTTCTTGAGTTCTGTCAGGCCTTGCCGAGGAAGGTCGACAGCGCCTCGGCCGAGCGGCGGCCGTCGTGCACCTCGCTGATGTAGATCGGCCCGGCAGCGGCCGTCTTCTGCGCGTCCTCACGCTCCCCGATCAGCCGCTCGACCACAGTGCGCAGCTCGCCCGGATCCGCCTGCACGATCGGTACCTCCATCGGCAGCCGGTCCCGCACACGCTGCGAGATCCGCCCGACCACCACACGCCCGGCGGCCATCGCCTCGGCCGTCAGCGCGCCGTACGAGCCGAGCCGCACGTCCTCGACCACGATGTCCGAGGCCCGCACCAGCTCGAGAAGTTCGGCGCGCGAGCGTCCATCGGCCGTCTGGTAGTCGATCAGCCCCAGGTCGTGCAGGTCGGCGAGCGCCGGATCGGCCTGCCCGAACTGCAGCACCACCGGCGTCTCCCGCTCCAGCACCGGCGGACTCAGCGCCGGGTCGGCAGGCTCGATGACGACCGGCAGCCAGACGCTGTAGTCGACCGTGTCCACCAGGTCGGGCGCCGTCACGAACCGCGGCCCCTCGTACTCCGCCAGCCGCTCGCGGGTCACCTCCCACCGGCGATCCCGGACATCCGCCGCATGGAAGACGACTCCGTGCGCGATACCGGAGGACTCGAGGAACTCCAGATCCTTCGTGAACCACTGCAGCGCGGTCTGCCCGAGCAGCGCATGCCCGGACTCGAACAGGACGTGACTGACCCCGTTCTCCAGCATCTGGTCGGCATGCTCGATCCGCCAGCCAACGCTCTTCTTGTACTCCGCTGAGCCCGCGACCCGGTCAACGCCGAACTCGTCCGCCACGCCACCCACCTGCAGCGACTCACCCTCGATACCCGGCAGATGACGCTCGACAGCGCGCGCCCAGGCCCAGGCCTGGCCGTCCGTGTTGGTCGGCCCGATCAGCAGCCGCGACCGGTCCCGCGCGGGCGCCGGCTCGACGGTCAGCTCGCGGCCGAGCAGCTCGCCGTACAGGACCCGCAGCTTGTCGGCCTGCCCGCTCCAGGCCGCTTCCTGCCTGAACGTCGGCGACGCCAGCCGCTCGCGGTACTTGTTGGTCCGGCCGAGCAGCAGTTTCGCCTTCTCCGCAAGGTCTTCGGGGTTGCCGGCCTCGAAGGACTCACCGATCCCGAACTGGGCGACGAACTCCTTCATGCTGGACATGTCGCTGGTCAGCACCGGCAGCCCACCGAGGCTGTACTCGAAGAGCTTGTTCGGCATCGCCATCTCGTGGTTGGGCGCGCGCAGCATCGGGATGATGCCGGCGTCCGCGGTCGAGAGGAACGCGGTCACCTCGTGCGGCGCGACCGGGTGCAGGTAGTGCATCCGGTCCTCGACGCCGAGCCGGATCGCGTGCTTGCGCAGTACTGCGACGGCCGGCTGGTCCGGGGACGGCACGGCGACCACCGCGAGGTGCACGCCGGGCATGTCCGGCATCGCCTTGATCGCGGTCTCGACGCCTCGTACCGCCGTGATGCCACCGCTGTAGACCAGCAACGGGACATCGTCGGACAGCCCGGTCACCGTGCGGATGTCCTGCGTCAGCTCGATCTCCCGCGGGATGTCCGGGGTGTTCAGGATGACCTGCGGCAGGTGATCGAGGTTGTTCTCCTCCTTCAGCCGCTGGGCGATCGCCGAGCTGACCGTGATCACCCGGTCGGCCGCATAGAGGTACTTCTTCTCGTGATCGGCCCACGCCGCGATCCACCGCGGCGTGCGGTGCCCGTACTGCGCGATGCCGGGCACGTACTCGTGCGCGTCGTAGACGACCTTGAGGTCCCGCCCGCGCAGCTTCGCCCGGCCCTTGGCCCGAGCCGCCACGCCGACCAGGTGCATGTCGTGGGCGTGCAGGACGTCAGGGGCGAGTTCGTCGAGGACCTGGCCGAAGATCTGCTCGTAGTCCCAGGCCTCGGGCACGACCTCGCGCCAGGAGACCGGGCGCTCCATCCGGGACACCTTGCCGTCGTACCAGGCCCAACTGCTGGCGAACATCTTGTTCTGGCTCAGCATGAAGTCGCGGCGGAGCCGGACCCCGACCGAGGCGGCACCCAGCCAGCGCTGCCGGACCACCCGGGTCAGGACCCCGAGCCGGAAGCCGACCGGGCTCGCGGAACCGGCCCGCTTGGCGCCGACCGCGTCACCCGACTCGGCCTTCAGGTCGGCCAGCCGGGCCGCGATCCGGGCCTCCCGGGCGGCAGCGTCGACGCTCGACTTGTAGCCCAGCAAGGGCAGCCGGCGGGCCCGTCGCCGCGCGCGGCGGCGCCGGCGGTCGTCGCGGAGCGGGAAGGCGCTCGGCAGCCGCGCCATCACGGTGTTGCCGTCCAGGCACTTCATCGACAGCACGCCGTCCGGCGAGACCCCGAGCAGCGTGACCCGTACGCCGGTACGGGAGATCGCCATCGCTTCCTTCAGGACCCTGCTGTCGTTGTCGATGCCGTTCGCCACCATCATCACGACGTGTTCTGCCGTTGCCACTGAGCCTCAGTTCCAGTCGTCTTCGTCGCCTGCGCCGCGCCAACACTATGGCGTCTTACGGTCCAGACCGGTTGGTCATTCTGCCCTGTAGATGGGGCACGCCCAGCTGGAAGTTGCCTGTTCGGCCTGCAAGAACATGCAAAGTTCGCCCGGCCGACAACGAAGAGACCCCCGGAGGCGTCCGGGGGTCTCTCGCAGTGATCAGCTCAGTTCACTGGGTAGTGTTTCTCACCGGAACTGGTACGCCCCGATGGTGATCTGGTCCGTCGTGTTGCCGGCGGCGTCGGCCAGCTGGGCCTTCAGCGAGATCGCGCCGCCCTTGGGCGTGACGAAGATCGCTTGATATCCGGCGCCTTTCCGTACGACGACGGCCGGCTTCCAGGTCTTGCCGTCGTCGCCGGAGACCTTCAGCTCCAGCTTCTTCACGGCCGGCAGCCTGGTACTTCCGGCCTGTGCCGTCAGATGAATCGGCAGCACGGTCACGGTCGACCGCTTCACCGTGTTCCTGCTGTCGACCGCAGGCGTGTAGCCCACCGTCCGCAGCGGGATCGCTTGCAGCTTGCCGGACCCGGCCGAGCCGAAGGTGAAGATCAGCTCGGTCCTGCTCGACTGCTTCAGCAGCGACGACCGGTCCAGCGAGGTGACGTACTTGTACGCCGCCTTGCCCGCCGGCAGGTCGCTGACGACGAGATCGCCGAACCACCCGGACTCACCGGCGAGTTGCCCGTTCCGGTAGAGCTTGCTGCTCTGAGTGTCCGCGGCGGTGACTCCGGAGTTGCCGTCGGCGTCCGTGCTCGAGTAGATCCCGAGCGCCAGCTCGTTGCCCGTCCGTGTCGCGTAGAGCGGCGTCGGCGCGAAGACGGCCGCATTGAACCGCGCCTGGTACGACTTGCCCGCCTTGAAGGTGTTGATGGGCGAGGTCAGCCGGGTCACCGTGATCGGGAACGGATCGTCCGGGTCGGTGCTCGGCATGATCTCCGACACCTCGGTCTCCCAGCCGGCCGGCGCGGGATCGACGTACAGCTTCGTCCTGGCCGGCAGGTCGAAGGGCACGATCGGCGTCCAGGCACCGCCGAGGCCGGGCGCGTGGGCGTAGACCGTCCGCTCGGCCTGGCGGTCGGCGGTGGCGTTGATCGACTGCGTCACCGTCGCCAGGTCCTTGGCCCGGACCGTGCGTTCGAAGCCGTCGAAGAAGACATCCGGCTTCGTGTTCACCAAGGCGTACAGGTACGGCGTATTGGTGAACCTGCCGTCGGTCAGCTGACCCCAGTCGGAGACGACATGCGAGGACATCTGACCGGCCGGAGCCGGGCCGCCCAGGTTGGCGGTGTGCAGTCCGTCGAAGTCGAAGGCCAGGATGCTCGAGCTCAGGCCGCCCGTCTCGTCCGTGCCTTCCCGCTCGTAGCCGATGTCGGCCAGGAACACCTTGGCGTCCTTGTCCGGAACCGTGGTGACCACCGGCTTGGTGGTCCGGGCATCGAACACGACCGTCTTGTCGCTGGTCAACTTCAGCAACGGCTGGACGACCGTGTAGGAGTCGTAGGCGTCCGAGTCCGGTCGCTCGACCGTCTGGTCACCCTGCAGCAGGTAGTCGCCCTTGGGCAGCCGGACCTTCGACGTACCGCTGGGGTCGCCGTAGAAGTCGAACCAGGGCGACGTGACGCCGAAGACCAGGGCACCGCCGTCAGCGGACGGCTTGCCGTCGGGACCGACCTGGTTGAGGGTCAGCGTGTAGCTCTCGACCTCCTTGTTCACCCCGATCGGGGAGACCACGGATGCACCGGCCGAGGTCGCGGTGACCCGGCCGGAGTACAGGCCGTCCGGCCCGCTGTTGTTGGTGTTCGAGGTCGCCTCGACAGTCGCGGTACCACCGGCAGGCACGGTCACTGACGACGCGCTCAGCTTGATCGCGCCGGTGGGAGCCGGGGCGCCGGTCGAGTCGGCCAGCGAAGCGGACAGCGCCAGCGTCACGGCCTGGTCGCCGAGGTTGCGATAGGTGATCGTCTTGGTCACCGGGGTGTCGTCGGTGTGCGGCCATTGCGCAGTACCGAACGAGACGCTGCCCGGCTCGGCGATGACGGACTGCTTGATCGCCCTCGCGACGTCGATCCGGCCGGCGCCCTGCTCGAACGCGGACTGGTCGGCGGCGACCTTGGCCGACGCCATCAGCGCGCCCTTGAGCTCGGTCGCCTTCCAGCTCGGGTGTTGCTGCGCCAGGATCGCGGCCGCCCCGACGGTGTGCGGGGTGGCCATCGACGTACCGGACAACCGCAGGTACTTGTCGCCGACCGGTTCGCCGATCACGCCGTCCTTGGCCCGGGCCGCGACGATGTCGACGCCGGGCGCGGTCACGTCGGGCTTGAGCGCGCCGTCCCCGGTTCGCGGTCCGCGGCTGGAGAAGTAGGCGAGCTTGTCCTGCTTGTCGACCGCGCCGACGGTGAGCGCGGCGTCCGCGCTGCCCGGCGACTCGATCGACCCGGCGCCCGGGCCGCTGTTGCCGGCCGCCACCACGAACAGCGTCCCGGTCTGCGCGGTCAGCCGGTTGACGGCCTCCTCGATCGGGTCGAGCTCCGGGGTGTCCTGACCGCCGAGGCTGATGTTGACGACCTTCGCCTTCACCTCGTTCGCGGCCCACTCCATCCCGGCCAGGATCGCCGAGTCAGGGCAGCCGTCGAGCTGGCAGACCTTGCCGTCATACAGCTTCGCGTCCGGTGCGACGCCCTTGTACTTGCCTGCGGACGCGGCAGCGGTACCGGCGATCGTCGAGGCGACGTGGGTGCCGTGCCCGACATTGTCACCGGCCGGGCCGTCGGTGAAGTTCTTCGCGCCCGCGACCTGAGTGGCCAGGTCCGGGTGGGTGGCGTCGATCCCGGTGTCGAGCACCGCGACCGAGACACCCTTGCCGGTGTAGCCCGCCTTCCAGGCATCGGGTGCGCCGATCTGCGGGACGGACTGGTCCAGCGAGAGGTGCCGTTTGCCGTCCAGCCAGATCTTGTCGATCCCACTGGCCGCCCTCGCCGATCCTGCCTCCGCCAGGAAACTCGCGGTGGCCGCCTTGTCCACCTTGAGGGCCGCGCCGTTGATCACCGGCAGGTTCCGGCTGACGGTCGCACCGGCGGGAGCGGACCGTTTCGCATTGCCCTGATAGGTGACGACGAGCGGGATCACCTTGCTCGACTTGTCGTCGTACCCGGCCCTGATCAGCCCGGCGACGTCGAAGAGCCGGCTGTCGAGCCGGCCCGATGCCACCGCCGCGCTGACGTCGGACGGAATCACCAGTAGCCGGTCCTGCTGCCGGGTCGCTCGGAACGTCACGCCACGCCGCCCAGGTCCCGGCTGGATGGACGCCTTCGCGGGGTCGCCGCCTTGCAGCGTGACCTTGTCACCTGTGAGCAGGGTGACGACCCGGTCGGCTGCGTTCACCTTGCCTGTTGCCTTGGCTTCCGGCTCGGCGCTTGGTGCGGTGCCGCTCGCTTGTGCTTGCCCGACGGCGGTGACGCCCAGGCTGAGCACGGCCAGCGAGACGACCGCGGTCAGCCCGAGCCGCCGCGATCTGGTTCTCGATCTCACGATGAGTCCCTCCCAAGTTGTTGTCCTCAACAGGTGCCGCCCGGTGACCTCACAGTGCGGATTCAGGGCGACACATAGGGTGAGACGCATTGCTCGCGCGCAGCGTTGCTCGGCCGGCCGACATTGACCCGATCGGGTCAGGACCGGCAGACCAATGCCTCAGATCGTCAGTTGGGCACGATCAGGCCGAGGATGGCGATCGCGGCGCCGACGCCGAGCAGCAGGGAGATGTCGAACATCCGGCCGCGGACCCGGAGCAGGCCGGCCGCGCTGTCACTCAGGCTGAGCCGGAGCAGGGCGGCGAACAGGACGCCGCCGGCGA
This sequence comes from Kribbella koreensis, assembly GCF_039525325.1. Lineage (NCBI taxonomy): Bacteria > Bacillati > Actinomycetota > Actinomycetes > Propionibacteriales > Kribbellaceae > Kribbella > Kribbella koreensis. The sequence goes on from NZ_BAAAHK010000007.1 coordinate 180,973, forward strand.
AGATCAGCACGCCGTTGCGCCAGTTGTAGAAGGTGAGGACGACCAGGCCGGTCATCGCGACCAGCCCGGACATCACCAGCGGCCACTCGGAGCGCCGCTCGGCCGGGGCTGCCATCACCCGGCGCTGGCTGCCTGGGCAGCCTCGGCTGCCTCGACGACGTTGGTGAGCAGCATCGCCCGGGTCATCGGGCCGATCCCGCCCGGCATCGGCGCGATCCAGCTGGCCACCTCGCGGGCGGCCTCGTCGATGTCGCCGACGATCTTGCCCTCGGCGTTGCGGCTGGTGCCGACGTCCAGCAGGACGGCGCCCGGCTTGACCATGTCGGCGGTGATCAGCCCGGCCGAGCCCGCGGCCGCGATCACGATGTCAGCGGTCCGGACGACGCCGGCCAGATCCTTCGTGCCGGTGTGGCACTGGGTCACGGTCGCGTTCTCGGACCGCCGGGTGAAGAGCAGGCCCATCGGCCGGCCCGCCGTGACGCCACGGCCGACGACGACCACATGGGCGCCGGCGATCGGTACGTCGTACCGGCGGAGGATCTCGACGCAGCCCTTGGGGGTGCACGGCAGCGGGCCGTCCTGGCCGAGGACCAGCTTGCCGAGACTCATCGGGTGCAGGCCGTCGGCGTCCTTGGCCGGGTCGATCAGGCCGAGGATCTCGTTGGTGTCGACGTGCTTGGGCAGCGGGAGCTGGACGATGAAACCGGTGCACTCCGGGTTCTCGTTGAGCTCGACCACCTTGGCCGCGATCTCGTCCTGGGTCGCGGTGTCCGGCAGCTCGACCTGGATCGAGGAGATCCCGACCGCCGCGCAGTCGCGGTGCTTGCCGGCCACATAGGCCCGGCTGCCCGGGTCGTCGCCGACCAGGATCGTGCCGAGCCCGGGCACCACGCCCTGCTCGGCGAGTTTGGCCACCCGGACCGCCAGCTCGCTCTTGATCGCCGCCGCAGTCGCTTTTCCGTCCAGAATCTCCGCCGTCACAACACCGGAGTCTGCCAGGCCCGGCGCGGCGGGCGTGAACTGGAGCACAATCCTGACCGATCGGTTGAAAACTGGCCGACCGGTCAGGATGATGGATGGCATGGCAGCTACCAGCAGCGTTCGGGACCGGACCCGACTCGAGATCGTCCAGCAGGCGATGACCCTGTTCCAGGAGAAGGGCTACAACGCCACCTCCCTGCAGGACATCGCGACGGCGGCCGGCTGCTCGAAGGCGACCGTGCTCTACCACTTCAGCGACAAGACGGGCGTCCTCGTCGCCGTCCTCGAGCCGTCTCACGCGGCACTGAGCAAGCTGGTCGCGGAGGCGTCGGCACTGCCGGCCGCTGAGGCGCAGGAGCTGGCCATCGGCCGGTTCGTGGAGCTGGCGGTCGAGTTCCGCGGGCTGATCAGCGTGCTGCAGGACCTCTTCGGGTCGCTCGGCGAGATCCCCGAGTTCGGTGGGCTTGTCACCGAGGGGCTCCGGCTGACCGAGCTGCTGGCCGGTGGTACCGGCAACCAGCTCGAGCTGGACGTCGCCAAGTTCGCCATCAACGGCCTGCTCGGCGAGTGCCGTCATCCCGGCGAACGCACCGACGCCGAACTGCACGAACTCTGCGACACCGCGCTGCGCCGGCTCCTCCGGCCACCGGCCTGACCACCATGCCCCGGGGCCCGCGTGACGTACGCCCCGGTTCCATCCCCTGCCAATCCCGCTCCAGCGAAACGGACGCATTCTGATGGCCAATCTCCTGTACCGGCTCGGCCGGTTCTCCTACCAGCGGCGGCGGCTCGTCGCGGCGATCTGGACCTTCGTCCTGGTCCTGCTCGGCGTCGGCGCGCTGACGCTGGGCGGCGGTACCACGAACGCCTTCTCGATCCCCGGGACCGAGTCGCAGCGGGCGCTGGACGCGTTGCAGAAGGACCTGCCGGCCGCCAGCGGCGCCTCGTCGTCGGTGGTCGTCAAGGCGCCCGAGGGCAAGACGTTGATGGACCCGGCCGTGAAGGCGGCGGTCGGCGCGACGGTGGCCAAGGCCGCGAAGGTGCCGGAGGTGATCGCGGCGATCGATCCGTTCACCAGCAAGGCGATCAGCCCGGACGGTACGACGGCGCTGATCAGCGTCCAGTTCGACAAGCCGGCCGACGAGCTGTCCAAGGAGAGCACGCAGGCCTACGACAACCTGAAGTCGCTCAGTTCGGGTGACCTGCAGGTCGTGCCGGGTGGGCAGATCGTCGGCGGGCCGCCGGAGATCGGCTCGACCGAGGCGATCGGGGTCGCGGTGGCGGCGCTGGTCCTGGTCATCACGTTCGGCTCTCTGGTCGCGGCCGGGATGACGTTGCTGACCGCGCTGCTCGGCGTACTGGCCGGGATGGCCGGGTTGTTCATCGTCACCTCGTTTGTGGATGTGTCGTCGACGGCGCCGATCCTGGCCTTGATGCTCGGGCTGGCGGTCGGGATCGACTACGCGTTGTTCATCAGCTCGCGGCATCGGTCGCAACTGGCGGCGGGGATGGAGATCGAGGAATCCGTTGGCAGGGCGACTGCTACGGCTGGGTCTGCGGTGATGTTCGCCGGGGCGACCGTGGTGATCGCGCTTGCTGGGTTGAGTGTTGTGGGGGTTCCGTTCCTGACGGCCATGGGGTTGGCGGCTGCCGCGACGGTGCTGACCGCGGTACTGGTTGCGTTGACTCTGGGGCCTGCGCTGCTTGGCTTCATGGGGCGTCGGGTGCTGCCGCGGAAGACTCGCAAGGTTGCGGTTGCTCCGGTGGTCGAGGGCTTCGGCTTCAAGTGGGCGCGGCTGGTGACGCGGTTCCGGATCCCGATTGTTGCCGTGGGCATCATTGGGCTCGGGGTGCTGGCGATTCCGACGCAGGACATGCGGTTGGCGCTGCCGGATGGGGCGTCGGCTGCGGCCGGTACGAACCAGCGGGTCGCGTATGACCTTGCTGCGACGGCGTTCGGGCCGGGGTCGAACGGGCCACTGGTCGTGGTCGTGAAGAGCGACAACGCGGCGACGTCGGCTGCTGCTGTCGACCAGGTGATGGGGAAGGCCAAGGGGTTGGCCGACGTGATCGCCGTACAGCCCGGGCCGGGCAGCAAGGACGGCTCGACGCGGCTGGTCACGGTGATCCCGAAGAGCGGGCCGGCATCGGAGCAGACCGCCGATCTGGTGAAGGACCTGCGGACGGCGATCCATCCGCTGGAGGCCGGTGGTACGACGGTGTCGGTCACCGGTAACACCGCGGTCGGGGTCGACGTGTCCAACAAGCTGACCAATGCACTGCCGGTCTACCTGCTCGTCGTGATCGGGTTGTCGTTCCTGCTGTTGCTGCTGGCGTTCCGGTCGATCCTGGTGCCGCTGAAGGCGACGCTCGGCTTCCTGCTGACGATCGGCGCGACCTTCGGCATCACGGTCGGGGTGTTCCAGAAGGGCTGGGGCGCGTCGCTGCTCGGCGTCGACTCGCCCGGACCGTTGGTCAGCTTCCTGCCGATCATCATGATGGGCATCCTGTTCGGGCTGGCGATGGACTACGAGGTCTTCATCGTGTCCCGGGTCCGCGAGGAGTTCGTCCACGGCAAGCACGCCACCGAGGCGACCATCCAAGGCGTGGGCCACGGAGCCAGGGTCGTCACCGCCGCGGCCCTGATCATGGCCGCCGTCTTCGCCGGCTTCATCCTGGTCGAAGACCCGATCATCAAGACCATCGGCTTCGGCCTGACGATCGGCGTCCTGATCGACGCCTTCGTGGTCCGCATGTCGATCGTCCCCGCCGTCCTCTCCCTCCTCGGCGACCGAGCCTGGTACTTCCCCAAGTGGCTCGACCGCCTCACCCCCAAGGTCGACATCGAAGGCGAGTCCCTCAACCCGGCCAAGAAGCCGGAGGAAAAGGAACTGGTCACCGTCGACTGACCCCACCAGAACCGGCAACACCCCGCCAGAACCGGCGACCACGAACACCCAACGGCGACCTCGAACACCGCACGGCGGGTTTGAACACCCAACGGCGGGCTTGAACACCAAACGGCGGGCTTGAACAAGTTATTACGTGTTCAAGCCCGCCACTCCATGTCCACGGTCGCCACTTCCCGTGCGAGCCCACCAGTGGTGGGCTCGGACAGGCAGCGGAGGGTCTGGACAAGGTGCGCCTTGTTCAGACCCTCCGTTTCTTGTTCATGCCCACCAGATGTGGGCTTGGACAGGAAACGGAATGCGGGAGGGGTTGTCGGGGTTGAGTCGGATAGTTTATTCTTTAACTACCTCGACCTAGGAGAGCGACATGCCTGCCGTCACCGTCAGCGACATCACCGTCCTGCCGCGCGTTCACCAGCCGGATCCGGCGGTGGCCACTGAGCGGAAGGTTCGGTCGGTCACTTCCGCGCCCAGCGGGTACGAGGGCGAAGGGTTTCCGGTACGCCGGGCCTTCGCGGGTGTGGACATGAAGGATCTGGATCCGTTCATCCACATGGACCAGATGGGTGAGGTGGAGTACGCGCCAGGCGAGCCGAAGGGCACGCCGTGGCACCCGCACCGCGGGTTCGAGACCGTCACCTACATGCTCGACGGGATCATGGAGCACCAGGACTCACAGGGTGGCGGTGGCGTCATCTCCAACGGGGACACCCAGTGGATGACCGCCGGTAGCGGGCTGCTGCACATCGAGACGCCGCCGGAGCACCTGGTGCTGAGCGGCGGGCTCTTCCACGGGATCCAGCTCTGGGTGAACCTGCCCCGGGCACAGAAGTGGGCGGCACCGAAGTACCAGGACATCCGTGGTGGCGACTCGGCACTGCTGTCGACCGCCGACGGCGGCGCGCTGATCCGCGTCATCGCAGGCTCGGTCGACGGGCATGAAGGCCCCGGCTCGACCAACACCCCGATCACGCTGGTGCACGCGACCGTCAGCCCGGGAGCCGAGATGGTGCTCCCGTGGCAGCCGGACTACAACGCGCTCGTCTACGTCCTGGCCGGCCAGGGCACGGTCGGCGCCGAGCACCGCCCGATCCGCAAGGGCCAGCTGGCGCTCTTCGGCCCCGGCGACATCATCCGTACCGCCGCCGCCCTCTCCCAGCCGCAGGCCGAGCCCAACCTCGACGTACTGATCCTCGGCGGCCGCCCGATCCGCGAGCCGATCGCCATGGCCGGACCGTTCGTGATGAACACTCGCGAAGAGGTCATCCAGGCCTTCGAGGACTTCCAGGCCGGCAAGCTCGGCTCCATCCCGGCCGTCCACGGCCTCGGCACCGACCTGCACGAGTCCAACTGACACTCCACGACAACGGACCCGCGGCTCGACACCCCAAGCGCGGGTGTCGAGCCGGTCCGTTTCGGTGGTGCGGCTAGCGGAGGTTGCGGTGCAGGGCGGTGATCAGTTCGCCGCTCGAGGTGTCGCCGTCGAGGGACCAGATCATCGCGCCGCCGAGGTTGCGATCGGAGATGTAGCGGGCCTTGCGCTTCATCTCCGTCGGGTCGTCCCAGGTCCAGAACGTCGTACCGTCGAACAGCCAGGCGAAGCCTGCCAAGTTGTCGCGATGGATGGTGAACCCGGCGAGCTTGGCCTTGAGGTCGCGGTAGTCCTCGGTCCCGGCCTCGAAGCGGGACGGAGCCGGCCCGGTCGCGGGCTGGAACAGTCCGTTGTTCTGGTTGGTGACGCCGGTCCAGCCGTGCGAGTAGAACGGCACGCCCATCACGAGCTTGTTCCGGGGCGCGCCGCGGCTCAGGTACGAGTCGATGGTGACCTGCGAGCTGAACTCCGGCGTGGTCGGGTCACCCTTCGGGCCGTCGATCGCGGACTGCTGGTTGGTCAGCGGCTCCCACGTGCCGTGGTAGTCGTAGCCCTGGGTCGTGCCGAAGGTGAGGTCCTTGAAGATCTTCGGGACCTCGAAGCCGCGGTCGATCATCGCCGGGTTGGCCGGCAGGAACGCGGACAGGGTGTACCGGCCGCTGAACGGCCACGAGGCGCGGTCCAGCTGCTTGCGGTACTCGTGCACGAAACCGGTGAAGTTCTCCTTGTCCTCCGGCCTGATCACGTTGCCCGGGTTGCCTTCGCTGGCCGGCCACTCCCAGTCCAGGTCGACGCCGTCGAAGATGCCCTTCGCGGCACCGGCCGGAGCGCCCGGCAGGTTGCCCTTGATCCACATGTCCAGGCAGGACTTCACGCTCGCGGCCCGGTTGGCCGGGAGCGCGGCGTCGGAGAAGTACTTCGACCCGGTCCAGCCGCCGAGCGAGATGCTGATCCGCAGCTTCGGGAACTTCTTCTTCAGTTGCCGGAGCTGGTTCAGGTTGCCGGACAACGGCTGGCCGGCCACGTCCGCCGTGCCGTCGACGCTCTGCTCGGCGGTGAACGGCCGCTGGTAGTCGGCCCACGGGTCACTGCTGATGCAGTTGCCGGAGGCGTCCAGGAAGCCGAACGCGTAGTTCAGGTGGGTGAGTTTGGCGGCCGTACCGTTCTTGACCAGGTCGCTGACCAGGAAGTTGCGGTCGTAACCGCTCCACTGGGTGTAGTAACCGACAACACGCTTCTGACTGTGGGCCTCGGCGGGCACCGCGGTCAGGCCCACAGGGACCACGACCGCGGCTGCCACGAGCAGCGCGAGACTCCGACGTTTCACCGACATGCTTCTCCCCAACGGGCGGGTGGAGGGACAGTTGCCTCACCCTAGGTCGGCCCGAGTTATTTAGGCAATGTCTCTAATGAAAGCAAATTCCTTCCTCACCTCCACCTGCGGGAGCGCTTTCTTACCGTGCCGGGTCGACGAGTCAGCTGCCATGACATCAGTTCGACCAGTGTCGAACTGTGTGCTCTCCGTGAGGTTGGCCGCCTAGGGTCCCAGCCATGTCGACCAAGCGTCTCGCCCCGGCCTTCGTCGCGGTTCTGCTGGTGCTGGCCGGCACCGTCCTCGTCCTGACCCGCTCGAACAGCGACAGCGCCCCGGCCACCGCGGCCATCACTGCAGACGACCAAGCCCTGCTGTACAAGGCCGAACAGCGATTGATCAAGCAGTGCATGGCCACTGCCGGCTTCCGGTACGACGAACGCCCGGTGCCGACCCCACGCACCGAGCGGCGGTTCCCGTACGTCATCGACGACATCACCTGGGCCAAGGCCTACGGGTACGACGACCCGGACCCGGCGTCGCCCACCCCGAACCCGAACACCGTCTATGCCAAGGCGCTCCCGGCGGAGCGGGCCAGGATCTACGAACGCACCCTGATCGGCTCGGGGAAGCAGATCTCGTTCGAGCTGGGCGACGGCAGCCGCATCTCGACCAGCGACCAAGGCTGCCTGGCCACCGCGCGCCGCGAGCTGTACGACGACCTGCCGCGCTGGTTCCGCGCCCGCCGGACGACGGACGGCATCGTCTACCTCGTCTATTCCCTGGTCCACCACGACGAGCGCTTCGCCGCCGCGATGAAGGAGTGGGCCGCTTGTGTGCGCGGCCGTGGCTACCCCGTCGACGACCCGGGCGAGCTCACCGGGCTGGTCGAGCAGCGGGCGAAAGGCCGGGGTCAGCAGGCGATTCGTACCGCGGAGATCGCGGGCGCGGTGACCGAGGCGACCTGTGCGACCACGACCTCGCTGGCGCGGGTCGCCCGCGAACTGCACGCGGACTACCTCACCAAGACCACCGCCGGCCACCGGCGGGAGTTCCAGGAGCTCCAGCAGCTGGAACGAGCCGCACTCCCGCGGGCCGCCACGGTCCTCGGGCCTTCGTGACCACTCCAAGAAAAGAGAACGCATGCGCTCACTCGCCCTGAAAGTGATGGCCTTCCTGGCCGTCCTCGTGCTGGCCGGCACCGTCTCGGTCAGCTCCGCCAGCGCCAGCCTGGACCAATGCCCGCGCGGCTTCTTCTGTGCCTGGTCCGAGGACGACGCCACCGGGCGGTTCGCCCAGTGGGAGTTCGACGACAGCAACTGGACCGACGATCTGATGCACGACGACGCCGACACCATCTACAACAACGGTTCGCCCGGCACGTACGACGACGTCGAGGTCTTCTTCGACGTGAACTACCGGACGCTCGCGTTCTGCCTACCGCAGGGCGAGTGGCGGGACTGGTCGATGTCCGACAACGACTACGACTCGCACCGCTGGCGTTCGGGCTGCTGAACCTGACGCGGACAGCCCCCTTGCCTCGCCGTTGCTGGAGGCAAGGGGGCTGTCCGGCGTACTCAGTGGAAGAAGTGCCGGGTGCCGGTGAAGTACATGGTGACGCCGGCCTTGTTCGCGGCCTCGATCGCGAGGTCGTCGCGGATCGAGCCGCCGGGCTGGACTACGGCCTTCACGCCGGCCTCCAGCAGTACCTCGAGGCCGTCCGGGAACGGGAAGAACGCGTCGGACGCGGCCACTGATCCTGCAGCTCGATCGCCCGCACGGGAGACGGCCAGCTTGCAGGAGTCGACCCGGTTGACCTGGCCCATGCCGACGCCGACCGAGGCGCCGTCCGAGGCGAGCAGGATCGCGTTGGACTTGACCGCGCGGCAGGCCTTCCAGGCGAACTCGAGGTCGGCCAGCACCTGGTCGGAGACCGCCTCGCCGGCCGCGAGCGTCCACTTCGACGGGCTGTCGCCCTCGGCCTGGAAGGCGTCCCGCGCCTGCATCAGCAGACCGCCGCTGACGGCCCGGATCTCGACCGGCTGGTCGAAGCTCATCGGCGGGCAGACCAGCAGCCGGATGTTCTTCTTGGCCTGCAGGATCTCGGCCGCGCCGTCCTCGAAGGCCGGGGCGACCAGCACCTCGGTGAAGATCTCCGCGACCTGCTTGGCCAGCTCGACCGTGACCGGGCGGTTGGTGGCGATCACGCCGCCGTACGCCGAGACCGGGTCGCACTCGTGCGCGCGCCGGTGTGCCTCCGCGATGTCCTTGCCGACCGCGATGCCACACGGGTTCGCGTGCTTGATGATCGCGACGGCCGGCTCGCTGAAGTCGTACGCCGTCCGCCGGGCCGCGTCCGCGTCGACGTAGTTGTTGTACGACATCTCCTTGCCGTGCAACTGCTCGGCCGACGCCAGGCCCGTGCGGCCGTTGGTGTAGAGCGCGGCCGGCTGGTGCGGGTTCTCGCCGTAGCGCAGGACGGCCTTCTTGTCCCAGGCCGCGCCGATCCAGGCCGGGAAGCCCGAGCCCTCGCTGCTGTCGGTGAGCACGTTGCCCATCCAGGAGGCGACGGCGACGTCGTACTCGGCCGTGTGCACGAAGGCCGCAGCGGCGAGCTTCTTGCGCTCGTCCAGCGAGAAGCCGCCCTCGTCGAGCACGGTGTAGACGTCGGCGTACTGCTCCGGGGACGTCACGACGGCGACGTTCGCGTGGTTCTTGGCCGCGCCGCGGACCATCGACGGGCCGCCGATGTCGATCTGCTCGACGCACTCGTCGACCGAGGCGCCGGACGCGACCGTCTCGCTGAACGGGTACAGGTTGCTGACCAGCAGGTCGAACGGCTCGACCCGCATCTCGGCCAGCTGCTCGACGTGGTCGGGCTTGCGGACGTCGGCGAGCAGCCCGGCGTGCACCTTCGGGTGCAGCGTCTTGACCCGCCCGTCCAGGCACTCGGGGAAGCCGGTCAGGTCCTCGACCTTGGTGACCGGTACGCCGGCCGCCGCGATCTTCGAGGCGGTGGAGCCGGTCGACACGATCTGGACCCCGGCGTCGGACAAGGCCTTCGCGAGCTCCTCCAGACCGGTCTTGTCGTAGACGCTGATCAGCGCCCGGCGAATCGGCCTGCGGTCGGTGCTCACTTCAGTCGAACCTTTCGTCCGGTGATGGTCCAGCCGTTGCGAACCAGCTTGCCGACCCACTCCACCAGCTGGCGGCGCTCGTCGTCCTTGATCCGCTCGGTCAGGGTTTCTTCGGTGTCGTCATCGAGAACCGGTACGACGACCTGGCTGATGATCGGCCCGGTGTCCACCCCGCCGTCGACGAAGAACAGCGTCGCGCCGGCCACCTTCACGCCGTACGCGAGCGCGTCGCGCGGTCCGTGGATGCCGGGGAACGCGGGCAGCAGCGCGTTGTGGGTGTTGATGTAGCGATCCCCGAAGCCGGCCAGGAAGTCGTCGCCGACCAGCTTGAGGAACCCGGCCGAGACGACCAGGTCAGGCTTGTACTCGGCGACGGAGGCCGTCAGGGCGCGATCCCAGTCGGCCCGCTCGGCGTAGTCCTTGACCTTGTGCACGAAGGTCGGCACTCCCGCCGCCTCGGCCCGATCGAGGCCGGCGATACCGTCCCGGTCCGCGCCGACGGCCACCACCTGGGCGCCGTACGCCGGGTCCGCGGAAGCGTCCAGCAGGGCCTGCAGGTTCGAGCCGGAGCCCGAGATGAGCACGACGAGGCGTGCGGGCTCAGGCGTTGGCGCAACCGGATCTGTCACTCGGCAAACCATATCGTCAGCGACCGCACAGACCCGAATCCGGGCAGCTCGGCCGCCTCCGCCCACCGTGCCCGGGCGCGGGCCCGCTGGGGCTACCCGGCTGGTTGCGGACGGCGGGCTGTTACGGCTGCTGCGGTGATTGCGGCGCCGATCGCCATCCCCGCCATCAGCACTCCGGCCGCTGGGATCGCGCCCGAGACGCCGACCTGAGCCATCCGGCCCGGCCCGGCAGCGCCGCCCGACAACAGCATCAGCACCATCAGCACGATCCCGGCCAGCAGGGCTGCGATCGCGCCGCGCAGAGCGAAGGCATCCCAGCCCAGTACGTCCGAGTCCTCCGCTGCCATCCCACGACGGGCGACCACGAACCCGGCCATCACTCCAGCCAGTAGCGGCACCAACGCCGTCAGCACGAGCAGGTACGTCGGGGTGGCGCCATCAGCCGGTACTGCGGCCAGCAACGGCAGCGCGGGCAGGTTGCCGACGGTCACCCCGGTCGGAGCGATCGTCGTACCGACTCCGAGCTGGAAGCCGGGGCCCGCGAGGAACGCCACGACGTACAGGATCACGTTGGGCAGGAGCATCAAGCAGATGGCAAAGAGCACCACTGAGCCCACCACGCCGGCGTCGAGCAGCTCCAGCATCGAGGTGACGCGGGAGAAGTGGACTGCCAGCAGTACGGCGTACAGGAGGCTGGCGACGGCCACGATCGTCAGTACTGCGGCCGCAGCGGCAGGGATCACGTCACGCAAGCCCTGTGGCGTGGCGTCAGCTATGTCGCTGGCAGCTCCGGACTCGACCAGTATCCCCGCTGTGCCCGCGATGAGCGCCAGTGTGGCGGCACCGAGGAACGCTGTCGCGGGGGAGACCTTCACCGTGCCGTCAGAGGTCAGGAGCGCGATGATCAGCGCACCCAGCCCGTAGGTGACAGCGAGGACTCCGGATGCCATGGCGAGGTCTTTGGTCTCGTCTGCCCCGCTGACCCGGGCAGTGAAGCGCCCACCGCGGTACAGGCACCAAGCGAGGAACAGGGTCAGGCCCAGCGGAGCAACGCTGAGCCGTGCGTCACCAAGAGTCGCACCTGCCTTGTGAGCGACCAACCACACAGTGGCACCGGCCCTGACCGCACCAGCCGCTCCACCGAAGGCCGCGGCCAGCCAGCCGACCACTGCGACGGCAGCGCAGGCCAGTAGTCCGGTGAGCAGGCAAGCACCTGCTCCAATCACCGCCGAGACGATCACCGGCTTGGTCGGTGCAGTGGCGTCGGGCTGGGCGGGCCCGGGCGCCTGGTGAGATCCGCCGTCACGGGCGCCCGGACGGCTCAGCATGTCGGTCATCTACCACCATCGTCACTCGCAGCCTGGACGCCGCTCGTTCTGACACGCCGGATATGGAAGACTTCGGCACTGCTCGCTCTCTGTTATTTGCTTGGACTCGGGGTGGATGACGACGGACCACCAGGTACCGTCGGGTGGAATCAGTCTGGAGGTCAAGAACTAGTGACCGGTTCCCACCGCGCCTCGCGGGGCGGCAGTCGTGCCGCCGCCCGGGAGGCACGCCGTCAGCAGACGCGCCGACGGAACCAGTTGATCGGTGCCGGAGCGGCCGCGCTGCTCGTCATCGGCGGCGGCGGTATCGCGGCGGTGAACGCCTTCGGTGGCAGCGACTCCCCCGGCGACGCCAAGTCCGGCAACAAGGACGACGGCCCGGGCGGCGGCGACTCGGGCCTGCTCGGCGACGCCAAGGTGCTGCTCGACGGTACGGCGGCCAAGCAGCTCGCGCCCGCCTCGGGCGCCTGGGCCGTCGCGAGCACCGACGACGGCAGCAACGCCCCGGACAAGGCCTTCGTCTGCCAGTCGCAGCGGTTCGCCGACCCGGCCGGGATCCGGACCTGGATCCGCAACTTCAAGAACCCCTCGACCAAGGAGACCGCGGTCCAGTACGTCGAGGTCTCCAACGACGAGGCGGCGGCCGGCAAGGCGTACAGCACGATCACCGGCTGGCTCAGCGCCTGCAACACCCCGCAGATCCGGCTGGTCGCCAGCTACACGACCGCCGGCCTGGGCAGCAAGGGCGTGGTGGCCGTCTTCGGCCAGCCCGGCGACAAGTCGAACAAGTACCGCACGATCAGCGTGAGCACCGCCGGTCAGGCGACGATGGTGGTCGAGTTCGACACCACCGCCAAGACCCCGCCGAAGCCGGACACCGTGATCGCGACGGCGGGCGCCGGGCTGCAGCGGATCTGCGCCGAGGCCAAGTGCACGACCGGGACGCCGACGGCCACGCCCGGGCTGCTGCCGACCACCGAGCCGCCCGGGTTCATGGCGCCGATCGACCTGCCGGTGCTGCCGAGCATCGACAAGCCGTGGGTCAGCACGTCCGGCACGACGCCGAAGGGCACCGGCTGCGAGACCGACAAGCTCGACCTGAAGAAGGCCAAGCCCAAGTCGTCGAAGTCGCAGACGTACGTCGTACCGGAGGCCAAGGTGCCGGCCGAGTTCGGGCTGGACACGATGGTGGTCTCCTTCGCCAGCCCGGCCGCGGCAGGCAACTACGTCAGCGCGATCCGCAAGGCGGTCGACAACTGCAAGAAGACCCAGTCGAACGCGACGGTGAAGCAGACCGGCGACGTCGCGCTGGGCAAGAGCATCACCGGCGAGAGCTGGCGCGCGTCGTACGAGACCGGCAACGACAAGACCTTCACCTACCGGATCGGGATCGCGGTGTCCGGCTCGCGGGCCGTCTACGTGCTCTACCCGGTGCTGGAGGATCTGGACATCACCAACGCGGGCTTCAACGAAGTACTGATCCGGGCCGCCGAGCGGTCCGCCGCCTACAAGTAGAAAAGGCCCCCGGGGAGATCCCCCGAGGGCCTTTCCGGCAGTACTACATGGTGAGTTCCTGCATGATGCCGCGCATCAGGTTGGCGGTCTCGGTCGGCGTCTTGCCGACCTTCACGCCGACGGCCTCGAGGGCCTCCTTCTTGGCGGCCGCGGTGCCCGACGAGCCGGAGACGATGGCGCCGGCGTGCCCCATCGTCTTGCCCTCCGGGGCGGTGAAGCCGGCCACGTAGCCGACGACCGGCTTGGTGACGTTCTCCTTGATGAACGCCGCCGCCCGCTCCTCGGCGTCGCCGCCGATCTCGCCGATCATCACGATCGCGTCGGTCTCCGGGTCGTCCTGGAACGCCTGCAGCGCGTCGATGTGGGTGGTGCCCACGATCGGGTCACCGCCGATGCCGATCGCGGTGGAGAAGCCGAAGTCGCTCAGCTCGTACATCATCTGGTAGGTCAGCGTGCCCGACTTCGACACCAGGCCGATCCGGCCGGCACCGGCGATGGTGGCCGGGATGATGCCCGCGTTGGACTCGCCCGGCGTGATGATGCCGGGGCAGTTCGGGCCGATGATCCGGGTGGTCCCCGACGCCTGCGCGGCGGCGAAGAACGCGGCGGTGTCGTGCACCGGTACGCCCTCGGTGATCACGACGACCAGCGGCATCCCGGCCTCGATCGCCTCCATCACCGCGTCCTTAGTGAACTTCGGCGGGACGAAGATGACCGACACATCGGCGCCGGTCTCCTTGATCGCGTCCGCGACGGAGCCGAAGACGGCGACCGCCTTGCCGTCGAAGTCGACCGACTGGCCGGCCTTGCGCGGGTTCACGCCGCCGACGATGTTGGTGCCCGAGGCAAGCATCCGGGTGGTGTGCTTGGTGCCTTCCGAGCCGGTCATGCCCTGGACGATGACCTTGCTGTCCTTGGTCAGGAAGATAGACATCTGCTCTTATCCCTTACTTCGCTGCCAGCTCGGCGGCCCGCTTGGCGGCGCCGTCCATCGTGTCGACCCGCTCGAGTCCGGCCAGGCCGGCCTCGTCGAGGATCCGGCGGCCCTCCTCGGCGTTGTTGCCGTCCAGCCGGACGACCAGCGGCTTGGTCACGGCCTCGCCGCGGGCGGCCAGCAACTGGAACGCCTGCACGATGCCGTCGGCGACCGCGTCACAGGCGGTGATGCCGCCGAAGACGTTGACGAAGACGCTCTCCACCTGCGGGTCGGAGATGATGATCTCCAGGCCGTTCGCCATCACCTCGGCGGACGCGCCGCCACCGATGTCGAGGAAGTTGGCCGGCTTGACGCCGCCGAACTCCTCACCGGCGTACGCGACGACGTCGAGGGTGCTCATCACCAGGCCCGCGCCGTTGCCGATGATGCCGACGGAACCGTCGAGCTTCACGTAGTTCAGGCCCTTGGCCTTGGCCGCCGCCTCCAGCGGGTCCGCGGCCGACGAGTCGGCGTAGTCGGCGAACTCGGGGTGCCGGAAGTCGGCGTTCTCGTCCAGCGAGACCTTGCCGTCCAGCGCCTCGACCCGGCCGTCCTTCAGCTTGACCAGCGGGTTGACCTCGACCAGCGTCGCGTCCTCGGTCAGGAAGACCTCGTACAGCTTGACGATCTCCGGCGCGACCGCGTCGATGATGTCGGCCGGGTAGCCGGCCTCGGTCGCGATCTCGCGCGCCTTCGCCTCGTCGACGCCCTTGGCCGGGTCGATCGAGATCTTGGCGACCGCGTCCGGGTTCGTGTGCGCGACCTCCTCGATCTCCATCCCGCCGGCGGCCGACGCGATGCAGAGGTAGTTGCGGTTGGCCCGGTCGATCAGGAAGGAGAAGTAGTACTCCTCCGCGATCGCGGCGGCCGGCACGATGTTCAGCGTCTTGACGATGTGACCCTTGATGTCCAGACCGAGGATCTCGCGGGCGCGCTCTTCGGCCTCGTCCGGGTTGGCGGCCAGCTTGACGCCACCGGCCTTCCCTCGGCCGCCGGTCAGCACCTGGGCCTTGACGACCACTGTGCCGCCGCCGAGCTTCTCGGCCGCGGCGCGGGCTTCCTCGGGCGTGTGGACGACTTCACCCACCGTCGTCCCTACACCGTGCTTGGCGAAGACAGTCTTCGCCTGGTACTCCATCAGATCCACGAGTGTGGTCCCTCTCTCGCCTGTTCGAGTTAGGCCGCGGCAGGCTGCGGTGCTAGAGAGGCACGGTCGCCGGCGCGTTCCGTCGGCCTGAGACTAGCCACCTCTTGCCTTGCCGCGACAGTCGGGGTAGGCGCTGAGACGACCGTCACAGCTTGCTTGCGCACCCGTGAAAGGCTGGTTGCCATGACAGAACAAGCGACCAGACCAGCTGACGACTGGTGGCGTAGTGCCGTCGTCTACCAGGTTTACCCTCGGTCGTTCGCCGATGCGGACGGTGACGGAACGGGTGACGTGAACGGCATCCGCGCCCGGCTGCCGTACCTGGCCGACCTCGGCATCGACGCCATCTGGATCAGTCCCTGGTACCCGTCCCCGCTGCTCGACGGCGGCTACGACGTGTCCGACTACCGCGACATCAACCCGGAGTTCGGCACCCTCGCGGACGCCGACGCGCTGATCGCCGAGGCGCACGCGCTGGGGATCCGGATCCTGATCGACCTGGTCCCGAACCACTGCTCCTGGGAGCACCCGTGGTTCAAGGCGGCGCTGGCGGCGGGCAAGGGCTCTCCGGAGCGCGACCTGTTCTGGTTCCGGGACGGCAAGGACGGTGGGCTGCCGCCGACGAACTGGCCGGCCGCCTTCGGTGGGGGCGCCTGGCAGCAGATCGAGGACGGCCAGTGGTACCTGCACATGTTCGACATCTCGCAGCCGGACTGGAACTGGGACCACCCGAAGGTGATCGAGGAGTTCGACTCGATCCTGCGGTTCTGGTTCGACCGGGGTATCGACGGCTTCCGGATCGATGTCGCCGACTCGATGGCGAAGGACGCGTCGCTGCCGGACGTGACGCTCGACCCCGACGGTCAGCCGACCCGGGACAAGTATGTCGGCAATCCGTTCTACGACCAGCCGGGAGTGCACGCCATCCACCAGCGGTGGCGGGCGATCGCGGACGAGTACGCCGACACCCCACAGGGGCCGCGGGTCTTCGTTGCGGAGGCCTGGCTGTCCCCGGCCGAGCGGCTCGCGCAGTACGTCCGGTCGAACGAGTTGCATTCGGCGTTCAACTTCGATGTGCTGCGGGCCGCCTGGGACGCGAAGGAGTTGCGGCAGGTCATCGACTACACGACGGAGAGCCTGTGGGCCGTTGGGGCTCCGGCGACCTGGGTGCTGAGCAATCACGACACCGTTCGGCACCGCACCCGGTATGGGCGGGATCAGCGCGATGCGTTGGAGGGTGCGGGCGTAGTACCGGTTGATCTGGCGCTGGGGCTTCGCCGGGCCAGGGCGGCCGCGCTGCTCGAGCTGGCGTTGCCTGGTGGCGCGTACATCTACCAGGGCGACGAGTTGGGTCTGCCTGAGGTGGAGGACCTACCGGTGGAGGTGCTGGACGACCCCACCTGGGAGCGCTCGGGTCATACAGTCCGGGGCCGCGACGGCTGTCGGGTACCGATCCCGTGGAGCGGCAGCGAACCGCCGTACGGCTTCGGTACCGGGGAAGGCCAGCCGTGGCTCCCGCAACCGGCCGACTGGGCACCCCTGACGGCAGAGGCCGAGGCAGCCGACCCGAACAGCCACCTGGCGCTCTACCGAGCAGCGCTCCGCATCCGCCGCTCGGAGGAAGCCCTGGGTGAAGGCCGCCTCACCTGGGACCTGGACGCGCCCGACGGCGTCCTCTCCTTCACCCGCGACCCCGGCTTCCAGTGCGTGGTCAACCTGACCGATGCCGCGATCGACCTCCCCACAGGCGAAGTACTACTGGCCAGCGAGCCCCTCACCGACAACAAACTGCCGGTGGACGCCACCGTCTGGCTCAAGGTCTGACAACGACCGAAGGGCCGGACCCAACCTCGGGTCCGGCCCTTCGCTCATTCCTCACTCAACGCTTCTCGTCGCGATCCCGCCGGTCCTGCTCGTCACGGGCGCGACGCTCCTGCTCTTCGCGGTCCCTGCGGTCCCGGTCCTCTTGATCGCGCTTGTTCCGGTTGTCTCCGTAGCTCATCTGCCACCTCCAGCGGCTAGGCCTCCGACCATACGCCGGTGGGTGGGTTGAGCCGGTACCCGACCTCAGGGGGTATCGAAGTAGACCTTGTTCCACAGTTGGTAGCCGGATCCGTTGCAGGCCAGGTTGTAGACCGCTCCCCCGGCGTTGCTGTCCAGGCAGTGCTGGCTGTAATAGGTGAACTCGGCGCCGGTGATATGCCCTTTCCAGAGCTGGTGATAGTCCGCCCGGTTGCACGCCTTCGCCGAAACCAGTCCGGTCGCCGAACCGGCCCCGATCACATATTGCAGGCAGCGCCCGGTGGCCACGTTCCAGATGTATTGCAGAGCGGTGTTGTCGAAACGCCATTGCTGGTAGGTGCTGCGACTGTTACAGGCCCGCGTGTAGACGGTCCCGGCACTGTTCGATTCCAGGCAGAGCTTCGTCTGCCGATTCTGGAACAGCGCGCGGTAGTAGCTGACCTGGGGAGTAGTCACACCGGTCACCGTTCCGCTTCCGGTCTGCGCCGCCGGGGCGGACACGGCCGGCATCGCCTCCACCAGCGCGACCATCAACACCGTCAGCGCCGCCATCGACACCAACCGGAGAATTCGCCGTGAATTGCGCATCAAATCATCCTTTCCGGATATTTTCTGGCTATTCGAATGCCGGCTCCCACAGCGTAGGTAGTCGCCCTGGCCCCGGCAACGGCAGAAATCTGCAGGTTGCTGCAAATGCGCACGAAA
>NZ_BAAAHK010000007.1:199043-259891 GCF_039525325.1 Kribbella koreensis
ACTCCGGCCGCTGTCGGCTGCCGAATTTACTTCACGCCGCCGGCGGTGAGGCCTGCGACGATGCGGCGCTGGAAGATCAGGACGGCGATCACCAGCGGGATGGTGACGACCACGCCGGCCGCCATCTGGCTGCCGAACGGCTGGTCCCGGCCGGACGCGCCGGTGAACTGCGAGATCACCACGTTGGCGGTCTTCCGTTCCTGTGCGGTCACCATGCTCAGGGCGATCAGGAACTCGTTCCAGGCCGCGATGAAGGTGATGATCGCGGTGGTGAACACACCCGGCGCTGCCAGCGGGATGATCACCTTGCGGAACGCCTGGGCCGGCGTACAGCCGTCGACCATCGCCGCCTGTTCCAGTTCCCTGGGCATCTGCCGGAAGAACGTGGTCAGGTTCCACACCGCCAGTGGCAGCGCGAACGAGAGGCTGGGCACGATCATCGCCTGGTAGGTGCTGATCCAGTGGATGTCGACGAACAGCTTCTTCAGCGGGATCACCAGCGAGATGCCGGGGAACATCGAGGTGGTGATGATGATCGCCAGCACGAAGTTCTTGAACCTGAAGTCCAGCCGCGCCAGCGTATAGGCCGCGACCATCCCGATGAGCAGGGTCAGGATCGTCACCGTGCCGGCCACGATCAGGCTGTTCAGCAGACCCCGGCCGAAGCCGGTGCCCGGCTTGAAGACGTCCTTGATGTTCTGCACCGACCAGGTGGTCGGGATGATCGAGTTGCTGAACTGGTCGGACGGCCGGCGCAGCGCCGACACCACCATCCAGTAGAACGGCGCCAGGCAGTAGATCACGATCAGCGCGACGCCCAGCAGCGGCGCCCACCGGCGCAACGGGCTCGCCTCGGCCGCCCTGACGTCGATCTTGGCGGGAGCTTTCTCAGCGACAGCCATCACGCACCTCCTCCTGCGAGGCCACCCAGGCCCGCCGCACCGACGCCGGGCGGCGCATCGAGCCGGTCCTTGCTCTTGCCGTTCTTCTTTTTCTTCTTCTGCACCGCGTCACCGAGGACGTCGGCGCCGAGCAGCTTGACGAACACGAACGCCGTCACCGCGACGTAGATGAACAGCAGCGTCGCGTACGCCGCGGCCGGTCCGTACCGGTTCTGGTTCGACTCCAGGTAGGCCAGGATCGACAACGTCTCCACCGAGGACTTGTTCGCCCCGACCAGCACGAACGGCAGGTCGAAGATCCGCAGCGTGTCGAGGATCCGGAACAGGACGGCGACCAGCAGCGCGGGCTTGACCAGCGGCAGCGTGATCCGGATGAAGGTGTTGAACGGGCTCGCACCGTCCACCTTGGCGGCTTCGTAGACCTCGTCCGGAATCGTCTGCAGGCCCGCCAGCACCAGCAGCCCGATGAACGGAGCCGTCTTCCAGGTGTCGGCCACGATCACCGACAGGACCGACTGCCAGCCTTCGGTCGACCAGAGGATCTGCTGGCCGATCAGCGCGTTCGCCGCGCCGTCGGCCTGGAAGATCCACTTCCACAACAGGGCCGAGACGACGGTCGGGATCGCCCACGGCACCAGGATCGCGGCCCGGACGACACTGCGTCCTTTGAACGCCTTGTGCATCACCAGGGCCATCGCGACCCCCAGTACGGTCTCCAGGACCACACAGGTGACGGTGAAGAACGTGGTGTTGTAGAAGGCGTTCCAGAACCGGTCGCCGACCTCGCCGCTGAAGATCGCGGAGTAGTTGTCCAGGCCGACGAACTGCGATCCCTGGATGATGAAGCCGTCGGCGTCGACGCGGTCGCCGCTGGTGTAGAGCGATTCGCGCAGCGCCGAGATGATCGGATAGACGACGACCAGGACCAAGACGATCAGGGTCGGTGACAGCAGCGTGGCTGCGAGCCGGCCGGTGCCCTCGTTGAACGAGGTGCGACGGCCACCCTTGGTGGTTTCCTCGCTCGGTCGCTGGGCGACCGGGGCGGATGCACTCACCTTTGCCTCCTTCTCTCCACCCGGCAGCGCCGGGCAGGGACAGGCCGGGGCCGGTACGTCGACAGTTCGTCGCGCACCGGCCCCGCCGTTTCGATCATTGGGTGATGAGTGTGCTCAGCTTGGCCTGAAGACCGGAGAGCGCATCCTTGGGCGGTGTCGTGCCGGTCAGGGCGCCGTACGCGGCTTCCTGGATGGCAGTGGTGACATCGCCGTACTTGACCACCTTGGGCCGCGACTTGGCGGACCCGATCGAGGCCTTCAGCGGTGCGAGGTACGGGAACGTCTTGTTCAGCGCGGGGTCGTCGTACAGCGAGGCCCAGGTCGGCGCCTGGGACGTCTTCTCGATGTTGGCGCGCTGCCGCTCCTCGCTGGCCATGAAGTTGATGAAGGCGACCGCGGTGCCCTTGTTCTTGGCGTACTCGTTGATCGCGTAGTTGTGACCGCCCAGGGTCGAGACGCCGGCGGCGTCCTTGCCCGGCAGCGGCGCGACCGCGAACTTGCCCGCGACCTTCGACGAACCGTCGGTCTTGTTGGCGAGCGCGTACATGTACGGCCAGTTGCGCAGGAAGACCAGGTTGCCCTCCTGGAACGCACGGCGTCCCGGCTCCTCCTGGTAGGTGATGGCCGCCTTCGGGATCTCGCCCGACTTGAAGCCGTCGACCAGGAACTGCAGACCGGCCAGCGCCTCCGGGGTGTCCACGTTCGGTTTGCCGTCGTCACCGACGACCACACCGCCCGCACCGTTGACGGCCTCGGAGAAGTTCACCGTCAGGCCCTCGTACTTCTCGAACTGACCCGCGTAGCAACCGATCGTCTTGCCCTCGGGCAACGTCTTGATCTTGTCGCAGGCGGCCTTCATCTCAGCCCAGGTCGTCGGCGGCTTCACGCCCGCCTTGTCGAGCAGGTCCTTGCGGTAGTAGAGAAGTCCGCCGTCGGACGTGACCGGTACGCCGTACAGCTTGTCCCGGTACTTCGCCGTGTCGACCGTTGACGGCAGCAACTTGCCGAGGTCGGGGAACTTGTCCTCGGGCAGCTGCGTGATCCACCGGTTGGCCGCGAACTCGGCGGTCCAGACGACGTCCAGGTTGAGCACGGTGAAGGCGTCGGACTTCGCCTGCGCGTTCTGGATCATCTGGCTGCGCTGTGAGTCGGCCGACTCCGGCAGCTCCGAGACGGTCACCTTCTGGTCCGGGTGCTGCGAGTTCCAGGCGTTCACCTGGTTCGTCAGGTTGCCGGACGTGTCCTTGCCGGTGGCAAACGTAATCGGCCCCGTACCGTCGAGCGCCGCCGCTCCGCCCCCACTGGTGTCGCTCTTGCTTCCGTCGTCACCGCCACACGCCGACGCCAGCAGCGCCAGGCTGCCGGCCACGGCCAGAGCGACCGCCTTGCGCGTGTGTGATCGTTCAAACCTCATCGTGTACCTGCCCTCTCCCGATGGGATATCACCTGGTCCTGCGTCGGTCGTCCGCAGACCCCCACCACGCTGCGAGCCGCCCTATCCGGACAGTAACCGAGATCGGGGCCGATGTGTCCTGAGCCACACATCTTGTCGATCCCAGCGCCATGAACGAACAAACGCATGGCTGTATGCGACCGCGATTCCACACCGTGCACAACCAGGTGTTTCTTAACGATTAGGTATTACCGATCAGTAACAAGCCAATCGGCAGCGCACCGTGTTCAGGCGGTCGCTGAGGCGTCGCCGACGTGCGCGCGGACCCAGTCGACGATCTCGGTGGTGGTGGCGCCCGGGGTGAAGATCTTGTGCACGCCCAGCTCGGCCAGCGGCTGCATGTCGGCCTCGGGGATGATCCCGCCGCCGAACACCACGATGTCGTCGGCGTCCCGCTCGGTGAGCAGCTCGCGGACCTTCTTGAACAGGGTCATGTGGGCGCCGGACAGCACCGACAGGCCGATCGCGTCGGCGTCCTCGGCGATCGCCGTCTCGACGATCTGCTCGGGGGTCTGGTGCAGGCCGGTGTAGATGACCTCCATACCGGCGTCCCGCAGCGCGCGGGCGACCACCTTCGCGCCGCGGTCGTGGCCGTCCAGTCCTGGCTTGGCGACAACTACTCGCAGAGGGCTCGTGGCAGACATATGCAGAAGCTACCTCACGGATCAGACACGGAGCCGTGTGTTCCCGGCCACGCGAACTGGGAACCGGTTACCGTTGAAAGTGATCGGACCAGTTGCACGGGGGGTCTGATTGGGAGTGAGGAGACGCGATGAGCGCCGAAGACATCCGGGGAGCTCTCGAAGGACTCAAGTACGGCGCCCGCTCGGTGCTGTCGCCGCGCGTGCTGCAGGGTGCCGCCGTCGAGCTCGGCTGGATCACCACCCACCTCGCGATGTACCCGCTCGGCCTGGTCGGCGCCTCCGGCAACCGCGCCGAGCGCCTCACCCTGAGCGGCCTGACCCCGGCCCAGCGCAGCCTCCTGGTCGGCGACGTCCGGGCGGCCGGTACGCCGATCCTGCTCGCCCACGGCATCATCGACAACCACACCGTCTTCGCCCTGATGCGCCGCCAGCTCCTCCGCCGCGGCTTCACCCGGATCCAGACCTTCTCGTACTCCCCGCTGACCCTGGACGTCCGGAGTACCGCCGAGCGGATGGGCGCCGAGATCGAGCGGCTGTGCGAGGAATCCGGATCGGACCAGATCCACATCGTCGGGCACAGCCTCGGCGGCCTGATCGCGCGGTACTACGTCCAGCGCCTCGGCGGCTCCGAGCGAGTCCACACCTGCGTCACGCTCGGGACGCCCCACCAGGGCACCGTCGCGGCGCGACTGCTCCCGTGGCCACTCGTGAAGCAGCTCCGGCCGGACAGCGACCTGATGACCGAGCTCGCCGAGCCGGCGCCGGACTGCCAGACCCGTTTCGTCGCGTTCTACAGCGACGTCGACCAGCTGATCGTGCCGCAGCGGCGGGCCCGGATCCGGCACCCCGACCTGGTCGCCCGCAACGTCCGGGTCGACGGAGTGGGCCACCTGTCGCTGCCGTTCCACGGCGACGTGGTGCACCAGATCACCGGAATGTTGTCGCATCTCGACGACGAACAGCACACAGTCGCGTGAAAGTTCTTCCTGACATAGCAGCCTTCTGAGCGCTCAGGCCGATGCACGTGCAGCCGCGCATGCAAAAGTTTCGTGAAGGTGGGGCCGAAAAGGGGGTGGCGGGGTTTGTCGGTTCGTTGCGGTTCCGTTATGGTGCATGAGCCCCCGGAGAGGAATAAAAGCCTCACCGAGGGTGAACGGACAGCCCCCTCCCCTGTGACCGAAAGGCCACGTTGTGTCCCAGCATCGTGCCGCGGCCAGCCGCGTCACGCCAGGCAAAGCTGCCAGTGCTGCGCGCAAGACCGGCGCAGGTCGTCACAGTGGCAAGCATCGCGTCGCCAGGCGTAACACCCCCAGCAGTACTCAGGTAGTAGGACTGACCGCGGCTCTGGCCGCAGCAGCCGGCGCAGTCGGCTTCAGTCACAGCGCGCTCGCCAACCCGACGTCGGCGAACTCGGCCGTCAACATCGCCGCGCTGAGCATCGGCGACGGCCAGATGAACGCGCTGACCACCGCGCGGATCGAGCGCCGCCAGCTGGCCACCCGTGACTCCTCCCGGGTCGAGCTGGCCGGCACCGAGACGAACAAGAAGCAGGCCGCGGCCGACCGGATCTCGAGGGCCCGCGCCGCCAAGCTCGACGCCACCCGCGCGCTGACCACCAAGCGCGCCACCGCGCTGGCCGCCGCGAAGGCCAAGGCCGAGCTGGCCGAGAAGACCGCCCGCGAGTCGGCCACCCGCTGCGAGATGATGATCTCCGGCTACCACATCACCGCCGGGTTCGGTCAGGCCGGCGGCCGCTGGGCCCGCAACCACACCGGCACCGACTTCGCCGCCCCGATCGGCACCCCGATCCGCAGCGTGATGAAGGGCGTCGTGGTCAGCGCCGAGTTCGCCGGCCCGTACGGCCGCCAGGTCCGCGTCCGGCACGAGGACGGTACCGAGACCTGGTACAACCACATGTCGAAGTTCAGCGTCTCCGTCGGCGAGACCGTGTACGCCGGTGACCAGGTCGGCGCCGTCGGCGTCACCGGCAACACCACCGGCCCGCACCTGCACTTCGAGGTCCGCCCGAATGGTGGCGACCCGATCGACCCGATGCCGTGGCTGCGCAACCACTGCGGTCTCAACCCCTGACCCAAAGGTTTGGCTCACCGCGGATCAGCGGTACTAGGCTGCCGCGCATGCGCCCGCGGCCTGGTGAGGTACTCCATTTCTCCGAGGATCCGACGATCCGGACCTTCCGCCCCCACGTCGCCGCGACGTCGTCGAAGACCGGCGAGTACGTCTGGGCCGTCGGCCACGATCGCGCCCCGGACTACTGGTTCCCCCGGCAGTGCCCCCGCGCGATGGCGTGGGTGGGCCCCGGGACGTCGCCGGAGGACCGCGCCCGGATCATCGGCGACGGGAGCGGCACGCGAGTACACGCGATCGAGTACGGCTGGCTGGAGGCGATCCGTACGGTCGAGCTGTACGCGTACCGGCTGCCCGCCGAGCCCTTCCGGCCGGCCGAGGCGGCCTTTGTAGCGACGACCGAGGTGACGCCACTCGGACCGCCGGAGCGAGTGGGCGACCTCTTCGAGTTGCATGCCGAGGCCGGGATTCAGCTGCGCGTACTACCCCGGCTGCACGAGTTCTGGGACGCGGTGGTCGCCAGCACGCTCGAGTTCAGCGGGATCCGGCTGCGCAACGCGATCGCCCGCTGATGGCCCGTTCCGCAGACTCCTATCGTGCGGTGGCCGAAGCCGCCTGGCGGTGGGTGCTCGACCAGGTGCGGTGGGACGCCGGGGCATGGATCCCCGAGTCGGTGGGTGGGCCGGAGCCGGTGGCGGTACCGGAGTACCGGGACAACGGGATGCACAGCGGGCTTGGTGGGCTGGCGCATGTACTGGCCGAGATCAAGCTCAGCCGGCCGTGGACTGCTGAGGAGCAGACGCTCGCTGACGCGATCGCCGAGCAGATCCGGGCGGCGATCGCAGAGGAGGAGAACTACACCTTCTTCGACGGGCTGGTCAGCCACATCGGCGTACTGACCTCGCTGGGTGTTCCAGGCTCGGATGCTGCCGTCGAGCGGCTGCTGGAGCTGGCTGAGCCCGACGGGTGGCCGTCGAGCTTCGCAGACCCGGACCGGTACCTGCCTGGCGCGCGGATCAACGACATGACGCTCGGTACCGCCGGGGTTCTTCTGGGTGCTCTGTGGGCCCGCAGGAGCGGCGTGGAGGGCTCTACCCGGCTGGCAGAGCAGGCAGTGACCGTACTGCGCGCTGAAGCCGTCTCGCGGCCCACCGGGCTGGACTGGCCGTTCATCCCCGAGCGCTACCTGATCGAGCCGAGGGCCTCGATGCCGAACCTCTCCCACGGCCTTGCGGGGATCGCTGCCACGCTGGCGATCGCCGGTGTCGAGCTCGGCCGGCCAGAGCTGCTCGCTGCTGCCCTGAGTGGAGCAGAGCATCTGGTCACTCTCACCGTCAGCGACAGCGAGGGCCTGCTCGTCCCTCGGCTGGTACCGATCCGAGAGGACTCGGATCTCGACCCCGTCACCTACAACTGGTGCCATGGCCCGGCCGGTACGTCGCTGCTCTTCGCGGCGCTGCAGCACGCCGATGTCAACGATGTAGCCGGTGAGTCGCCGGTGACGTGGCGGAGGCGCTGCAACCACAGTGTTCGGATGTCTGGGCTGCCGGAGCGGCTCTACCCGGGCTTCTGGGACAACGACGGCCGCTGCTGCGGTACTACGGGAGTCGCCGACGTACTGCTCGACTCGTGGCAGTCGACGGGCGACCAGGTCGACTTGGACTTCGCACTGTCGCTGGCTGACACGTTGGTCGAGCGAGCGGTCCGCGACGGGCAGTACGCCTACTGGCAGTTCATCGAGCACCGCGACGAGGTCCCGCTGCTGCCACCTGGGGTCGGCTGGATGCAGGGGGCCGCTGGGATCGCGGCGTACCTGTTCCGCGCCGCCCGGGTGGTCGAAGACGGACGTACGGCAGCAACTGCTCTCCGGATGGAGAACTGGTGGGCCGCTCTATCGGCGCCAGACCTCGGCGGTGGTGAGGAAGGCCGAGGAGCCCGGGCGGTCGGCTGAGCCGTCGACCTGGACGAAGCCCGGTACGGACGCGCCGCCGATCGAGACCGTGGCGGAGCGGACCGGGGCGATCACCAGGCTGAGGCTGTGGGCGCCCTCGGCGAGCTGGAAGTTGTCGGTGGCGAACAGGCGCCGGTCGAGCACGCCGCCCATCTCGATCTGGATGTCGGCGGCCTTGGCGCTCAGCCCGTCGGCGAGGTTCATCGAGACCTGGACCAGGTCGCGCTCGACGGCCGGCTCGTGCCACGGCAGCCCCTGCACCTCGAGGAACGAGCGGACGAAGTACCGCTCCAGCCAGGACGCCAGGTCGACGTCCTCGGAGACCACCCGGACGATCCCGTCGAACCAGAGTACGACCGCCGTACCGGCCCCGCAGATCGACCAGTCGACCATCCAGATCGAGGCGAACGCGGTGACCTTGCCGTCCTTGTCGAACAGCCGCAGCCCAGGGTTCGCTCCCGCCAGGATGATCCGGCGGTTGCTCGCGTCTGGTGCCTTGGGCATGGGGCTGGACCTTCGTCCGGGAGGGGCCGAAACACCAATTGTCGCAGCCAGCCTGCTTTTCGGCACGTCGTGGTCTGTTAAATCTTTTCCACAGGGGCATAGCGGAGCAAGAGGCGCTTGACTCCTTCGGAGCCGAAGTCGATGTCCGCCTGGGCCTGTTGGCCCTCGCCGCGGACCACCACGACGGTGCCCATGCCGAAGCTGTCGTGCACCACCCGATCGCCCGGACTGAGGCTGACGATCGGCTTGTCGGAGGCAGTACGCCGGGCCGGCTCCCACCGCGATTGGACCCCACTGGCCCCGCCGGACGACGTACCGGTACCGGACCAGCGGGTGATCGCGGACTCGTCGCGGCGCCAGTCGAGCAGCTCGGCCGGGATCTCCTCGAGGAACCGCGACGGCGGGTTGTGCTGCGGTGCGCCGTACGCACTCCGGACGGCGGCCCGCGAGATCGCCAGCCGTTGCCGGGCGCGGGTGATACCGACGTACGCGAGCCGGCGCTCCTCCTCCAGCTCCTTCATGTCGTTCAGTGACCGGGAGTGCGGGAAGACGCCGTCCTCCATCCCGGTCAGGAACACCACCGGGAACTCCAGCCCCTTCGCGGTGTGCAGCGTCATCAGCGTGACCACGCCACCGTCGTTGGCGGCGTCGGGGATCTGGTCCGCGTCGGCGACCAGCGCGACCCGCTCCAGGAACGCCTGCAGGTCGGACGGTTCGGCGGCCGCGGTGCGCTCCTCGACGAACTCCCGAGCGACCGAGATGAACTCGTCCAGGTTCTCCAGCCGGGTCTCGTCCTGCGGGTCGGGCGACTTCTGCAGCTCCTCGTAGTACCCGGAGCGGTGCAGGGCGACGTCCAGGATGTCGTCCGGCGGGGCGCCGGAGTCGACCATCGCGGTCAGCTCGTCGAGGATGTCGATGAAGCCCTGTACTGCGTTGGCGCTCCGGCTAGCCATCGCCGGCGCATCGTGAGCCCGCCGCAGGGCCGCCGAGAAGGTGATCCGGTCGCGCAGAGCCAGTGCCTCGATGGCTGCCTCGGCGCGCTCGCCGATGCCGCGCTTGGGCACGTTGAGGATCCGGCGCAGCGAGACGGTGTCCTCGGGGTTGGTCAGCACCCGCAGGTACGCGAGCGCGTCGCGGACCTCCTTGCGCTCGTAGAACCGGACGCCGCCGACCACCTTGTACGGATGGCCGGTCCGGATGAAGACCTCTTCGAACACCCGGGACTGCGCGTTGGTCCGGTAGAACACGGCCACGTCGGACGGCTTGACCCCGTCCGCGTCGGTCAGCCGGTCGATCTCGTCGGCGACGAACTGCGCCTCGTCGTGCTCGTTGTCGGCGACGTAGACGGCGATCTGCTCGCCCTGCCCCTGATCGGACCAGAGGTTCTTCGCCATCCGGCCCTCGTTGCGGCTGATCACCGAGTTGGCCGCGGTCAGGATGGTCTGGGTGGAGCGGTAGTTCTGCTCCAGCAGGATCGTCTCGGCGCCGGCGAAGTCCTCCTCGAAGGCGAGGATGTTGCGGATCGTCGCGCCGCGGAAGGCGTAGATCGACTGGTCGGAGTCGCCGACCACCATCAGCTCGGCCGGCGGGCTGACCGGGCCGTCGTTCGGGCCTGGCTCCAGCTCGGCGCAGAGCTCGCGGATCAGCGTGTACTGCGCGTGGTTGGTGTCCTGGTACTCGTCGACCAGCACGTGGCGGAACCGGCGCCGGTAGTACTCCCGGACCTCGGGGAAGGCCTGCAGCAGGTTGACCGTGGTCATCAGCAGGTCGTCGAAGTCCAGCGCGTTGGCCTGGGCCAGCCGCTCCTGGTAGATCCGGTAGCACTCGGCGTACGTCTCCTCCAGGTGGTTGGAGGTCTTCGACGCGGCCGTCTCGTGGTCGATCAGCTCGTTCTTCTGGGTGCTGATCCAGTTCAGGATCGCGCGCGGGTTGTACCGCTTGACGTCCAGGTCGAGCTCGCGGCAGACCAGCGTCATCAGCCGGCGCGAGTCGGTGTCGTCGTAGATCGAGAACGTCGAGCTGATCCCGAACCGCTTGATGTCGCGGCGCAGGATCCGCACGCAGGAGGAGTGGAAGGTGGAGACCCACATCAGCTTGGCCCGCGGCCCGACCAGCTCGACGACGCGCTCGCGCATCTCAGCGGCCGCCTTGTTGGTGAAGGTGATCGCCAGGATCGACCCCGGGTGGGCGTCCCGGGCCGCCAGCAGATACGCGATCCGCCGGGTCAGCACCCGCGTCTTGCCCGACCCCGCGCCGGCCACCACCAGCAACGGCTTGCCCGCATGCACCACAGCAGCCCGCTGCTGCGGGTTCAGCCCCTCGAGCAGCGCAGCCGGATCCGCCCGATGCTTCTTGGGCTCCTCGAGCGGCACCGGCAGTTCATCTGGAGAAAAGAGCGTCGTCATCGCCCACCACCTTAGACACCCCAGCCGACAAACCTCGTACGGACTGGGAACCGTTCGGCGACTCGGGTGGTCGGAGGTGCGTACTACCTTCAGTAGTCCGCCCATCCGAAGGAGTAGTCATGGAACCGCTGGACCAGATTCGTTTGAGCCGCCGAGGTGTTTTCCGGGCCGGCGCCGCCGTGGGAGCGGGAGCCCTCGGCAGCGGTCTGCTCGCCACCGGCACGGCGAACGCTGTGTTGCCGCCGTCGCCGGAGTTCGATCTCGGGGCCACTCCGCATCACCTGTTCGGGCCGAAGATCCTGCACGAGACGCATCACTCGATGCAGGGGTTCACCTTCGACGACGTGAACCGGCGGCTGTTCGTCGTGCAGGCCGAGAACGGTGGGTCCGGCGCCGACCTGGTCGTCAACCAGGTGTCGGCCAGCGGGGCCGTGCTCGGGTCGATGACGGTGAAGCGGGCCGGGCACGGCGTCTCGATCGCCGCGGAGCCGGTCGGCGACATCACCTACATCTGGATCGAGTGCGACGCCGACCAGAACAACGGCGACGGCCGGGGCACCGCGCTGGCCCGGGTGCAGTTCAAGAACATCGTCCGGGAGTCGATCGCCACCGAGGCGAAGTTCTTCCGGGGCAGCGACACGATCACCGCCACGGTCGACCCGGTCAACAAGCGGCTGATGGTGCGCAGGAAGGAGAACGGCAGCTTCTACTTCAGCGTCTGGCCGCTCAGCAAGGCTCGCGAGGGCCTTGCCGCGGATCGCCTGGTCCACGTGAAGCAGCCCAGCTACAGCCGGACGTTCCAGGGCTACACGTTCTACGGGCAGTACGCCTACCTCTGGTACGGCGACGGGCAGACCAACCCGGACAACATCAACTCCACCATCCGGACCGTCGACCTGAACACGGGTGAGTTCACCCGCGATCCCGCCGTCACCAGGGCCGGGGAATCGCTGATCTACCGCGAGCCCGAGGGGATGGCGATCCACCGGATGGACTCCGGCGACCTGGGCCTGTTCTTCGGCTTCGCGTCCAGGCCCAGCGGTGGCGGCGACAACCGCTACGCCAACCTGTACTACAAGCTGCTGGCCGGTTAGTCGGCTGAGAGCAGACCTGCTGCCAGCAGAAAAGCTGGGGTGAGGGGCGGCCGGGTGGCCATGGTGGGTACATGGCGGATGACCAGAAGACTCCCATGTTCAACGAGCAGACCCGGCAATCGTTGTACCGGCAGCGGATCGTCGTCCTCGACGGCCAGCTGACCGACGACAACGGGACCCTGCTCGCCACCCAGTTCCTCACCCTCGCGGCCGAGGACCCGTCGACCGACATCTCGCTGTGGATCCACTCGGTCGGCGGGTCCGTGCCGTCGATGCTGGCGATCCGGGACGTGATGCGGCTGGTGCCGTGTGATGTGTCGACGGTGGCACTCGGGCTGGCCTGTAGTGCGGGGCAGTTCCTGTTGTCGGCCGGTACGCCGGGCAAGCGCTTCGCGCTCCGGCATGCGCGGGTGCTCATGCACCAGGGGTCGGCCGGGATCGGTGGCTCGGCGGTGGAGATCGAGATCCAGGCGAACGACCTGCGGCACATCCGCGACACCGTGCTCGGCCTGGTCGCGGCCGATACCGGGCAGTCGATCGAGACGGTCTTCGACGACTCGCTGCACGACCGGTGGTACACGGCCGAGGAGGCCCGGACGTACGGGTTCATCGACCATATCGTCGAGACGTTCGACCAAGTGATGCCTGTCCAGGTAGGAGCGAGCGCATGAGCTACATGATTCCCAACGTGATCAGCCCGCACCCGCGCGGCGAACGCATCATGGACGTCTACTCGCACCTGCTGACCGAGCGAATCATCTACCTCGGTACTGCGATCGACGCCGGCGTCGCCAACGCGCTGATCGCCCAGTTGCTGCACCTCGAGGCGGACAAGCCGGAGAGCCCGATCAACCTCTACATCAACTGCGAGGGCGGTGACATGACGGCCATGCTCGCGATCTACGACACCATGCAGGTCATCAGCGCACCCGTCGCGACGTTCTGCGTCGGCCAGGCGATCGCGGCCGGCGCAGTACTGCTCGCCGCCGGAGCACCTGGCGAGCGGGCGATCCTGCCGCACGCGCGCGTCGTACTGCACCAGCCCGGCGCAAGCGGTCGAGGCACCATCCCCGACCTGATCCTGCAGGCCGACGAGCTGGTCCGCGTCCGCAGCCAGCAGGAGGCGATCCTGGCGGCCCATACCGGGCAGTCGATCGAGCGCCTGCGCCACGACACCGACCGCGACCACGTCCTCACCGCCCAGGAAGCCTGCGACTACGGCATCGCCGACGAGGTGATCCAGCACCGCAACCTCAAGCGCACTCCTGCTCTGACGGCGACAGGAGTTAAGGTCACCGCGTGACCGTGCCGACTGCGAATCCCCGTCCTGACAGTGAAATCGAGCGCGTGCTGGTGGTGTCCGCGCACCCCGACGACGTCGACTTCGGCGCCGCGGGCACGGTCGCGCTGTGGACCAAGGCGGGGATCGAGGTCAGCTACTGCGTGGTGACGGACGGCCAGGCCGGTGGGTTCGAGACCGACCGCGACCGCGCCGAGATGCCGCTCGTACGGAGGGCAGAGCAGACCGCCGCGGCCGCCCAGGTAGGGGTCCACGACCTGCATTTCCTCGGCTACCAGGACGGCTACCTCGAGCCCACCCAGGACGTGATCCGCGACATCACCCGGGTGATCCGCCAGGTCCGCCCGCAGCGGCTGCTCTGCCAGTCGCCCGAGCGGAACTGGTCCCGGCTGCCCGCCTCGCACCCCGACCACCTGGCGGCCGGCGAGGCCACCGTCCGCGCGTTCTTCCCCGCCGCCGGCAACCCGTTCGCCTACCCCGAGCTGACCGAGGAGGCGTGGACGGTCGGCGAGCTGTGGCTGATCGCGCATCCCGAGTTCAACCACTACGTCGACATCACCGACACCGTCGAGCAGAAACTCGCCGCCGTGATGGCCCACACCAGCCAGCACGCCGACCCCGGCACCCTGATCCCCCGGGTCCGCACCATGCTCAACCACAATGCCGAGCGGGCAGGCTTCCCCGAGTCCCACTACGCCGAGGCCTTCACCGTCATCCGTCTCGGCTGATCGCCTGTGGATAAAGGATTTGCGGTGGGAGGGGGTGGGGCGGGAGGCTCCGGGGGTGATTTCTCATCGGGTGGTTGGGGACGGGCCGGCTGTGCTGTTGGTGCACGCCGGGGTTTGTGATGCGCGGATGTGGGAGCGGCAGATCGAGGATCTGCGGGTCGACCATCGGGTGATCACGGTGGATCTGCGCGGGTACGGCGAGACGCCGCTCGAGGGTGGGGCGAAGTACGCCGATGCCGCGGACGTGCTCGAAGTCCTCGATGAGCTGGGGGTGTCCGTCACGAAGGCCGTCGGGTCTTCCTATGGCGCGTACGTCGTGCTGCAGGCGGCCAGTCGGGCGCCGGAGCGGTTCGAGCGGCTGGTGCTGATGTCACCGCCGGCCGACAACGTGGTGCCGACCGATGACTTCCGGGCGTTCGCGGCCGAGGAGAACGCGCTGCTCGAAGCCGGGGATGTCGACGGGGCGACGGAGCTCAACGTGCGGACGTCGGTGGGGCCGGAGGCGGACGACGCGGCGCGCGAGCTGGTGCGGGTGATGCAGCGGCATGCGTTCGAGGTGCAGTTGGCGGCAGGCGAGGTGGACGCCGACGAATGGGAGGTCGGTGGGATCACGGCGCCGATCAGGCTTTTCACTGGTGCGCATGAGCTGAAGTTCTTCGGCGCTTGCGCGGAGTACCTGACCGAACTGCTGCCGAACGTCGAGCACACCGAGCTCGCGTGGGCCGGGCATCTGCCGTCGCTGGAGCGGCCGGAGGAGATGACGGCGCTGATCCGCGCGTCGCTCTAGCGCCGAAACGGCGAACGGCCGGCGCATCGATGCGCCGGCCGTTCGGAAGTACAGGTGATCAGTCGGCGAGGGCGCCCATCGGGTCCCAGGCCGGGAGGACGATCGGGGCCTCGTCGAAGCGGGCCTGCAGGTCGGCCGGCAGGGACGACTTGCGGACGGCGATCTCGAAGACGTGCTCGGCGTACCAGGAGTCGTTCATCGTCCAGAAGCCGTTGTCGGCCTTCTCGTCGCCCCAGCTGTTCTCGACCCGCCAGCGGCGCGGCTTGCCGTCGACCAGGTCGACCCCGGTGAACAGCATCGCGTGCGTCATCAGCGTCTCGTGGTGCAGCAGCCGCTCGGCCTTGTCGAGCGAGAACTCGGTGTCGTAGACGGCGCCGAAGTCGTACAGCGCGGCGTCCCAGTAGCCGAGGTCGGCCGACATCTGCTTGCCGACATCGCACCCGAACCAGACCGGCTCACCGGCCACGATCGCGTCCTGGGTGAGCTGCTTCATCAGGTCGATCTCGACGTTCAGGTAGACCACCGGCGGCGCGTCGATGACGTTGCCGAGGTAGTCGACGGTGAAGGTCTTGCCGACCGGGCTGGACTCGCGCGGGTCGTGCACGATGCAGACGTAATCGTCGACCGGCAGGGTCACGTACGCCGCGGCGAACTCGGCGGGCGTCGTCCAGCCGTCGCGGTGGAAGCCCTTGTCGCTGTCCTTCCACTGCCACAGGAACTTCTGCGGCGGCGTGCCCAGGTGGATGCTCAGCACCCGGTGGATCGTGGTCAGCAGCTCCTGCTTGTGCGCCCGCTGTGCCTCGGCGCCCTCGATCTTGCGCAGGTCGCGCGCGCCCTGCCGGAGCAGCTTGCGGAGCGAGTCGTTCATCTGCGCGGTGGCCGACGAGCTCTCGGTCTCCGGCATCGCGGTCTTCGGCACCAGGCCGTGCTTGCGGACCAGCGCGACGAACATGTTCCACTGGCCGCCGTCACCGATCGGGTCGGACAGCAGGTGCGCCACGGTCCGGTCGTCGACATCGCGATCGGCGGTGTCGATCATCGCCTCGAGGAAGAAGTTGGCCCGCTCGAACTTGTCCCAGAACAGCAGGTAGTTCTGGGAGAACTCGAAGTCCTTCACGCCGAGCTTGGCGGCGGTCCCGGCCCGGAGCAGGTTCAGGCCGGCGAACAGCCAGCACCGGCCGCTCTTCTTCTGGTTCGTCACCTTCCAGTCGTCCAG
Source organism: Kribbella koreensis (assembly GCF_039525325.1). Classification (NCBI taxonomy): domain Bacteria; kingdom Bacillati; phylum Actinomycetota; class Actinomycetes; order Propionibacteriales; family Kribbellaceae; genus Kribbella; species Kribbella koreensis. The sequence continues at coordinate 215,171 of NZ_BAAAHK010000007.1, forward strand.
CAGGTTCGACACGGAATGGTCGATCGAGGTGACGATCTGGCGATCCAGGGCGATCTTGGCGATCGGTGTCTCCGTGACGGCGTTCTGCATCACCCGGTACTGCGGGTTCGACGCGAACTCCTTCTCGAAGAGCGCGAGCTGTTCGGCTGTGAGATTCCGCTCCATGAGAGTCGACGGTATAACAGTCCCAAAGCCCGCTGCGCCCCTGTCGGGGTGGCGAATCTGTGCCCTGGCCACAACTCGCCACGCTATTTGAAAACGATTGTCAATAGTATGTAAGGTGTGACGATGGCACAACGTGGCAAGCCCGCCGGTCCCCGCAAGCCCAAGCAGAACCCGCTGCACAAGGTCGAGTTCGTCGACTACAAGGACACGGCCCTGCTCCGCAAGTTCATCTCCGACCGCGGCAAGATCCGCAGCCGCCGGGTCACCGGGCTCACCGTCCAGCAACAGAAGCAGGTTGCCCGGGCGATCAAGAACGCCCGGGAGATGGCCCTGCTCCCCTATGCCTCCACCGGCGGCCGCTGACCGTCAGACCTTCAGACCAGCCGGCGGTCGGTGGCCCAGCGGGTCAGTTCGTGCCGGTTGGACAGCTGGAGCTTGCGCAGTACCGACGAGACGTGGGTCTCGACCGTCTTCACCGAGATGAACAGCTCCCGGGCCACTTCCTTGTAGGCATAGCCGCGAGCGATCAGCCGGAGCACTTCGCGTTCGCGCTGGGACAGCCGGTCGAGGTCCTCGTCGACCGAGGCGATGTCGATGGCGCCGGAGAACGCGTCCAGGACGAAGCCGGCCAGCCGCGGTGAGAAGACCGCGTCGCCGTCGGCGACCCGGCCGATCGCGTCGACCAGCTCGGTGCCGCTGATGTTCTTGGTGACGTAGCCGCGGGCGCCGGCCCGGATCACGCCGATCACGTCCTCGGCCGCGTCGGAGACCGACAGCGCGAGGAACTTGATCTCCGGGTGCCGCTGGTGCACCTGCTTCATCACCTCGGTACCACCGCCGCCGGGCAGGTGCACGTCGAGCAGCACCACGTCCGGCTCGGTCCCGACGATCGCCTTGACCGCGGACTCCACGTCGGCGCCCTCGCCGACGATCTCCACCGAGGCGCCGATCTCGCTGCGCACGCCGGCCCGGAACATGTCGTGGTCGTCGATGACCACCACTCGCCTCTGTGTCATCTGTCCATCTCCAGTCGCACTTCGGTGCCTGTCTCCGGGTTCGACCGCACCGTTGCGCGGCCGCCGTGCCGTTCCATCCTGCCCATCACGCTGTGCCGCAGCCCGAGCCGGTCCTCCGGCACCCCGTCGGTGTCGAAGCCCCTGCCGCGGTCCCGGACGAACATCTCGGCCCGGTCCCCGTCCACCTCGACGAACACGTCGATCTTGTCAGCTCCGGAGTGCTTGGCGGCGTTGACCATCGATTCGCGCGCCGCCCGGACCATCGCCGACAGCCCCTCGGTCAGGTCGCAGTCGCCCACGGTCACCACCTCGACCGGTACGCCGTGGGAGTCCTCCACCTCGGCAGCGGCCCGCTTCGCCGCTCCGGCCAGGGTCTGGTCGGTGTTGTCGTCCTCGTCGTACAGCCAGGACCGCAGATCGCGCTCCTGCGACCGAGCCAGCCGTACTACGGCCCGCGGGTCGTTCGCCTGCTTCTGGATCAGGGCCAGCGTCTGCAGCACCGAGTCATGCAGGTGCGCGGCCATGTCGGCCCGCTCCTGCGACCGCACGCGCTCAGCACGCTCGTTGTTGAGGTCACGGCTGAGCCGGTGCACCCACGGCCCCGCGATGACGCCGATACCGACCACTGCGAGCAGCAGGGCGACCAGTACGTCGCCGACCATTGACAGCCGGCCGTTCTGCACCAGGAAGACGGTGACTGCGGTCCCGATCAGGATCAGGCCGACAGCGACCCGGATGACCGACTTCCAGCCACCCTTGCCGAACAACGTGTTGAGCGTCGGGGCCTTGCCGACCCACGCGTTGCGCTGCCCCTCGTCCGCCTGCCGCCAGATCAGCGCCAGACCGGTACCGGCGAACACCAGCGGCCAGAACATCTTGCCCGCGACGCCGAACCCGGCCACGTTGAGCAGCAGCAGCACGCCGATGCCGACGACGACCAGCGCGGTCAGCTGGCCGCGACTCTTCTCCTTGCGCCGCTCCTTGCTCGGTGACGCGATCGGAGGCACTGGGGTCTCCGGGCGCATCCCATTGCGAGTGGCAGCGGCCAGACCGGGTGCGTTGGGGCCGGTCGACACTTCGAGCGGCATGAGGAACCAGAGCGCGGCGTAGATGAGTACGCCGAATCCGCCGAAGACTGTGGCGCCGATGAAGACCAGGCGGACTACGGTGTCGGACACGTTGAGGTGATCGGCGATGCCGCCGGCCACGCCACTCAATACGCGGCCTTCGGCTCGCCGATAGGCGCGGCGTACCGGTGGGGGCTCGTTGCCAGGTGGCGGCTGCTGCTGCGCTCCAGGGGGGCTGTACGGCGGCCCCGGGGCATACGAACCGCCGACCGGGCCCGAGGACCCGCCCGGAGGCGCGGTTGCAGCTGGTTGTGTCATCCCCACGATCGTCACATGCCAGCAGGCCGCGCACCAGCAGGCTTCTCCCCGGTTGACTCCTCAACGGTCACTCGCTGCGCTCAGGGTCGGCCCGGGGTGAACCCCTAGCCGACTGTTGCCGACCGGCGACCCGGGGTCGGCAAAGGGGGATCCCCGATGTTGCCGCAGGCCCGGAGGGGACACTATCGATGGCATGGAGCAGAACTCGAGCGGGGGATTCGACCGCGACCAGCTGAAGGATGTGCAGAGCTGGCGCCGTAGTCGGTCGGACCGGATGCTCGCCGGAGTCTGCGGCGGCATGGGCCGCGCACTGAACGTCGACCCCGTGCTGATCCGGGTAGTGATGGCAGTACTGATCCTCAGCGGCCCGGGCATCATCTTCTACATCGCGGCCTGGGTGCTGATGCCGGACGAGGGCAGCGACCGCTCGGCCGCGCAGGGGGTGCTCGGTGACCGGGTACGTCCCGACCACCCGTGGCTGTGGCCGGTGGTGATCGGTGTCTGCGTGTTCTCCGCCATCGCGCTCATGTCGTCCTTCAACTTCGGCAAGCTGGTTCCCGGGCCACTGGTGGTGCTCGGGCTGCTCTGGCTGTTCGTGTTCCGCCGCAAGGGCCGCAGCCACTGGGGGCACCGCAATGCCGCTTGGGGCGAGCGCAGCGCCGAGCGGGCCCAGCGCACCGTCGAGCGCGTCCAGCGCCACGCCGAACGGCACATCGAGCGAGCACAGCGGCACGGCCACCACGGCACTCAGTGGGCCCAGCAAGCCGCCCAATGGAGCGCAGCCAACCGCCCGCCGACCGGTGCAGCCGGAGCAGGCGCGCCTAGCGCGGCCAGCGCAGACGGCCCGCAGGATGCCTCCGCGGACCAGCGAGCCTCGGCCGCACAGCGACCCCAGGACCGAGTGACCGAGCCGGTACAGCCTGTCTGGACCGAGGACGACCCGCTGGGCCTGTACGTCGACGAGGCACCCACCACAGCTGCGGCCACCTGGCCGCCCGCTGCTCCCCCGGTCAAGGGGTACCGCGGCATCAAGCCAGTAGTCGTCCTGCTGTCCGCCGCCGCGATCGCCATCGCCTGGCTGTCGGGCGCACCGACCACCACGATGCTGGTGATCGGGCTGGCCACCCTCGGTGCCGGCATGCTGATCGGTGGCTTCCTGGGCAAGACCATCGGCCTGCTGCCGCTCGGAATCCTGCTCGCGTTCGGCATCGCGGCCAGCACCGTCTTCCCGCACGTCCCCCGCGACTTCGCCGACGTGAAGTTCGTCGCCACCCCGGCGGACTCGATCGACGCCGCCAGTACGACGTACCGGTTCGACGCCGGGTCGGTGAAGCTGGACCTGACCAAGGCGGTCTTCAAGCCCGGCGCCAAGGTGTTCGTCGACGGCGGGGCCGGCGAGGTCGTCGTCAAGCTTCCGCCGAACGTCGACGTCACCGGCACCGTGAAGGCCGACACCGGCCAGGTCGATGCTTTCGGCAAGGTCAAGGGTGGGCACACTGCTGACATGGCGGTGAGCGATCTGGGCGTCGACGGCAAGGTGAGCCAGCAGAGCGTGGTGCTCGACCTGCACGTCAAGCTGGGCAGCATCAAGGTGGAGCGCTGATGAGGAAGATCAAGCCGGACGTACCGGGCATCATCGCCGGCACCGTGCTGACCGGCGGCGCCTCGATCTGGATCCTCAACGACAACGGCGTGGTCCAGACCGACGACGTCGGCCTCACGGCCGCCCTGCTGCTGGTCGCCGCGGGCATCATCGGCCTCGCCGCCTCCCACCGAGGCTGATCGGTCCACCGCGGCTGATCCTCACACGGCTCCACCACGGACTGGGTTAGTCTTGTTGACCGCTCGATCAACCGGTTCACCGGTGGCCGGGCACCCGAGGAGCCCGGTCAGCGGGTTCCGTTGAAGGTCTACAGGAGTTGTGATGGTGCGCGGCACCGTGAAGTGGTTCAACGCCGACAAGGGCTACGGCTTTCTCGCCGTGGACGGCCAGGACGACGTGTTCGTCCACTGGAGCAAGATCGTCACCGACGGGTACAAGACGCTCGAGGACGGCCAGCAGGTCGAGTTCGAGGTGGTCGACGGACCCAAGGGCCGCGAGGCCGACGCGGTCCAGACCCTCTGAGACAGGCGCTCCGGTCCGGGGCGGCGCGACAGCCCTTTTCCACACCTGCGCGGAGCGTGGGCAACCGGTAACCTGACCTCTCACTGTGGGAGGGGAAGCGAAGTGACCGACGAGCCGGTGCACGTGATCCGGAAGCTCGAGCAGGCGTTGCGCGACGACGACTTCGCCTGGTCGCTGATGCTGGTCGGCGAGGACCAGACCGACAAGCTCGCGACGCTGACCGGCGACCTGCGCGGACCGCACTCGGAGACCGGTGACGGCAAGCAGATCACCTCCGGCTTCTCCTACTGGGGGATCGGCCCGACGATCGCCTGGTCGAACGCGACCAACGACCCGTTCTACCTGGTGATGAAGGCCGGCGCCGAGTCGTTCCTGCGGCACTGGCGCAAGGTCCGGCCGCACACCGACAGGACCGGTTTCCACTTCGTCAGCCTGGGCGTCGGTACCGGCGTGAAGGACCGGACGATCCTGGCCGACATGTACCGGAAGAACCGGGACATGTTCTACATCCCGGTCGACATGAGCTCGGAGATGCTCCGGATGGGAACGCTGGAGCCGGTCCGCGGGCTCGGCTTCCCGATGGCGCAGGTGCTGCCGGTCCAGCTCGACTTCTCGATCGCGGACAACATGAGCGAGCTCGGCCAGATGCTGGCCCGGCTGGTCGGCGACGAGCCGATCCTGTTCACGCTGACCGGCAACACGCTGGCCAACTTCGAGAGCGATCTGGAGCTGCTCGGCACGATCACCCGGATCCTGCGCCCGCAGGACCGGCTGCTGCTCGAGGTCGCCAGCACGAGCAGTCTCGACCAGACGGCGGCGGATGCGGCCGCCGATGAGTACCAGCAGACTCGTGCTTTCGCCGAGTTCGTCACCAGTGCGCTGCGGTACAACACGGATCTGCGGATCGAGGACGGGCTGATCGACTACCGCGGCGAGGTGGAGACCGACGACGCGCTGCTGGTCAAGATCGTCTGGCAGAACAACACCTCCGAGTCGATGACGATGGGGTTGCCCGACCACACCGAGGTCACCCTCAAGCCCAACGACACGATCCTGCTCTACACCACCCGCAAGTTCTCCACCGAGCGGCTGAAGAAGATCACCTCCGAGTGCGGCCTGACCGCGATCGAACACGCCCACTCCGGCTTCCGCTACGCCCGCCGCCCCAGCCCCTTCGGCCTGGACCTGTTGCTCCTGGCCCCCGAAGGCGCCGAAATCCCCAACCTCCTCGCTGAAGACATCTGGTCCCAGTGACCGAGGGTCCCGCCGGTACTCCGAACCGCGCCGAGGGCGCGGTTGGCGAAGGTGATGCCGACGGGGTGGATGCGGAGCCGGCGGCCGGTGATGCGATCGCCGATGCGCCGGTTCGGCGGGCGCGATGGCGGGTGCTCGCCCGGCTGCGGCTGCTTGCCGGGGCGTTGCGCGTCTCCAGCAGTGATGCGCGGTGGGCCGGGTACCGGCGGGTGATCGTCACCTGGGTCAGCTATGGGTTGCTGGCACTGGCGTTCGTGTTGGGGGTGATCTGGTTCTTCTGGCCGGACAACAGCCGGTGGGAGCCGGCGGTCAACTCGCTGACCCTGGTCGCCGGACTGACCGGCATCTTTGTCGAGCGGCTCAGTGCGGAGGCGGAGCGGCGTACCGGCGTACTGCGTGCCGTGGCCGACGAGCTGCAGGAGAACACCCGCCTCCTGTCCGACGAGCGCTTCTCCCCCAAAACCCCCACCCAACGCCAGGTCTACCCACGGCTCGTCGTCTCCGCCGTCGACCTCGCGCTCGTCTCCGGCGCCCTTGGCCGGCACCGCGACGCCGAGCTCGTCACCCTCCTGCACCGCTGGCGCGACACCGTCCACCTGTTCAACCGCCGCCTCGACCTGACCGAGATCAGCACCTTCTCCAACACCATCTCCGCCGCCGAGCTGGCCGCCTTCCACCGCGCCCTGACCCGCGAGAACAGCTACTTCGCCGCTACCCGCGAAATGCTCGAAACCCTGCTGAGCCGCCTCCCGACCCCCTGAGCCTCTACGCTTTCGGACAGGACCGTTATTGCCCCCGCCCCACGGGAGGTCACCCCATGCGAGCACTCCTGACTGCTGCCCTCGCCACCCTGCTAATGGTGCCCCTCGCGACCGCGCAGGCAAGCGAGCCACCACCACCGACCCCCGTCTCCCTGGGCATCCCCCTCTCCGACGTACTCCTGATCGGCGGCACCGTCGCCCCCGGCCCGGTCCCCGGCAAGGCAGCCATCTGGAACGTCTCCACTGGCAAGCCCGGCTACCTGAACGCCATGGACCCGGCCACCGGCGCCAGCCTCGTCTCTGCCCCGCTGGAAGGCGCCGATTCCGGCTACGCCGTCACCGCCACCCCCGACGGCTCCATCTACGCCGGCACCTACAGCAACGGCCACCTCTACCGCTGGCGCCCCGGCATGGGCGACACCGTCGAGGACCTGGGCCGGCCAGTCGCCAGTGAGAACTACATCTGGAGCCTGACCTCCGACGAGCAAGGCAACATCTACGGCGGCACCTTCCCCGGTGGCAAGCTCTTCCGGTACGACGCCGCGACCGGCGCGGTCCGCGACTACGGCCAGGCCGTCCACGGTCAGACGTACGTCCGCAGCATCGCCTACGCGAACGGCAAGGTCTACGCCGGCACCAACCCCGACGCCCACCTCGTCGAGCTCGACCCGGCCACCGGCACAGTGTCCGAAGTCCCTTCCCCACCAGGGATTCCGGACATCAGGAACCTCGCCATCTACGACCTCGCCGCCCGCGCCGGCAAGCTCTACGCGCGCTTCAGTACGGCGTACCCGGCCCCGCTCTGCGTCTTCGACCTCGCCACCCGCACCTGGACCGACCAGATCCCCGCCGCCCACGGCCTGAACATCTCACCGGTCGGCGACCAGGGCGAGATCTACCTGATCCAGCAGGGCGAGCTCAAACGCTACGACCCGGCAACGAAAGCCCTGACCGGAACCGGCCTGACCTTCACCGGCCGGATCCAGAACGCCCGCGCGATCGGCTGGGCCGAGCTCGGCCTGCCCGACTACCCGGGCAAGAGCATCGTCGGCACGCTGTGGCGCGGAGAGCTCTTCCGCTACAACCCGCAGACCGGCAAGTCCGACATCATCCAGTCCGCCGTACGCCGGGAGCCGATCGAGATCCTCTCGGTTGCCGGTGGCAAGCAATCGGCCTACGTCGGCGGCTTCCTCAACGGCGGCGTCTCGGTCGTCGACCCGCAAACCGGCGCGGCCACCTTCAACCGCTTCTCCCAGACCGAGGCCGTGATGGAGGCCTCCGACGGCCGCGTCTGGATCGGCAACTACCCCGAGGCCCGCGTCTACTCCTACGACCCACGCCAGCCGTGGAGCAGCCCGGAGTACTCGCCCGGACCACCCGGCACGCCGGACAACCCAAGACTCGAAGTCAACATGAAGGCCGACCAGCAGATGCGCGCCCGGGCCTTCGCCGAGGTGGACGGCAAGATCGCCATCGGCACCGTCCCCGAGGGCGACCGGCTCGGTGGTGCACTCGCCATCCACGACCCGAAGACCGGTACCACCCGGACCTTCCGCAACGTCGTCCAGGACGAGAGCATCTTCGGCCTCACCGCCGACCACGGCATCGTGTACGGCGGAACGTCGATCACCGGCGGCCTCACCACGACTCCCCCGACCCGGGCCGAGGGCACCGTCTTCGCCTGGGACGTCCGCAACTCCCGCAAGCTCTGGGAGACCCCGATCGCGGGCGCCGGCACGGTCAACTCGGTCGCGATCGGCCCCGACGGCCTGCTCTGGGGCGTGGCCGGCAAGACGATCTTCGCCGTCGACACGCTGCGCGGCCGGCTCAAGCGCCGCTTCGACGTCGGCACCACCACGGCCGGCGGCGACATCGTCGCGACCCGGGACGCCCTGTACGCCGGGATCGACGGCACCAAGCTCTACAGGCTCACCCCGTGGCAGCGCACTCCACCCGCTGTCTGGCTGACGCAGGCCAACCGGCGGATCGCAGTACGCGGTGACAGCCAGTTACTGGTCACAACCGGAGCACAGCTTTTCAAGATCGACCTTAATCGTTGACAGCCGAAATTCCTTCCCAGTAGTTTCGGCCTGGACCGTTATTAGAGGGGGTCCGATGAGAACCAGCGTCAACCGCATCCTGGCACCGCTCGCCGTGCTGGCGGTGGCGGCCTCGATCACGTCCTGCGGCGGCTCCGACGAGCCGTCGTCGTCAAGCACCGTCACCGTCTGGATGTATCCGGTGATCGGCGACCAGTTGGCCGGCGACGCCTACTGGTCGCAGGTCGAGAAGGATTTCGAGGCGGCCAACTCCGGTACCGACCTGAAGATCGAGCAGCAGCCCTGGGCCGAGCGCGACCAGAAGCTCGCCACCGCGTTCTCCGGCGGCAAGGGCCCGGACGTCGTGGTGCTGAACCCAGACCAGATCCCGCAGTACGTCGCGAACGGCTCGCTGTCGCCGGTCGACAAGGTGATCGATCCGGCCAAGAGCAACTTCCTGCCGGGCGCTCTCAACGCACTGACCGTCGACGGCAAGATCTACGCCGCGCCGATCTACCACACGGTCACGACGACGATCTACAACAAGAAACTGCTCGACAAGGCCGGGATCACCACTCCGCCGCAGACCTGGGACGAGATCAAGGCGGCCGCGCCGAAGCTCAAGGCGGCCGGCGTCGCGACACTGGACTACTCGGCCTCGCCGAGCGCGACGATGAACCTCAACTTCTACCCGTTGCTGTGGCAGGCCGGCGGCTCGGTCTTCTCCGAGGACGGCAAGAAGGCGACCTTCAACGAGGCGCCCGGCGTCGAGGCGCTGACCTTCCTGACCAGCCTGTACAACGACGGCGCGATCCCGAAGGGCGCGCTGACCAACGCCAACCTGGTCGCCGACGCGCCACTGGGCAAGCAGCAGGTCGCGATGGGCTTCGCCAACACGCTCGCCGACGCCAAGACGGTGGAGACCACCTGGGGCGCGGGCAATGTGGTCATCGGCCTGCCGCTCAAGAACAAGAAGCAGGTCGGTTTCGGGCTGCCCGGCGGACTCGGCGTGAACGCGGCGTCGAAGAACGTCGCCGGCGCGGAGAAGTTCCTGTCCTTCATGATCGATCCCAAGCAGGTGGTCAGCCTCGGCACGGCGTCCGGCTTCCTGTCCCCGCGGACCGATGCGAAGGTGCCGGCCAAGGATGCCGAGGCGGCCAAGTTCGCCGACGCCTTGCAGTACGCCTTCCCCGGCCAGCCGAATCAGGCCGCCCGGCAGGTGAACGCCCTGCTCGCGGTCGAACTGCAGGCCGCGCTGACCGGTAAGAAGACTCCTCAACAGGCTCTGGACGACGCAGCGAAGCAGGCGAACGACCTGCTGTCGCGACAACGGTGAACTCGCGGGGAGGGCGCGCGGCAAAGACGGAGGGAGGCCGCGCGACCTCCCCGCTGGCCGGGCTGTTGTTCGTGGCGCCGATGCTGGTGCTGTTCGTGGTCTTCCGGTTCGTACCGGTGGTCGGCGCGTTCCTGCTGTCGCTGACCGACTACCGGCTCAACGGCCAGTGGTCTTTCATTGCCTTTGACAACTACTCGCGACTGTTCGGCGACCAGCTGTTCCGCGACAGCCTGCTGGTCACCCTCACGTACGCGCTGATCTTCGTGCCGTTGACCGTCCTGCTCTCCCTCGCTACCGCGCTGCTGCTGCACCAGGTGGTCTGGAGCCGCGGCTTCTTCCGGGGCGTCTTCTTCCTCCCGTACGTGACCAGCATCGTGCTCGCGGCCGTGCTCTGGAAATGGATCTACAACGTCGAGGACGGCCTGTTCAACGGCGTCCTCGGACTCGTCTCCCTCGGCCCGTACGACTTCCTCGGCAACTCCTCGTCGGTGCTGCCGTCCATCGCGGTCACCTCGGCCTGGAAGGGATTCGGCTACTCGATGCTGATCCTGCTGGCCGGGCTGCAGGCGGTGCCGCAGTCCTACCTGGAGGCGGCGACGATCGACGGCGCCGGCCGCTGGCAGCGGTTCCGGTACATCACGCTGCCGCAGTTGCGGCCGATCCTGTTCTTCGTGCTGGTGATCGAGACGATCGGCGCGTTCCAGGTCTTCGACGCGATGTACGTGATGACGGCCGGCGGCCCGGTCCGGTCGAGCTACTCGCTCGTGTACTTCCTGTACGACTCGGGCTTCAAGTTCTTCGACTTCGGCTACGCGAGCGCGATCGGGCTGGTGCTGTTCCTGATCGTGCTGGTCGTCTCGCTGGTCCAGCGTCGCTTCGTGGGGAGGGACGACTGATGCGTCCCGCCCGGCTAACTATGCCGACCCTGCTCGCGCTGACCGCGATCGTGACGATCGTGCCGTTCGCCGCGATGGTGCTGGTCGCCTTCGCGCCACCGAGCGGCCAGACCTTCCCGGGTGCGCTCGATCCGTCGCGCTGGACCTGGCAGAACTTCTCCGACGTACTGTCCAGCTCGGACATCCCACGCTGGACGATCAACTCGCTGGTCTACTCGCTCGTCTCGGTGCTCTTCATCCTGCTGTTCGCGGCGATGGCCGGCTACGCCTTTGCGAAGAAGCGCTTCCCAGGACGGGAGCTGATGTTCTGGGCCTTCCTGGCGACGCTGATGGTGCCGTTCCAGGCGACCCTGATCCCGTCGTACATCCTGGTCGCGAAGCTCGGCTGGGTGGACGGGTACTGGGGTCTGATCGTGCCGACGCTGGCCAACTCGCAGGCCGTCTTCCTGATGCGGCAGTTCATCAGCCAACTGCCGGACGAGTTGTTCGAAGCTGCCGAGCTCGACGGAGCGTCGGAGTGGCGGACGTTCACCATGATCGTGCTGCCGCTGGTCCGGCCGGCGCTGGCGACGCTCGGCATCTTCGTCTTCCTCTGGCACTGGAACGACTTCCTCTGGCCGTTGGTGATCGGTCAGTCGGCGCAGATGCAGACCTTGACGGTCGGGTTGGCCAGCCTGCAGACCGAGGCCGTCCCGATCAACCAGGTGATGGCCGGCGCGACCATCACCGTCGTCCCGAGCCTGCTCGTCTTCGGGCTGCTGCAGCGGTACCTGACCGACAGCATCGCCATGACGGGCCTCAAGAGTTAGAGGTTTCCGAAGGCCTCGATCGCCTTCAGCGCATCGGCTTGCGGCATGCCCGGCGGCTGGATCCGGAGGATGATGCCGTCGGCACCCAGCTCCTCGTAGTGCTGGATCCGTTCGGCGCACCCGGCCGGTGAGCCGATGATGCTGCGGGCAGCGATGTCGTCCCAGCCCTGGGTGTAACGCGACGCGTCGGCCGACGTGCGCTTCCAGCCGGTGTAGGCGTCGTACAGATCCCGCAGCGGCTCCTCCAGCGCCTGCCGTGCTTCCTGCGAGGTCTTCGCCGCGAATCCTTCCCGGCAAACGATCACTTCAGCGCCGAGCGTGCCTTCGCCTCTTTCGTACGACCTGTACTCGGCGATCTTGCCGGGCAGGTCGGCGTCCAGCTCGTTGAACGAGGTCGTCCAGCCGTCGCACATCCGGGCGGTGCGCTCGAGCATCGCGGAGACGCGCCCGCCGTTCCAGATCCGCGGGCGTGGGTTCTGCACCGGCTTCGGCGACAGGAACGCCTCGTGGATGCTGGTGAACTTGCCGTCGTACGTCACCTCGTCCTCGGTCCACAGCCGGGTGATGATCTCCAGGCACTCCTCGAACCGCGCCACCCGCTCGGCCTGCGTCACGCCGTACAGGGCGAACTCCTCCGGCCGGTAGCCGAGCACGAACCCCGCGGTCAGCCGCCCGCCCGACAGCACGTCGAGATGCGCGAGCGCCTCGGCCAGTACGACGGGCTGGTACAACGGCGCGACGATGCCGGCGGTCGCGATGCCGATCCTGTCGGTCTTCGCGGCCAGCCAGGTCGCGGAGGTGAGGATCTCGTGATAGCCAGGACGGTACAGGTGGCGTTCACCGAGGACGACCCATTCGAAGCCGGCCTGCTCGGCCAGGCGAGCCTGCTCGACGCCGTCCTCCAGGGAGGGTCGATCCGCCTCGTCGCCGTACAAGTTCAGATAGAGGCCCAGCCGCATGGATGCCGCCTTTCGTCATTGACATCAACCGTGTCAGATACTTACGGTCTTGACCGTAAGTGCTTTTCCTACAGAGCGCGACTCCAGGGGGCGGACTCATGAGTGTTGCATCGCAGCCCATCGGTCTGCCGGCCGCCGCGGCCACCGGTGGTATCGCGCGGATCCGGACCCGGGTGGTGCGCGCAGCGTATCGACGGCCGTTCCGGATCAGCAGCGGGGTCAGCAACGAGCTGGTCAGCTTGGTGGTGGAGGTCGAGACGACCGACGGCGTCGTCGGCGTCGGGGAGACGTCGCCGATGACCGCATATACCGGCGAGACGCTGGCAGGCGTCCGTACTGCGATCGAGGACCACCTTGCGCCTGCCCTGGTCGGCCACGACCCACTCGACCGGGCCGGTGCTCATCTGCTGATGGATTCCGCGCTGCGCGGCCAGCATGTGGCCAAGTCGGGGCTGGACATCGCTCTGCATGACTTGGCGGGTGTTCTGAGCGGGTGGCCGGTGCATGTCCTGCTGGGTGGCAACATCCGCTCTCGGGTGGAGACTGCTTGGGTCGTCGGGCTGGGCACGCTCGACGAGATGGCGGCGGAGGCTGCGGAGTACGCCGAGCGTGGGTTTCGGCATCTGAAGGTCAAGGGCGGCGAGGACCCTTCGCGGGACCTCGAACTGGTCCGGGCCGTCCTTGCTGCGCTTCCACCGGGCGCAGAGCTGTGCCTGGATGCCAATGAGGGGTACGACGCGGGTACTGCGCTGCCGGTGCTCTCCAAGATGGCTGACGCGGGTCTGGCGCTGGTGGAGCAGCCGCTACCGCGGTGGGATCTGGCCGGGCTGGTGCGGCTCAGGGAGCGGCTTGACCTGCGGCTGATGGTCGACGAGAGCATGCAGTCGCTGCAGGACGCTCTGGAGATCGTGCGGCGGGGTGCTGCGGACGTACTGAACATCAAGATCCTCAAGGTGGGTGGGCTGCATCGTGCGCTGCAGATCGCTCATCTGGCCGAGGCGGCCGGGGTGGCGGTCAAGGTGGGGTCTATGCCGGAGCTAGGAGTGGCGACGCTGGCCGCAGTACACCTGGCGGCGGCGGTGCCGGGTGCTACCGTCCCGGCTGACCTGGTCGGACCGCTGCTGGTCCGTGAGGAGCCATTGGCTCCCAAGACCTTCAGCGACGTCAACGGCTGGGTGGAAGTGCCTACCCGGCCAGGACTGGGGCATGACCTCTGATGCACGCACTGGTTGAGCAACTCCGCGGCACGCTGCTCCCTGCTGTCGTCACACCGATGAGCGCTGATGGTGTGGTCGCTTTTGACGCTCTGGCTGCCTATGCGTCTGCCATCGCGGCAGGGCCGATCGGTGGAGTGGCGGTGTGGGCGCATACCGGGCGGGGGCTCTACCTGAGTGAGGCGGATCGCGGGAAGGTCCTGGCGACCTGGCGGGCAGCTACTACGGCTCCTCTGGTCGCGGGGGTCGGCGTGCCTCGTAGTACCGGGGTTGTGGGGTTGCGGGAGGCGGAGGACGCCACGGTGGCGATGGCTGTAGCGGCCGCGGGCTTCGGGGCCGATGCGGTGATGGTCTATCCGCTTGCTGCGTATGCGGAGTCGGCTGATGGCTCGGCTGCGGCGGTGCGGTTGCATCAGCGGGTTGCTGCCGAGAGTGGGCTGCCACTGGTGGGCTTCTACCTGCATGGGGAGGCTGGTGGGTACCCGTACCCGCCTTCGCTGATCAAGGAGTTGCTGTCGCTGCCGGAGATGCTCGGGGTGAAGACGGCGACGCTCGACCGGGCCGTCGAGTGTCAGGACGCGATCTGGGCGGGGCGTAGTACGGGGAAGTTGCTGATCACCGGCGAGGACCGGATGTACGGGCCGTCGATGATGTGGGGCGCCGATACCGCTCTGGTGGGCATCGCTGCTGCGCAGGTGGAGCTCTCGGCCGCAGTACTGCGTGCGTGGACCACTGGGGACTCGTCAGGCTTCTTGCTTGCGTCGGAGCGGCTTGACCGGTTCGCCGCCGCCACCTTCTACGCTCCGATCGAGGGCTACGTCCAGCGCATGCTGTGGGCCGCGGTCTGGGAAGGGCTCATCCCGGAGGAAGCCGCGCACGACCCCTACGGCCCCGCGCTGCCGGCCGCGGACCGCGACCTCGTCATCCATTGTCTGCAAGGCCTTTGAACAGTCGCAGCGCATTCTCCGACAGCACCTTTCTCAACTCCGGCTCGGTGAAGCCCGCATCCCGGATCACCCCGAGCGAAATACACGGGTCGATCAACGTCGAGTCCGTCCCGAACAGGAACTGCTCCATCGGCACGCCGATGCTGCGGGCGTAGGCAATCCGGCCCGCGTCCGTCACCGTCCGGCAATGCTCGAGATAGATCCGCTCGCACTCGGCCGCGGCCCGCGCCGCCTCTCGCCAAGCATCGCCTCCCGCATGCCCCGCGATCACCTTGAGATTTGGCCTGGTGGCCAGCATCCCCGGTAGCAAGGCGACATCCGCTCCCCAGGTGTGCAGCAACAACGGCACCCCGACCTCATCCAGCATGTCGAACGCGTCCGCCATCAACGGCGATCCGATCGCCACTCCTGGATAAGTCGTATGAATCTTCGCCCCCACGAACCGCCCCGTACTCAGGCAGTCCCTGAGATCCTGCGCACTTCGTTCCAGCCGATTCGCGTTCACCACCGCATACCCGTGAAGCCGCGGCTGCTGTTGAAGCACCTCGGCGAGCTTCGCATTCCCCGCCACCGCGTCGAACACGACCGCCTCGGCACCCGACACGATCTGCCGCTCGATCCCATACCGATCCATCAACTCGAGATTGAGCGCAACGTCCCCCACGTCCAGGTGGAACGGCCAGGGTCCCCAATGTCCATGCACGTCGATGATCCGCATCAGCCCATCAACCCCTGGATGTTGCCCCCAGCAATCAACGCCCGATCCTCAGCACCGATCCGCGCATACCGCAACCGCAACGTCTGCGGCGAGACATCCATGAACGGCGTCCGCGACCCGAACACCAGATGCCGAGCCCCCACACCGTCCACCACCCGCTCGATCCCATCCGGACTGGACAGCATCCGCGTGGTCGCCCTGAACCCGGGCTCCTGCTTCGCCATCAGCACGAAGTCGCCGAGCAGATAGACATGCAGATCCAGGAAGACCACATCCGCCCCACGCCCGGCAAGCACCGCCCCGAACTTCCGCGGATCCCCATCCTGCAAAATCACCATCCCCCGCGCGACCGCCTCCCCAACGACATGCCGGTACGCCGGAGTCTCCCCCTGCACCCCCTGCGCCCCGGTGAACAGCCGCAGAAACCGAACCCCGCTCCCCACCAGCCCATCCAGCTGCTCCGCCGCCCCCACCGCATCCCGGAGGTCAACCGTCCCCACAGGAACCAGCCCCACCTCCGAGCCACCACGACGCCCAGCATCTTCACCCATCCAGCCACCTTGCCCAGCAGCCCCACCCGGCCGCCCTTCACCGGACGGCGAGGTCGCCGAAGGCGACGGGTTGGGGGGTTGGCGGGTGGCGGCCAGCGTCTCCGCGTTGCCGGCTTGGTCGGAGAAGAGGGCGCCTCGGGTGGAGAGGGTCAGGGCGTTTTGGATGTGGTGGTGGGACAGGTGGGCCTTGAGGCCGGCCAGGTCCATGTCCGTGGGGTGGCTGGGCCAGGGGCCGAAGAGGACGTCTACGTCGTACTGGATGTGTTCCTCGGGTGACCGGATGAGCCAGTCAGCCATGGGGGTGCACCTTCCGGATCGCGCGGGCGATGTCGTCCACGTCAGTCTCGGTATACGCCTCGTTCCACGGCAGGACAACCAGCGTCCGGTCGATCAGACGCTCGGCGTTCGGGCACAGCCCGGCTGGGTACTCCCTGCCCTCCAACGGATAGCGGGAGGTTCCGTAGATCGGTCCGGTGAAGACTGGGTTCGCGTAGAGGGTACGGTCCAGGTAACCGGCTGAGGCAGGTACACCTTCGGCGGTCAGCGCCTCGGCCCACACATGGTTGTCACCAGCAACGATCAGTGGGAACAGCCAGAACGCGTGGCCCGCCAGCGAAGGCAACGCAACCCCAGCCAGCACTCCCTCGGCCGACACACCGGTGGGCCCGTGTCCGCTCAGACCAGCGGTCCCGCCGAGCGCCGCCACCAACTGCTCCGCCGACCGCCGTCGGCGCTTCACCACGTCGGCGACCTTCGCCAACTGCGCCCGCGCGACGGCGGCGACCAGCTCGGTCATTCGGTAGTTGAGGCCCAGTACCAGGTGCACTCGCCCGCCCGAGCGGTCCCAGCCCTTGTCCATGAAGAGGCGCATCCGGGTCGCCAGGTCAGCGTTGGCGGTGATCGCCAGCCCGCCGTCGCCGGCGGTGATGTGCTTGTACTGCTGCAAGCTGAAGCAGGCGATGTCCCCGAAGGTCCCGAGCAGCTCACCACCGGCAGTCGTCCCAAGCCACGCCTGGGCGCAGTCCTCGATCAGCACCAACCCATGCCGGTCAGCGATCGACCGCAGCCCCACCACGTCAGCAGCCCCACCGAACAGATGCACCACGATGATCGCGCGGGTCCGCGGCGTGATGGCCGCCTCGACCGCCACCGGGTCCAGGTTCCCCGTCATCGGGTCCACGTCGGCGAACACCGGTACGCCGTTCTGCGCAAGGATCGGCGCGACCGTCCCGAAATCGGAGATCGGCGTCGTGATCACCTCGTCGCCCGGGTCGAACCCCACGGCCGCGACGGCGAGGTGCAACGCCGCAGTACCGGAACTGCAGGCGACCGCATCCCGCCCGTACAGCTCGCCCATCTCCGCTTCGAGGGCCCGCGTCTCGCCGCCGAATGTGCTGCACAACACAGCCGAGTCGAGCACCCGCAGCACCGCCGCACGCTCCTGCGCGCCGATGGTCCGGCCGGCCGGTTCGAGCACTCCGGGCAGCGGCGTACGGCGTACTGGGTCACCGGTCATGTGCGCCTCTCCCAGTCCGCGATAATTTAGGCCCTGACCGAAAGGTAGGAGACGGCGTCAGATGGCGTCAAGTTTCCTCACATCGCGCAAGCAGTGCGCTATTGTGCCGATTTGAGGGCCGGACCTGAATCGAAATCGGCCTCCGGAGGAGCGCAGCGCAGTGATCAGCGTCGGGATCATCGGCCCGGAGGACCTGGTCCAGCGTGTCCTCGCAGTCGGTACTGCGAACCACCCGGCGACTCTCGTCCCGCTGCCCTAC
The DNA here is from genome assembly GCF_039525325.1 of Kribbella koreensis. Taxonomy (NCBI): domain Bacteria; kingdom Bacillati; phylum Actinomycetota; class Actinomycetes; order Propionibacteriales; family Kribbellaceae; genus Kribbella; species Kribbella koreensis. The sequence goes on from NZ_BAAAHK010000007.1 coordinate 233,121, forward strand.
CGGCACGAGACGGAGGCCGTCCAGCTGGTCGAGCAGGTCCACGAGCGGGTCGACGCGATCCTCTTCACCGGCGTCGTGCCGTTCACGATCGCCACCGAGGCCGGTGTGATCGACCGGCCTGCGATGTACGTCTCGTACGACGGCGCCACCCTGCTGCGCGCGCTCGTCGAGCTGCTGCGGCTCGGCCACGACGTCACCCGGCTGTCGATCGACACCCTGCGCCGCAGTGAGGTGTTCGAGACGCTGATCGAGGCGAAGCTGCCGACGGACGACATCCAGGTACTTCCGTACCGGGCCGGACTCACGTCCGGCGACATCGTGGCCTTCCACCGCAATGCTCGCGAGCAGCACGAGACCAAGATCGCGATCAGCTGCCTCGGCTCGGCCTTCCACCTGCTGGAGAACGAGATGCCGTCGGTGCGGCTCGCGCCGTCGCGGTACTCGATCCAGTCGACCCTGCAGGCGCTCGTCCTCACCACTACCGGTCAGCACGTCGGAGACGCCCAGGTCGCCCTCGGCATCATCGAGCTGCCCGAGCCCGACGAGGCGCTCGCCCGTGACCTGATCACCCTGGGCGGCAGTCTCGCCGTACTACCCGACGGCCGGAACCTGGTAGTCACCACCCGCGGTCTCCTGGAACAGGCAACCGAGCAATTCAGCCGCATGCCGCTACTGGACGCTCTAGCCGCCCGCCACGCCACCGCCCGAGTCGGCTTCGGAGTAGGTCGCACCGCTGCCGAAGCCGAGGCACTAGCCCGCCGAGCCGTCTCCCGCGCAGCCTCCATGGGACCGGTGGCCGGGGTCGTCTCCATGTCCGACGACGTAGAAATAGTCATCGAACCGTCCAGCGACCAGGACCAGCCACTCCCCGACCGCGCCCCCGAGTCCCTCCCCCTGTTAGCCCGCCGAGTCGGCCTGAACACCCAGACCCTCTCCCGCATGCGAGAACTGGTCGCCACCCTCCCCGACGGCCTAACCACCCAAGACGTAGCCGAACACCTGGCAGTCCAACTCCGCACCGCCCGCCGAGTCCTCAAACGCCTGGAGCGAGCCGGCCTAGCCGACCCCATAGGCAGCCAACAACACGGCCGAACCGGCCGCCCCCCAACCGTCTACCTAATCCGCCTCTAGCCCCACCACCGCCCGCTCTGACCACCATCCGGCGAGCTTGAACACCATCCGGCGAGCTTGAACACCGTATTACTTGTCGACGCCCCCCATTTGGTGTTCAAGGTCGCCACTTGCACTCCAAGCCCACCAGTAGTGGGCTTGAACACCAACCGGTGGGGTTGAACACCGTATTACTTGTTCACGCCCACCATTTGGTGTTCAAGGTCGCCGTTTGGTGTCTTCGGATGCGTGGAGGCGCTTGGCCGGGTGGCGGGTTACCGGGCGGTGTGCCAGGGGATGGTTGCCAAGGCGGCGGTTGCCAAGGCGGTGGTTGCCCGGGGGGGTAGTTGCCGGGGGGGATGGTTGCCCCGGGGGGGTGAGGTCAGGGGGTGATGACTGTTACGCCGGCTGGGGTGCCGTTGGTTAGGGCGGCCAGGGCTGTTGGGGTTTCGTCGAGGGTGATTGTGCGGGTGATCAGCTTGTCGGGGGCGAGGTTGCCGGAGGCGACGAGGGCGAGCATCTCGGGGTAGGCGTGGGCGGGCATCCCGTGGCTGCCCAGCCATTCAAGCTCTTGACCGATGAGCCGACCCACATCCAGCTGTACGCCTCCCGGCAACAACCCGACCTGTATGTGCCGCCCTCGCGGCCGCAAGGCGGTCAATGCGGTCTGGACGATGGCAGCGGAGCCTAGGGCGTCCATCGTCACCTGCGCCCCACCGTCGGTCAGCTCCAGCAACTCGGGCACGACATTGGACGATGACAGCACCACCTCAGCGGCGCCGTACGAGCGGGCCAACTCCAGAGCCACAGGGTTGGTGTCGACAGCTATGACCCGGGCACCGAGAGCGGCGGCGATCATCACCGCGGACAGGCCGACCCCGCCGCAGCCGAAGATCACCACGTCCTCGTCTGCAGCAACCCGCCCGACCTGCCGCACAGCGCGGAAGGAGGTGGCGAAGCGGCAGCCGAGGCCAGCCGCAGTGCCGAAGTCCAATCCATCCGGCAGCCGCACCAAGTTGACCGCAGCGAACGGCAGGGCGACGTACTCGGCGAAGGAGCCCCAGTAGTGGAAGCCGGGCTGCAGTTGACGAAGGCAGACCTGTTGGTTGCCTGCCAGGCACTGCTCGCACGTACCGCAGGCGCAGATGAACGGTGACGTCACCCGATCCCCTACGGCCCACCCGGAAACACCGGCTCCAACAGCAGCAATCGTCCCCGCCAGTTCGTGACCCGGTACGTGCGGCAGCACGATGTCCGGGTCGTGGCCCTGCCACCCATGCCAGTCACTCCGGCACAGCCCCGTCGCCTCCACCTTCAGCACCACTCCACCCGGCTCAACCTCAGGGGCAGCGACTTCCTCGACCACGGGCAGTACGCCGTACCGGCGGATCACAACAGCGCGCATGCAGCGCATCCTATCCACCCGGTTTGCATGATCATGCAGACCAATGCATACTTATTCTCATGTCCAAGGTCATCACGTCTCTGCCCGTCGGCGAACGGGTCGGCATCGCCTTCTCCGGAGGGCTCGACACCTCGGTCGCGGTCGCGTGGATGCGCGACAAGGGCGCGGTCCCCTGCACGTACACCGCCGACATCGGGCAGTACGACGAGCCCGACATCGACTCCGTCCCCGGCCGCGCCGGCGAGTACGGCGCCGAGATCGCCCGGCTGGTCGACTGCCGCGCGGCGCTCGTCGAGGAGGGGCTGGCCGCGCTGACCTGCGGCGCGTTCCACATCCGCACCGGCGGCCGGGCGTACTTCAACACCACCCCGCTGGGCCGGGCCGTGACCGGCACGCTGCTGGTCCGGGCGATGCTCGAGGACGACGTCCAGATCTGGGGCGACGGCTCGACGTACAAGGGCAACGACATCGAGCGGTTCTACCGGTACGGTCTGCTGACCAACCCGAAGCTGCGGATCTACAAGCCGTGGCTGGACGCCGCCTTCGTCACCGAGCTCGGTGGCCGCAAGGAGATGAGCGAGTGGCTGGTCGCCCACGACCTGCCGTACCGGGACAGTACCGAGAAGGCGTACTCGACCGACGCGAACATCTGGGGCGCGACCCACGAGGCGAAGACGCTCGAGCACCTGGACACCGGGATCGAGACGGTCGAGCCGATCATGGGCGTCAAGTTCTGGGACCCCGAAGTGGAGATCGCCACCGAGGACGTCTCGATCGGCTTCGTCCAGGGCCGGCCGGTGACGATCAACGGCAAGGAGTTCGGCTCGGCCGTCGACCTGGTGCTGGAGGCCAACGCGATCGGGGGCCGGCACGGGCTCGGGATGTCCGACCAGATCGAGAACCGGATCATCGAGGCCAAGAGCCGGGGCATCTACGAGGCGCCGGGCATGGCGCTGCTGCACGCGGCGTACGAGCGGCTGGTGAACGCGATCCACAACGAGGACACCGTCGCGTCATACCACAACGAGGGCCGCAAGCTCGGCCGGCTGATGTACGAGGGCCGCTGGCTCGACCCGCAGGCGCTGATGATCCGGGAGTCGCTGCAGCGCTGGGTCGGCTCGGCGATCACCGGTGAGGTCACGCTGCGGCTGCGGCGGGGCGAGGACTACTCGATCATCGACACCACCGGCCCGGCGTTCAGCTACCACCCGGACAAGCTGTCGATGGAGCGGACCGAGGACTCGGCGTTCGGCCCGGTCGACCGGATCGGCCAGCTGACCATGCGGAACCTGGACATCGCCGACTCCCGCGCCAAGCTCGAGCAGTACGCCGGCCTGGGCCTGATCGGTACCGCCCACGCCCAGCTCCTGGGCGCCGAGACCAACCAGCTCGGCGAGACCACCCTGATCGGCGAGCTGACCGCCGGCGGCGCGGACGCCATCGCCTCCCGCGGCGAGACCAACCCGGCCGACGAACTGCTGGACAGCGCCGCGATGGAGTCCGGCACCGACTGACGAAGTACGAGCAAACCAGGAGCCCCCAGCCCGACTACCGGCTGGGGGCTCTCACATCTGCGGGGTCAACCCCCGAGGTGGTGGGTTGCCTGCGCAGATTCTCGCTAGGCAACCCACCACCTGAGGGGTTAACCCCTCAGATGGTGGGGCGGGGTCAGCCGCCGGCGACGGCGGGGATGATGGAGACCTGGCCGCCGTCCTTGATGGCCGTCTGGAGGCCCTCGGAGAAGCGGACGTCGTCGTTGTCGACGTAGATGTTGACGAACCGGCGCAGCTCACCGGACTCGTCGAGCACCCGGCCCTTGATCCCCGGGTACGACGTGTCGAGCGACTCCAGCACCTCGCTCAGCGTCGCCCCCTCGACGGAGACCTCGGAGGCGCCCTGGGTGTAGGGGCGCAGGATGGTCGGGACTCGGACGCTCACACTCACTGCAGACCAGCCTTCACGAAGGCGTCGTACGACGCGGGGATGGTGACCTTCGGGCCGACCCGGTCGGCCACGGCGTCGAGCGTCTTGAGCCCGTCGCCGGAGTTGATGATGACGGTCTCGGCGTCGGGGTCGAGCTGCCCCGTCTCGATCAGCTTCTTCAGCGTCGCGACGGTCACCCCGCCCGCGGTCTCGGTGAAGATGCCCTCGGTCCGGGCGAGCAGCTGGATGCCTTCGATGACCTCTTCGTCGCTGACGTCCTCGATCACCCCGCCGGTACGCCGGGCCACGTCGAGCACGTACGGTCCGTCGGCCGGGTTGCCGATCGCCAGCGACTTCGCGATCGTGTCCGGCTTGACCGGCTTCACCACGTCATGACCGTCGCGGAACGCCTGCGCGACGGGCGAGCACCCGGTCGCCTGGGCGCCGTAGATCTTGTAGTCGGTCGCGTCGACCAGGCCCAGCTTGCCGAGCTCGGTGAAGCCCTTGTCGATCTTGGTCAGCTGCGAACCGGACGCGACCGGGATCACCACCTGCTGCGGGATCCGCCAGCCGAGCTGCTCGGCGATCTCGAAGGCCAGCGTCTTGGAGCCCTCGGAGTAGTACGGGCGGACGTTGACGTTCACGAACGCCCAGCCCTCCTCCTCACCGGCGATCTCGGAGGCGAGCTTGTTCACGTCGTCGTAGTTGCCCTCGACGGCCACCAGCGTGCCGCCGTACACGGCCGTGGTGATGATCTTGGGGCGCTCGAGGTCCTGCGGGATGAACACGACCGAGCGGATGCCGGCCCGGGCAGCGGCCGCCGCGACGGCGTTGGCCAGGTTGCCGGTGGAGGGGCAGGCGAAGACCTTCATGCCCAGCTCACGGGTGGCGCTCAGGGCGGAGGCCACGACCCGGTCCTTGAACGAGTGCGTCGGGTTGCCCGAGTCGTCCTTCACCCAGAGCTTGCGCAGACCGAGCTCGCGGGCGAGGTTGCCGGCGTCGATCAGCCGGGTGTAGCCGGGCTCGGTGTTCGGGAAGCTGGCCACGTCGACCGGGACGGGCAGCAGCGGCTGGTACCGCCAGATGTTCTTGGGTCCGGCTTCGATCTGCTCACGCGTGATGGTCGGGAACTCGTACCCGACCTCCAGCGGACCGAAGCACTCCATACAGGCGTAGAACGGGCCGAGTTCGGATTTGGCGCCGCACGCGCGACAGCTCAGATGGGTTCCGTTGCCGAAGGCACCTTCACGGATGGTGTGGGTGGTGGCGGCGGTACTCAGGCTCATGACGGAGTTTTCCCTCCTCATCTTCCCTGCGCCGGATCTCGGTACAGGACGGATTTGGCACCGTTCCGCCGCCGGCGCCTCGGATCGAGTGCGCAGAACGGGGAGGGTTGCCGGGACTTCAACGGGCCGTTTCCCTCAGTCCCTCTGGATGAGCACTGCCGAGATTACCCAATCGGGTCCATATTGTGTCTTCCGTTCCCACCATGCGAGACAGCCGATCTCATCCCTATATTTGACCACTTCTTGACCAGTGTGGCATCGTGGCATGCCCGACCACACCCCAGGAGGTGTCATGAGACGAGCCCGCCCCACGGCCGCGTTGATCGCTGCCGTCGTCGCCTCGGCAACACTGACCAGCGCGTCCGCCGCGGCCCAGCAGAAGCCCGAGTACGTCCGCCCGCTGGCGATCAGCTGGCAGGACGAGTTCAACCAAGCAGCCGGTACGAAGCCGAGCGCCGCGCGCTGGAACTTCGAACTCGGCGGCGAGCCCAACTGGGGCAACGAGGAGTGGCAGTACTACACGAACCGCCGCGAGAACGCGTCCACCGACGGCGCCGGCAACCTCGTCATCAGCGCCCGCCGGGAGCGGCTGGCCGGGATGGAGAACTGCCAGTTCGGGCCGTGTGACATCACCTCCGCGCGGATCACCACCAAGGACAAGTTCGCCCAGGCGTACGGGCGGTTCGAGGCCCGGATCAAGACGCCGGCCGGGCAGGGCCTGTGGCCGGCGTTCTGGATGATGGGCAGCGACATCGACGAGGTCGACTGGCCGGGCAACGGCGAGATCGACATCATGGAGATCATCGGCAAGGAGCCCGGCACGCTCTACGGCACCGTGCACGGACCGGGGTACCACTCGGAGAACGGTCCGGGCGGCCAGACCTCGTTGCCTGCTGGGCAGAAGTGGTCCGACGCGTTCCACGTCTACAGCGTCGACTGGTCACCTGGTGAGGTCATCTGGAAGGTCGACGGACGGCAGTACCTGCGGATCACCCCCGCCAACCTCCCGCCCGGCAAGAAGTGGGTCTTCGACCACGAGTTCTACCTCCTGCTCAACCTGGCCGTCGGCGGGGTATGGCCAGGTCCGCCGGACTCCTCGACACCGTTCCCAGCGAAGATGCTGGTCGACTACGTCCGGGTCTACAGCTAGCGTTCGGAGTCTTGTGACTGCCAGCCTTCGGAAGCGCGATCGCGCTCGTGAATACCTGATCGGCCTGATCGAAGCGCGGGCCGTTGGTCAGGCGATCCCGTCGGAGCGTCAGTTGTCCACTGAGCTCGGGATCTCGCGCCCGACTCTTCGGGCGGTCGTCGACGACCTGATCCGGGATGGCTGGCTGGTTCGCGAACACGGGCGTGGCATGTTCGTCGGCAGTCCCAAGATCGTGCAGGAGATCGTGGGCGGCCCCACCTCGCGCGGGGCCGCCTATCCGTTGGCTCCGGGGACCTGGACGAGTCGGGTGCTCGACCATGTGGTCATCCCGGCCGGCATGACTCTCGGCAGCCGGTTGCGGGTTACGTCCGGTACGCCGGTACTGCGTATCTCCCGCCAGCGGTTCGTAGATGGCGAGGCGATCTCGGTGGAGACGATCCATGTGCTCGATTCCCTGGTCCCGGGGATCGACCTCGGCGCGCTGGAGAGTGGGTCGTTTTATGGGTTGCTGCGGGACCGGTACGGCGTAGTACCGACTGATGCCGAGCAGGTGCATGAGGCTGCGGCGGCTTCCGCTGCTGAGGCGGCGCTGCTCGGGGTGGCCGAGGGGGCGCCGGTGCTGGTGCTCGAGCGGGTGGCTCGGGATCAGTACGGGCGGGTTTTTGAGTTCACCCGGGCTGTGTATCGCAGTGATCGGTACCGGGTGACTACCCAGCTGTCGCTCAGCTCAGGCTCAGGTGGCTCGGTCGCGGCGGAGGTCGAGCATGCGCATGAGTGGGGTGGCGGCGACACCGTGGACCACGACGCTTAGTACGACGGTGAAGCCGACAGTGGCCCAGAGCCACGGTAGGTCGGTGCTGAAGTCCTTGCCGGCATAGGCCAGGTAGAACACCGACCCGACGCCTCGTACGCCGAACGCTGCCGCGACCCAGCGTTCGGACCGGCGCATCGGCGTACGGGCCAGGGACAGCCAGGCGGTGAGCGGCCGTAGTACCAGCACGAGGAGCAGGCCGATCGCTGCGCCGGCCCAGGTCAGTGGCTTGAGCAGGCCGCCGGTGATCGCTACGCCGAGCAGCAGGAGGATCCCCCAGGTGAGGATGTGTTCCAGCTGCTCGATGAACCCGTGCAGGTCCTCATGGAAGTCGTGGCTGCGCTCCGAGGCTCTGAGGGTCAGGGCCGCGATGAAGACGGCGATGAATCCGTAGCCGTGCAGTACCTGGGCGAGCCCGTAGACGCCGAGCGTCATCGCCAACGCCAGCACTGGTTCGCGCGAATCGGCCAGCCGGAACGTGCGCGACGGTGCCTCGAACGCCATCTTCCCGAGCAGCCAACCAGCCCCCGCGCCGACCGCCACACCGATCAAGGTCTTGCCGATCAGATCCCAGGCGAACCATTCCAGCGCCCAGCCCCCGACCGCTCCCTTCGTCGCCGCGAACACCGCGGCGTAGATGAACGGAAACGCCAGCCCATCATTGAGCCCAGCCTCCGAGGTAAGCGCAAACCGCACCTCGTCATCCTCCTCAGGCTCAGCCCCCTCCCCGGTCGAAGGCCCCTGCACCTGTACGTCCGACGCGAGCACCGGATCGGTAGGAGCCAGCACCGCCCCCAACAGCAAAGCCGTAGCCGGCGCCAACCCAACCAGCCACCCCACGCCGGCCACTGCGGCGATACAAGCCGGCATAGCAACCAGCAACAACCGCCAAGTCACCGCCCACCGCTTCCACCCAATCGGCCGATCAATAGCCAGCCCCACCCCCATCAAGGCGACCAGAATCGTCAACTCAGCCAGATGCTCAGTAATCCCCGACTCAGCAATCGGACTGACCCGCCCACGCTGGACGAACACCCCCAACAACAGCCCAGCCCCCACAAACGCAATCGGCGCCGAGATGGCATACCGCCGTAAGAGCCGCGGCAACACAGCCCCCACCAACAACGCCACACCCGCCACCAGGTACAGCCCATCCCCATCAATCTCCATATTGCGCACCCAGTGCCCAACCCAACCACTACGGAACCGCACCGCGCAGGCCGAGAGCCCAACGCGGTCGTGCCGCGCAGCACGGGGCGCGGCACAGCACGCAGGCCCCAGGGCGAGGCGGCACGGGTGGGGCGCCACCATCCAGGGGTGCCGAGGTGGCGCGCAGCGCCACGAGGTTGGGGATGTGGAGCGGTGGGTGGGTTAGCGGAGGCGGTGGGTGGCGCCGGGGGTGTGGGTGGGGAGGGATTTGCGGGGGCCGTAGCGGGGGTGGTGATGGCCGGCCAGGCTCAGGAGGGCTTGGACTCGGTAGCGGTGGCCTCGGTAGGGCTCGATTAGTTCGGCGCAGGCTTCGTCGTCCAGCTCCTCGCCGGTCAGGGCGTAGGAGACGTCTCGGGAGACGTGGTAGTCGGCGAAGGAGAAGGCGTCGGCGTCTCCGTGGGCGCGTTGGCGGACCTCGGCGGCTGTCCAGACACCGACGCCGGGCAACGAACGCAGGCGGCGCTCGATCTCGGCGCCGTCGGTCAGCTCCAGCGTCCGCTCCAGCGCGGCCGCTCGTGTCGCCGCGGTGATCACCACCCGCGACCGGCGGCCCTCGACGCCGGCGCGCAACCACTGCCAGGACGGGATCATCCGCCACTCCTCGGGCGACGGCGGCACCATCATCTTCCGCCCGTCCGGCGAGCCCGGACCGGGCGCGGGCTCCCCGTACTCCCGCAGCAACATCCGCCACCCGGCGAATGCCTCCTTGCCGGTCACCACCTGCTCGATCCCAGCCGCCGCCATCGCCTCGAACACAGCCCGAGTCCGCGGCACCCGGAAGTCCGCAAACCGCCGAGCCGCATCCACCAGCGCCGGATGCTCCGCCAACGGCTCGAACCCTTCCCAGCTATCGGCCTCCCCCAACAGCTCCGGCACCCCATCCAACGCCCACGCGGCCCCCGGCCCCCACGCCTCAGCCTCGACCTCTCCCACCCCGGAGTACGGCGTAAGTCTGATCAACACCGCCCCGTCCGGCGTCCGGGTGGCCCGCCAAACAGTCCGCCGCCCCGCCTCGAACACATAAGCAGGATCCCCCGGCCCCTTCCGCAACCCCCCAATCACCACATGCGGATCCACCACCCGCCCAGCCCGCCACCGCCGCACCACCGAAGTCACCCGCCAAGTCTTACCCACCCCACCGACACAACCGCATACTGAGTCATGGCACTGACCAAGTGGCAGGTCGTGAAGCTGGTGTGGAACACGGTCAATTTGTCGACGGTCGCGGGGGTGGTCGTCGGGCTGATCGGGCGGGCGAGGTTCAGTCGGGGGCCTCGGGGGTTGTTCTATGCGACTGGGTACAAGCTGAGGTTTCCGGTGGCCGGTGCGTTCACGATCGGGAACATGATTCTGACCAAGCATGATCGGGCGTACTTCGAGGCGCGGCCGGTTCTGGTCAGGCATGAGGAGCGGCATTCGTGGCAGTACTTCTGCCTCTTCGGCCTGCCGATGTTGCCGTTGTACGTGCTGGGGGTCGTCTGGTCGTTCCTGCGGACCGGGTGTCCGGCGTCGCGTAATCCGTTCGAACGGCTGGCCAGTCTCAAGGACGGCAACTACGACGAGAAGCCGGTCAGACCGCTCGGCCAGATCCTGAGCCAGACCTTCCGGCGGAGCTGATCCGGCGCGGAGGTAACGGATCGTAGATCAATGTGGGCCGATCAGGGGCCGAACATAGACGCACCGTGACATCGAGGGCCAGTGTTCGCGTCAGGTTCGACGCAACACATCCGCCCGAGGGGGGCACATGTCACAGCAGGTACCGCAGCAGCCGCATGTCCAGTATCAGCCGCAGATGCAGCCGCCGAAGAAGAAGCACACCGCCCGGAACGTCTTCATCGTCATCGGGGTTCTCTTCCTGCTGGGCGTCGGCGGCTGTTTCGCCATCGTCGGCTCGGTCGGCAACAGCGTGTCCAAGAGCATCGACGAGGACGCCTCGAAGAACGCGCCACGGCCGGTGACCGTCGGTACGGCGTTCACGCTGGGCAAGCACGAGACGCTGGCCGGCTGGACGGTCAAGAACGAGAGCGGGATGTTCACGGTGACCGGCAAGGTCAAGAACACCAGCAAGGCGACCTCGTCCGCGTTCCTTCATCTGAAGTTCCTCACCGCGACCGGTGAGGTGCTCGGCAACGTCGGCTGCAACTCGGCGGATCTGGAGCCGGGGCAGACCCAGGTGCTGAACTGCATCCCGGACGGCAAGTTCGGCAAGTACACGAAGATCACCGCCGAGGCGACGTTCTAGCTGACGGACGAGGCAGGAGGGCCCGTCACCCGGGCCTTCTTGCCGGTCAGCGAGTGGCGATCGCGTCCGATAGAGCGGTGAGGACGGTGACTACGCCGGAGGGGTCGTCCACGACGATGTCGGCGGCGTCGGTGAGGGCGGTGGCGCCGGAGGAGCGGGTGGCTACCAGTACGCAGTGGAGGCCGTCGCTGCGGAGGGTGTCGAGGGCTTCGAAGGCTGCTAGGTCGCCTAGGTCGTCGCCGGCGTAGAGGACCGAGCGGGCGTTGGTGGAGTCGATCAGTCGGCGCAGGGCCACGCCCTTGTCGATGCCGGGCGGCCGGAGCTCTAGTACCAGGTTGCCTGGCTCCAGGCGGAGGTCTACCGACTCGGCCAGGTCGGTCAGGGGCTGGCGTAGGACTTCCAGGGCGGGCAACGGGTCCGCTAGCCGGCGGGTGTGGACTGCTAGTGAGCTGCCCTTGTCTTCCACGAAGGCATCCGGGTAGCCGACGCTGGCCAAGAGCGCAGGGAGCTTCTCCCGCGCTATCTCGACACCAGGTGGCACCGGGTCGCTGGTGACGGCACCAGTGGACGCCTCCCACCGCTCAAGCCCGTAGTGGCCCAGTACTACGAGACGCCCCAACCCCGGATGCCCAGTAACCCCAGACAGCTCCGTAGCCACCAACGCCGGCCGCCCAGTCACGATGGCCACCTGCCCCACCGACCGAGCCAGCCGGGCCAGCGCGTCGAGTGCCCCATCGGCTGCCCGCGACATCGACGGGTCCTCCACCAACGGCGACAGAGTGCCGTCGAAGTCCGAGGCGATGACCGCCCCGGCCGGATCCGCGACGATCGCTTCCCAGCCCTCCCGCCCGGCTGCAGTCGCCAGTACGGGAGTACTCATCCTGCGTAGTCCGAGGTGAGGATGACCGTGAGTCGATCCTTCTTCATGTTGTCGAGGGCGTCCTTGGTCCGGCTGATGCCGAGGTCGCGGGCGAGCTGGCTCGCCTCGGCCTGCATACCGGCCGGGAAGTAGACCGTGCTGGCGACGATCTTGCCGTGCCAGTTGTCCTTGCCGGTGACGATCCAGCCGGTCTGCCGGGCCCGGACCGAGACGTCTTCGGCCAGCCCCTTGCGCGGGGTGTTGTTGTAGATCTCGACGGCCGGCCGCTCGGTCACTGGGATCGATGCCGGAGCGCTCGGCGGTACCGAGGCCGGCTGCGAAACCGGAGCCGACGTAGGCGCCGAGGACGGCGGTACCGACGGCGGCTCGGAGGAGACCGGCGCGGACGGCGGCACGGTCGGCTTCGACAAAGGCGCCGACGGCGCCGACGGCCTGGGGGTGGTCTTCGGGGAGGTCTTGTCCGCGGCCGGCTTCCCGGAGTCGGCGACGGAGTCGTTGCCCCGGGTGCCGAACAGCACCAGCAACCCACCGACGATCGCGACGACGGCGAGCACGGCGACCAGAGACGAGAGGACCTGGCCCTTGTCGTCGCGCTGACGGCGGTTCAAACTCAGACCTCGATACCCAGACGCCGGGCTGATCGGGCCCGTTGGCGAGCGGCCCGCAGCCGGCGCAGCCGCTTGACCAGCAGCGGGTCGTGCGCGAGGGCCTCGGGCCGGTCGATCAGGGCGTTCAGCACCTGGTAGTACCGGGTCGCCGACATCTGGAACTGGTCCCGGATCGCCTGCTCCTTGGCACCGGCGTACTTCCACCAGTGCCGCTCGAAGCCGAGGATGGCACCGTCCCGGTCGGACAACCCAGCGACGGCCGGCTGGCCCGCCTCGGCGGGGCCGGAGGTGCTGGCGTTGGCGCTGTCCATCTGCTGGTGACTCCCGTGCGGTCGGTGATCGTCCGTCCGCGCTCCACCCTACGCGGAGAACGACAGGCATGTCATTCACCGCGTCAACTACAGAGTGTGTGTCGCGGCAGCTTGTCGGGTATGTCGCGGCAGGTTGTCCAAGGCGCACCCAAGCGGACGGCCGGGCGGGGTCAACTCTGGCAGGATCGACGGTGTGAGCTCAACTCGACAGGGCCCCGGCGACGTGTCGCCCGGTCCGCGAACCGCCGTCGCGACGGTCGAGGAGCTGCAGTTGCGGTACTCCGAGCTGAACCCGCTCGTGAACGCCGTCTGCACCCCCAACCCAGCCGCCCTGACCGAAGCCGTCCGACTGGACACGGAGCGTGACGACGGCCGAGCCCGTGGCCCTCTCCACGGCCTGCCCGTCCTGGTCAAGGACAACATCGACACCGCCGACCTCCCCACCACGGCGGGCTCACTGGCGCTGGCCGACCAGCCACCTCCCCCGTACGACGCCCCGCTGGTCCGCCGCCTGCGCGAGGCCGGCTGCATCATCCTCGGCAAGACCAACCTGAGCGAGTGGGCCAACTTCCGCGGCGCCGCCTCCTCATCCGGCTGGAGCGCGTACGGCGGCCTGACCCGCAACCCGTATGCCCTGAACCGCTCGGCGGGCGGCTCCTCCAGCGGCTCCGGCGCAGCAGTCGCCGCCGGACTGGCCGACCTCGCGATCGGTACCGAGACCAACGGCTCGATCGTCTGCCCGGCAGCCCTGAACGGCATCGTCGGCCTCAAACCGACCGTCGGGCTGATCCCGCAGCAGGGCATCGTCCCGCTCAGCCACTCGCAGGACACGGCCGGCCCGATGACCAGGACGGTCCGCCAGGCGGCCGCGCTGCTGACCGTGATGAGCGGCGGCGGCATCGACTTCGAGGCCAGCTGCCAAGGCGACGATCTCACCGGCGTTCGCATCGGAGTACCGCGCGGGCCTTTGTGGGGGTACTCGAACAGCCTCGACCAGATCACCGAGCAGGCGCTGACCCTGTTGTCAGCGGCCGGCGCCACGATCATCGACCGGCTGTCGCTGCCGTCGCCGGGCAGTGAGGAGGACCAGCTCGCGATCCTCTCGTACGAGATGAAGGTCGACCTCGCCGCTTATCTCGCCACTCGTCACCCGGGCGGCCCGCGCACCCTCGCCGACATCATCGCCTTCAACAAGGCGAACGCGGACACGGAGCTGCGGTACTTCGGCCAGGAACTCTTCGAGCGTTCCGAACAGACCGACGGCCTCGACTCCGCCATCTACGTCGCCGCCCGGTTGTCCGGCCTCCGAGCCGGGCGTGACGGGATCGACAACCTGCTGCGCGACAACCAGCTCGACGCGATGGTCACCCCGTCGTACTCACCGGCCTGGGCGATCGACCTGATCAACGGCGACCACGTGCTCGGCAGCTCGTCCTCACATGCGGCCCTGGCGGGCTACCCGCTGCTGGCGGTGCCCTCCGGCCTGGTCGAAGGCCTGCCGGTCGGGATCACCTTCCACGGCACCGGCCGCAGTGACGCCACCCTCATTCGCTTGGCGCACGCGTTCGAAACCGCGAGAATCAAGGCTCACGGCCCGTTCCCGACCCCGGAGTTCAAACCATGGGTGTAGATCGTGTCCGCTGGGGAATCGTTGCTACTGGCAACATCTCCACCTCGTTCACCGAAGACCTCGCCGTTCTCGGCGACGAGGCGGTGGCGACGGCCGTCAGCTCCCGATCACTGGAGAGCGCGAACAAGTTCGCCGACGAGTTCGGCATCGAGCACCGCTACGACGACTGGCGCCGGCTGATCGACGACGGCCACGTGGACGTGCTCTACATCGGTACTCCGCACCCGCAGCACTACGCGATCGCCCGGGCCGCCCTGCAGGCAGAGATCGCCGTACTGTGCGAGAAGCCGGTCACCCTGACCGCGAAGCAGGCCCGCGATCTCGTTTCCGTCGCCCACGAGAACAACACCCTTTTCGCCGAAGCGATGTGGATGCGCACCAACCCCGTCATCCAGGCGTTCTTCGCCGACCTCGCCAAGGGCACCATCGGAGAGCCGACGGACGCGCTGGCCGACTTCGGTTTCCACAAGCCGCAACTGCCCGCCCGGCTGCTCGATCCCGCGCTCGGCGGCGGCTCGCTGATGGACGGCGGCATCTACCCGATGACCTTCGTCCACATGGCACTCGGCAACCCCGACGAGCTGAAGGCCGTCGGCTCGCTCAACGACGACGGCATCGACCTCAACGTCGCGATGTCGTGGCGCTACGACTCCGGCGCCGTCGCCGCGATCACCTGCGGGCTCCGGTCGCAGCACCCCTTCACCGCCTCGGTCAGCGGTCCCGAGGGCAGCTTGCTGCTCCCCAGCCGCTTCCACAATCCCCCGTACTACATCCGCAGTACAGCGGCCGGACAAGAGCGCGTCGACGTACCGGCGCATGGGCTTGGGTACCACTATGAAGCAGCCGAAGTGATGCGTGCGCTGCGCGCCGGGCAGATCGAGTGCCCGGCCCTTCCGCATGCCGCGACGATCGAGATCCTCGGGCTGCTGGACGAGACACGGAGACAGATCGGGGTCAGCTACCCCGGCGACGACGAATACCTGGGTGGATAACAACTGATGCCGAGCGGACGCAGTTCCTTCGTAGTGGTGGCCAACCGGCTCCCAGTCGACCGGATCGAGATGCCCGACGGTACGACGGCCTGGCGGCGCAGTCCCGGTGGACTGGTGACTGCCCTGGCCCCGGTGATGCAGCGCCACCACGGCGCCTGGATCGGCTGGACCGGGGGCGCGGACGAGAAGCTGGACCCGTTCGACGAGGGCGGCATGCACCTCGTCCCGGTGACGCTGTCGGCCGAGGACATCCAGCTGTACTACGAAGGCTTCTCCAACGCGACGCTCTGGCCGCTCTACCACGACGTGATCGTGCCGCCCGAGTTCCACCGGGAGTGGTGGGAGTCGTACGTCGCGGTCAACCGCCGGTTCGCCGAGGCGGCCGCGGAGGCAGCCGACGACAACGCGGTGGTCTGGGTGCACGACTACCAACTGCAGTTGGTACCGGCGATGCTGCGCCGGTTGCGTCCCGACGTACGGATCGGCTTCTTCCTGCACATCCCGTTCCCGCCGACCGAGTTGTTCGCGCAGATGCCGTGGCGGCGGCAGATCCTCGACGGGCTGATGGGCGCGGACCTGGTCGGCTTCCAGCGGCCGGGGGCGGCGTCGAACTTCGCCCGGCTGGCCCGCAACCGGATGGGGCTGCGCACGCGCGGCGACCGGATTCACCTGCCGGACGATCGCGTCGTCCGGGCGAAGGCGTTCCCGATCTCGATCGACGTCGGCGAGCTGGAGCAGCTGGCGCGGCAGCCGGAGACCGAGGCGCGGGCCGCGGAGATGCGCAAGGAGGTCGGCAACCCGGCGCACATCCTGCTCGGCGTCGACCGGCTCGACTACACGAAGGGCATCCGGCAGCGGCTGCGTGCCTTCGGTGAGCTGCTCGACGAGGGCCGGGTGTCGGTCGACGACGCGGTCTTCATCCAGGTGGCGACGCCGTCACGCGAGCGCGTCGAGCAGTACCGGGTACTACGCGACGAGATCGAACTGCTCGTCGGCCGGATCAACGGCGAGCACGGCCGGATCGGGACGCCGGCCATCAACTACCTGCACACGTCGTACTCGCGCACCGAGATGGCAGCCCTCTTCCGCGCCGCCGACGTCGCCGTCGTCACGCCGCTGCGCGACGGGATGAACCTGGTGGCCAAGGAGTACGTCGCCTGCCGCTACGACGACACGGGATCGCTCGTGCTGAGCGAGTTCGCCGGGGCCGCGGACGAGTTCCGCCAGGCGTTCCTGGTGAACCCGCACGACATCAACGGCATGAAGGACACCATCGTCGACGCCATGAACACCGACGACCGCCAGCTGGGCCGCCGGATGAAGGCGATGCGCAAACACCTGGCCGCCCACGACGTCAACGTCTGGGCCGCGTCGTTCCTCAAGGCCCTACATGCAGAGGACTGACGCCGACGCGGGTGGGAGTGGCGGCGGCCGGATTCTCGCCCTGGACCTCGGCACCTCGTCCGCCCGCGCTCTGGTGTTGTCGGCTGATGCTTCACCTGTGCCGGGAGCCCTTGCCCGGCACAAGATCGGCGCGCTCTACGGCGCCGCGGGCGAGGCAACGCTTGACCTGCACGACTACATCGAGGGGCTGCTCGGCTGTCTCGACGAGTTGCAGCAGAACGGGCATCTGGCCGACATCACCGCGATCGTGCTGTCCTCGCAGTGGCACTCGATCGTTGCCCTGGACAACAACGGCGCGGCGCTCACCCCGGTGATCCCCTGGGTCGACACACGGACCGTCGGCCTGGACCTGGGCAGTTCCTTCGACGAGCGCGCCTTCCATGCCCGCACCGGCGCGTGGCTGCACCGGCTCTACTGGACCCGCCGCATCCCGTGGCTCCGCTCGATCACCTCGCCGGCCGGCTTCGCCGGTCTCCCCGACCTCGTCCTGGAGCGCCTCACCGGCGAGCGCGTCACCTCGGTCTCGGTCGCCTCGGGCACCGGGACGCTCAACCTCGCCGACGGCGGGTACGACGACGAGGCGCTGGCCGTCGCGGGCGTGAAGGCCGAGCAGCTTCCGCCGATCGTCCCGACCGGGTGGACCGGGGCGCTTTCCAGTGTGTACGCGAGACGGTGGCCGGGGCTGGTCGGCGTACCGATTCACCCGCCGACCGGCGATGGCGCCGCCTCCAACGTCGGCAGCGGCGGCTACGACGCGTCCACAGCAGCAGTGACGGTCGGTACTTCGGCCGCGGTGCGGGTCGTGCACCCGATCGAGGACGCACCCGAGTTGCCGTGGGGACTGTGGCGATACCGCGTCGACGATCAGCGTGCGGTGACCGGGATGGCCTTCTCCGCCGCGGGAAACCTGCATGCCTGGCTCACCGGCGTACTGAACCTCGAATCCCCCGAACCCACCGGCGTGGAGATCGGCTCGTCGAACGTGATCGCGATCCCGTTCCACGCCGGCACCCGGCCGCCGGACACCGTCCCGGGCGGTTCCGGCGTGTACTTCGGACTGTCGTTCGACGACTCCGCCGCCGATCTGCTCGCCGCCTCCCTGCAGGGCGCCTCGCTGGAGATCGACCGTGGCCTGCGGATGCTCGATGACCTCTTCGGCCGCCCGCTCGAGGTCGTCCTGGGCGGTGGTGGCATCGACGCATCGGCATGGTGGCGGCGCTGCCTGACCGCGACCTTCGACCGTCCCACCGACGTCTGCGCCGAACCCGAGGTCGGCGCCCGCGGCGCGGCCGCGGTCGCCCTCGGCCTGACGCCCTCACCCGGTGGTGAACACCTGGAGCCGGTCGCCGCCGAGGTCGAGCGAGTCAGGGCCTTACGCCCCCGCTACGAGACCCTCCGCGCCCTTGCAGTCCAAGCCTCCACAGAGACGAGCAACTGGTGAGCCCCGACGGGAACGCCGAGTACTTCGCCACCCTCCAGGCCGAGATCGCCAAGATGCTCTCGACCGACGCCGTCGAACTCGCCGCGCGCAGCTTCGTGGTGATCTTCGCCGGTGCCCATCTCGGCCGGGAGATCGCCTCCGGCAAGATCACCAAGTGGCTCAAGCAGGAGTTCGGCAAACCGCGCTGGACCGAGGCCAACACCCACGCCTACGACGCGGTCTCGATCGAGCTCGAACTGATCTACGAGCGCGCCCGCGTCGCAGCCCGTCGCCACAGCGGCCCCCTGATCCTGCTACCCCGCGGCATCCAGCTACTAGCCGCCCCCGACCCGGTCACCGCCCTGCGCGAGTACCTCTGACCATTGCAGCTTCCTGCAATCGAACGACCACCCAGGGCGACCTCCTCGCGCGGTACGTTGCGAAACGCACCCCGTCCACTCCTCCTGGAGGTAGTTCGCCGATGCGTCTCCGCGTGGCCCTGGTCGCCACCGCCACCCTGGCCCTCGTCGCTCCCGCCGTGCCCTCCGTCGCCGCCGCCCCGGCGGTTGCCGAGGGCAAGCACCCGCAGGCCCTGGTCTTCGGCGCCTGCCCGGCCGAGATCTCGACGCGGTACCCGGCCCTCACCTGTGCCACCCTCCCGGTCCCCCTGGACTACACCCGTCCGCACGGCGCCACCCTTTCGGTGCTGGTCACCAGGCACGCGGCCGGCAACCCGGCGAAGCGGATCGGCTCCCTGGTCGTGAACCCGGGCGGCCCGGGCGGCAGCGGCGCGGCCCTCGCCGGGTCGCTGTCCAAACCGGACGCCACCGGCTTCACCCGGCTCGACGCCGCGGTCCTGGACAGCTACGACATCATCGGGTTCGATCCGCGCGGAGTCTGGCAGAGCTCGCCCGTCAGCTGCGCCGCTCCCGATCACTTCGGCGCACCCCAGCCGGACCCGGACGCCAAGGCGAGCCGGACCGAGTTGTGGAGGCTGTGGAGCAGCTATGCGAAGCAGTGCTACGCCAAGAACAAGACGGTCCTCCCGCACCTCGGCACGGTCGACGTCGCCCGGGACATGGACACGATCCGCGCGGCGCTCGGCGAGCAGAAGCTCAACTATCTGGGCTATTCGTACGGCACCTACCTCGGCGCCGTCTACGGGCAACTGTTCCCGCAGCGGGTCGGCCGGATGATCCTCGACGGCAACATCGACCCTGCCCCCAAGGACATGTGGTACCAGGCCGGGCTGACCCAGTCCGCGGCGCTGCAGAAGCGGTTCGACGAGAGCTACCTGCCCTGGGTGGCCAAGTACGACGACGTCTTCCATCTCGGCAAGGACGTCGCGACCGTCCGGGCCGCCTGGACCAAGACCCTCACCGACTTCCGCACCACCCCCCGCGGCTCCGTGGGCGGCAGCGAGCTGATCGGCACCGCGTACGGCGTCATGTTCTCCGAGTCGGGCTGGATCCCGTTCACCCAGGCGATCAGCGCATACGCCGTCGGCGGTGACGACAGCATGCTGGCCGACTTCGCCGCCCCCGACCTGAGCGCCGACAGCGAGCAGGCCAACGCGATCTTCAACTCGGTCATCTGCGTCGACTCCGAGTGGTCGCGGCGCCGATCGACGTACGAGCACGACGCCGCCAAGCTCGCCCGGACCAGCCAGTTCGCCTGGTACAACATCTGGACCAGCGGCAGCGCCTGCCAGAGCTGGGGCGTCGCCGGCCCCGGCCGGGTCAAGCTCACCGGCAAGCACCTGCCGGGCATCCTGCTCTTCAACACCATCGGCGATCCGGCGACGCCGTACGCGGGTGCGCTCAAGATGCACAAGGCCCTGCCGAGCTCCGTCCTGGTCACCGAGCAGGATTCCGGCAAGCACTGCGTCTTCAGCAACCCCCGCGCCGCGGTCAACCCGGCTGTGAACGCGATCGGCACGAAGTACCTGCTGACCGGTGAGCTGCCGAGCACGGACATCTCGGTCGCCGGGCACCCGCTGCCGGTGCCGACCCCGGCCGCCGTGGCAGCAGGTGTCGACGCCAGGCCGGACCTCCGCAGCGCGATTCAGTAGCTTTCCCGTACTGCGTACGCAGTACAGCGTGGATACGGCCGGTGGACGACGCGTCCGCCGGCCGTGCGCACGTAGAGTGAGGGAATGGCAGCAAGTCCGTGGCAGACCCGGTTCAAGGGTCATCCGGTGGCGTACGACCACGCCATCGTGCTGTTCCTGATCGCCATCAACCTGCTGCAACCGGGCACCCGCCACGAGGGCACCCAGATCCCCCTGACCGTCACCGGCACGATCCTGATCCTGATCGCCTGCCTGCCGCTGGCCTTCCGCCGGCGGTTTCCGCTGGTCGCGCTGACGATCAGCACGCTGGCGACGATCGGCTACGCGGCCTACGCCGAGGTGAAGAGCCCGATCGGTCTCGCGCTGGCCTGCGCGATCTACACCGTGGTGATCCAGAAGAGCCGGCGGACCCGGTCGATCGCGTGCATCACGGTCGTCGTGGTGATGGTCGCCACGGCCGGGCTGTTCACCGACGGCGACCTGCTGGCGAACCTCTCGGTCGCGATCTTCGTCCTGTTCGCCGCCGCGATCGGTGAGGCGGTGCGCTACCGCCGCGCCTATCTGGACGAGCTGGAAGACAGAGTCTTGCGGGCCGAACAGTCCCGCGAGGAGGAGGCCGAGCGCCGGGTGATCGAGGAGCGGTTGCGGATCGCGCACGAGTTGCACGACGTGATCGCCCACCACATCGCCTTGATGAACGTGCAGGCCGGCGTCGCCTCCCACCTGCTCCGCGAGCAACCGGAGGAGGCCGAGAAGGCCCTCGCTCTGGTCCGCGACGGGGGCCGGACGGTGCTGCAGGAGCTGACCGTGCTGCTCGGCGTACTGCGCCGCTCCGGCCTCGACTCGTTGCCGACCGCTCCCACCCCCTCCCTGCAGGAGCTGAGTGCGCTGATCGAGTCGTCCACCGCGGCCGGAATCACCATCGACTGGCAGCCGCCCGTGCCCGAATCGCTCCCGGACGTCCTCGAGCTGACCACCTATCGCATCCTGCAGGAGTCCCTCACCAACGTGGTCAAACATGCCCCTGGCGCCGTCGTCCGGGTCCGGTTCGAGCAACGGCGCGGCTCGCTGACGATCGAGGTCACCGACGACGGCGGCCGCCCCGGTACGCCGTACCAGGACGCCGGTGGCGCTGCCGGTCCGCCCGCATCCGGGCACGGCCTGCTGGGCATGCGAGAGCGCGTCACGGCCGTCGGCGGCCAGCTGACCGCCGGTCCGCAACCGCACGGCGGCTTCCGCGTTCGTGCCGTCCTTCCTCTGGAAACTGGAGCAACTGGTGACGATCCGGGTACTGCTGGCCGACGATCAGAAGCTGATCCGGAGCGGGTTCCGGGTGCTGGTGAACTCAGCGCCGGACTTAGAGGTCGTTGCTGAGGCCGAGAACGGCCGGCAGGCGCTCGAACTGGCCCGCAGCGAGCGGGCGGACGTGATCCTGATGGACATCCGGATGCCCGAGCTCGACGGTCTGGCCGCGACCCGGCAGCTCACCGCCGACGAGTCGCTGGCCGGGGTGAAGGTGCTGATCCTGACCACCTTCGAGGTCGACGAGTACGTCTTCGAGGCGATCCGGGCCGGCGCGAGCGGGTTCCTCGGCAAGGGCGCCGAGCCGGAGGAGCTGATCGCCGCGATCCACACGATCGCCCGCGGTGACGCGTTGCTGTCGCCGAAAGCCCTGCGTGGGTTGATGAATCGCTTCCTGGCCCAGCCGGAGCTGTCCTCAGGCGCGGACTCGACCGAGCTGGACGTGCTCACCGATCGGGAGCGCGAGGTGGTCGGGCTGGTGGCGCTCGGGCTGTCCAACGAGGAGATCGCCGATCAGCTGGTGCTCTCACCGCTGACCGCCAAGACGCACGTGAACCGCGCGATGATGAAGCTCGACGCGCGCGACCGGGCCCAGCTCGTGGTGATCGCGTACCGGTCCGGGTTGGTCCGGTCCGGAGCAGTCGAGCAACCCGGCGTACAGCCGCTGCAGTAGGGAGTACGGCGGGCGCAGTACGGCGGAGAGCCCGCAGCCATCGGACGCGGACTACAAGGTCCGGACGGAACGATCGTCAGCATGGCTACCTACCTCTACCGCCTCGGCCGGTTCGCGTTCCGGCGCCGCCGACTCGTCGTGTTCATCTGGCTGGGGCTGCTCGCCGCCGGCATCACCGGCGCGGCCACACTGTCCGGTCCGACCGCCAACGGATTCTCCATCCCCGGCACCGAGTCGCAGCGGGCGATCGACCTGCTCGACGAACGGTTCCCGCAGGTGGGCGCGGACGGAGGTACGGCGCGAATCGTCTTCCAGGCGCCGCCGGGCGGGAAGCTCGCCGATCCGGCCAATGCCGCGCTGGTGAAGGAGACCCTCGCCGAGATCGGCACTGGTTCGCAGGTGGCCGGGGTGGTGGATCCCTTCGCCGCCAAGGCGATCTCGCCCGACGGGCGGATCGGCTACGCCTCTGTCGCCTACAAGGTGCCCTCCCAGGAGGTGACTCCGGAGGCCCAGGAAGCGGTGGCCGACGCCGTGGGCCCGGCCAGAGCGGGCGGCCTCACCGTTGAGTACGGCGGTGACGCGATGCAGGTCCAGCAGGCGCAGAGCGCGACCGAGGTGATCGGCATCGGGGTGGCCGCGGTGGTCCTGCTGATCACCTTCGGCTCACTGGTGGCCGCCGGACTTCCGTTGCTTTCGGCAATCATCGGGGTCGGGATCGGCGCCACCGCGATCACCGCGGCGACCGGTTTCATCGACATCGGCTCCGGCACCCCGATCCTCGCCGTGATGATCGGGCTGGCCGTCTCGATCGACTACGCGTTGTTCATCATGTCGCGCTACCGGCACGAGCTCGGCGCGGGTCTGGAACCTGAGGAAGCGGTCGGCCGGGCAGTCGGCACCGCGGGCTCGGCCGTCGTCTTCGCCGGCCTGACGGTCGTGATCGCGCTGGGCGGCCTGTTCGTGGTGGACATCCCGTTCCTGACCCAGATGGGCCTCGCGGCCGCCTTCACGGTCGTCATCGCCGTAGCCATCGCCCTCACCCTGCTTCCCGCCGTCCTCGGCATGGCCGGCCGCCGAGTCCTCGGCGGCAAGATCCCCGGCCTCCGCGGCGGCGATCCGGAGAGTGCCGGCGGCGACTCGGTGGGCGCGACCCGCAAGCCTTCGGCCGGTCGACGGTGGGTCGGGTTCGTCACTCGCCGACCGGTGGCTGTTCTGTTGGTGACGGTGATCGGGCTCGGCGCGCTGGCGATTCCGGCGACCCAACTCGAGCTCGGTCTACCCGATGACAGCACCGCCGCGCCTGCCTCCACGCAGCGCAAGGCTTATGAGCTTCTCTCGGAAGGCTTCGGCCCGGGATTCAACGGGCCGCTGATGATCGTGGTCGACGCGGCCGGCTCCGCCGACCCGAAGGCCGCGGCGGCAGGTACCGCGGACGCAGTACGCAAGCTTCCGGACGTCGCCGTGGTGACACCGCCGAGCTTCAACCCGCAGGGCGACACCGCGTTGATGACGGTGATCCCGGCCAGCGGCCCGGCCACCCCTGAGACCAAAGCGCTGGTCGAGGCGATCAGGGACCTCCCGTCGGTCGGCGGCTCCCAGGCGTCGGTGACCGGCGCGACCGCCTTCAACATCGACATCTCCGCCAAGCTGAGCGGCGCGCTGCTGCCCTATCTGTCGTTGATCGTCGGGCTGGCGTTCATCCTGCTGATGCTGGTGTTCCGTTCGGTGCTCGTGCCGTTGAAGGCGACGCTCGGCTTCCTGCTCACGGTCGCGGCGACCTTCGGCGCCGTGGTCGCGGTCTTCCAGTGGGGCTGGTTCGCCGGCGTACTCGGGATCGAAGGCCAGACCGGCCCGATCATCAGCATGCTGCCCGTCTTCCTGGTCGGCATCGTGTTCGGCCTCGCGATGGACTACCAGGTCTTCCTGGTCACCCGGATGCGCGAGGAACACGTCCGCGGAGCAACTCCGAGGACCTCGGTCGTCGACGGCTTCAGCCACAGCGCCCGCGTCGTCACCGCCGCCGCGATCATCATGATCGCCGTCTTCTCCGGCTTCATCCTCTCCAGCGAGACCTTGGTCCGGGAGATCGGCTTCGGCCTGGCCGTAGCGGTAGCCATCGACGCCTTCATCGTCCGAATGACCATCGTTCCCGCCGTCATGGCCCTGCTCGGCCGCTCAGCCTGGTACCTCCCCCGCTGGCTCGACCGCCTACTGCCGGACGTAGACGTCGAGGGCGAGAAACTCCGTCACACCCTCGAGCCCGAGGTACCGGCCCGGGAGCCAGAACTGGCATCCCACTAGGCGTAGGTGACGGTGGCCACTGACAGTGATGGGGTGGGCCTGGATGATGAGCGGCATGTTGCGCTCGATGATGAAGTCCAAGGTCCACCGGGCCACCGTCACCCAGGCCGACCTCGACTATGTCGGGTCGTGCACGCTGGACGCGACGCTGATGGAAGCGGCGGATCTGCTGCCCGGTGAGCAGGTCGACATCGTCGACATCACCAACGGCAACCGGCTGACCACGTACCTGATCGAAGGCCCCCGCGACACCGGCATCGTCGGCATCAACGGGGCCGCCGCGCACCTCATCCACCCCGGCGATCTGGTCATCCTGATCGCCTACGGGATGTTCGACACCGCGGAGGCGAAGACCTTCCGGCCGAGCGTAGTCTTCGTGGACGAGCACAATGCGATCACCCGCATCGGCTCGGACCCCGCCGAGGTGCTGCCGGACAGCAGCACGCTCCGCGGCGACCAACTGCACACCGCGCGCTGAGATGAGGATGGCTCGACGATGAGCGAGAGCACGGACAAGACCCCCAAGACCGCCAGCCACGACACCCCGTCCGGCGAGAAGCTGCGCGAGTTCATGAACTCGGGCTGGGGCTCGATCGAGCGTGACGACGTCACTCTCAGCGACGTCGGCACCTGGGCGGCGAAGCGCCGCGACGCCCTGTCGCAGGCGTTCCCCGGTGAGCGGCTGGTGATCCCGGCCGGCACCTACAAGGTCCGCTCCAACGACACCGACTACGCGTTCCGCCCGCACACCGACTACGTCTGGCTGGTCGGCGACCAGACCTCGGACGCCGTCCTGGTGCTGGAGCCCAACGGAACCAGCGGCCACGACTCGGTGCTGTACTTCCGGCCCCGCGCGGACCGCAGCGAGGGCGAGGAGTTCTGGCGCGACCGGATGTACGGCGAGCTGTGGGCCGGCCGGCGCCCGTCGCTGACCGAGACGTCGAAGGAGTTCGGGATCGAGACCCGGCACGTCGACGCGCTCGCCGACGTCCTGAAGAGCGATGTCCCGACCCGCGTCCGGCGCGGCGAGGAGAGCTCGATCAGCTCACTGCTCAGCGGCGCGAAGACGGACGAGGACCGCGACGGCGAGCTCGCCAACGTGTTGTCCGAGCTGCGGCTGGTCAAGGACGCGTTCGAGATCGAGCAGCTGCGCGAGGCGTGCGCGATCACCCACCGCGGCTTCTCCGACGTGCTGGCCGACATGGCGTCGGTCCGCAAGTACGGCGAGCGCTGGATCGAGGGCACCTTCTGGCGCCGGGCCCGCGCGGAGGGCAACGACGTCGGTTACACGTCGATCGCGGCCGCCGGACCGCACGCGACCACGCTGCACTGGATCGAGAACGACGGCCCGGTCACCGACGGCACGCTGATGCTGCTCGACATGGGCGTTGAGAACCGCAACCTCTACACCGCGGACATCACCCGCACGCTGCCGGTCAACGGCGAGTTCACCCCACGCCAGCGCGAGCTCTACCAACTGGTCCTGGACTCGCAGAACGCCGGCATCGGGGCGCTCAAGCCCGGTGTGCCGTTCCGCTCCGGCCACAACGCCGCGATGGAGGTCATCGTGCGCGGGCTGGAGGCGATGGAGCTGCTGCCGGTCAGCGCCGACGAGGCCCTCGACCCGAGCAGCGGCATCTACCAGCGCTACACCTTGCACGGAGTCAGTCACATGCTCGGCATCGACGTGCACGACTGCGCCGC
Source organism: Kribbella koreensis (assembly GCF_039525325.1). Lineage (NCBI taxonomy): Bacteria > Bacillati > Actinomycetota > Actinomycetes > Propionibacteriales > Kribbellaceae > Kribbella > Kribbella koreensis. Next base: position 259,553 of record NZ_BAAAHK010000007.1, read on the forward strand.
CGCCCGCAACGAGAAGTACAACAAGGGCAACGTCGAAGCCGGCTACGTCCTCACGGTCGAGCCCGGCCTCTACTTCCAAGCCGAAGACCTGACGGTCCCCGAAGACCTCCGAGGCATCGGCATCCGGATCGAAGACGACATCCTCATCACCGCCAACGGCACCGAAAACCTCTCCGACGCCATGCCCCGCGAGATCGACGCCATCCAGGCCTGGATGGCCGGCTGACCAGCAACCCGGCACCCCGCCAGGAAGCAGCGACCTCGGACACGAAGTCGCGACCTTGAACACCAAGCGGCGACCTTGAACAAGAAATAGCGTGTTCAAGCCCACCAACTCCT
>NZ_BAAAHK010000007.1:259978-563283 GCF_039525325.1 Kribbella koreensis
GTTACTTGTCCAAGGTCACCGTTACTTGTTCAAGGTCACCGGTGCCTGGTCGCGGTCACCAGATGCGGACGCGGTCCTCGGGGGACAGCCACATGCCGTCGGACGGCTTGATGGCGAAGGCTTCGTGGAAGGCGTCGATGTTGCGGACGACCGCGTTGCAGCGGAACTCCGGCGGGGAGTGCGGGTCGATCGCCAGGCGGCGGATGGCCTCCGCCTCACGCGCCTTGCTGGACCAGCCAAGCGCCCAGGCGAGGAAGAAGCGTTGCGAGCCGGTGAGGCCGTCGATCGGAGCAGGCTCCTCGCCACCACCCAGCGACAGCGTGTACGCGACGTAGGCGATCGACAGGCCGCCCAGGTCGCCGATGTTCTCACCCAGGGTGAGCTCGCCGTTGACCTTGTGGCCGGGCGCGTCCGTCGGCTCGAGCGCGTTGTACTGCGCGACCAGCTTCGCCGTGCGCTGCTCGAAGGCGGCCCGGTCGGCGTCGGTCCACCAGTCGACCAGGTTGCCGGCGCCGTCGTACTTCGAGCCCTGGTCGTCGAACCCGTGACCGATCTCGTGCCCGATCACCGCGCCGATCGAGCCGTAGTTCACCGCGTCGTCGGCGTCGATGTCGAAGAACGGCGGGTGCAGGATCGCGGCCGGGAAGACGATCTCGTTCATCCGCGGGTTGTAATACGCGTTCACCGTCTGCGGCGTCATCAGCCACTCGGTCCGGTCGATCGGCTGGCCGAGCTTGGCCAGGTCCCTTGCGGTCTCCACCGCGACCGAGCGGCGGACGTTGCCGACCAGGTCGTCGGCCTTGATCTCCAGGCCGCTGTAGTCCTTCCACTTGTCCGGGTAGCCGATCTTCGGCGTGAAGGACCCCAGCTTGTCCAGCGCCCGCTGCCGCGTCTCGGGGCTCATCCAGTCGAGCGCCTCGATCCGCTGCCGGTAGGCCTCGACCAGGTGACCGACCAGCTCGACCATCCGCGCCTTCGCGGCCGGCGGGAAGTGCTCGGCGACATACAGCTGGCCGACGGCCTCACCCAGTGCGGAGTCGACCACGCCTAGTCCGCGCTTCCACCGCTCGCGCAGCTCCGGCGCACCGGTCAGCGTCTTGCCATAGAACTCGAAGTTCTCGTCCACGAAGGCCTTGCTCAGCAGCGGCGCAGCCGCGTGCACGATGCGCCAGCTCAGCCACTCCTTCCACTGCTCGAGGTCGATCTCCTGCAGTGCCGCGGCGGCGGCCGTCAGATAGTCCGGCTGGCGCACAACCAGCTGCGCGAACGCCGACTCGGGCACACCGGCGTTGGACAGCCAGCCTGCCCAGTCGAACCCAGGGGTGAGCTCCTCGAGCCCGGCCCGGTCGACCTTGTTGTACGTCGCGGTGACGTCGCGGTTGCGCACGTTGTCCCAGTGCCCAGCGGCCAGCCGAGTCTCGAGCGCCATGATCCGCTCAGCTGCCCCCGCGGGATCGGGCAGTCCGGCCAGCTCCAGCATCCGGCCGAGGTGTGCGACGTACGCCGTCCTGATGTCGGCGAAGTTGTCCTCGCGGTAGTACGACTCGTCCGGCAGGCTGATGCCGCCCTGGCTGGTGTAGATGATGTACTCGTCGGACTTCTTCGCGTTGATGTCCGCGCCGTAGTAGAAGACACCGGGCACACCCTGCAGCTCGACCTTGCCGAGCGCGGCGACCAGGCCGTCGACGTCCTTGACCGAGGCCACCAGGTCGAGCTGGTCGGCGATCGGCTCGGCGCCGAGCCGCTCGATCGTCTCGGTGTCCATGAAGCTGTTGAACAGGTCGCCGATCTTGCGCGCCTCACTGCCGGCCGGTTGCGCCGCGGCCGCGGTCTTCTCGACGATCGCCCGGACGTCCCGCTCGGCGTCGTCCAGCAGCGCGTGGAAAGCGCCGTAGATCGCCTTGTCCGCGGGGATCTCGGTGCGGTCCAGCCATGGTCCGTTCGCATACCGGTACAGGTCGTCCTGCGGCCGGACCGTCGTGGACAGATCCGAGCTGTCGATCCCTGCTGTCATTCTTGCCCCGCTCCTTCGCTGCCGGCTCCGGCCTGAGCCACTCACAGTGACATTACCTGTTGCCCCGCAAGCGCTGGGAAAGTTATCAACAGCCTTGAACTGTTCAGCGCCGCCGCCCGTGTCCCTAGTGTTGAAGGAACGGTCTATCGACCAGGAGGACACTCCGCCATGTCACGTCCCCACCCCAGACACCTCGGCCGCGCGCTCGCCACCACTCTCGGCCTCCCACTTCTGATCCTCGGCAGCCTCACCGCCTCCGCGGTCACCGGCACGCCCGCTGCCACCACGGCCGTCAAACAGCAGACCTCCAGCACCTTCCTGGACGACGGCCTCTGCGACCACATCCACTTCGGCGTCAACCCCGCCAACGCGGTGGCCGAGGCAGCCGCGTCGCGAGCCGCTGCCACCTACCCCAAGCGCATCGACCTGCCCGCCGGCTTCCAGCCCGAGGGCATCGCGATCGACCACACCGGTACCGCGTACTTCGGCTCGCGCCTCGACGGCGACATCTACGCCGCCGGCCTGCGTACCGGCGAGGGCACCGTGATCGTCCAGGGCCCGGGAACCCCCTCCCTGGGCATGAAGCTCGACCAGCGCGGCCGTCTCTTCGTGGCCGGCGGGACCGGTGGCAACGGCCGGGTGATCGACACCCAGTCCGGCACCGTGCTGGCCGGCTACGCCTTCACCACCTCGGCGAACACCTTCGTCAACGACGTCATCCTGGGCAAGGACGCCGCCTGGTTCACCGACTCGCGTCAGCAGGCCATCTACAAGGTCCCGCTCGGCCGCAACGGCAAGCTGCCCAGCCAGGCGGCCGTGCAGACGATCCCGCTCAGCGGCGACTACGTGCACGATCCGGTCAACCTCAACGCCAACGGCATCTCGCTCACGCCGGACGGGCGCAACCTGATCATCGTGCAGTCCGCGACCGGCTTCCTGTTCCGGGTGGACCCGCGCACCGGCGTCACCCGGCGTATCGACCTCGGCACCACGGTTCTGACGGCCGGCGACGGACTACTGCGGTCGAACCACACCCTGTACGTCGCACAGAACCGGCTCAACAAGATCGCGGTGCTGGACCTCGACAGCTCCGGCAGCAAGGGCCGGCTGGTCGGGGAGATCACCAGCGCCGACTTCGACGTACCGACCACGATGGCCTTCTACGGCTCGCGGATCTACCTGCCGAACGCCCGGTTCAGTACTCCGCCGACCCCCACAACGGAGTACTGGGCGACAGCCGTCCAGCGCTGATCAGGAGACGGTGCGGAGGTCGCCCCGGGCAGCAGCCTTGAGGCGGCTTCCGCAGGACAGCCGGACGGAGTACGCGGCCGGGATAGAGAGCGGCTCGCCGGTCTGCGGATTGCGGCCGGTGCGGGGCGCGCGCATCACCCGCTCGATGCTCAGCAGGCCGGTCAGCGAGACCTTGTCCCCCTTGTGCACGGCCTCGGTGACGACGTCGCCCAGCGCGTCGAGCACCTTCTCGGCCTGGTTGCGCGGGATGCCCGCCTTCGTCGCCACGCCGGCGACCAGCTCGTTGCGGTTCACGGTTCTCCTCAGACTCGCGCCGCCGGATCGGCACACCGTACGCCGCTCCGGTCGGTCCTGAAAACCTTAACCGAAATGAATGTCGTTAGCGAGAGTGATCTCAGATTCTGGGGAAATCCCGCGCAAACCAGGTCCTAGAGACCGTCGCGATCGTGCCAATCGGACTGCCAGCGGGCGTCGATGGGAGCGTCCGCCAGTTGGTAGCGGATGTCGGTCGAGAGCCGCATCGTCGACGACACGTTGTCCAGCGCGGCGTGGACAGTGTGGGCCGTATGGATGACCACATCGCCGGCCTCGTAGTCGGCGACCAGCCAGCGAGAGTCGTACGACTCGGCCAGGCCAGGCAGGTCGGCAGTGATCGATGCCGCGGGCCGCTTGAGCGTTCCGGCCGCCTCCTCCCGTAGTACCCGGTGGTGGCTGCCCTCCAGGTAGGTGAGGCCGCCCAGAGAGACAGGGCAGTCGCCTAGCGGGATCCATGCGGACAGCACCTGGTCGGTGCCCTCGCGGAGGTAGACGAGGTCGTAGTGCGCCTGCGTCGCCGTACCGATGCCCGCCTCGCCAGGTGCGATGTGCCGGATGATCTTGCGCCGGTGCAGGAACGTCTCCCCACCCAGGAACCACTCGTACCACCCCCGCAACGCCGGCTGCGCGCAGAAAGCCCCGTACGCCGCCCCCGGCACCACCTCGCTGAACAGCACCCGCCGAAGCTCACCCCGCTCCACCTCAGCCGGTACGCCGCGACTGTCAGCCACCCCCGTCGCCTCGAAGTAGTAGCGCCGGAAGTCCAGCACCACAGCCGGATCGAGCAACCCACGCAGGAACAGATACCCATCCCGCGCCAGCCGCTTCCGCAACGCCTCCCGGTCTCCGCGCTCCCGCCGCGGCACCTCCGCCAGCACCCCAAGCCGCTCAGGCGGCAACACATACCCATTAGAAGTCAGCACCGCACCATTGCACCCGCGAGCGACCGCCCGCCGGAATGGACTGCAACGAGTACTTCTTGGACTCTTGTAGCCATGGACGATTGGTCGATCTACTTGACCCCAGGACAGATCGAGAGACAACTTGGACTCTTCTGTCTGGGCGTCGGCACCCAGCGCAACCCGCCGGGCCAACCTCCGGAGCGCGCCCTCGGCTGCCACGCCGCCGTCTTCCTCCACCAGGGCAGAGGCCACCTACTGCACGGCCCTGAACGCACACTCCACGCAGTAGAGGCCCCTGCGCTCCTCTGGCTCTTCCCCGGCGTACTGCACGGCTACCGCCCTGCCACCCAGTGGCGCCAGTCCTGGGTCCTCTTCAGCGGTACTGCGACCAACGCCCTCACCCACCTAGGTCACCTGACCCCAGACCGTCCCGTACGCCGGTACGCCGACCCCCGCCCAATCCAACGGTCCTTCGCCAAGCTGCTCCGAGTAGCCCAGACCAGCGAAGTACAAGCGACTGCAGCCCTCTACGACCTCATAGCAACCGCTGCCCAAGACGAACCAGGCAACGAGCTGGTGGCCCAACTCAGAGCCATCGCCTGCCGCCCACTGTCGATCCCGCAATACGCCGAAGCTCTAGGAGTGACCGTCGATGATCTGAGAGCCGCAACCCGGAGCGCGTCCGGTACTACGCCACAGGAGGTGATCTTGACCACCCGGATGAACCAGGCGAAGGCCCTGCTGGCCGAATCCGACCTCCCCGTCGCAGTGATCGCCCGTGAGGTCGGCTACGACGACCCCGCGTACTTCAGCCGGCTGTTCAGCGCCCGCGTCGGCCAAGCGCCGCGCACGTTCCGGCGGATTGGTTCGATCTCCGGCCCAAGATCATCCTTTTGATCGACGCTACGGCCCGGTCCGGTCTGAAAGTATTCGTCAAGACCGTTCTACCGGCTGACGCATGACAGCCCCGGATCCCGATAGCGTCGTGCCATGAGCCATTCCGAGTCCATCGACCCGCGCTATGTCAGCCGGCCGCCCGTGCGACCCAAGAAGCGGCGCAACTGGTTCGCCCGGATCATCGGACTGATCGTCCTGCTGTTCGTGCTGAGCCTGATCTGCATCCCGCTGCTCGCCTGGGGCAAGATCAACAAGGTCGATGTGATGCCGTCCGGTGAACGCCCGGCAGACACCTCCGGTACGACGTACCTGCTGGTCGGGTCGGACGGCCGCGAGGGATTGTCCCGGGCCGAGCGCGCCAAACTGCACACCGGCAACGCGGCCGGGCAGCGGACCGACTCGATCATGTTGCTGCACGTGCCGGAGTCCGGCCCGACCGCGCTGGTCAGCCTGCCGCGGGACAGCTACGTCCCGATCCCAGGCCACGGCAAGAACAAAATCAACGCCGCGTTCGCGTTCGGTGGCCCGAAGTTGCTGATCCAGACCGTCGAGGGTGTCACCGGCCTGCGCGTCGACCACTACGTCGAGATCGGTTTCGGCGGCTTCGCCTCGATCGTCGACGCGGTCGGCGGGATCAACATGTGCTTGCCCAAGGCAATCAAAGACGACAAGGCACACATCGACCTGCCGGCCGGCTGCCAGGACCTGAACGGCCCGAACGCGCTCGGCTACGTCCGGGCCCGGCACTTCGATCCGCTCGGCGACCTCGGCCGGGTCCAGCGGCAGCGCGAGATGATCGGCGCGATCGCCGGCAAGGCCGTCGGCCCGGGCACCTTCCTGAACCCGTTCCGCTTCTACAAGCTGAGCACCGCGGGCGCCGAGGCGCTCACCATCGACAGCGACATGGGCCCGCTCACCCTGCTCAAGTTCGCCCGCGGGATGAAGGCGGTCTCGGCCGGCGGTAGCGGCGTCACCCTCACCGTGCCGGTCTCGGACACCAACCTCAGCACCCCGAACGGCTCGGCCGTGAAGTGGGACAACAAGAAGGCGACCGCCCTCTTCAACGCCCTGAAGGAAGACAAGACCACTGGTCTCAAGAGCACCTAGTGCTCACACTGGTCCACTTGGTGGTGAGCCTGGGCATGCTCGTGATCGTGCCGCTCGGGCTCAGCCTCGTGAAGATCGATGGCGGTACTACCGTCCGTCGCTGGTGGCCGGTCGCGGCCGTGCCAGGGGTCATCTCCCTCTGGCTCGGCCGCGGTCCGCTGTCCATCACCCTGGCGAGCATCTACCTGGTCGGCACGCTAGTGCTCGCCTTACTGGCTGCCAACGACCTAATCAGCCGGAAACGCCTGCGGGCCAGGGAGATCGCCCTCTACACCGCACTGGCGACACCGGCGATCGCTGCACTCGCACTGGTCGCCGAGCGCTCGTCGTACGAGCTGTTCGGCTTCAGTCTCACAGTGCTCTCGCTGACGGTCGCCCACTTCCACTTCGCCGGCTTTGCCGCGGCTCTGGTCGCCTGTCTGGTCGTGGAGTCGACTAGTGCCAAGACGGCGACGGCTGCGGCGATCAGTGTCCCGCTGGGTACCGGGATTGTGTTGCTGGGGTTCTTCCTTGGCGACCCGGTCGAGCTGGCCGGGGCCGTAGTACTGACCGCAGGGATGTGGCTGGTCGGGTGGACGATGTGGCGAAGGTCGCGGGCGGCGGAGCGTAGTACCAAGGTGCTGCTGATCCTGTCGGCTGGGACTCTGATGGTGACGATGCTGCTGGCGCTCAGCTGGGCACTGGGGCATGTGGTGGCGACGCCGTACCTGCCATTGCGCTGGATGGTTGCTACACATGGGGTGGCGAACGCGCTCGGCTTCGCCTTGTGCGGACTGCTGGCCTGGCGCCGGCTGAAGGAGTGGGATGAAGCTCGACGACCTGCGTGACAAGCGGTTCAGCTACGACGTGGTCGGGTCGACAGCGCAGCCCGAGACCCCACCCGGCTACCACCGGCTCGAGTACCGCCACCGCATCGGCACCGGCGACGAGGTGTTCCGCCGGGCAGGCGAGGCGGTGATGACCTGGAAGGCCCACGCCGCGGCCGGCATCCACGTCATCGCCACGGACACTCCCCTGGTGATCGGTACGAACTCACTCGGCCGGCTGGGAGTCGGCTCTGTCGGCCTGCCCGTCCCTTGCCGAGTGGTGTGGGTCGTAGACGAGCCCGACCGCACCGGCTTCGCCTACGGCACTCTGCAAGGGCATCCGCAAGCAGGCGAGGAGTCCCTGGTCGTCACCCGCGAACCAGACGGCATCTACTACACAATCCTCGCCTACAGCCGCCCCGCCACCTGGTACAGCCGCCTGGGCGGCCCCATCACCCGAGCCGCCCAACTCCAAGTAGCCAAGCAGTACGCCAAGGCCGTGGAGCGCCTCGCCAACAAGCACTGAGTGGACTGGTGGACCGGTGGCGGATTGGATCTGCCGCCGGAGGCGACCAGTTCCCTAGGGTCGACTGCATGAGCAACGTGCGCGCAGCTACCGACGCCGACATCCCGGAACTGGTCGATGCCTATGCCTGGCTCTTCGCACCACCCGGTACGAAGCCGGCCGACTGGCATCCCGTCGTGGCGGCCGAGCGGCTGGAGCGGGCCATCGCCGGGCCGCGCAGCGGAGTACTGGTCGCGGTGGACGGTGAAACGATCGTCGGATTCGCGACGACGTACCTCGACCTGGAGTCGGTCCGATTCGGTCAGCGTTGCTGGGTCGAGGACCTGGCCGTCGACCCCGGCCATCGGTCCCAAGGCACCGGCGCGGCCCTGCTGACAGCTGCCCGCAGGTGGGCCAAAGACCACGGCGCTACGCACCTGGAGCTCGACTCGGGGACCGCCCGGACCGACGCGCACCGCTTCTACGACCGCCAGCACCCGACCAGCCACTCCCTCAACTTCGGCTGGCAGACCGCCTGACGGCAACGCAAAGGCCCCGCAAGAGCTCATACCTTTTGCGGGGCCGGGGATATTTTTACCGGGACAGATCGGCCAACGACCTGACCGACACGCGAACAATGGGTGACATCATGTCCGGGTGAGTCCCAAGGCATTGAATGATCTGGTGGCGGCCGACTGGGCCGAGGCGTTGGCTCCGGTCGAGGAGACCGTGTCGCGGATGGGTGAGTTCCTGCGCGGGGAGATCGCGGCCGGGCGGCCGTATCTGCCGGCCGGCGAGAACGTACTGCGCGCCTTCAACCAGCCACTGAACGATGTGAAGGTGCTGATCGTCGGCCAGGACCCCTACCCGACGCCCGGGCACCCGGTCGGGCTGAGCTTCTCGGTGGCACCGGATGTGCGCCCGATCCCGCGCAGCCTGCAGAACATCTACCGCGAACTGATGGCCGACGTCGGCGTACCGGCTCCCAGCAACGGGGATCTGACGCCGTGGGCCGAGCAGGGCGTGCTGATGCTCAACAGGGTGCTCACCGTGCAGCCGGGCAAGTCCGCCTCGCACAAGGGCAAGGGCTGGGAGGCCGTGACCGAGCAGGCCATCCACGCGCTCGTGAAGCGTGGCGGCCCGCTCGTGGCGATCCTGTGGGGCCGGGACGCGCAGACGCTCAAGCCGATGCTGGGCAGTACGCCGTACATCGAGAGCGCCCACCCGAGCCCGATGTCCGCCGACCGCGGCTTCTTCGGCTCCAAGCCGTTCAGCCGGGTCAACCAGCTGCTCGTCGAGCAGGGCGGCACCCCTATCGACTGGCGCCTTCCCTAGAGGTACCTGTCCAGCTGTGCCAGAGCTGGCTGTAGCGACCACCTACAGCCAGCAGTTCGTCATGCGCGCCTGACTCCGCTGACTTCCCGCAAAGCCAGCAGGGGCGCACCAGGGTCTAAAGCGGTAGAGGTACCAGTAGCGATCTCGAACGGCGACCTGAGCACCGAGACCAGCCGCTCGGCCGACGCACACGCCATGGCAAACACCTGCCCGCTGTACCCGAGCGCTCAGCAGCGTTGTGCTGCGCCCCGATCCCACGCAACGTCCGCAGTCCACCAACCAGGTCGGTCGCAAGCGCCGTGGTGTCGGCGACCGCTAGCGCAGTAGTACCGGCAAACCCGAGCGACACGGCACGTAGTACCAGGGAAGCCTTCTCTGCATCGGATGTGGCGATCAGCAGCGGCTCCAGCCGGCCGATCGCCCGGCGCATCAGCCGGCCTGCTGTGAACTCCACGGAAAGCCCTTCCCCCGCCTACTCCGCTGACAAGTAAGCCAACCCTGACTTGAGCCAGAAGCAACCCGTGACCGTCGATCGATTGACACCTGCCACAGCGCACCCGTACGGTCTGGCGGTAATAGGAAACTTTCCTAACAGTTGATCTCGACGAGCATCCAGCAGCGTGGTTCGGCGACGCGAGAGCGAAGGAAGGGCAGGGTTAGCACATGGCCAGCACACCCGGTACTCCCCGCCTGCTCCGCGCGATGAACGACCGCGCCGCCCTCGACCTGCTGCTCGCGCAGGGCCCGCTGTCGCGAACGACCCTCGGCAACCTCACCGGCCTGTCCAAGCCGACCGCCTCCCAGCTGCTCGCGCGGCTGGAGAGCGCCGGCCTGGTCCGGGCCAGTGGCACGAGCGCCGGCCGCCCGGGCCCCAACGCCCAGCTGTACGAGATCAACGGCGGCATCGCCTACGTCGCCGGCCTGGACGTCACCCCGACCCGGATTCGCTCCGCCGTCGCCGACCTGACCGGCAAGGTGGTCGGCCGCTACGAGCTGCCCACCCCTGGCCGCAGCGCCAAGGGCACGGTCGAGCGGGTGGTCAAGACCATCGACGGCGCGCTCGGCGAGGCCGGGCTGACCCGCGACCGCCTGCACCGCGTCTCGATCGGCACCCCCGGTGGTTTCGACCCGACGACCGGCCGCCTGCGGTACGCGACGCACCTCCCCGGCTGGCACGCGCCGCACCTGCTCGACGAGCTCGCCGCGGCGATCGCAGTACCGCTGGAGGTCGAGAACGACGTCAACCTGGCCGCGGTCGCCGAGCAGCAGGTCGGGCACGCGAACAGCAGCGACAACTTCGTCATGCTCTGGGGCGACGAGGGCATCGGTGCCGCGATAGTGATCGGGGGCCACCTCGTCCGCGGCGCGACCGGCGGTGCCGGTGAGGTCGCCTTCATGCCCCTGCCCGGCACACCGCTGGTCCGCAACGTCGGCCGCAACAACGCCGGTGGCTTCCAGGAACTCGCCGGTGGCGAACCCGTCCTCGAGCTGGCCCGCGCCAACGGCCTCAAGGCCCGTACGCCGGAAGCCGCCATCACCGTCGCCCTGCAGACACCCGGCGCCGGCGACACGGTCCTCAACGAGTTCGCGCATCGGCTGGCGGTCGGCCTGGCCGCGATCGTCTCAGTCGTCGACCCCGAACTGATCGTGCTCGCCGGTGGCGTCATCACCGCCGGCGGCGAGCGGCTGCGCGGCCTGATCCAGGATGAGCTGGCCGAGCTCGCCGTACCGCGGCCGCGGCTGCTGATGACCGCCATCAACACCGACCCGGTGCTGTCCGGCGCCCTCCAGTCCGCCCTGAGCTACACCCGCGACGCTGTCTTCGACACTGCCGGCACGACGACCGGAGGCAGTGCCGACTAGCGCCGAGACCACCGCCACACACATCCCCGGACCGGGAACACCCACCTGGCCCGGTGGATCCGTACACCCAAAATGCAGTTCGGCTCCACCCAGGATCAGGAGAAACGGAAAATGCGTCGAGTCCACAAAGCAGTGATCGCCGCGGCGGCGATCGCGCTGCTCGGTACCGCGTGCACCGGTACGTCGAGCGCCCCCAAGGCGAGCGACGACGCCACCAAGGACACCACGATCACCTTCTGGCACGGCTGGAGCGCGCCCAGCGAGGTGGCCGCGATCGCCGCGAACGTGAAGGCGTTCGAGACCGCCCACCCGAACATCCACGTGAAGGTCGTCGGCAACATCAACGACGACAAGATCAAGCAGGCGCTGCGCGCGGGCGGCCCGAACTCGCCGGACGTGGTCTCCTCGTTCACCACCGACAACGTCGGTACCTTCTGCGCCTCGAACGTGTTCGCGGACCTGAAGCCGTTCCTGGACAAGTCCGGCGTCGACCTGGACAAGACCTTCCCGAAGCCGCTGCAGGACTACACCCAGTTCGAGGGCAAGCGCTGCACGCTGCCGCTGCTGAACGACGCGTACGGCCTGTACTACAACAAGGACGCGTTCAAGGCGGCCGGGATCGCCGGCCCGCCGAAGACGCTGTCGGAGTTCGACGCGGACGCGAAGAAGCTGACCAAGGCGAAGGGTGACTCCTTCTCCCAGCTCGGCTTCATGCCGAACTTCCACGGCTTCGAGTCGACCACCACGCACTTCGCCGCGCAGTGGAACCCGACGTACTTCACCGCCGACGGCAAGTCGAACCTGGCGGCCGACCCGGCGTTCGGCAAGATGCTCACCTGGCAGTCCAACCTGGTCAAGGAGCTCGGCGGCTTCGCCAAGCTGGAGAAGTACCGGGCGACCTTCGGCGACGAGTTCGGCGCCAAGAACCCCTTCCACACCGGCCAGGTCGCGATGTCGATCGACGGTGAGTGGCGGCTCGGGATGGCCAAGGAAGCCGGCGTGAAGTTCGACATCGGCGTCGCGCCGTTCCCCGTCCCCGACGACCAGGCCGACACCTATGGCAAGGGCTACCTGTCCGGCACCATCATCGGGATCGCGAACACCAGCGAGAAGCAGAACGCAGCCTGGGAGCTGGTCAAGTACATGACCACCGACACCGACGCCGTGGTCAACTTCGCCAACGCCATCCACAACGTGCCGTCCACGCTGGACGCGCTCAAGTCGCCCAAGCTGGTGGCCGACGACAACTTCAAGGTCTTCCTCGAGATCGCCCAGCACGCGAAGAGCAGCACCACGCCGGCCAGCCCGAACGGTGGCGCCTACCAGCTCACCCTGCAGGACTTCGGCTACGCCTTCGAGGCCGGCAAGCAAACCGATCTGGCCGCTGGTCTGGCGAAGACCGACGCCCAGATCGACAAGGACATCGCGCAGGCGAAGTGATGGCGACCATCTCGGTAGGGCTCAGGGACAAGCGCCGTCGCGAGCGGCTGCGCAACCTCGCCTTCCTCTCCCCGTGGCTGATCGGGGTCAGCGTCTTCTTCCTGTACCCGCTGATCTCGACCGTCTACTTCAGCTTCATGAAGTACGACGGCTTCACCCCGCCGGTCTGGACCGGCCTGAAGAACTGGAAGTACGTCTTCACCGACTACCCGTTCTTCTGGCCGGCCCTGCGCAACACGCTCTGGCTGGTGATCGTGATGGTCACCCTGCGGGTCGTCTTCGGGCTCGGTATCGGCCTGCTGATCACCAAGGTCAAGACCGGCGCCGGGATCTTCCGGACTCTGTTCTACCTGCCGTACCTGGCGCCGCCGGTGGCCGCGACGATGGCGTTCGCGTTCCTGCTCAACCCGGGCACCGGACCGATCAACAACATCCTGGGCAAGATCGGGTTGCCGCAACCAGGGTGGTTCAACGATCCGGCCTGGTCGAAGCCGGCCCTGACCCTGCTGGCGATCTGGGGCATCGGCGACCTGATGGTCATCTTCATGGCCTCGCTGCTCGACGTGCCGATGGAGCAGTACGAGGCGGCCTCGCTGGACGGCGCCGGGGCGTGGAAGCGGTTCCGCCACGTCACGCTGCCGAACATCCAGCCGATCGTGCTGTTCGCGGTGATCACCGGCGTGATCCAGACCATGCAGTACTACACCCAGCCACTGATCGCCGGGAAAGTCGCGAGCGGGGTGATCGGTGGCTCGGGGCAACAGTTCGAACCGGGCTATCCGGAGAAGTCGACGCTGACGTTGCCGCAGCTGGTCTACAACCTGGGCTTCCAGCGGTTCGACACCGGTGGCGCCTCGGTGATCGCGCTGGTGCTGTTCGTGCTGGCGATGGTGTTCACGGCGTTCCTGATGCGCCGCGGCAGTGGCTTCCTGGCCACGGACGACTAGGAGGCCTGCATGAGTACATTGACGACATCCCGGGTTGACTCCCCGGCTTCCACTCCTGGGCTGACCACGGCGGGCCGCGAGGCCCGGCGTACCAGGTTCCTGAACTGGGTCGCGGTGCACACGCTGGCGATCGCGGCGGCGCTGTTCTTCGTGCTGCCGTTCGTGTTCGTCTTCCTGACCGCGCTGATGAGCGACCAGCAGGCGCTGACCCGCGACCTGTGGCCGGACTCGTGGCACTGGGAGAACCTGCGCACGGTGTGGGAGACCCCGGGCTTCCTGACCTGGTGGAAGAACACCCTCGTGTACGCCGTACTCGGCACAGTGCTCACCTTGGTGTCGAGCATCCCGGTCGCGTACGCCCTGGCCCGCTTCAAGTTCCGCGGCCGCAACCTGGCGATGATGCTGGTCATCTCGACGATGATGCTGCCGCCGCAGGTCGTGATCGTGCCGATGTACCTGTTCTGGGCCAAGCAACTGCACCTGTCCGGGACGCTGTGGCCGCTGATCATCCCGCTGGCCTTCACCGACGCGTTCTCGATCTTCTTGCTGCGGCAGTTCCTGCTGACGATTCCCAAGGAGTACGTGGACGCGGCCAAGGTGGACGGCTGCGGTGACTTCCGGGCGCTGGTCCGGGTCATCCTGCCGATGGCCAAGCCGGCCATCGCGGCGGTCGCGCTGTTCCAGTTCTTCTACTGCTGGAACGACTACTTCGGACCGCAGATCTACGCCTCCGAGAACCCGGCCGCCTGGACGCTGAGCTACGGCCTGGAATCCTTCAAGGGCGCCCACCACACCAACTGGAACCTCACCATGGCAGCGACCCTGCTGGTGATGGCGCCGGTGATCATCTTGTTCTTCTTCGCCCAAAAGGCCTTCATCGAAGGCGTCACACTCACAGGGGTCAAAGGTTGAAACTCACAGTCGTCGGTGGCGGATCCACCTACACGCCTGAACTCATCGACGGATTCGCCCGGCTGCGCGACTCGCTGCCGGTGTCGGAACTGGTCCTCGTCGACCCGGCGGCCGACCGGCTCGCGCTGGTCGGCGGGCTGGCCGAGCGGATCTTCGCGAAACAAGGGCATCCGGGCAAGATCGTCACCACGTCGAACCTGGACGAAGGGATCGAGGGGGCGGACGCCGTCCTGCTGCAGTTGCGCGTCGGCGGGCAGGCAGCGCGTGGTCAGGACGAGTCCTGGCCGCTCGAATGCGGTTGCGTCGGGCAGGAGACGACCGGCGCGGGCGGCCTCGCGAAGGCGCTGCGGACGGTTCCAGTCGTACTGGACATCGCCGAGCGGGTCCGGCGTACCAACCCGGACGCGTGGATCATCGACTTCACCAACCCGGTCGGGATCGTCACCCGGGCCCTGCTGTCCGAGGGCCACAAGGCCGTCGGGCTGTGCAACGTGGCGATCGGGTTCCAGCGGAAGTTCGCCGGGATGCTCGGGGTGAAGCCCGAAGAGGTCGCACTGGACCACGTCGGGCTGAATCACCTGACCTGGGAGCGCGGTGTCCGGGTCAATGGGGAGAACGTCCTGCCCAAGCTGCTCGCGGCCCACTCGGCCGAGCTGGCCGCGGAGATCAAGCTGCCGGCCGAGTTGCTGCTGTCGCTGGGAGTCGTACCGTCGTACTACCTGCGCTACTTCTACGCGCACGACGAGGTCGTCCGCGAGATGCTGGACAAGCCGTCGCGGGCGTCCGAGGTCGCGGCGATCGAGAAGGAACTGCTCGACCTGTATGCCGATCCCACGCTGGACGAGAAGCCTGCGCTGCTCGAGCAACGTGGTGGTGCCTACTACTCGGAAGCCGCTGTCGCCTTGGCGTCCTCGCTGCTGAACGACACTGGTGACATGCAGGTGGTCAACACGTTGAACAACGGCGCATTGCCGTTCCTCCCCGATGACGCGGTGATCGAGGTGCCTGCGACGGTAGGGGCATCCGGTACGACGCCGTTGCCGATCTCGCCCCTCGAGCCGTTGTACGCGGGGCTGGTCGCCAACGTCACGGCGTACGAGAATCTTGCTCTCGAAGCGGCTCTGAAGGGCGGTGCGGAGCGGGTGTTCAACGCACTGCTGGCGCATCCGCTGATCGGGCAGATCGAGTACGCAAACCAGCTCACCGACAAGCTGCTCGCGCACAACCGCGAGTACCTGCCGTGGGCGTGACCATGACTGACGGGGTTCGCCTGATGAGACCGCTGGTGCCTGGCGGCGTACTGGCCTTCGACGCGGGCAATAGCAAGACCGATGTGGCGCTGGTATCGGCGGACGGCACAGTCCTCGGTACTGCGCGCGGCGGCGGCTTCGAGCCGCACATCGTCGGGGCCTACGCCGCCGTGGAGGGCCTGGCCCCGCTGGTCGCCTCCGCGGCCGCGGAGGCCGGGCTGGCGGTCGGTGAGGTGCCGCTGGTCCAGCAGATCTCCGCGTGCCTGGCGAACGCGGACCTGCCGATCGAGGAGGAGCGCCTGGCCGAGGCGTTCGAGTCGTTCGGCTGGGCGACGTCGGTGCACGTCGCCAACGACACCTTCGCCTTGTTGCGGGCAGGCGTGGACGAGCCGCGCGGCGTCGCGGTCGTCTGCGGCGCCGGCATCAACTGCGCAGGACTGCTGCCTGACGGCCGTACCGCCCGCTTCGCCGCCGTAGGCAAGATCTCCGGCGACTGGGGCGGCGGCCAGCAACTGGCCGACGAGGCCTTCTGGGCGGCAGCCCGGGCGGACGACGGCCGAGGCCCTGCAACCTCCCTCACCACCGCTCTCCCCGCCCACTACGGCGTGGAGTCGATGCCGGCCCTGATCGAGGCCCTCCACCTCGGCGACATCCCGGTCTCCCGCCGCCTGGAAGCGACTCCTCTCCTCTTCCAGGTGGCGGCGTCCGGCGACGCCATAGCCCGCTCCATCGTCCAGCACCAGGCCGAAGAGGTCGTCTCCATGGCAGTGGTAGCCATGCGCCGCCTAGACCTCCTGGACGAGCCCACCGACGTAGTACTGGGCGGCGGCGTCCTGACAGCCGGCCACCCGTTGTTGATGGAGACAGTCGTCCGCCTACTAGCTGCGGCCGCTCCGAAGGCGGTCGCCCGAGTAGTAGACGTCCCACCCGTGGTCGGTGCCGCCCTACTGGGCTTGGACCACACAGGCGCGGCCCCCTCAGCCCACCTGACCCTCAGATCCGCCTACGCAACATCCCCTGCTGCGTAGGCGACCACAAGCGGCCCGGCCCCGACCCCGTTACGGGGCGGGGCCGCTTGTTTCACCTGACGTCCGCGGCATCTTCGAGAACCACCTCAAGATGCTCTTCATGGATCGGCAGCTTGGGGAGTCCCGCCGGCAGCACCGGCGCCAACGCAACCCACACTCTGCGAAGCGCCGCCCGATCGAACTCCTGCGGCGTCGACGTCGCCAGTAGCAGCACATCACCGCTGCCGAGCAGCCTCACCTCCGCGAAGGCTCCCGATGCCCGCAACCCCTTGACACCGCCGACTCGCTCGACCAGAACGGCCGGGCACAGCGTGATCCAGCTGTAGCCACGGATGTACTCCGAGCTCTGCGCGAGCGAGTCGAGATGGTTCCGCCCGATCGCCGAGTCGAAGGCCGTGGTGTGGTGGACATTGCCGTTCACCGCGACCTCGCCGTAGACGACCGTGACCGAACCGACGACCTCGGCCAGGAACGACATCCAGCGGTCACCGGCGTCCGTCCCCCAGGACGCTGCCGTACCCGCGGCGATCGTCAGCCTGAGCATTCCAGCCGTTCCGCCGTGCTCGTCAACCATCGAGATCGACGCCCACTCGTACTTCTCGAACGGTTCCCCAGGCTGTGGCAGCGGGTCCGGAGCCCCCGTCATCGTCAGCGTCAGCCCCACCGGCCGCTCCGCCAGCCCCGCCAGCCTCTTCTTCCACCCGGCCACCGAGAACTTCGACCTGGACATCCGCGCGGTAACCGGAGCCTGATCCACGAACCCACCGTGCACCACACCCTTCCCCAACTCCCCGAACAACTCAGGAAACAACTCCGCCCCACCCTCGAGCCACCCGCGCGCCACCGCCGCGAAATCCGCGTCGCCAGGCAGCGAACAGTTCACCTCGGCACGTACGGACGAGATTTCTCGTTCTCTCACCAACGCTCACCCCCAAAGATGCGTCACCGTACTGGATCTGGGCTTGTGTTGGATGTAATCATGATTACATGAATACACAGTCAGAGGGTGAGCGCGTTCGGGGCTGGCTTACGGGTCGGCTTCCGGCGGGGTGGTTCGAGGGTGAGCCTGAGGTGAGTATCGATCGCGACGAGATTCTCGTGGTCGGGAGGATCGCGGCGCCCGAGCAGGGTGACGGGGTCAGTGCGGCCGAGCGGTCGGCGGCTGAAGAGGGACGGATCAAGCAGTTCCGGGAGGACACCCGGGAGAAGCGGATCGAGATCGCCCGGGAGCTGGAGCACGCGACTCGGCGGAAGGTCGCCTGGGGCGTGCGGGCCGGGGAGACCCGGACCGTGTTCACGTCACTGTCGGCGCCGGTGATGACACGGCTGCGGCAGCCGGAGCGGCAGGTGCTCGACACGCTCGTCGACGCCGGTGTCGCCCGGTCGCGCAGTGACGCGCTCGGCTGGTGCGTGAAGCTCGTCGCGCAGCACAGCGAGAGCTGGCTCGGCGACCTGCGCGAGGCCATGGCCAAGGTGGAAGACGTCCGCCGGGCCGGACCGGACGCAACGTCGCCGGACAGCTCCGAGGACTAGAACCAACAGGCGGGTGTGATCGGATCACACCCGCCTGTTCTGGTACTGCGGTCAGCTGTGGCGCGGGGGTTCCGTGCTCCAGCCGTTGTCGCTGCCCGGCCAGTTGCCGTTGGACTGGGGAGCGCCGTGGTGAGCGGGCTCCTGGGTCGGGTACGTGGCAGTGCCGTTGCCACCGGCCGTTCCGTTGCCGGTCGTACCGTTCGAACCAGTCATACCGTTCGAACCGGCCGTGCCGTCGGCGGCGGGGCGGTTCATCGTGGTGCGGTCGAACAGGGTGTGGAGTGCCTGGCCGGCCATCTCGCGGCCGCCGAGGCCGAACGCGAGGCCGAGGGCCAGGGCGGCACCACCCAGCACGATGAGCAGCGTGTTGCCGGTCAGCTGGACGGCGATGCCCAGCTGGGTCAGGGCAGCGAAGGCGGCGTAGACCAGTACGGCGTACCGGCCGACCTTGGCCAGCGTCTCATTGCCGGTCGCACCGCGGATCACGGCCGCCAGGAAGTTCGCGAACAGCGCCGCCAGGCAGACGATCACGATCGCCGCGAAGATCCGCGGGATGTAGCCGAGCATGTCGGACATGAAGTTCGAGATCTCCGGTACGCCGAGCGCGGAGGCGAACATCGTGAAGCTGATCAGGAAGACGAACCAGAACACGACCTTGCCGAGCATCGTCGACGCGGTCAGCCCCGTGCCCGACCGCTGCAGGACGCCGGACACCCCGGCTCGTTCCATCCATTGGTCGAAGCCGACCTTGCCGAGCAGGGTCCCGACCAGCTTGCCGAGCACCTTGGCGACGAAGTAGCCGATCACCAGGATGACGATGCCGCCCAGCAGGTTCGGGATGAACCCGAGAAGCTTGCTGAAGGCATCTTCAAAAGGTTGGGTGAAGTCGATGGCCAGTGCTGACATCGGCGTTCCTTCCGGACTGGCCCGTACCGCCGCCACGCACCCGACCCGCGCGACTCCGGCTACGGGCGGGTTGCAGTTGGTGTCCAACCACCCGTGCCCGGCGCGACAGGGAGTAAACGGTCCTCACCTAAAGTAATGTGATTGCATAAGGCAAATGACCGATGTCGTGATCCGCCGCGCCACCGCCACCGACGTCCCCGGCATCGTCGCGATGCTCGCCGACGACGAGATCGGCGCCGGCCGGGAGACCCCCGCCGACCTGACGCCGTACCGGGCCGCCTTCACCGCGATCGACGCCGACCCGAACCAGTTCCTGGTCGTTGCCGAGCGCAACGGTGAGCTGATCGGCACGCTCCAGCTGACCGTCATCCCCGGCCTCTCCCGCCAGGGCGCCACCCGGGCGCTCGTCGAGGCCGTCCGGGTAGCCTCCTCGGCCCGCGGCCTAGGCCTCGGCACCACCCTGATGCAGTGGTCCATCGAAGAGGCCCGCGCCCGGGGCTGCGCCATCCTCCAGCTGACGTCCGACAAAGCCCGCGTCGACGCCCACCGCTTCTACCAGAACCTGGGCTTCGCCCAAACCCACGAAGGCTTCAAACTCCAGCTCAGCTGACCTTCGCGGACGGCGCGACGTAGGTGTTGCAGGTAGCCGGGTTGGCTGACTTGAAGCCGGGGCCGGACCACAGCCACTGGTTCTTCTTCGAGCCGTGGTCGCGGATCTTCTTGGGGTCGAACTCGTCGCCGCTGTTCTTCGTCTCGTACTCCCAGTACTTCAGGTCCTGACCGGTCAGGCCCAGGGTGACCTTGTTCGCGCCGAGGAAGTTCGCGCCGAGGCAGTTGGCCTGAAGCTCCTGACGGCGGCTCCACTCCAGCTTCTCCGCCTTGGTCTTGGCAAAGCCTTCGCGTGAGCTGGAGGCCGTCGACATCTCGGTCAGGTTCTGGACGTGATGACCGTACTCATGGGCCAGGGCGTCCATCATGTGCACGATGACCTGGTTGCCGTACGTCTTGTAGTCCTTGAGATCCTTCTCCCACTCCATCGTGATCAGCTCGTCGGTCGGGCAGTAGTTCGACGTGGTGGACTCGCCGGTGCAATTGGTCGTGTTGGTCTTCCCGGCGAGTACGAGCTTCGGTTGCCGGAACGGGTAGTTCGCCTTCAGGACCAGTGGCTCCCAGGTCTCGTGCAAGCAGGGAACCAGCCCCTGGTAGAAGCGCAGCACGTTGGCCTTGCTGGTCGGCTTGATCTTGGGCCGGGCGCACTTGACGGTGGGTAGCTTGCCGACCTTGTAGAGCAGGTTCTTCTGCAACCGGACCAGGTCCGGCACGGGTGGGATAGTCACCGTGACGGTTGGGTTGGGGGCTACTGACTGGGGGCCTTCGGAGGGCTTGATGGAGGGGTCGGCGAGGGGGTTGGTGACCTCGTTGCCGAAGCTGTCGATCTTGGCGTACGCCGCGATGGTGCCGCCGGCCACGATGACCAGGGCGAGGGCGGAGACCAGGCCGACGAAGCGCTGGGAGAACTGCCGGGCCGGCTTCCGGTACGGCGAATGGGTCGAGAACTCCTGCACGGCCGCCCGGGGCGACGTCGTCTTCCATCCGGCGTACCGCACCCGCCCGAGCTGCCGGGTCCCGCGCAACGCCCCCGTCGGCGCACCGAGCAGCGGCGCGGCCGGCGGACCGCTGTAGAAGCCCTGGTACTCCGGGTCGTCCGGCAGCGGAGCCGCCTTCTTCCGGGCAGGCTCCTGCGAAACGCTGATCGGCCGGGCCTCCCCCAGACCGAGACCGGTACCGGACCCGAGCTCCAGCTTGGACGTCGGAGCAACCGGGGAAACCTCACCCGTAGGCACGTCACTTCCGGGCAGGAAGTGACCCGGCTCCGGCACCCGCTCGTCGTCCGCCATCCATCTACCTCAGTCCGTCGGTGAACAGCTGACTTCGGCTGTCGCTGCAGCGAAAGTGTTGCAGGGCCCACAACCGGCCGCGCAAAGCCCCTCCGCGAGCAGACCCATCAGGACAGCACCAGGGTCGCCGCGAAGGCGCCACCGGCGACCAGGATCGTCGCACCGGCGACGACGGCGGCGACGATCGCCTTGGACCGCTTCCGCGGCGCGAACGCGACCGGATCCGGGTTGTACCGCGCCTTGAACGCGGCCGCCGCGCGATCACCGGGCGGCGGTGGGCCGAGCCTCGAGCCGGTCAACAACGGCCGGGCCGGCGGCGCCAGCGGCTCAGAGGGATCGCCGTACGCCGGTACAGGCGGTCGCCGGTACGTCGAAGTACTCGCCGGCTGGTCGCCCTGTGGAAGGAAATGTCCAGGCCTGGGGCCTGACTCCTCAGCCATGCTTACCCATTTCTCCCCGGTCCTGGACGCATGCCGGACCCATCGTCGCGGTGGCCGAACGAGACCCACCCCTGGCTCGAATCGCGGCACGATGCTACGTGCCGGGCGGTCCTTCGCTGTACTGGATTGCAGCTATTGACATCGCTTCGGGACCTGGGATGACTCTGCGTACTGGTAGGAGTACTGAATGAGCGTGCTGGAGAGTTTCGCGTTGGACGGCAAGCGGGCGCTGGTGACCGGCGGCAATCGCGGGCTCGGGCGGGCCTTCGCGCTGGCGCTGGCCGAGGCGGGCGCCGACGTGGCGATCGCCGCGCGCGACGCCGAGCGGAACGCGGCGGTGGTGGCGGAGCTCGAGGCGATCGGGCGGCGCGGGTTCGCAGTACAGGCCGATATCACCGTACGGGCCGACGTGACGCGGATGGTCGAGGAGGTGACGGCGGCGCTCGGCGGGATCGACGTACTGGTGAACAACGCCGGCATCGCGATCCACCGGCCGGCCCTGGAGGTCCCCGACGACGAGTGGCAGCAGGTGCTCGACCTCAACGTGACTGCGTTGTGGAACACCAGCACTGCCGTCGCACGCGGCATGATCGCCGCCGGCGGCGGGGTGATCGTCAACGTGGGCAGCATGTCCGCGCAGATCGTCAACCGGCCGCAGCACCAGGCGTCGTACAACGCCTCCAAAGCCGCCGTCCACCACCTCACCCGCAGCCTCGCCGCCGAGTGGGCTCCGCACAACATCCGCGTCAACGCCATCGCCCCCGGCTACGTCAAAACCGACATGGCCCCCGTCGACCGCCCCGAATTCCAGCAGAACTGGATCCTCGACGCCCCCCTCCAGCGCTACGCCACCCCCGCCGAGATCGCGCCCTCAGTCGTCTATCTGGCCTCCCCCGCCTCATCCTTCATGACCGGCTCAGTACTCCTGATAGACGGCGGCTACTCGGTCTACTAGGCGCGTCCGAAGGCGAGGAAGTGGAAGCTGGTGGACATCACGTTCGGGTCGTTCTCGACGAGGCGGGCCAGCAGGATTGCTGAGGGGAGAAGGGTCGGTACGTCGGCAGGCGCGGCGTGCTCGAGGGTCGCGGCGGCGGGTCCTTCTACGCCCAGTACCTCGGTCGCGTCGAAGCCAGCCTGGTCGAATTCGGCGCGGAGTTCGTCGGCGTGGTGGAAGTAGGCGTTGGTGAAGCCTGTCGGGTCGTCGTAGTTGCGCCCGGTGGTGAGCGCGACCTCGAACTCGGGGAGGGTGTCCTCGCTGAGCATCCCCTTGTTGCCGTACTCGAGCAGCCCGGCGTACCGACTGATGCCCGCGGCAACCACCAGCCCGCCCGGCCTGGTCACCCGTCGCGCCTCGGCCAGCGCTTGCGCCCGATCGGCCGCGTCGACCAGGTGATACAGCGGCCCGAACAGCAACGTCACGTCGACGCTGTCATCCGCCTGCTCCAACTTGCGCGCGTCACCGACCATCGCCGCAAACGTCCCGACCTCCGACGCCGTCGCAACATGCTCCGCCACCGGATCCACCAGCTTCACCACATACCCATCGGCCGCCAGCCACCGCGCATGCACACCGGTCGCGCCACCCACATCAAGAACCGTTGCCCCCGGCCCCGGCAGGTACCGGCGTATCAACTCCTGCGTCCGCAAGAACTCCAGCCGCCCGTGCCCCGACCGCACCAGCCTGTCATCCTCCACGTACCGCTCCGCATAGAACGCCCTGATCAACGGATCCAGTTCAACCATCGCCCCATCATCAACCCCACAAATCCCAAGCACACCCCATTTCCCCGGCCGTATCCTGCACCTCGGAAAAACTCTTGGGTGGTGATGTCGGATCGGTGAGCCGGGGTTCGTAGTACGAATGAGGGGCCGCCCGGAGGGGGCGCCCACCGGATTCGAGGAGCGCATCATGACCGCGATCTACACCTTCGACGTCTTCTCCACTCTCGATGGTTACGGCAACCACACCGGCGACTGGGGCGGCTACTGGGGCAAGCAGGGGCCGGAGTTCCTCGAGCACCGCTTCGGCCAGTACTCCGAGCAGCAGCGGCTGGTGTTCGGCGCCGCCACCTTCCGCGACAACATGGAGATGGCCGCGGCGTTCCCCGGAGCGTTCGAGGAACCCGGCTCCTGGATCACCCAGCTGAGGAACCTGCCGGCCACCGTGGTGTCGAACACGCTCGAAGGCCCCGTCGACTGGCCGGACGCGACCATCGCCAGTGGCGACGCCGTCGAGGTCATCACCCGCCTCAAGCAGGAATCCGACGTTCCCCTGCGGTCCCACGGCAGTCTGGCCCTGAACCGCGCCCTGCTCGCCGCCGGCCTGGTGAACCGCATCCAGGTGACCGTCATCCCGGTGATCACGGGCAAGACCGGAGCGACCCGGATCTTCGACGGCCTACCCGACTTCGACCTCACCCTGCTCGAAACCCGCACCCTGGACGGCAACCTCCAGGAACTCATCTACCAGCCCACCCTGCACTAGAGCGCTGACCTGGTGACCTCGTACACGCGATCGAGGAAGGCAACGGCCGGGTCGTAGGTGAAGGACCAGCGAGTCGGACCGGACCCGCCGAGGAAGGCCGCGACCGGTTGGCTGAGCGGTGGATAGGGAACGGCGCTGACCAACGGAACCGCCTCGGCCGGCAGGAACCAGCGAGCTTCCTGCACTGACCCGTCCGGATCATCGATGGCGAAGTCGCCATCCGGGACCTCAGCGCAGTAGTTGTACGCCGTACTACGAGACGCCCCGTCCCTGCTCTCCACCACCACCTCGGCCACCAGCCTCAACTGGTCGACCCGAACCCGCAACCCGGTCTCCTCGAGCAACTCCCGCACCGCCGCCTCAGCCGGCGTCTCACCCGGCTCGACAGCCCCGCTCGGCAACGACCACTGCTCGTCCACCCAGTCCTCGTACCGCTCGCGAACCAACACCACCCGCCCTTCCCAAAACGCCAGCACCCCCGCGTAATCAGTCACCCGCCACTTCCCCCTCAGCCGCCGCAGAATCGGTGGGCCGAGCCGTCCCGGCAGGATCGACAGGCGAAGCCGGGCCAGTGGGATCGATCGGCTCAGCCGGGCCGACCGGATCGACGGGTGGAGCCGGCGCTGCGGGGTCGGGGAGGGTGAGGGCGAACTCGGCTTCGTCGAACTCGTTGGTGCCGAGGTCGGTGAAGGCGGCTGAGCGGAGGGTGGCGAGGCCGGGCTCGTTGGCCGGGTCGACGGACGCGTGGATCTGGCGAGCACCCACGTCCGCGGCCAGCTGGACGACTTGGTCCAGCGTCTGGCGGCCGAGCCCTCGACCACGGTGCGCAGGACTCACGTAGTACGTGATCTCTGCTTCGTCATCGAGGACCTCCAGGTCGATGAACCCGATCGGGCCGCTCTCGTCGAACGTGATCCAGCCGTGCCGGCTCGGTGCCTGCAGCAACGGCGTCCAGCGCTCGACTGCATGACCGTAGAACCCGCCGAAGATCGCGCCGCCGACAGGATCCGCCGCCAGCCAGCGCTCGACCTGCCGCAGCCCGTCCTCGTCGATCGCCCGCACCCGCATCCAGCCACCTCCTCCGCGTGCCAGCACTCTGCCTGGGCCCACCGACAATTCGCAATCCCGTTCCGCCGACGGACCCGGGTTTCGTGTTCGAGCGGTACTGAGCAATGCTGTCGGTATGAGCTGGGCTATCTACGCGATGCGAGGACCAGGCGGCGTCCGCCGTCTCGACGACATTCCGGACGGCTACGCACCACCATCGGTCGGTACCACGGAGTCGGTACTCGACCAGGTCCGCGAACTCGCGCCCGGCGTCGACGCGAGTAACCGCTCCTGGCTGGTGCTGAAGAGCGACGACTACGACGTCGAGATGTCGATCGGCAAGAGCGTCGAGGTCCGCGACATCACCTTCTACCTCAACGACGGCCCCCGCTCGATCCCGCTGGTGATGGAGATCGCCGCCAAGCTCGGCGTCACCGCCTACGACACCGAATCCGGCGACTTCCTCACCGAAGAGTCCCGCCCACCCGTCCCACCGCCGCTGACCGAAGAAGAAATCAAAGCCAACAAGCCCAAATGGTGGAAATTCGGCCGCAGCTGACCGCACATCTGGCGTCTTTGAACACCAAACGGTGACCTCGGACATGAAATAACGTGTTCAAGGTCGCCGGGTGGTGTTCAAGGTCGCCGGGTGGTGGTGAGGGTGGCGATTTTGTTTATTCGGTGTTCTGGGTTGTTGAGGGCGTCGTGCCAGTAGTTGCCGGCGGCGTGGTCTTCGGGGGTGGCGCAGGTGGAAAGGGTGAGCATGGGGTGGGTGGGAGTGGCGCCGGGGTGGCCTGGGACTGGGGCGTTTTGCTGGGCTTTTTCGGCTGGTTTGCGGAAAGAGATGGTCATCGTCCGGGTGACTACGTAGTCGTAGGTGGTGCCGTCGGCGGTAACCAGGATGTGGGCGCCGGTTTTTAGTTCTGGTAGGCGCGCTAGAGGTTTGCCGTGGGCGGTTCGGTGGCCGGTGATGATGAAGTTGCCGATTTCGCCGGGGCCTACGCCGCCGGCCGGGCCGCGGGGCGAGGCGAAGAGGCCTCGGTCTTGGATGACGGTCCCGGGCTTGTCGTCGGCGGTACCGGTGTAGGGGATCACTCGCAAGGCCCGTACCCCGATGGATGGGATCGCGAGGGTCACGTTCGCGGCCGGCTTCACAGGAGGCGCCACGGGGGTAGTAGCAGTGGGCGAGGGCGTCGACGGCTTGGCTGAGGGCGTGGTCGGGCCCTCAGGGATCGAGCTTGATGGAGTGATGGTCGGCGGCGAGTTCGTAGTACGGGGTGGTGTGTCGGCGCAGCTGACGAGGGCGGCCGCGAGCAGTGCTGCAGCCGCCCATCGCCCGATCATCGTCGGAACGTAACCCGCCGTACCGAAAGTCAGCCGAAAAGCCGGACGGCCTAGACCGGCGCCTTCTCCTTCAGCACCGCCATGAACGCGCGCATCCAACCAGGATGATCCGGCCACGCGCGACCGCTCACCACAGTGCCGTCGACGACCGCGTCACCATCGACCCACTCGCCACCACCAGCCAATATGTCCGGTGCCAGCGCCGGGTACGCCGACGTCTTGCGTCCCTTCAACACCCCAGCCGCCGCGGCCACAAGCGGTCCGTGACACAGCTGCGCGACCGGCTTCGCCTCGCCGTAGAAGTGCTGCACGATCCGCAGGCAGTCCTCGTTGTTGCGGATGTACTCCGGCGCCCGCCCGCCCGGAATCACCAACGCCACATAGTCCGACGGATCGACATCCGCGAACGCCACGTCTGCCTGCCACGTATGCCCCAACTTCTCGGTATACGTATCGAAGCCATCCACGAAGTCGTGCACCACGAACTGCAGCTTCTTCGCCTCCGGCGCCGCCAGATGGACCTCGTAGCCCTCCTCCTGCAACCGCTGATAAGGGTAGAAGACCTCCAGCGTCTCCGCCGCGTCTCCAGTGATGATCAGTACCTTGGCCATCGCCACACCACCTCCCCAGCCAGCCTCCGCCGGGCACCCGCGCTGGTCAAGACCCGACGATCAGGACCCGACGGTCAACGTCGCCGGCCCGAGCCGGAGCGTCCCCGACCCCAGCGGCTCGCACCGCACCCCGCCATGCCCGCGCAATCCCTTGAAGGCCCCCGGCGCGACCATCACATCCATCCACGCGCACGGATTGGCCGGCCGATGCGCCTGAAACTCCACCGCCCCCAGCCCACTGTCCAAGCTGAACGCCCGCCCAGGCACCCGCTCCCCGGCCTCCGTACGCCGAACCGCCAGCTGATCGATCGGGTACCCCCGAATCACGATGTTCCGCCGAGTCAGCACCGGATCCGGCACCTCATCCAGCCCCAACTCGACCGCCAACGCGTCCAGCGCGGACGCATCGAAGACCGTCACCGCCGCGCGCCGATGCGCCGACTGGTTGAAGTACCGGTCTCCCACGATCCCCAGCCCGGCCCGCACCTCGATCTCACCCCGCGAAACCGGCTCCGGATCCACCCGCGCCCCATCCTCCGGCCGCCCCACATAGGCATGCACCGAAGACACCACCAGCCCGACAATCTCCACCGCGAAGGCATCAGCCACGCACCCAAGCTACTCAAAGGACGTACCGACCGACAGGACATAGTCCCCCGCGAGCCCGCTCGCCACGCTCAGAGAGGCGGCGGGCAGGCACTCCGAGGCGACTACGTCCTGTCGCTCCGTACACCGACTCAGCCGAACTTGCAGCCGCTCTGCCACTGGTGCGAGTCGTGGTCGTTGTCGTCGAGCTGGGCGTCGTACCACTCGCCGGGCTCGACGCACATGTTGTAGCGCCCGTAGTTGACGTCGTAGTACAGCCAGACGTGATCGAACCCGCCCGGAGTCCCGTTGTTGTACACGGTCTCGTCGTTGTCATGCATCCCGTCGTCGCCCCAGTTGCTGTCATTGCCGAACCACTGCGCGCGATACCCCTGCGCGTTGTCGTCAGCCCAGGCGCAGAAATACCCCGACGGGCAATCCCCCAGCGCCGCGGACGCCGGCACGACAGGCGCCGCGGTAGCAACCAGCGCCACCCCAACGAACGCAGCGGTCTTCCAGGTGAAGCGCATATGCCATTCCATTCTCTCAAAGGACAAATCAACGGTTGCCAAGAGCAACGTTCGCCCGCGGCACAGCATCCTGCTCGAGGCCGTTAAGCCCCACCAACTCACTCCAACGCTCAGCAGTCACCGCAGCCCGATACTCCGGCTCGACCTCCCGCAGCGTCCGCACCAGCGACGTCGACTGAGCACACATCGCCTCGGCGACTGTCGCCGAGACCTCAGCAGCCCGTACTACGGGAGCCGCCAACCCTTCATTGCGCGCAGCAACGACTTCCCGCAACTCACCCGGATCGTCGGCGTCATACCCACGCCCCTTGACGCATCCCGCCCACTCAGCCATCGCGGCCAGGTACCGAGGATCCCGGCGAACCCTGTCCTGCACCAGCAACCCAAGATTGTCGGTCAGCCGCCGAGCCTTGAACCACCGCGCCAAGTCCCCATAAAGCGTCCGCCGCGCCGAAGCGATACACCCCGTGGAGCTGGCCGACAGCCGCCGCCCCGGCCCCAACTCAACCGACAACTGACGCCCCGAACCGACCAGCGCCAACCGCCAAGCGTCCTGCTGTTCCCGAGACAGCCCGGCGAAGTACCGCCCGGCCGGATCCACCGCAGGCGCAACCGGCCCAGCGCCATAACCGTTGGCCCGCGCCCAGGCAACGTCATCCACAACGTACGGAAAGTCAGGTTGCCCGGATTCCGCAACCACCGGCTTCTCGAAGTACTTGAACCCCGCCGCAGCCATACAGTCGTGGATCAACCGCTCTTCAGCACTACGCAGCAAGACCCTCTCGGCAGCACTCACCGGCGGAGCAGCCGAGACGGTAGAGGCCGAACCCGACGACCCGACCACCATCGACAACCCACACGCCACCAACACCGCACCCCGCAGCATGACCTTCATCCCGCAGAACGTAGGCCACCCTCAACCCCACAAACGAACGCTTAGATGAGAACCGCCAATGACACCGCACAACAGATCCGCCCCAGGAGGCGTTTCACAGGTATGACCTTCGATCTCTGGGTGCGGGACGAGCGCGGGCGGCTGCTCGCCTTCGCCACCGTGCTCTGCGGCGGCCGGCACCTGGCCGAAGACGTCGTCCAGGAGGTGCTGGTCCGCGTACACCGCAAGTGGGAATCGATCAGCGCCCTGGACCACCCGGACAGCTACATCCGCAAGATGGTCGTCAACGAGTTCCTGTCCTGGCGCCGCAAATGGGCCCGGATCGAGCCGAGCGGACTGATCGACGTGGTCGGTTCGGTCCCCGATCCGGCCGGTCTGATCGCCGAGCGGATGGAGCTGCTGACCGAGCTGTGCGCCCTGCCCAAGCGGCAGCGCGCGGTCGTTGTACTGCGTTATCTGGTGGGCCAGAGCGACGCCCAGATCGCCGAAACCCTCGGCTGCACCGAAGGCACCGTGCGCGGCTACTCGTCCCGCGCGCTGGCCACCCTCAAGATCCAGCTCACCGCGGAGGTGGCCGACCATGCGCACTGAAGATTCCCTTCGCGAAGCCCTCGAGTTCTTCGAAGCCCAGGCCGCCCAACTAGAACCAGAACCACCCCGTACGCCGGTACGCCGGGTCCGCCGCGCAGTCGTCCTGGCCGCCGTCGCAGCAACAGCCGCCGCCGCGGTCCTCGTCCCAGCCGCACTCCACCGCGACGCCCCACACCCACCGGTGACGGAGACCCCCAAGCCGCCAGTCACATGGACTCACCAGCAGACGAACGTGGAGCCGGCGAGCGGGATTACCCGGGTCTACTTCGGATCGGATCGGTCGACCTGCTGGGTGTCCGAGCGCCCCGGCAACTACGACCCGGTCGCGATCGGCGCGCTCCGGAAGAAGACCATGATCGACGGCCACCCGGCCGACCTGATCCAGGTCACCACCACCACCGGTTCAGGACAGAAGCCGCACCTCATGATGGTGTTGAGCTATCGACCCGGCAGGTGGACGCGGCTGGATTGTTCGCAGCCTCCCGATGACCTTGACCAGGCCGAACGGCAGATCCTGAGCTTCGCCGACAGCGTCGATACCGGGCCGCAGCAACTCCGGGCGCCGATCGACTTCGTGGAGCTGCCACCCGGTACCCGAGTCCGTTCGATCAGCGCCGGCGCCGGCTACATCCAGCTCGAAATCGCCAGAAACCCGAACGATATGATCACCGCCACGCTCAACTGGCCGCCGCAGGCACGTGTCTACCCCGGCGACCAGCCGGTCCAGGTCAACGGACGTACCGGCTGGGTACGCGCTAGTGGAGTGTTGCGGATCCCGTTCGGAACCTACGATCTCGAAGTGCACGCCTCGATCCCCAGAGCCGACCAGACCGCCATCGCGCTGGCGATCGCCAAGGAGATCCGCACTGCCGACCCGAATGATCGATCGAGTTGGTTCCCGGCGGAGGTTGGGCTCAGCCCCAGGTGAGGGGGTCGAGTAGGAGGTAGAAGGCGAGGCGCTGGGCGTCGGGCTCGGGCAGGCCGTACGCCGCGAAGAATGCCGAAGCGTCGACCGACCACTCGTCGTGGAGCTGGGCGGGGATCAGGGACAGGTCGGTGTAGCGGTCGGCGACTCCGAGGCGGCCGACGTCGATCACCCCGGTCAGTTCCAGGGTCGAAGGGTCGAAGAGGAAGTTCGGGAGGCAGGCGTCGCCGTGGCAGACGACGAGGTCGCAGGCTGCCTTCGCGGCGATCTCGGGGGCTTCGGCATGGATGCGGGCCAGCAACTCGGCGGGTGGGACCGCCTGGACGTCCTCCCGCAAGAAGTCCGGGTTCACCGCGCCGCGGCGTACGACGTCCTCCGCCTGCGCGATCACGTCCGGAAGCGGCCGCAGAAATGGACAGGACTCCACCGGCAGCGAGTGCACAGCCCGCAGAGCATCCGCGAAGCCAGCCACCAACTTCTCCGACCACGGCAGTTCAACCGCAGCAACCCCTGGCACAGCCGAGGTCAGCAACGCAGCACCCCGAGAACCGTCAGCACCCCGAGCGCCCCCGGAGCCGTCGGCACCGCCAGCGCCTTCGGACCACTCGATCCAGTCGAGCACTCGAGCGCCGCGCACCGACGTACCGGCGAGCCATTCCACTCGATCTCGCTCGGCGATCAGCTCATCGACCCCGGCAACTCCGCAGCACTTGGCGAAGACGTCGCCTCGGCGGAACACCTCGGTCGCCGACTCCCCACCGCCGACCGGCTCCCATCCGTCCCCGGGCAACAAGGATGCGAACAGGCTCATCCCGCCATCCTCACACGCTCCGCAACCGGTTTCTGGTACTCCTGAACCCATGAGCTTCGAGCAGCTGTTCGCCGACGTCGCCCGGGTGATCGAGGGCGTCGGGGTGGTGATCATGACCGTCGGTCTGGTCTCCGTCCTGCTGCGCTACGCCTACGCGGCCGCCTCCGACCGCACCCGCACCGGCAGCTACGAACGCCTTCGGGTCAACATCGGCCGGGTGATTCTGCTCGGCCTGGAGATCCTGATCGTCGGCGACATCGTCCGGACGATCATCGTCGAGGCCTCGGTCCAGAGCGTGCTCGTGCTCGGCCTGATCGTGGTGATCCGTACCGTCCTCAGCTTCGCCCTGGAGGTCGAGATCAGCGGCCGCTGGCCCTGGCAACAGACCCCTCACACAACTCCTCCCCAGGCCGTTCAATCACCGGAGACCTTGGAGGAGAAATGAACAACCGGCACGCCATCGTCAGCACCCAGCTCGGCGACCTGACCCTCGCAGCCTCGGACGACGCAGTCACCGGCGTCTACTTCCCGCACCACTGGGTGAAGCCCGAGCGCGCCACCCTCGGCGACGAGGTCGACGCGACGACGGATCCCGTGCTCAACGAAGCAGCAACCCAACTGACCCAGTACCTGGCCGGCGACCGCGACGACTTCGACCTCAAGACAGAGCTCCGGGGCGGCGACGCCTTCCAGCAGAAGGTCTGGGCCCTGCTCGACGAGATCCCGCGCGGCACGACCACGACGTACGGCGAACTGGCCGGGCGACTCGGCGACAAACAACTCGCCCAACTCGTCGGCAAGGCCGTCGGCAGCAACCCGCTCTCGATCATCGTTCCGTGCCACCGCGTCGTCGGGAAGGACGGCAAGCTGACCGGGTACGCCGGCGGCCTCAAGCGCAAGCAGTTCCTGCTCGACCTCGAAGAGCCCGCCCTCGTCAAGGAGACGAGGCTGTTCTAGGCGGTCGATTCCCGCGGGATCAACTGCCACGGGAAGTCGTACACCTTGCCGTCCGCGCCCTCGCGGTCGGTGAGGCGGGCGACCATGATCCGGCACAGCGCGGCGTTGAACCCGACCGGCCCGACCGTCGACAGCGACGGATCGAGATGCTCGCCCTCCGGCGTGTTCCCGACCCCGATCACGGCCAGGTCCCCCGGTACGTCGATGCGCAACCGGTGCGCCGCCCGGATCGCCGCGATCGCCGCGAAGTCCGTCGTACAGTAGAGCGCCGTCGGCCGGTCGGGCCGGTTCAGCACCGACATCGCCGCCCGATAAGCCCCCTCCGGATGCGGCTCGTACGTCGCGACCAACTCGTCCAGCACCGGTACGCCGGCCGCCGCCATCGTCCGCAGATACGCGTCGTACCGAGGCCACCCGGCCAGCTTCGACGTCAGCGCCCCGATCCGCGTATGCCGCTCCAGCAGGTGCTCGACAGCCAGATGACACCGCGGCTCCGCCCCCGACCGGATGACGTCGAACCCCTGCGGCTCGAGCACCTCGCTGAAGACGACCATCTGCACGCCCTGCGCCGCGAACGCCTCGAGATCGGCCACCAGCGACGGGTCGTCCCGGACGTGATCGATGAAGATGACATCCGGCGTCCGATTCGCCAGTACCGTCCGCCAGTCGCCGTCCGCCACGATCAGCGCGGTCTTCCCGAGCGGCTGCACGGCGGCGCTGACATCCGCCGCCACCGCCTGCGCCCACGGATCGGCCAGCACGCTCAGCGAGAGCAGCACCAGATCCGACTTCCCGGTCCGGATCGCCCGGGCAGCGTCGTTGCGCCGGTACCCGAGCCGCGCGGCCGCCTCGCGCACCCGGTCCGCGGTGTTCTCCGAGATCGTCTGGCTGCGCGGGTGTCCCGAAAGCACGTACGACACCGTGGCGATCGAGACTCCCGCCGCGGCGGCAACGGTGCGCAGCGTCGGTTTGTCGGTCATCCCCGTGGCCATGAGAGCGATTCTCTCAGCCTTTGACCGCTCCGGTGATGACGCCCTTGTTGAAATGCCGCTGCAGGAACGGGTAGACCATCGCGATCGGCACCAGCGCGACCACGACGACCGCCATCTGCAAGGACTGCGGCTGCGGCAACGGCGTCACCCCGAGCTGGTCGGCCGACAGCGACTTGCCCTGCAGAACGTAGGTCCGCAGGATCACCTGGACCGGCCATTTGGAGGTGTCGTTGATGTAGAGCAGCGCGTTGAAGAAGGCGTTCCAGAAGCCGACCGCGTAGAACAGCCCGACCACCGCGATCACCGCCTTCGACAGCGGCATCACGATCCGGCGCAGGATGGTGAAGTCGCTCGCGCCGTCGATCCGCGCGCTCTCCAGGATCTCGGCCGGCACGTTCATGAAGAACGTCCGCATCACCACGAAGTTGAACGCGCCCAGCGCGCCCGGCAGGATCAGCGACCAGAGGCTGTCGATCAGCCCGAGTTGCTTGACGATCAGGAACATCGGGATGATGCCCGGCGCGAACAGCAGCGTGAACAGCACCAGCAGCAACACCGGGCGGCCGAACAGTACCGGCCGCGACGTCGCGTAGGCGAGCGCGATCGTGGTGAACAGCGCGATCGCCGTACCGATCACCGTGACGAACACGCTGACCCCGATCGCCCGCGCCATCAGCCCGCCGCTGAACAGCGTGTCGTACGCCTTGAAGGTCGGATGCGACGGCCACAGCACGTAGCCGCCGGCCTCGATGATGTCCTGGTCGCTGGCCAGCGAGGTCGAGATCACCACCATGATCGGCACGATGATCGCCAGCGCGAAGCCGCCGAGCACGACCGCCTTGATGGTCTGGTACGCCGGACTCGGGCGCTCCTTCCAGATCGGCCGTCTCATCCGTCACTCCGCTTCTGGAAGATGCCCGGCTCGCCGAGCCGGTGCGCGATCGTGTTCGCACCCCACAGCAGCAGCGCGCCGATCACGCCCTTGGCCAGTCCGGCTGCTGCCCCGCTACTCCAGTCGCCGCCGACCACGCCGGCGTAGTACGTGAAGGTGTCCAGTACTTCGGCCGCGCCCGGCCCGACCGAGTCGCGTTGCAGGATGAACTGCTCGAACCCGACGCTGAGGATGTCGCCGATGCGCAGGATCAGCAGCAGGACGATGACGGTACGCATCGACGGCAGGGTGATGTGCCAGAGCCGGCGCCAGCGCCCGGCTCCGTCCGCTGCGGCAGCCTCGTACAGGGAAACGTCCACCGCTGACAGTGCCGCGAGGAAGATGATCATCGCCCATCCGGCGTCCTTCCAGATCAGCTGGCCGACGACGAGCAGCGGGAAGGTGTCCGGGTTCGTCATGAACGGGATCGGGTCGAACCCGGCCTGCCGGAGCAGGTTGTTGACGAACCCGGCGCCGCCGAGCGACTGCTGGAAGAGCGTGATGACGAGGACCCAGGACAGGAAGTGCGGGAGGTACGCGATCGTCTGGAACGCGCGCCGGATCCTGTTGCTGACCAGGGAATCCACGATCAGCGCCATCGCCAGCGGGACGGGGAAGAACAGCACCAGCTGTACGGCCGCCAGGATGAGCGTGTTGCGCAGCGCGTCCCAGAAGTCGGGGTTGTCGTACAGGTTGAGGAAGTTCTGGATGCCGTTCCACTCGCTGTGCATGATGCCGAGGTAGGGCTGGAAGTCCTGGAACGCGACCACGTTGCCGAGCACCGGCACGTAGAAGAACACCAGGAGGAACAGCACGCCCGGCACCATCAGCACCAGCATCTGCCAGTCCCGCCTCAGCCGGACCGCGAACGGTAGCTCCGGCTCTTTGCGCCGGAGCTGTCTGGACCGGCTCAAGACTGTGTCACCGGTACGCCGGCGGGCAGCACGGCTTCGAACTCACCACGCATCTTGTCGCCGCCGCCGCTCTTCCAGCGCTTCAGCGCCCCGTCGTACGCGTCCATCTTCTGCCGGCCGGTGACGATGTCGACGATGGTGTCGCGGAACGCCGCCGTCAGCTTGGTGCCGACCTTGCTGCTGGTGTCGGAGTAGGTGCCGGCGGTCGGGTTGCGCATCGCGTACTTGAGCAGCTCCTGCTCGGTGGCGTGGATCTTCTTGGTGTCCTCGGGGAACGCCGGGTTGAAGATGACCGACTCCGGCGCGGTCATGATCTGCAGCGCGCTGACCAGGCCGGGGGCCTGCTGGTTGCCCGCCGCGTTCAGGACCGGGTTCTTCTTGGCGTCGAGGGTGTACTGCTGGCCCGCGGTACCGAAGTTCTTCTGCAGGTACTCCTTGGTGCCGAACGGCGCCGAGAGATAGTTGACCAGGGCAAGGAGTTCGCGGATGCGGCCCTCGTCGGCCTTCTTGAACGGGGTGAAGCCGACCGTGCCGTAGCCCATGTCGTAGATCGGCTTGGCCTTGCCGTCATGGCCGAACGGGATCATCGTGTCGACGAACAGCGTCGGGTCGGCCGCGCGGAAGTCGGCGGTCGCGCGCGGGCCGACGACGACCTGGGCGGCGATCTGGCCGTTGACCGTCTTCGGGGTCGCGTCGGCGAGGTTGAGGTCGGGGTAGAAGACCTTGGCTGCCCAGAGCTTCGCGGCGTACTCGACGGCGGCTTTGTAGTTGTCCGTCTCGTAGAGGTGGGTCAGCGAGCGGTCCTGGTTGACCCGCCAGCCGTTCGGGGCGCCGAACCATTCGCCGAACATGTGCAGCATGTTGACGATCGCCGGCTCCAGCGCGTAGTTCGTCCCCTTGGTGAGCTCCTTGCACTTGGCGAAGAACTCGTCCGCGGTCTTGCACTGCAGGCCGCCGACCTTCGCCCAGGTCTTCGGGTTGCCCATCATCACCTGGCCGAACGGGGTGGACGGGATCGGGGCGCCCCAGATCTTGCCGTTCACGACCGCGGTCCGCCAGGAGGCGGGCTTGAGCGCGGCGAGGTTCGGATACTCCAGTACGGCGTCGCCGGCGAGGTACTTCGTGAGGTCCTGGAACTTCGCCTCGAGCATCGGGCCGACGTTGGGGATGCCCTGGTTCGGTGGCAGCCACATGAGGTCGGGCAGGTCGTCGCCGGCCAGCAAGGTGGCGAACTTCTCCGGGTAGCCCGGGTCGGTACCGATGGTCAGCTTGAGATCGCCGCCGAGCGCCTGGTTGAGCGCCTGCCACATGGGGTTGCTCCCCATCGGAGGCGGCGGCGTCGCGAACGTCTCGGTCAGCGCGGTCACCGCCGACTTGAGCGGCTTCTGCTGGACGCTCGCGATCGCATTCTCGGGGAACTGCAGGAACCCCGGCTCAAGCCCCGACTCCGCCCCCGGCAACTCCGGCCGCAGCCCATCGAACGCCTTGTACGTCGGCAGCGTCAGCTCACCGGACGCCTTCGCTCCGCCACCCGTCGACCCACCATCACCACACCCGGCAAGCGTCGGCCCGAGCACCACGACACCGACCGCCGCACTACCCAGCCCGAGAAACCGCCGCCGCCCGAAGTTGCTCTCCATGTCGCCGCCTCACCTTTGCCCGTTTATGATCTGTCTCTGCACAAACCACTCACTAACGCTCACTTAAACGTTAACCGGGACCGTAAACCCGAGGCGCACCTCCCCGCAACCCCCAACTCACCAACAGCGCCAGTCACCGGCACTTTGTGCTCCGCCTGAGCAGCTCCTCAGCAGTAGAACGCTCGAGCGGAGCACAAAGTGGGCGGTTTACGGGGTGGCAATCGGACGGCAACGCGGGAGGTGGGTGGGGGCGGGAGAGTGAGGGTATGGAGCAGCTTCGGGCGAGAGTGAGTGCTGGGACTGCGTGTGAAGTTTGCGGGCGGATGCCTCATCCGGCCCGGTTGCGGCTGACCTTGGCCAAGTTGGCGGCGATCTTTCCGCTCGAGTTGGCCCTTCACGCGGTGATCGTGGCGGTTCATCCGCCGTACCTGGTGGCGGTCAGCTTGTTGGCGATCACGACGACGGCGTTGGCTATCTGGGTGATCGAGCCGTCGACCATGCGGTTGTTGCGGACGTGGTTGCATGCGCCTGGGCATCGGGTGCGGAGGCGGACCGAGGCTGGGTTGGAGCAGGCGCCGTCGCTGTGGCGGATCAGGGTGACGGTTGCTGATCGGGCTGGGGCGTTGGAGCAGCTGACCTTTGGGCTGGCTGAGTTGGGGGCCAACATTCTTGGGCTGCATGTGCACCCGGTGCTGGACGGCGTACGGGATGAGTTGGTGGTGTCCACACCCGATGGGGTCGGGCCGGATGAGCTGCTGGAGATCGTCCGGGCGGCGGGTGGGCGCGAGGTGCATGTGTGGCCGACGACGACGCTCGCGCTGGTCGACGGGCAGACGACGGCGTTGAGTTTGTCGGCGCAGGTTGTGGCGGATCCGGCTGAGCTGCCGCACGCGGTCGCCGAGCTGCTCGGCGCCCAGCTGGTCACCGACCCGAAGGCGTTTCAGGGCAAGCCGCTGCCGGCCGACGGCACGATCCTCAAGATCCCGTCGCCCTGGAGCGGCCTGTACGTGTTCACGCGCCCGGGTGAGCCGTTCACCCCAGCGGAGTCCGCCCGAGCGCATCGGCTTGCCGAGGTTGCCGAGACGGCCAGGACGCTCAGTCGCGGTTGGTGACCTCGAAGGCGACCACCGCGGCGGCGACGGCGACGTTCAGGGACTCGACGCCTGCATGCAGGGGGATCTGGAGGTCCTCGTCGGTCGCGACCGTGATGCCGTTGGTTTCGCCGCCGAGGACGAAGACGGCTCGGTCAGCCAGCTCTGCCTTGAAGAGCGACTGCTTCGAGCGGGCCGACAGGCCGTAGATCCGGTAGCCGGCCTCAACAAGCAGGTTGACGGCGGCCTTGGCGGTGGCGACGTTGACGATCGGCGCCTGGAAGGCGATCCCGGCCGAGGCTTTGATGACGAGCGGCCCGACATGCGGCGTACCAGCCCGCGGCAGAATCACGCCATCGAACCCCGCGCCGGTCGCAGTCCGCAGGATCATCCCGACATTGCCAGGGTTGGTGACCCCGTCCAGCAAGAACACCTTCGTCGGCCGCTTGCCCCGAGCGCGCACGAAGTCGGCCAGCGGCGTCATCCGGGGCGCGTCGACATCCGCCACCACGCCCTGATCGTGCTTGCCGTTCCCCGCCAGCCACTTCACCCGGGACGCGGTCGCCCGCTCCACCGGCGTACCGGTCCGGGACGCGGCGCGCAGGATCTCGTCCAGCGATCCGCCACCGGCGTTGTCCGCGACCACCACCTTCGCCACCGACAACGCGGGATCGTTCAGCGCCTCGAGCACCGGCTTACGCCCGAAGATGGTGATCCACTTGTCCCGGGGAGAGAGCTTCTCCCGCGCCTCCTGATCCACCGTCGTACCGTACCGCCGCCTCACTACCCGTGCGGCGGCCGGTCGCCGCGGAGCAGCGCCAGGCCGGTCACGCTGACGATCAGGAACCATCCGCCGACCACCCAGGTGAGCCCGGTCAGCCAGGCTGGGATGTCCTCGCCACCACCGGCGATGAAGCCCAGCAGCACGATCGAGGTCAGTAGGCCGAGCGCGGGTCCGGCATCTCGCCGCGCTCGGCTGAACCCGTACGCCGCGAGGCTCAGGCCGGTCAGCACGACGCCGACCCCGATGTAGAAGATCGTCGCGTACCCGTTCGGATCGCAGACCCCCGCACCGCAGTACGCCGCTCCCGAACGGTCAGCGACGATCGGCATCAGCACGGAGAACACCGCGACCACCACCGAGCTGATCCAGCTCAACCGCCAGACGAAGGTCCGCACGGCCGTCAGCCGAGGACCGGGCGCATGAAGCTGCGGTCGTACCGGATCACGCAGCCGGTCTCGTCGCGGAACTTGTCGGCCGCGACGAAGTCCGGATGGACGCCGAACAGGGTCCGGTACTGCTCGTAGGCGGCCAGGCTCGGAAAGCTGAACAACGCCATCGCCTTGTCACTCGCCCCCTCCGACGGCAGGAAGTACCCGTGATGCGTGCCGCCGTGCTCGTTCACCAGCGCGATCCATCGCCGGCCGAACTCCTCGAACGCCTCGAGCTTGGCCGGGTCGACGACATACTCCACGACACAGGTGATCATGGTGAGAAGCCTGCCACGGGTGGGGTCAGGCGTGTTTTGGCGCGCGCCAGATCAGCGTGTTGCGCAGGTCGGTGGACGGGCGTTCGACGCTGTTGTTGTGCTTCGGCCGGTCGGACCGGCCCCACGCGTCGTCACCGAGCCACGGCGGTACGCCGAACGGCAGATCGCGCGCCGGGATGCTCGCGTAGTCGGTCTCCAGGAACTTCGGCCCGTAGTTCGGTACGCCGGGATCGCCGTCCGGGTCAGGCGTGACGATCCCACGCAACTCGGTGACGGCCGCCCGCCAGCTGTCCAGCAGCACCTTCGGGCTCCGGCTGGACGGATGCGGCACCTCGAACACCGGCACGTCGGGCCTGTTCTCCCACAGCCGCACCGCCGTCTTCGCCTGTACTCCGAACGCCACGATCGCCTGGAGCTTCGGCCCGGTGATCAGCTCGAGCAGCTTGTTGCGCCACTGCAACTGATCGGGCTCGGACAGCAACGGGATCGCGCCCTGCGCGTGCGACGGCAGCAGCGCGAACGCATACGCGTTGACGAGCGTGTAGCTCGACGTCAGCCCGACCTTGCTCAGGAAGCCCTGCACCCGCTGGCCCGCGTCGCCGACCAGCGTGCGACCCGCGATCCGCTCGGTCGGCCCGGGATCGGACGCAATACCGAGCAGCCGCCCCGTACGATTCAGCCGGCCGCGATAGAAAACCGGCCCCCAGTCGTACCAGAACAACTTCCGGTACTCCGCGTAGCTCGGTAACTGCGCGAAATGCCGGGCCACCGCCATCGGCGGACCACCATCGAATTCGACCATCATCGCCACCCCCATGGACGCCCAATAGCCTACGCTCATGAAGAGCATCTGAACGGGTGCGGACCGGGGGAGGTCGAGCCGATGTTTGTCCTCAAAGGCAAGGTCGCGACATTGCGGCCGGATGGTGCAGTGTTCAACCGTGGCGCTGTGTATGTCGGCGACGACGGACTGATTGCGGCGGTGACGCCTGGGGACGCGATTCCGGCGGGGTTCGAGAATGCGCCGCGGATTACGTCGGGCGGGGTGATCTATCCCGGGCTGATCGATCTCCACAATCACCTGATGTACAACAGCCTGCCGCTGTGGACCGAGCCGAAGCGCAAAATCCCGTGGACCTCGCACAACCAGTGGGGCGGCGCGGCGTCGTACAGCGGGACCATCAGCCAGCCGGCGCGGTTGCTCGGAGCGGCGGCCGGCCGGGCGCTTCTCCGGTACGCCGAAACGCGGGCGATCGTCGGTGGTACGACGTCCATCCAGGGCAACCCGCGCGGCGCCGTACCGCCGGACAACGACCTGATCCGCAACATCGACTCCGAGAAGCTCGGGACGCACGAGGACTTCATCCGGGTCAGCACACTCGTTGCCGACAGCCCCGAAGCGCTCGAGTCCTATGTGGCGGCGGTCAAACTGGGCCGTGGCTTCATCGCGCATACTGCCGAGGGGACGGACCCCAAGCTCCGCAAGGAATTCCAGCTGCTCGACCAGGTCGGCGTCGTCAAACCGCAATTGGTCGCGATCCACGGCGCCGCGCTGACAGCCGACGATCTCGCGCAACTCCACGCCGGCAACTCGAGCCTGGTCTGGTCCCCGTTCTCCAACTACTGGCTGTACGGCGCAACCGCCGACGTCAAAACCGCCAAAGCCAAGGGTGTACGTCTCTGCCTAGGCTCCGACTGGGGCCCGTCCGGCACTCGCAACATCCTCTGGGAACTCAAGGTCGCCGACCTCTGGAACAAATCCCAGCCCACCCCCGTCTTCACCGACGAGGACCTGGTCCGCCTGGCGACTTCCAACCCCGGCCAGGCCCTCTCCGGTATCTGGCCGCACCCCCTGGGCCGCCTCGAGAAAGGCGCGCTGGCCGACCTGATCGTCACCACCCCCGGCACCGACGTCTACCGCAACCTGATCAACGCCACCGAAGCCAACCTCCGCCTGGTGGTAGTCGGCGGCCGCCCCCGCTACGGCGTACGCCCGCTGATGTCGGCCCTCACTTCTACTGCAACTCCTATAACCGTCGGCCGGCTAGCCCGCGCGATCGACTACGGCGACCAAGCAATCACTTGGAAGGGTGTCCTGGCCGACCTCGAGAAGGTCCGTAAGAACCCTGCTGTCGCAGCCCAACGCGCAGCCGACGCCTTCCACGCCCTAGCCACCGCAGGCATCTTCACCGCAGGCGAAACTGGGGCGTACACCCCAGGCGCGGGAGCGGGCGCGCTGGCAGGCGGCGTTGATGCGTTCGGGGTGGATGCATTTGGGGGCGTGGGTGGTGCTGGTGGCGCATTCGTGTTGTTGCCGGACATGCCGGCGCCTGAGCTTGACGTGGCGGACCGCATGCGGCGCGGCCCCGCCGCCGAGGCGCCGCAGGCGGTCGTCGTACCGCCGCCGGAGCCGTTGACCACCGGCCCCAGCTGGTTCGACGCCGTCGACGCCAACCCGTTCCACGGAGGCCTGCTCTCCGGCCTCCGCGACTACGCCTGACACCCGGCCCTCAGCCAGTGGGCTTGCTCGCCTTCCCATCCAGCCACAAGGTGTTCGACTCATCGCGGTGCACCCCGGTCGAGCCGACATGTTTGTCGCCGATCGTCGCGCCGTTCTTGATCACGTACACCAGCGCCATCGCATGCCCCCGCCCCAACCCGTAGTCGTCCTTCAGCCAGTCGCACACAGCCCCCGCCTTGGTCGACGGCCCCTCGAACCCCCGCCCCCGAGCCAACTCCACCAACTCCCGCGGAGTGAGCCCGGTCTTCTCCTCGATCTTGTCCAAGTACGCCTGAAACGACATCCCATTCACCTCTCACCAGGGCAACCCCACCGGCCACCACACCCCAGCGTCGAACTCCCTCCCCACAAATCGACACCGCTCCACAAACATTTCGCGGTGGAGGAAGATCAGCTCCTGCGAGCCAACCGGATCACCTGGCTTGCGTAGTCGCCGGTGAGGGTGAGTAGTAGGCCGTGCGACATCAGCGCCGCGCCCGACAGTTCGACGCCGCCGTCGACCCGGTAGACGGCGTCAGGCTCCAGGCCGCGCAGAGACAACGGTCGCGGGAGGCTGTCGAACTGTTGGGCTTCTTGGTAGGCCAGTACGACGGCCTCACCGCGATCCGCCGACACGTACTGCACAGCCGACAACGAACGACCCGGCACCCCCAACCGGTACTGCGTCCCATGCTGTACCAGCGGCCGGATGGCCTTGTACTGCGCGACAAGCTCCCGCGCCAGCTCCAACTCATCCGAACGCCAGGCAGCCAGGTCGCCACCGATCCCCAGCACGCCGGCCATCGCCACATGAAACCGATACTCCAGCGGCACCGAAACGCGCTTGTTGATGAAGGACGGCTGATCGGTCACCCAGCAAGCCATCGTCCGCGCCGGATACACCTGGCTGAACCCGTGCTGAATAGACCGCCGGTCCAAAGCATCCGTGTTGTCCGACACCCAGAACTGATCCGACCGCGCCATCATCCCGAAGTCGACCCGCCCACCCCCACCCGAGCAAGCCTCGAAAGCGACCTCCGGATGCTTCTCCCGCAACACATCGAGAATCGCATAAACAGCGGTCACATGATCGAACCAAAGCCGCCCCACCGACTCAGGCGACGACGGCCAGCCGGCATCGGCGAACGGCCGATTCATATCCCACTTCACGAACTGCAGATCATGCGCCGACAGCAACGAATCCAGCTCCTGCAGCACCCATTGCGCCACCTCCGGCCGCGCCAGGTTCAGCACCAACTGATTCCGCATCAACGCCGGCTCTCGCCCGTCGAACCGATACACCCACTCGGGATGCGCCCGATAAAGCTCCGAGTCCGGATTCACCATCTCCGGCTCCACCCACAACCCGAATCCCATTCCCAGCTCGTGCACCTCAGCAATCAACGGCTCCAGCCCCCGGGGAAACCGCTCCCGCGAAACCCACCAATCCCCCAGCCCAGCCGCATCCGAGGACCGCCCCCCGAACCATCCGTCATCCAGCACGAACAACTCGCACCCCAGCGAGGCCGCCTGCCGAGCCAACCGAAGCTGCCCAGCCTCCTCCACCGCAAACCCGGTCGCTTCCCAAGAGTTGAACAACACCGGCCGATCCTCACCAGCCCGCGGCAACACCTGCCCCAACGCATACGCATGCCACATCCGACTCACCCCGCCAAAGCCCGCCAAGCTGAACAACCCCGAACTAACCGGCGTCTCCAGTACCTCCCCCGCCGCCAACCGCCGCGGCCCAAACCCCTCATGCCCCCACCCGAACAAGACCTGCGCCGGCTCATCCAACTCACGCTGCGCCAGCAACCGCCAAGACCCACTCCAATGCAGCGCAGCGCTGTAAACCCCACCAAAGTCCTCGTTCGCCGACCCGTCATCAACAGCGAACCAAGGATTCGCGTGATGCGAAGTAGTCCCCCGCCGGCTCTCCAGCACGAACCGCCCATCGGCCA
Organism: Kribbella koreensis; assembly: GCF_039525325.1. Taxonomy (NCBI): domain Bacteria; kingdom Bacillati; phylum Actinomycetota; class Actinomycetes; order Propionibacteriales; family Kribbellaceae; genus Kribbella; species Kribbella koreensis. Next base: position 303,628 of record NZ_BAAAHK010000007.1, read on the forward strand.
ACTCGACCCGCCGGAGCAAGGTCTCCGCAGCCCACCGCCCGGTCAAATGCGAGAGCCGATGCCGCTCCCATTCCGGCATCACCCAAGCCGCCGAGTCGAACCGATGGACGTCCACCACCCCAGGCCCGTTACGCAACGAGGCCCACCGATCGATCACGTCCGTGTCCTCGTACACCCGGTAGTGCAAGCTCACGCTCACCTCGTACCGCCGTACGTCGAACAACAACTCCAGGTGGTGCTCGTCATGCACCACGTGCCCCGCCAACCTCCACTCCGTGCTCCGGACAGCCCCCGCAAACTCCAACGACAAGGCAGCCCGCCCAAACTGCAGCCGCCCCTCCAGCGGGTACTCCTCATGCCCGTTGGCCGCCGACCGAAAGCTCGGCCACTCACCGGCCAGCCGCGATGCCATCCCGCGAGCCAGCACGTCGACATCAGCCGACGAGATCCGTGGACCCCAATAGCAGTGCAGCGGAATGTCGTCGGCCCCGCAGTACGCCGCGTACGTAGTACCCGGCGTCTGCAGCACCAGCACCCCGTCGGTGAAGCTGACGCTCACTTGACCGCCCCCGCCGTGAGCCCTGCGACGAACTGCTTCTGCAGCGCGACGAAGAACAGCAACACCGGCAACGAGGCCAGGAAGGAGAACGCGTAGAGCGTGCCGAAGTTCGTCGAGTACTCCCCGACGGACCGGTAGACGCCGACTGTCACGGTGGTACCTGCTTCCGGGCCGAGGATGATCAGTGGACTGAGGAAGTCGTTCCAGACCCAGACGCCGAGGAAGATCAACACGCTGGCCGCGGCCGGCCGCAGCGTCGGGAAGACGACCTGCCAGAACAGCCGGAACCGGCTCGCGCCATCGATGCTCGCCGCCTCCTCCATCTCCACCGGTACGGTCCGGATGAAGCCGGCGAAGACGAACACCCCGAACGGCAGGTAGTACCCGACGTTGCTGCACACCACGCCCGCGACCGAATTCATCAACCCGGCAAAACCGAGCACCTGCGTGATCGGCTGCAGGATCACAGCCGGCGGAATCATCAACCCTGACAGCAACATCAGCATCGCCGGCTTCGTCCACCGCGCCTTCGACCGGACGAGATAGTGCGCCAGCATCGCCGAGAGCAGCGTCAGCAACAGCACCGAGAACACGGTGATCTGGATGCTGTTGAGCAGCGCAGACCAGTACAGCCCGTCCTCACGCCCGAGTACCGCGCCCAGGTTCGCGCCCGTCGGCGGCAAGGGCAGGCCGAGCGGCGACGACTGGATCTCGCCGGCGGGCTTGAGCATCCCGGTGATGAGCCGGTAGACCGGGAAGAAGAACACGGCGGCCAGGACGATCGCGCCGACTGGCCGCAACACCTCGAGGCGATCCCTCACAGCTGCACCTCACGACGCTGCAGCAACCGCAGCACGATCCCGCTCAACAGCACGATGATCGCCAGCATCACCGTCGCCTCGGCCGCGGCGAACCCGATCCGGTCGCCGCGGACGCCCTTCTCGATCACGTCGAAGGCGATCGACGCCGTCGTGTTGCGACCCGGGCCGCCGTTGGTCAGTACCAGGATGTGCTCGTAGACCTTGAAGCCGCTGATCAGCAGCATCACCGTGTTGATCGTCACCGCCGGCGCGATCATCGGCCATGTCACCGACCGGAACCGCCGCCACCAGCCGGCGCCGTCCACGGTCGCTGCTTCGTACAACTCCTTCGGTACTGCGTTCAGCCCGGCGAGGTAGACGACGACACAGAAGCCGAGCAACTGCCAGCACAGGATCCCGCCGATCGAGAACAGCGCCATCCCCGGATCCGCCAGCCACGGCCGGAGCAGGTTCTGCCACATGACGCTGACCACGATGCCGCTGAGGATGACCGGGGTGAAGAACACCGAGCGCAGCAACCGGTAGAGCAGCGTGTCGCGGTTGAGCAGCAGCGCGAGCGCCAGACCGAGTACGTTCGGCACGATCACGACGATCGCGGTGACGACGAAGGTGTTCTTCAGCACCAGCCAGAACTGGTCGTCCTGCGCCAGCCGGTGGAACTGGTCGAGCCCGACGAAGTGAGTCGCCGGAGCGAACCGGTTCCGGTCGGTGAAGCCGAGGACGACGGTCCAGACGATCGGTACCAGCACCAGGCCGGCGTACAGGAGCAGCCCGGGCAGGGCGAAGCCGGAGAACTCGCGAGCACGCCGCAGCATGGTCAGCCTCTCACTTGAGTGCGGCGTATTCCTTGTCGAGCTTGGTGATCACCGTGTGCGCGTCCGACTTGCCGGTCAGCAGCTCGACGGCGAGTTGCTGGACCGGCACGGTCAGATCGGCCGGCAACCCGTTGTCTCCCTGCTCGATCGAGAGTGCCGGGGTCACCGTCTTGTCCTTGACCGCCTGGTTGTAGATCGCCAGCGTCTGCTGGAACAGCGGTCCCATGTCGGCCGGCGGCTGGTAGCCGGCGACCGTGTGGAAGGTGCCGTCGGCCTTGGTGAAGGCGTCCGACGTCTCCTTGTCCTTGGTCCACTCGAGCGCGAACTTCTTCGCCAGCTCGACGTCGTCCGCCTTCGCGCTGACACTCAGCCCGCCACCGGTCAGCGTCGGTACCACCGCCTTGCCGTCGTCGGACGGCCAGGCGAACACCCCGACGGCGAACTTCGGCTTGTCGTTGTCGGCCGACGTCGCGAACCACGACCCCATCGGGTACATCGCCGCCGACCCGGTCCGGAAGGCCTTCTCGTGATCGGCGTACGACCGGCTGGTGCCCTTCGGATCCAGGTAGCCGAGCTCGGCCAGCTGCGCGACCTTGCCGGTCGCCTTCACGAACAGCGGATCGTCGAACGTCTTCGACCCGTCGGTGATCTCCTTCGAGAACCCCGGATCGCTCAGGTAGACATCGGTACCGACCGTGCCGACCCAGGTGTACATGCTGGCGAAGGTGTCCTGCCCGCCACCGCCGACGGCGATCGGGGTGATACCGGCCGCCTTCAGCTTGGCGCAGGCCGTGAGGAGTTCGGTCCACGTCTTCGGCGGTGCGGTGATACCGGCCTTCGTGAAGTCGGCCTTGTTGTAGTAGAGCAGCGACTGCGGCTGCGCGTTCGTCGGCAGCTGGTAGACCTTGCCCTTGATCGCTCCCGACTCGGGGCTGGCGAAGTCCTTCAGCTCATCCTTGCTGAAGTCCGCCAGCTGGCCGCCCTCGGCGAAGCCCTGCGGGTTGACCGCGAGCATGATGTCCGGCAGCTGGCCCGAGCTGGCGAGCTGTTTCGCGTACGTCGTCCGGTCGATGTTCGGCGTGACGAGCTTCTTGATCTTGACGCCCGGCACCTTCTGCGAGACCCGGGCGATCGCGGAGTCCCACAGCGCGGCCGGCAGGTTCGGCGTCTCGAAGGTGAGCATGGTCAGCTCGACGTCGCCGCCCGCCGCGCTCTCCTTCGCCTTGCCGCCACTCGTACAACCGGCGAGCGCTACTGTCAGAAGGGTCGCCACGGCGACCGCCTTGTTCCACCGTGCTGCCATGAGCGGACCTCCGGGCCAGCAGATACAATAAGCAAGTCAGTTAGCAATATCGACGCCGTGAGCATAAGGACGAGATCTCGGATGAGTCAAGACACCAGAGCGGGCGGACGGCTGGGCGACTCGTCGTTGCTGCGCAGACTCAACCTCTCCGCGGCCCTGAGCGCCTTCGTGAACGCGCCCAGCCTGACCCTGCGCGAGCTCCGGGTGGTGGTCGGCGTCTCCCGCCCGACCGCCGAGGACCTGCTCGCCGAGTTGCTCACCGAGGGACGCGTCGAGGAGACGGCACCACCTCGGACGGCGACCGGCCGCAGCGCCGGCCGTCCTGCTCGGCACTTCAGGTTCCGGGCGGAGTCCGGCTATGTCAGCGGCATCGACATCGGGGCCCACAAGGCGATGGCCGTCGTCACCGATCTACGCGGCAACACCCTGGCCAGCCGGCGAGTCGAGCTGGATCCGGATCTGGCCGCGACCGAGCGGCTGCAGGCGGCGATCGACACGACGAGGGCTTGCTGGACCGACGCCGAGCTGGAGCCCACCGCGATCACCGGCATCGGCTGCGGCATCACCGGAACGCTTCGGGCGGCCGAGGGCGTCTCCGACGTACGGGTCGGCCCGGTCGGATCGGGGCTGGCGCCGTACTCACTGCCTGGATTCACCGAGGTCGATGTCGCGAAGGCCTTGTCCGATGGGCTCGGCAAGCCCGTCGCGGTGGCCAACGACGTGAAGCTCGCCGCGCTGGCCGAGCACTGGAAGGGTGCGGCGCAGGAGCACCGGGACATCGTCTACATGTTCGCCGGACATCGCGCGGGCGCCGGCGTACTGATCGATGGGCAGGTCCACCAGGGCCGGCACGGCGCCGCCGGTGAAATAGGGGCCCTGCCGATGCTCGGCTGGGAGGCTGCGGTCGACCGGCTGCATGCCCGCGGAGCCGCGCTCGCTGCCGAAGCCGGAGCTTCCGCGGGCCGCGAAGGTGAGTTCGTGATCGCGTCAGCCGCCCTGCAGGATCCCGAGAGTCTGGCCGTGCTGATCGAGTTCGCCGAGGTACTGGCGCGCGGCGCGGCCGTCCTCGCACTGGCCGTCGACCCCGAGGTCGTCGTCCTGGGCGGCGGTATGTCCCGCGGCGGCGCGATCATCGCCGAGCCGTTCCGGCGCGAACTGGCCAAGCTGACCCTGGTCCCGCTCGAGGTGGTCACCTCGACGATGGGCGCCGACTCGGTCGCCCTCGGCGCGGCCCGGATGGCCCTCGACTCGGTCTTCACCGACCTGCTCACCGTCCCCGGCAGCTGACCGCAGAAATAGGCAGTCTATTTGTCATTATCAAGCCGACGGCGGCTGTGCAAGGCTTGGTCCTGCGAGTCACCGACGGAAGGATATTCAGGATGACGAACGACGCCGGGATCCGGCCCGAGGTCGCGCCTTCGGGGCCGGGCTGTGTCGAGTGCACCGACGGCGGCGGCTGGTGGTTCCACCTGCGCCGCTGCGCCGAGTGCGGGCACATCGGCTGCTGCGACAGCTCGCCCGAACAGCACGCCAGCGCGCATGCCGCCGAGACGGGCCACCCGATCATCCAGTCCTTCGAGCCGGGCGAGGACTGGTTCTGGAACTACACCACCGAGGAGATCGTCGAGGGCCCCGAGCTCGCGCCCCCGGTGAACCACCCGGTCGACCAGCCGGCGCCCGGCCCGCAGGGCGCAGTACCGGCCGACTGGGTGCAGCACATCCACCAGTAGGGAATGTCCACCCCCTGATCCCTGTTGCGAAGATCATGAAGGTTCGAAGGTCTCTACGTTCGCTCAAGTCGAAACCCGGCGCCCAGGTGGTCAAGCGCGGTAAGAGGGTCTACGTCATCAACCGCAAGAGCCCCCACCTCAAGGCTCGCCAAGGCTGATCCACTCTTTGATCCCCGGCATCTGCCGGGGATCAATGGTGTGCCCACCCGCGAACCCCCGCACCTCGACGTCAGCGTCTTTCAGCCTGAGATTGCCGGCGAGAGTCTGGGTCTGTCCGGCCGTCGCCATCGGGTCGCGGTCGCCGTTGACGATCAGCACCCGCTTGCCCTTCAGACTGTGGTCCGACGGCCCGGTATCCGCGAAGGGCACCATCGCGCCCATCAGTACCGCGCCAGCGAGCGACTCCGGATGGCGAAGGAGCAGGGCAGAGGCCATGTTGGCGCCGTTGGAGAAGCCGACAGCAAGCCAGGACCCCGCCGGTACGCCGTACGTCCCCTCCGACTCGGTCAGAAACTCGGCCAGCTCATCGGCCCGCGCCCGCAGGTCGTCCTCGTCGAAGACGCCCTCCTCGAAGCGCCGGAAGAAGCGCGGCATCCCGTGCTCCAGCACGGTCCCTCGCGGCGACAGCACCGGCGACGACGGCGACAGCTGAGCCCGCAACGGCAACAGTTGCTCCTCGTTGCCCCCGGTGGAGTGCAGGAGCAGTAACGGCGGCGTACCGGCCCCCGGCAGCCAGACGTGCGGCCGGTCACTCATCGATCGGAGCGGCCGGCAGCCGGAGCGCCGGCAGCGAGTTCTGGATCTGCTCGCGATTCGGCTCGAGCCACGGCGGCAGCTTGAGGTGCTGCCCCAGCTCCAGCAGCGGCTCGTCCACGGTGAAGCCGGGCTGATCGGTGGCGATCTCCAGCAACACCCCGCCCGGCTCGCGGAAGTAGATCGACGTGAAGTACTGCCGATCGAGGATCTCCGTCACGTGGATCCCGGCCTCCAGCAACTGCAGCCGCCACTGCGCCTGCGTCTCCTGATCCGGCGCCCGGAACGCGATGTGATGCACAGTCCCAGCCGCCTGGAACCCGCGAGACTCCTTGCTGGGCAGGACATCCACGGCAGTCCCCTGCTGGCCGCCACCCATCACCAGCCGCGTGCGGTCCGACGTGTTGTGCCCGTACTCCATCCCGAGCATCCCGGCCAGCATCTGCTCGGTCGGCTCCAGCTCGGCCTCGGTCATCGTCACCGAGTACAACCCTCGAACAGCACTGTCAGCCGGTACGGCGGCAGCCCCGTCCCACCCCGACCGCGTATCGCCGTCCGACGCGACCAGCTCGATCACCAACCCATCGGGGTCGCGGAACCGGAGTACCTCCTCGTCGGACCGCGCGACCGGGTCGTCCGCATCGACGCCGAGTTCCTTGAGCCGCTTCTGCCACCAGCCGAGCGCCTCCGGCGGAATGCTGAACGCCGTCGCCGTCGTCATCCCCGTGCCCTGCTGACCGGATTCGGCGCCGGGCCAGGCGAAGAACGTGAGCAGCGTGGAGGGGTTGCCGGACTCGTCCCCGTAGTACAGGTGGTACCGGTCGGGGGCGTCGAAGTTGACGGTCTGCTTCACCAGCCGCAGGCCGAGCACCGACGTGTAGAAATCGACGTTGCGTTGCGGATCCTCCGCGATGGCGGTTACGTGGTGCAAACCATGCGGTGCGAGTGCGGCAGACATCAGCTCATTCCTCTCCGTCCCGGGTTAGCTTGACCATATGCCTGACTATCCCGCGTCGATCGCCGAAACGGACCACATCGAGCCGGTACCACGCCGGATCCGGGCAATGCTCGGCTCCCAGGTCGTACTGGACACCACCCGAGCCGTTTACCTCTGGGAATGGCCCAACTACCCGCAGTACTACATCCCGCTCGCCGACGTCGCTCCCGGTGTCCTCGTCGACGAGGACCACCCACAGAAACTGAAGCGCGGTACTGCGAGACGCCACGCCCTCCAGGTCGGCGACATCCACCGCCCCGCCGCCGCCCGCGTCTACGGCGACGACGCGATGAGCGGGCTGACCGGCATGGTCCGCTTCGAGTGGGCATCCCTGGACGCGTGGTTCGAGGAGGACGAGCAGGTCTTCGTCCACCCCCGCAACCCGTACACCCGGGTCGACTCCCTGCGCTCGACCCGCCACGTACAGGTCTCGCTCGACGGCCTGGTGCTGGCCGACTCGTCGTCGACCGTGATGGTCTTCGAGACCGGCCTTCCGACCCGGTACTACTTCAATCGCACCGAGGTCGACTTCACCCACCTGGAATGGTCCGACACCGAAACCGCCTGCCCGTACAAAGGCAGGACCACCGGCTACTGGTCCGTCCGCTCCGGCGAGACCCTCCACCAGGACCTCGCCTGGACCTACGACTTCCCCACCCTCGCCCTGCAACCCATCGCCGGCCTGATCGCCTTCTACAACGAGAAGGTCGACCTCGCGATCGACGGCGTCCCGATCGAGCGCGTCGTCACGCACTTCTCCTAGTTCACGGCGGCGAAGAAGTCCGCAGCGGGGATGGTGAAGTTGAGCAAAGCGCCCTCCCGGTGGGTGGCCGCGGTCGGCCAGCGGCGGCGGACCATCCTCAGGACCCTGTCGTTCATGGCGCTGACCATGACGACGAACTGAGCCGCGCCTGAGGTGATGGCGTCGTGGGCGGCTTCGGTCAGCATCCGTACGCCGAGGCCGCGCCGCTGCTCCGGTTCCGCGACGATCAAGGCCAGCTCGGCCGTCGGGACGGTGGTGCCGTTGACCCACGCCCACATCGCGTGGCCGACCACCTCGCGGTCGCGCTCAGCGACCCAGGCCGCGCCGTTCGGGCAGACCAGTTGCTGCACCAGCGCCGGCCGCGGCGGCTTGCCGATCGCCGTCTGGAATCGCATGTACAGGCTGAAATCGGGCATGCCGTCGAGCATCCCCGACAGCGACTCCACGTCGGCGTCGCCGGCTCGCCGGAGTACGAGCTGATCCGCCTCGACCACCTGAGTCTGATTCACGGATTCAGCTTCCATCGGGTTGGCTGAGTCTGTCAAGTAGACGTAGCCTGGGTTTCATGAGCACTCAGGCGGCGGTACCGGAGGCCATGCACTGGTCGACCGAGAACTGCACGATCTCCCGCACGATGGAGATCCTCGGCGAGAAGTGGACGTTCCACGTCCTGCGGGAGGTGTTCGTCGGGGTCCGCCGGTTCGAGGACATCCGCGCCCGCGCCAACATCCCCCGCCAGGTCCTCACCGACCGGCTGACCGCCCTGATCGACCGCGGCCTGCTCCGCCGCGAGGCCTACCGCATCCCCGGCCAGCGCGAACGCTACGAATACCGCCTCACCCAGGCAGGCCTCGACCTCTACCCGGTGATGGTCGCCCTGGTCCAGTGGGGCGACCAGTACCTCCCCATGGAGGCCGGCCCACCCCTGCTCCCCGAACACCGCGGCTGCGGCGAAAAGGTGGAGGTAGTCCTCCGCTGCGAGGGCGGCCACACGCCAACTCCTCGCGAGGTCGCCTTCCGCCCAGGACCGGGCGCGACCCCACGAGAGGTCAGCTAACAGGAACGCGAGCCAACTCAGCAGTTGAGTCTCGGACGATCAAACGGGTCGCCAGCTCCACGTGGTGGGAATCCACCTTCTCGCCGGCGGCCAACTGCAGCGCAGTACGAAGCGCGACCGCGCCCATCTCGCGCAGCGGCTGCCGGATGGTCGTCAACTGCGGGGACGCGAGCCGCGCCACCTGTGTGTCATCGAACCCGATCACACTGAGGTCTTCAGGTACCCGCAGCCCACGAGCCCGAGCCGCCTCCATCACACCCAGCGCGGTCTCGTCGCTCCCGGCGAAGATCGCCGTCGGCGGCTCCGGCAGATCGAGCAGATCGGCCCCACCCGCCAGCCCGTCCTCGTACAGGAACTCGCGAAGCCACACATAGTCCTTCGGCACCGGGACCCCCGCCGCCTCCATCGCGCCCCGGAACCCGTTCAGCCGCGCCTGGTTGCAGCCCGAACTGGGCGGCCCACCCAGATAGGCGATCCGCCGATGCCCCAGCGACAACAGATGCTGCGTCGCCGCCATCCCACCCGCGAAGTTCGTCGAGCCCACACTCGTCACATCAGGCTGCGCGATGCTGATCGGATCGACGACCACCAACGGCAGCCGAGCCCGCGACAACGCCGCCAGGTCCGCGTCGGTCAGCTCGCAGGTGATCCCGATCGCCGCCCGCCGCCCGGTCGCCGTCAACTCCCGGATCCAGGGAGCCGCCCGCCCGCTACTCCGGTTCGCGTGCGGATGCGACCCCACGACGACGTCCACATCGGCCGCCTGGCCGGCCTCGACGACCCCCTGGATCACCTCGACCGAGTAGCTGTTGAGAAACCCCTGGTAGAACAACTCGACGGTGATCCGCTCGACCTGCTCCGGCCGGCGCCCGATGTACTCGTGCTCGCGGAGCAGCTCCTGCACCCGGGCACGCGTCGACTCGGACACATCGCTGCGCCCGTTGAGCACCTTGGAGACCGTCGCGACCGACACTCCAGCAGTGGCGGCGACGGTGGCCAGCGTGACCCGACCGCTCAAGCGTTCCTCCTCACCACAACAGGGGTGACCATCGTACGATCGTGGCCCACCACGCGCGTCTCACCAACGACCCGCACGGCAGCGCGGCACGGCAGATCGGCCGACGAGGTCCCCACCAGTACTTCGAGCTCGCCCGCCTCGACGATGCGGCGCAGATCTGCCCCACTGTAAGCCGTCCGGTCCGCGTCCACCTCGAACGCCACCTCCACCACCTCGCCCGGATCCAGCGACACCCGCGCGAACCCGGTCAGCAACTTCAACGGCCGAGCCACCTGCGCCACCACGTCATGCAAGTAGAGCTGCACCACTTCATCACCCCGCCGCGCGCCTGTGTTGCGCACCTTCACCGTCGCGACAAACGAGCCGTCCGTGGCGATCTCTTCCGCGCTGAGCTCCAACCCGGAGACCTCGAAGGTCGTGTACGACGAGCCGTACCCGAACGGATACAGCGGCACAGCCTCCAGCCCGCTGATGCCCGCGCTCTCCACACTCCCGAGCGCCGGCTGCAAGTACGTGCCCGGCTGTCCGCCCACATGCCGCGGAATCTGCACCGGCAACTTCCCGCCAGGCACCACCCGCCCGCTCAGCACCCCGGCGATCGCGGCCCCACCTTCCTGCCCAGGAAAGAACGCCTGCACCAACCCAGCAGCTCGCCCTGCGATCTCACCCAACGCGTAAGGCCGTCCAGACACGACCACCACGACTACCGGCGTACCGGTCTCGAGCAAGGCATCGACCAGCTCAGCCTGTACGCCGGGCAGCCGCAGATCCTCCGCATCGCACCCTTCACCAGACGATCCCTGCCCGAAGAGCCCGGACAGGTCCCCGACACAAGCGATCACCACGTCCGCCTCGCGCGCAGCCTCGACCGCCGCCGCGAACCCGGACCGATCGTCCCCGAGCACAGCGCTCCCCTGCTCGTAGACGCATCCGGTGATCTCGTTGCTCAAGGCATCGAAAAGCGTCGGCACCGAGATCCCCATCCCGCGCTCCGGATAGCGCGGCAACACGTGATTCGGGAACGCGTAACACCCCATGAACGTCCGCGGATCACCCGCGCACGGTCCGACCACCGCGACCCGCCGCGGCGCAAGGCGATCCAGCGGCAGCGCCGTACCTGCGTCGAGCAGAACCACCGACCGCTCGGCGATCTCCAACGCCAGCGCGCGATTCTCGGCCGAGTCGAAATCACAAGAACCAACCGAGCCCTCCGGTGTCCACGAAGGATCGAGCAGTCCCAACTGCACCTTCTGCAGCAGGACTCGACGAGCAGCCCGATCGATCAGCTCCTCCGAGAGCTCCCCCGATTCAACGCGCTCGATCAGCCCCGCGCCGAACCCGATCGTGTCCGGCAACTCGACATCGGTGCCCGCGGCAAGCGCCAGCGCCCCGGCGTCCTCAGGCGTCGCCGCCACCCGATGCATGCTGGCCAGGAACGGCACGGCCCAGTAGTCCGACACCACGGTCCCCGCGAAACCCCACTCGTCGCGCAACACCTGCGTGAACAGCCACGAGTCGGCTCCAGCCGGCAGGCCGTCCAGATCGGCGTACGAGGTCATCACCGAGCCGGCCTCGGCCGAGGCGAGCGCCATTTCGAAGGTCGGGAGGATGACGTCGAGCAGCTCCCGCCGCCCGATCGACACCGGCCCATGGTTGCGCCCGGCCCGCGAGGCGGAGTACCCGGCGAAGTGTTTCAGGGTCGCGATCACCCCGGAGCTCTGCAGCCCGCGCACATACGCCGATCCCAACATCCCTACCAGATAAGGGTCTTCGCCCAACGTCTCCTCGACCCGGCCCCACCGATAGTCGCGCACGACATCGAGCACCGGCGACAACCCTTGATGCACACCGGCCGCGGCCATGTCCCGCCCGATCGCCGCCGCCATCCGCTCCACCAGCGCGGGATCGAACGTCGCACCCCAAGCCAGCGCCGTCGGATAAACGGTCGCCCCATAGGTCGTGAACCCGGTCAAACACTCCTCATGCACCAACGCCGGTACGCCGAGCCGCGACCGGTCGAGCACCACGCGATGCTGGCGAAGCAGCTCCGCCTTGCCCTCGTAGACGGAGAGCGGAACGCTGCCCCAGACCCGGGTGAGGTGACCGAGGCCGTGCCGGCTCGCCTCCGCCAGCGGGACGGATCCGCCCGCGGTGAAGACGTCCTGCATCGGCGCGACGTTGAGCTGCTCTTCGGCCGGCTTCTCGGTCTCCGCCATGTCGTTGCCGACCCAGCGACTGCCGAGCTGACCGACCTTCTCCGCCAGCGTCATCGCCTGCAGCAACAACTCGGCCCGCTTCTCAGCCGGAAGACTGAGATCGCGCCACTCTCGGTTTTCGAAATGTTTCGACACTGCAGACCCGTTCATAACGCTTAATCTCACCCACAAATGCAGCGTATTCAAGGTCTTGACAGCAATACTCCCGAAATCTACGTTACGAAACATGACGACCTCACGGCGCAACTTCCTTCGCCTGACCGCCGGCAGCGCCGCGATAGCGGCCGGACTCTCGGCGTGCGGCACCTCCGGCCCCAAGAGCTCTGGCAGCTCCTCCGAAGCGGGCGCGACCGGTTCCGGCGCGACCTACTGGTTCCTCACCGGTCAGCCCCAGCAGGCGATCCGCGAGGCGCAGGTCAAACGGTTCAACGACGCGAACCCGGACACCAAGATCAAGACCACCGAGTTCCAGAACGACGCGTTCAAGCAGAAGATCAAGACCGCCATCGGGGCCGGCCAGGGCCCGACGCTGATCTGGGGCTGGGGCGGCGGCGGTTTGAAGGCGTATGTCGAAGCGGGCCAGGTCGAGGACCTGACCGACTGGCTCAACAAGGACCAGGCCGCGCTGAAGGAGTCGATCTTCCCGTCCGCCTTCACCGCGGCGACCGTCAACGGCAAGATCTACGCGGTACCTGGTGAGACCGTGACGCCGATCGTGCTGTTCTACGACAAGCGCGCCTTCGAGCGGATCGGCGCCGAGCCGCCGAAGTCGTGGCAGGACATCATGGCGCTGGTGCCCAAGTTCAACGAGAAGGGCATCGCGCCGTTCTCGCTCGGCGGGCAGTCGCGCTGGACCAACATGATGTGGCTGGAGTTCCTGTTCGACCGGATCGGCGGCGCCGAGGTCTTCCAGAACATCTTCGACGGCAAGGCCGACGGCTGGTCCGACCCGTCCGCGCTGAAGGCGCTGGAGGAGATGCAGAACCTGATCAAGGCGAACGGCTTCATCAAGGGCTTCTCGTCCATCACCGCCGACTCCAACGCCGACCAGGCCCTGCTCTACACCGGCAAGGCCGCGATGATGCTGCACGGCGCCTGGACCTACGGCGGCATGAAGGCCTCCGGCAAGGACTTCGTCACCGGCGGCCACCTCGGCTACATGAACTTCCCGCCGTACGAGGGTGGCAAGGGCGACCCGAGCGACACCGTCGGCAACCCGGGTCAGTACATGTCGATCTCGTCCAAGGCGAGCCAGGCCGACAAGGACATCGCGAAGAAGTTCATCGCCAACAACACCCTCGACGACGCCACCGTCGACGCCTGGGTGAAGTCCGGCAGCATCCCGGTCGTGAAGAGCGCGAAGGACAAGCTCTCCTCGATCACGGACAAGAACGACTCCGAGTGGCTCAACTTCGTCTACGACACCGCGGCGAACGCGAAGAACTTCGCCCAGTCCTGGGACCAGGCGCTCAGCCCGGCCGCGGCCGAGACGCTGCTCGACAACATCGCCAAGCTCTTCCAGCTGTCGATCTCGCCGCAGCAGTTCGCGGACAGCATGAACGGGGTGATCGGCAAGTGACGGCTGCCGCTCCGACCGACGCCTTGGTCGCCGGGCGGACGACCTCGCAGGCCGGCCGGAGCGGTTCGGTCGCGTGGATGGCCCTCCCCGCCCTCGCGATCTTCACGGTGTTCGGGGTCGTCCCACTGATCGGGGTGCTGCTGCTCAGCTTCGCCCAGTGGGACGGCCTCGGCGCCATCCATACCGCCGGGATCTCCAACTGGCGTTCGGTTCTGAGCGATCCGGCGCTACCGCACTCGCTGTTCGTGACGTTCGAGATCATGATCTTGTCCTGGGCGGTGCAGACGCCGATGAGCCTGTTGCTCGGCGTCTTCCTGGCCGGCCGCCAGCGCTACCGCGCCCTGCTCGCGGTCCTGTACTTCGTCCCGCTACTGCTCAGCTCGGCCGCGATCGCCATCACCTACAAGGCGTTGCTCGACCCGAACTTCGGCCTCGGCGCCGGCCTGCACCTCGACTTCCTCGCCCAGGACTGGCTGGGCAAGTCCAACCTCGCGATCGGCGTGGTGATCTTCGTCGTCTCCTGGCAGTTCATCCCGTTCCACTCGCTGATCTACCAAGGCGGCGTCCGGCAGATCCCGACCACCATGTACGAGGCCGCCTCGATCGACGGCGCGGGCCGGGTCCGGCAGTTCTTCTCCATCACGCTGCCCCAGCTCAAGTACACGATCATCACCTCGTCGACGCTGATGGTGGTCGGTTCGCTGACCTTCTTCGACCTGATCTTCGTGCTCACCGCGGGCGGCCCTGGTGATGCCACCCGGGTGCTCGCGCTGGACATGTACAAGCGCGGCTTCCAGGCGAACCTGATGGGGCCGGCCAGCGTGATCGCGGTGCTGCTCGTGCTGATCGGCCTCGCGCTCGCCCTGCTGCTGCGCAGACTCGGCGGCAGCACGACGGCCAGCCAGCAGGAAGGGGCGTGAGATGCGGTTGATCCGACGGAACTGGCTCGGCGGCGCTGCGGGCTGGCTGTGGCTGGTGATCGTGCTGATCCCGCTGTACTGGATCGTCGTCACCAGCTTCAAGGACCAGGCCGGCTTCTTCACCCAGAACCCGTTCGCGCTGCCGGCCGACCCGACCACCGAGAACTACAAGCTGGTGATCGAGTCCGACTTCCCGCGGTACTTCGTGAACAGCGTGATCGTCACGGCCGGCACGATCCTGCCCGCGGTCGCGATCGCCTTCATGGCGGCGTACGCGATCGTCCGGGGCGCCGGCAGCCGTTTCCTGGCCGGTGTCAACGGGCTGTTCCTGATGGGCCTGGCGATCCCGCTGCAGGCGACGATCATCCCGGTCTACCTGCTGATCATCAAGATGCATCTGTACGACAGCCTGCTGGCGATCATCCTGCCGTCGATCGCGTTCTCGATCCCGCTGTCGGTCCTGGTGCTTACGAACTTCATCCGCGACGTACCCAAGGAGCTGTTCGAGTCGATGCGGGTCGACGGCGCGACCGAGTGGGGCATGCTCCGCACCCTCGCGCTGCCGCTGACCCGGCCCGCGCTCGTGACGGTCAGCATCTACAACGGCCTCGGCGTCTGGAACGGCTTCCTGCTGCCGCTGATCCTGACCCAGAGCCCGGAGAAGCGCACCCTTCCACTCGCCCTGTGGACCTTCCAGGGCCAGTACTCCGTGAACGTCCCGGCCGTCCTCGCCTCGGTCGTCCTGACCACTCTGCCGATCGTCATCCTGTACGCCCTCGGCCGCCGCCAGCTGCTCAGCGGCCTGACCGCCGGCTTCAGCAGGTAATTGCATCAGGCACCGATCCAAAAGAACCGCCACCCGATCCGGGTGGCGGTTCTTTTTTGTTTCGTGACCGATCGGAGCCAACATTTTCACCCCTGCCGGACATCTATAGGGGTAGAGCCACCCGTCATCGGCTCGAAACCACAGCAGACCTTTCCGGGGCAACGCCCGCCCTCAATACCGGTCTAGACCTGAATTGTCAAGGCCCGAGAGCGCGATAAGTGAGGACGACATGTTGCCCGGACGGCAGCTCCATCTGCGACCCCTGCTTCGGCGGCAGTGGCTGCCGTTCCTGACGGCAGGGATCGTCGTGCTGGTGATCGCGCTGATGACGGTGATCATCTCGCCGCAGCGGTCCTTCACGCCGCGCGACGACGTGAAGGTCGGCACGAAGGCGATCCCGACCGCGACCCGGATCAGCACCCCGCCGAAGCCCGGCCAGGTGGCGCGGCCGCCTGCCGACAAGTACACCTGCCCGGGATTCAGCGGAGTCGAGACTCCCAACCCGTTGTCCGGGCTCTACCAGGACAAGTTCAAGTGGAGCGTCTATCCGGCGTACCAGGTGGGCAACGGCAAGGGCGACATCAACTGGCGTTCCAACCCGTACAACCAGCCCAGTTGGTACATGTGGCTGCACTCGCTGCGCTGGCTCGGCCAGGGCATCAAGGCCGCAGGCAAGGGTGACAAGGCGGCGATGGCGCGGGTGACGACGATCATCCACGACTGGGTGAACGACAACCCGTACGACTGGAAGGTCGATGTCGGCGCGCACGAGGCGACGATGCACCGCACCAACGTGCTGATCTGCACCCGGCAGGCCATCCTGTCCGGGCTCAAGGTGAAGACCTTGCCGGCGAGCTACGCCTGGCTGGACAAGGCTCTGCTGGACCACGCCCGGTTCATGGAGATCAACTTCGGCGGACCGGGTAACCACGGCACCGACGAGAGCATCGCGATGTTCGGGATCGGCTGCACGCTCAACCGCGAACCGTTGAAGGAGCTGGCCCAGCGCCGGCTGGCCCGGGCGATCACCGAGGCGATCGACGAGCAGGGGTCGACCAACGAGCAGTCAACGGGGTACGCGCAGTTCAACTACTCGCTCTGGGGACGGGCGGCGAAGGCCCTGAAAGAATGCGGCGCCGACCCGGGGTCCAACATCAACACGCGTCGCGCGGCGCTCGCGAGGTGGCTCGTGATGGCCACCGACTCGCTCGGCAAGCTCCACCAGCTCGGTGACTCCGAGGTGATCGACGCGCTGAAGATGCCCGGTCACCGGCCGGCCGAGCGGGTCGGGATCTACGACGCCGGCTACATCTTCGGGCACACCGGGTGGGGCGAGAAGCGGCCGCTCGCGCTCGAATCGACCTACAGCCTGAGGTTCGGGCCGGCGCCGACGTTGCACGGGCACGACGACCACATGTCGCTGACCTATACCTCGCACGGGCGGCAGATCCTGATCGACGGCGGGCACTCCGGGTACCAGCGGGACAAGTGGCGCGACTGGGTGCACAGCCAGGCCGCGCACAACGTGCTGACCAGCCCCGACATGGAAGGCCACCGGGTCGAGACCAAGCTCGTCCGGTCGGCGATCCAGCCGGCGTCGGAGTTCTACGAGCTCGCCGACGAGCCTGCGCCGGGGATGACGCGCAACCGCACGGTCCTGGTGCTCAAGGACCCCGACGTGATCGTCACGCTGGACCGCGCGACCGCCGGGAACGACCAATCCTTCAAGACCCTGTGGCACCTGGCCGAAGGGCAGCAGGTCAAGGTCACTTCGCCGACCACCGCGGTCGCCCAGAAGCCGGGCGACAAGGTCAAGACCGTCCTGCTGCAGATCCCTTATAACGTTGACCTTCCGGGCGACGCGATCACCGTCGAGCAGGGCGAGGACGACCCGGTCCAGGGCTGGCACTTCCCGAAGGCGACGCAGAAGCTGCCCGCTCCGGCGGTCGCCTTCCACCGCGACGGCCGGTCGGCGACGATCCTGTCGCTGATCGTCCCGGCCGGCTCGAAGGAGCAGGTCAGCTACACGACCCGCACGACGGGGTCGACGTACCTGATCGATCTGACCGTCGGCACGCTGCACACGACGATCGCAGTACAGGCCGACGGAACGTTGAGCCGGTTGAAGTGAACTTCCGGGGCGCGAGCGGCTTCTAATGTGACGAGGGCCACACGGGAGCTCTCGTGGAACCTGGGAGGGGATCCATCATGCGCACCAAGACCATCAGCCTGGCGGGGGCCGCAGTACTGACCTTCGCGCTCTGCTCCACCGTCACACCTGCCGACGCCGCCGCCACTTGCTCACTCAACCTCGGTTCGGTCACCACGGCCGGAGCCCAGACCGCCCGCACGATCACCGCCTCGACGCCCGTCTCCGTCGGCGCGGTGACCACCACGTCCGGTGTGTATCAGCCGGGCGCTGTCCAGCACATCAGCACCTTCCGGAACATCCCGACTGGGACCGGGGCCGCTAGGTCCGGTATGACGGTGCACGGAAACGCCTTGTACTCAACGGCGTACTCCACGCTCGCCAATGGTCAGGTCGACCCGGCGCATCCGGTGGCGGAGAGCCGGATCGGGGGCGGCTGGTCCGGGTTCCGCTGGATCGACGAATCGATCCACAACCCGGTGGACCCGCTCGAGCCCAGGCGGACCACGCTCTACGCCCAGGACACGAGCGGCTTCCTCAAGCGCTGGACACTGGACGAGACCGGCTGGCACGGTACCGGCGGCATCGGCGGTCTCAGCGCGGCCAAGTCGATGACGCTGATCGCCCGCGAGTTCAGCTACGACGTCTTCCTGCTCAACAACCGGGCGGGCCGGCTGATGACGGTGATGGTCTTCGGCACCTACCCGATGTCGACGTACGGCACCACCTTGCGCACCTCGACCTGGCAGGTCTTCGAGCAGTTGATCGCCGCACCGTGCGGGACCGGCACACTGATCCTCGGCATCGACCGCGACACCCGGTCGGCCACCCTCTACTCGATGGCCCACGTCAACGGCACCGCCACGGTGATCAGGAGCCTCGGCAAGGTCCCCGGCTCCTTCACCGACCCGCACTACTTCCGCTACACCCCGAGGAACGACACCCTACGAGGACAGTAGATCCTCGTCGGGCGTCGGCTGCGGGATCGACAGCGGACTGTCGTCGCCGGGACGGATGCCGATATCCGGGTTCTCCGTCCCGGGGTCGACCAGGTCCGGATTCTCGTTCGGGTCACTCCCCGGACCGACGGGGGTGATGGGCGGGATGGGGTCCGTGCTCATCGCAGTACCTCCTGATTGCAGTTGGTTGCCCCGGTACCCGCATACCGTCGGTACATGCCACAGGTACCGGGACTGGAAGAGTTGCAGCGGCGGCGGAGTGAGAAGTGGTTCGGGCACGGGGACGGGGTGATCGCGGCGACGGTCGCGGAGATGGACTTCGAGCTGGCCGAGCCGATCACCTCCGTACTGCTGGACGCGATCGCCCGCCACGACCTCGGCTACACCTCCGGAGCGCCGTCCTCACTCGGTACTGCGTTCGCCGGGTTCGCCCAGCGGCGACTGGACTGGACGGTCGACCCCGACCGGCTGACGCTTGTACCGGACGTGATGGTCGGCATCATCGAGCTCTGCCGGCTGATCGCTCCGGGCGGGTCGATCGGATTCGCCACCGCGACCTATCCGCCGTTCTTCCAGCAGCTCCCGGCGGCCGGCTTCTCGCTGGTCTCGATCCCGCTGCTCGCGGACGGCTCGTTCGACCTCGAAGCGCTCTCCACGCGGCTGCAAGACGGGTTGGACGTGCTGATCCTGCCGAACCCGCACAACCCCACCGGCCGGGTTCTCCCACGGTCGGAGCTCGCTCAGATCGCCGAGCTCTGCGCGCGGTACGGCGCCTGGGTGCTCGCCGACGAGATCCACGCTCCGCTGGTCCTGCCGGGCGCGAAACACCAACCCTGGCTCGAGGTCTCCGACGCGGCCCGGTCCTGCGGCATCTCGTTGACCTCGGCGTCGAAGGCCTTCAATCTGGCCGGCCTCAAGACCGCGTTCCTGGTGACCGCGTCGGACCGCGCGCAGGATCTCGTGGAGCGCCTCCCGTTCACCAACGACCAGGTCGGCATCCTCGGCGTACTCGCCGCCGAGGCCGCCTTCACCGACGGCGACGAGTGGCTCGACGACGTACTGCGCCAACTCGATCGCAACCGCGCGTTGATCAGCGACCGCCTCCCGGCAGGGATCACCTGGACGCCGCCCCAGGCCACTTATGTCGCCTGGCTCGACTGCGCCGGCGCCGGCCTCGGCGACGACCCGGCCGGCTTCTTCCTCGAGCACTCCAAGGTCGCCCTCAGCCCGGGGCGCAGCTACGACCCGGCCGCGACCAGCTTCGTCCGGCTGAACTTCGGGACCGGCGAGGAGCTGCTGACCGAGATGCTCAACCGCATGTCCGGCGCCATTCACTGAGGCTGTTGGCATAATTTTCGGCATGGAGTACTCCCCGGACGACGGAGCACGCGCGGCGGCGGACATGTTCGCTCGGCTCGCCGTCGAGTTGCATGATGCGCCTGGTGTCGAGGAGACGGTCGACGCCGTCGTCGAGTTCGCCCTGCAGGCGCTGAACCTCAGCCATGCCGGGGTGGTACTTGCAGGCCGGGGCGCTCCAGAGGTCGCCGCGGTCACCGATTCGATGGTCGCGGAGGTCTACAGCCTTCAGATAGACAGTGAGACCGGCCCGCTGATCAGCACCTTGCGGAACGGCACGCCGGTCATGATCCGCGACACCCATACCGACGACCGCTGGCCGAAATGGGCTGAGAAGGTCGCCAAGCTGGGGGTCCGCAGCGTGCTCGACGTCCCGCTGTCCACCGGCGACTCGACCCGCGCGACCGTCGGCGTACTAGGCCTGTACTCCGCTCAGCCCGACGCCTTCACCGCCGACGACGAGGCGATCGCGCACATCCTCGCCCGGCACGCCTCCGTCGCCGTCGCCTCGGCCCGCCACGAGGAAACGATGGCGCAGGCCGTCGACGCCCGGAAACTGGTCGGCCAGGCCATGGGCATCCTGATGGAACGCTTCGACGTCGACGGCGACCGCGCCTTCGCCATCCTCAAGCGCTACTCCCAAGACACCAACACCAAACTCCGCGACGTCGCCCAGCAACTCATCGACACCCGCAAGCTCCCGCACTGACTAGTACCGGGCCTCGAGCCGTGCCAGCTCGGCGCGGCCGTTCGCGCACTCGACCGACTCATCGGTGATCCGCGCGACGTCTTCCCACGGCAGGTACCAGACCTCGCCCAGCCTGCTGTGCACGATCGCCCGCAGCAACGCCGGTCCGACGTGCCGCTCGTATCCGAACAGCTGCGTGACCCGCCGCTCGACGACGATCAGGCCGTCCACCCTCAGCGCGGCCTGACTACCACCCGCGGGAAGCGGCCCGTCCTGAACCAGCCGGACATCGGCTACCCCACCGATCCGCTCGCCATGGCGGTCGACCACGCTCCGGCCGAGTAATTCATTCAGGCGCATCGCCGGCTCCAGGGATCTTGTCGATGACATGGCGCTCGACCCAGTCGTCGCCACGCGTGAGGTCCAACTCGCCGCGCACGATCCTGACCGCGGTACCGACCTCCATCACCTCGACCGCGGGAATCCGCACCCGCCCCGAGATCAACGCCGACACGACCGGCGGGCCGGCCTCGAGATCCAGCTCGACATCGTCGACCTTGCCCAGCAACTCCCCGGTCGCCTGGTCGATCAGCTGCCGATCCAGTAGGTGCAACTGCGCATGCAACACCTTGCCCGCCATGGGTCACCGCCCCGCTTTCGTGACGATCATCAGCGGAATCGCCGCGATCGATGCCACCAGCAACAAGCCGAGATAGATCAGCCCGAGGAAGTTCCGCACCCGGCCGTTGACCTCGTCGCGCATGTAGTCGGGATCGTTGGCGATGATCAGGATCGGCAGATAGGTCAGCGGCAGCGCCATCGCCGCGAACACCACGGAGTACTCCGTGACGAGGACCGGATCCACCATCGTCATCAGGGTCAGGATCGCCAGCAGCAAGCAGATGATCATCACCAGATGGAAACGCGACGCCTGCCGGGGCCGGACGAACTTGCCCCACTGCCAGCCGAAGTACTGCGCGATCGTGTATCCACACGACAGCGACGTCTCCAGCGCTGCCCCGAAGGTCGCCGCGAACACCCCGATCAGCACGATCGCCAGCCCGAGCTTGCCGAAGGCAACGGCCACCGGCAGGGTCACCTGGCCGAGCGTCTCCACGTGGATCCCGACCGGCAGATACAGCACCGCCGCGCACCCGGCGATCGCCAGCGACAGCAGCCCGCCGAGCGGGAAGCCGATGAAGACGTTCGACCGCTCGGTGGCCAGATCGCGCTTGGTCCATTTCTCCTCCACGCCACCGGAGGAGAAGAAGAACACCTCGTACGGCGTCATCGCCGCGCCGAACAGTGCGATCGCGTAGTACGCGTAGGTCGCCCAGGTCTCGTGGCCGATCGGGTGCGGATTCGTCGCCTGGTGTACCAGCTGACCCCAGTCCGGGCCGAGCTTCCAGAGCGCGACGGCGAAGATGATCAGCAGCAGCCCCATCAGCCCGAACACCGTCTCCAGCTTGGAGAACTTCACCCGCCAGATGACCAGCCAGACCGCGAACGCGGCGAGCGGCACCCAGAGCAGGTAGTTGACCCCGCTCGCCAGCTCGAAGGCCAGCGCGACGCCGCCGATCTCCGCGATCAGGGTCAGCAGGGTGACAAGGAACGACGCGACGAGCGTGACCAGCCCGGTACGCCGGCCGAGCCGTTCCCGGATCAGGTCGAACACCGGACGGCCGGACACCGCGACGACCCGGCCGGACATGTCGGCGTACAGGCAGATGCCGATCACGCCGAGGACCACGACCCAGCTGAGCCGCATCCCGAACCGCGCCCCGACCAGCGCGTTGGTGACCAGGTCACCGATGTCGACGAAGCCGCCGATCGCGGTCAGGATGCCGAGCGTGACGGCGAAGACCTTCTTCACTTCGCCGTCTCCCCCAGCTTGCGCAACCCCTCGGTGGTGCCGGCCAGCTCCTTCACCAGCTCGGCCACGCCGTCGACATCACCGTTGTCGAGTGCGATCCGCAGATCGGTGACGTTGCCCGCGGCATCGTCCAGCGTCTTGGACACCTCGTCATAGGTCTTGCGGGAGGCCCGGGTCGTGGGCTGCTGCTGGTCGAAAGTGCTGCTGGCCTTTCCCAGCGCCTCCTCGGCCTCGCTGACCAACTGGCCGGCCGGTTGCGACCAGAGCTTGTGATCGAGGAACGACTGACCGGCCAGTTCCGCGGTACCGGCCGCCGACGCCGCCTCGCGGGCCGCCCGGGCGCCTTCCGAGCGCAGCTGCCGGTCCGGGTCGCCACAACCGAGCGCGAACGCGATGACCAGGCAACCAATCCCGAACCACCCGATGACTCGCCGCATGCGCAATCAGTACCCACCGGTATGCGTGCAGATGAATGCGGCGGGGCACCGGGGAGGTACCGACGAGACCTTGGAGGCGTGACGTGAAGATCGGGTACTTCCTGTCCAGCGAGGAGTACACCCCGGCGCAGTTGATCGAACAGGCGCGGCTGGCCGAGGAGTCCGGCTTCGACGGCCTGTGGATCAGTGACCATTTCCATCCGTGGAACGACGAGCAGGGGCAGAGCGCGTTCGTGTGGTCGACGATCGGCGCGGTCTCACAGGTGTGCGAGCTGCCGGTGACGACGGCGGTCACCTGCCCGACCGTACGGATCCATCCCGCGGTCATCGCCCAGGCGGCGGCGACCAGCGCGGTACTGCTGAACGGACGCTTCCGGCTCGGCATCGGTACCGGCGAGGCGCTCAACGAGCACATCTTCGGCGACGCCTGGCCGACCGTCGACGTGCGGCTGGAGATGCTCGAGGAGGCTGTCGAGATCATCCGGCGGCTGTGGACCGAGGACGGCTTCGTCAATCATCACGGGAAGCACTACACGGTCGACACCGCGCGGATCTACACCCGGCCGGACTCACCCCTGCCGATCTACATGTCCGGGTTCGGGCCCGAGGCGACCGATGTCGCGGCGCGGATCGCCGATGGGTACATCACGACCAGTCCGGACAAGGAGTTGCTGGAGCGGTACCGCGCCAACGGCGGCGGGGACAAGCCGGCCCAGGCGGGCTTCAAGGTGAGCTATGCGCCGACGGTGGACGAGGGCGTCGAGCAGGCGCATCGGATCTGGCGGAATTCCGGGGTGCCGGGTGAGCTGGCCCAGGTTCTGCCGTCGCCGCGGCATTTCGAGCAGGCCAGCGAACTCGTCACCAAGGAGCAGACGGCCAAGTCGGTGGCGGCCGGCCCGAAGGCGGACGATCATCTCGAGGCGTTCAAGCCGTACGTCGAGGCCGGCTTCGACGAGATCTACGTGGCGAACATGGGCCCGCACTCCATCGACATGATGAAGCTGTACCGCGACGAGGTCCTGCCCGAACTGCGCCGCTCAGGAAAGTAGCCCGGCCGCCTTGCGGAGGTCGTCGACGAAGAGGGCGAAGTCGCGGCGGTACTCCTCGGAACGTACGACAGCGGACGGGTGGACCGTCGCCATCGCGGCGGTCCCGTCCGCCAACTCGACCGCCTCACCCCGGCGCTCGGTCACCTTGAATCCGCTGCCCAGCAACGCCCGGGCGGCAACCGCACCGAGCACGACCACCAGCTCCGGCTTGACGATCTGCAACTCGCGCGTCAGCCAGGGCGCGCAGGCCGTGATGTGCCCGGCGGCCGGTGTCTTGTGGATCCGCCGCTTTCCTTTGCGCTCGAACCGGAAATGCTTCACCGCATTGGTGAGATAGACGGCGTCCCGCTCGATCCCGGCCGCCGCCAGCGCCTTGTCGAGCAACCGCCCGGCCGGCCCGACGAACACCTGGCCTTCCTTGTCCTCGACATCGCCCGGCTGCTCGCCGACGAGCATCATCCGGGCCTTCGCGGGCCCGTCGCCTGGGACGACCTGCTCCGCGTCCTCCCACAGATCGCAGCCGCGGCAGTCCTTCAGCCCAGCAGCCAGCTTGGGCAGCCCGCCGCGCGCAGGCACCCACTCCTCCGCTCCGGCGAACTTCTCCACGGGTCTGCTCCTATCGACGCTTCCTGATCAGCGTATGCGTCCCGTCGCACAGCGGCTTCAAGGCCGACTTCCCGCAGCGGCACAACGCGATGGTGCCGCGGCCGGGGTCGATCAGCTCGCCGTTCTCGTCGCGGAGCTCGAAGTTGCCCCTGACAATCAACGGTCCGTCCTCGTACGCCTGGATCTCGGCGGTATCAAAGTTATGCACGGGGTACCGGTACCCAGCGTCACACCGAAGGAGAACCCCTGATGCGCCTACCCCCACCCCGCGGACCGCTCAGCAACTGGCTGATCGTCGGTTTGCGTGACCGCTCGCTCACTGCGGCCCCGCCGATCGGCGAGGACGGCCGGCCCTGGGCGGACGAGGATCTGCAACTGGCGCTGTGGTGCTGCTACGAACTCCACTACCGGGGTTTCGACGAGGTCGATCCGGAAGCGGAGTGGAACCCGCACGTACTCGGCTTCCGCGCCAAGCTCGAGCATTGCTGGTCCGGCTGGCTGCAGGCCACGTACTGGCGCCCAGTCGACGGCAAGCCTTCGCAGCTGTTGCGAGAGCTGATCGACAACGACGACGGCCCGTCGCTGGCCGGGTACCTCCAGCGCCACGCCGGGCTCGAGGAGTTCCGGGAGTTCGTCCTGAACCGGTCGATCTACCAACTCAAGGAGGCCGACCCGCACAGCTTCGGCATCCCCCGCCTCGACGGCCCCGCAAAGGCCGCCCTGGTGGAGATCCAGGCCGACGAGTACGGCGGCGGCCGCCCCGACCGGATGCACGCCGAACTCTTCCGTACGACGATGCGCTGGCTGGACCTCGACGACACCTACGGCCGCTACGTCCCCGACGTACCAGCCGTCACCCTCGCCCTGTCGAACCTCATGTCCTACTTCGCCCTCCACCGTCGCTGGACCGGTGCGCTGCTCGGCCACCTGGCCGCCCTGGAGATGACCTCAACCCTCCCCAACCGCCGGTACGCCGCCGGCGCAACCCGCCTGGGCGCCGACTCTGCTGCCGCCCGGTACTTCACCGAGCACATCGAGGCCGACGCGGTCCACGAACAGATCGCCGCCCACGACCTGTGCGACAGCTACGCCTCGGACCACCCCGACGCCATCCCCGACATCCTCTTCGGCGCCACCTGCTGCCTGGCCCTCGACAACCTCTTCGCCCATCAGCTCCTGGACCGCTGGCAGACCGCTGCTTCGAAGGTGGCGAGCTGACATGTTCGACGGTTTCCAACTCGACCGGGTCACCGTCGGCGAAGTGACCCTCCGGGTCCGCCACGGCGGGTCGGGACCCGCCGTGGTCTTGCTCCACGGGCATCCGCGGACGCACACCACGTGGTACCAGGTCGCTCCTGCCCTGGCCGCTGATTTCACCGTGGTCTGCCCCGATCTGCGCGGCTACGGCCAGTCGGACAAGCCGGCCGCGGACGACGCGCATACGCAGTACTCGAAGAGGGCGATGGCGGGTGACGTCGTACAGCTGATGACTTCACTCGGCCACGACCGCTTCGCCGTCGTCGGGCACGATCGCGGTTCGAACGTCGCGTACCGGACCGCGCTCGACCACCCCGACCGGGTCAGCAAGCTGGTCGTGATGGACGGCGTACCGGTGGTCGAGGCGCTGGAGCGGTGCACGGACAAGTTCGCCGCGATGTGGTGGCACTGGTGGTTCTTCGCCCAGACCGCCAAGCCGGCCGAGCGGGTCATCTGCGCCGATCCAGAGACCTGGTACAACGCCTGGACGTCGAACGGCCCCGACGTACTCGGCCCCGAGAACCATGCCGACTTCCTCGCCGCCATCCGCAACCCGGCCACCGTGCACGCGATGGTCGAGGACTATCGCGCCGGCCTCGGCATCGATCGCCAGGCCGACGAGAAGGACCGCGCGGACGGCCGCCAGATCACCTGCCCCACGATGATGCTCTGGTCGGAACGCGACGACATGGAAGAGATCTACGCCAACCCACTCGAGGTCTGGCACCCGTGGTGCCCGCAGATCGTCGGCCACGGCATCGACTCGACCCACCACATCGCAGAAAACGCGCCCCTAGAGCTGGTCCGGAGCCTCCGAGGCTTCCTGCGCTAACGGCTTCCTGCGCCAGCGGCCTCCTGGGCTAGCGGCCTCCTACGGCCTTCTCCAGCTGGGCCTTCGTCATCTTCGAGCGGCCCTTGATGTTCTTGTGCTTGGCCTCGTTGTAGAGCTGTTCTTTGGTACGTCCCTGAGACCCGCTGTGCGACCGCAGCCCACCGCGCCGGCTCGACGAGATGTCG
This sequence comes from Kribbella koreensis, assembly GCF_039525325.1. Taxonomy (NCBI): domain Bacteria; kingdom Bacillati; phylum Actinomycetota; class Actinomycetes; order Propionibacteriales; family Kribbellaceae; genus Kribbella; species Kribbella koreensis. Next base: position 330,376 of record NZ_BAAAHK010000007.1, read on the forward strand.
TCGGTCGACGTGCGGCTCTTCTGCTTCGCCTCGCCGGAGCGGGCACGCTCCTTGTTGACCGTGCGCGCGGCGATCTCCTCGGCGGTGTCCTCACTGCGACCACGCTTCTTCAGCCCGGCCTTGATGTGCTCGTACTGCCGCTCACGCTTCTTGCTCGACCCTGCGGGCATGGTGGTTCTCCTCTCATTTTGCAGCCCCGGTACCCAGCAACCGAGCCACCGAACGCTCCAGCTGTGTCCGCACCACAGCCCGGTTGAGGTTGTCCGACCCCGCCAGGCTGATCGCCCGGGCGATGGTCCGCCCTTCCTCGTACTGCGCGATCACCCGCGGATCGACGTACGACGCCCGGGCCACCGCCGGGGTATTGCCCAGATGCCCCGAGACCTCGCTGAGCATCTGCTTGACCGCAGCCGTCTTGGCCTTCTTGGTGTCGGGCGGTTCGGCCTGCGCCAGCGCGACGGCCGCATGGACGGTCGCCGTCCAGGTCCGCAGATCCTTGACCGTGTAGTCGTCGCCGACCAGCTCCTGGAAGCGCCCGTTGATCTGGTCGGCATCGAGATCGTGCCAGCCGTCGCGGTCCCGATAGACCAGCAGATGCGGGCTCTCGTGCCGGCTGCGCTTGAGCGCGGTGACCGCCGTGACTAGCTTGGCGTCCTCGAGCTCCAGCGTCCGCCGGATCCCGCCCTTGGCCGTGAAGTCGAAGACCAGCAGCCCTTTGCGGACTCGGACGTCGTCGCGCAGGAGGGTCGCCGCACCACGGCTGCCGTACTCCTCGGCGTACTGGGTGTTGCCCGTCCGGAACACCCCATGGTCGAGCATCCGCAGCGCCACCGCGAGCACGCGCTGCTGCGTGAGCCCCTGCGAACACAGATCGCGGTCGACCGCTCGGCGGAATGCGGGCAGGCGGCGCGCCAGGCGGCGTACCCGCTCGTACTTGTCCGCGTCCTGCGCCGTCCGCCACTCGTCGTGGTACAGGTACTGCCGCCGGCCGGCCTCGTCGTTGCCGACGGCCTGGATGTGCCCGTTGGGGTGCGGGCTGATCCAGACGTCCTGCCAGGCAGGCGGGATCGCGAGCGCTTTGATCCGCTCGATCGCCTCGGCATCGCGGATCACGTTGCCCTCGGCATCGAGATAACTGAACCCGGTACCACGCTTGCGCCGCGTGAACCCGGGCCGGTCGACGTTGACTCTTCTCAGCCGCACGCCGTCCTGTACCCAGGACTATTCGAGCTCCGCCGCGACGTTGGCGCCGGCCAGCAACTTCGCGACCGCCGGATTGGGCGTCGCCACCACGAGCTTGCGCCCCTTGGCGCGGAACCGCGCCTGCGCGTCCCGGAGGATCTGCGCCAGCAACTCAGCCCCGTTGACCGGAATATCGAGCCGGAGCCGCAAGGCCCCTGCCCGCCATTCGGACGCCTCGACCAGCAACCGGCGCAACGCCATCGCGACCGGAACGTCCATCATCCCGGCCACGGCAACCACCGCGCCCCCGCCATCGACCACGGACAAGTCGATCCGGGCCGCCCGGTCTCCACTCATACGCCTCCCCCAGGGCCGTGCCATCAACCCACCCTCCCCGCTGCCTTCTTCATCGTCAACTGAAGGCGCGGCGGTACGCGTTGGGCGTAGTCCGCACCACCCTGTGGATAACTCCAGGATCCCCAGTCCCGCGAAGGGTGCGTTTCGTTCCTCTTCTATCCAGAAGGCCGACCGCCATGGCAGGGTCTCTCCATGACAAAAGTGAGCAACGCTCATGTTGTCGTCACCGGCGGCTCCAGCGGGATCGGCCTGGCGACGGCCCGGCTGCTGGCTTCCCGCGGTGCCTCGGTCTCCCTGATCGCCCGCGGCGCCGACCGCCTGGAGTCGGCTGCGGCGTCGTTGCGCTCATCCGGCGCGCTAGTCCGTACTGCGGCCGTCGACGTCTCGGACCAGGCCGCCCTGACCGCGGCTCTCGCCGGCTTCGTTGCTGAGGCGGGCCCGTGTGATGTGCTGATCACCGCCGCTGGCCTGGCCCGCCCCGGCCCCTTCCTCGACCTGTCCGATGAGGTGTTCCGGCAGATGATCGAGGTCGACTACTTCGGCACGCTCTACGCCATCCGCGCCGTGGCGCCGTCGATGGTCTCGCGTCGGAGCGGCTCGATCGTGGCGATCAGCTCCAGTACGGCGCTACTCGGGTTCTACGGCTATTCGGCGTACGCGCCGGCGAAGTTCGCCGTACGGGGCCTGATGGAGGTCGTCCGCAGCGAACTGAAGCCCGCCGGAATCCACGTCGCCTGCGTCTTCCCGCCCGACGTCGACACACCGCAACTGGCCGAGGAAAACCTCTACAAACCCGCGGAGACCGCCGCCATCTCCGGCGCGATCAAACCCATCACCGCCGACCAGGTCGCCACCGACATTGTCCGCGCGATCGACCGCCGTCGCTTCGCCGTCTATTCCGATCCCGGCATAGCCACCCTGTCCGGCCTGGGCCCGCTCTTCGCCCCGCTCGTCCGCCGCTTCATCGACCGCCGCGTGCGCGCTACTCTGCGGTAATCATTGGGAGGGAAACACTGATGGTGGAGCTCAAACTGCGCAGCCGCTGGGGAGCAATCGTCGCCTTCGCCCTGGTAGGCGCGGCCACCCAACTCGTCTGGCTCAACTTCGCCGGCGTCACCACGGTCGCCGCCACCCGCTACAACGTCTCCGAAAACGCCATCGGCTGGCTGGCCCAAGTCTTCCCGCTCTTGTACGTGGTACTGGCAATCCCCGCCGGCCTGATCCTCGACAAATGGTTCCGCAGCGGCCTGATCGCCGGCGCCGTCCTAACCGCCCTCGGCGCCCTACTACGACTCGGCGACACCTACAACTGGCTCCTCGCGGGCCAACTCCTAGCCTCCATCGCCCAGCCCTTGGTCCTGAACGCGGTCACCGGCATCACCGGCCGCTACCTCTCCGAAAAAGACCGCCCCACCGGCATAGCCGCGGGAACCGCCAGCATCTTCGCCGGCATGGTCATAGCCTTCGCCCTCTCAGCCATCCTGGCCGACAGCAACGACCTCCCCACCATGCTCTGGCTAACGGCAATCTTCTCCGTAATCGCCGCCGCCTGGCTCATCATCGCCCTCCGCAAACCAGGCGAACACAAACCAGAACACCACCGCCCAGACCGCAACGCCCTGAAGATCGCCTGGTCCGACCCCCTAATCCGCCGCCTCTGCCTCTTGGCGATCTTCCCCTTCGGCGTCTTCGTAGCCATGACCACCTTCACCCAAGCCCTACTAGAACCCGCAGGCGTAACCGCCGGCACCGCCTCCACAATCCTCCTAGTCAACGTAGTAGCCGGAGTAATCGGCAGCGCCATAGTCCCAGTCCTGGTAGTCCGCCACCACGCCGAAGCCGCCCTCCTAGTAGCCAGCCTCTCCATAACCGCCCTAGCCTGCGCCGCCCTGGCCCTATGGCCCGGCGCCGTCCTGGCCTTCATAGCCATCACCCTGATCGGCTTCCTACTACTCCCCGCCCTACCCATCGTCCTAGAACTGGTAGAACGCCGAACCGGCGAAGCCGAAGGCACCGCAGCGGGCCTGATCTGGATGTCCGGCAACCTAGGCGGCCTGATCGTCGCCACCATCGTCGGCCTACTGGTAGACCACCCCCTAGCCGCCTTCCTGGTAATGGCCGCCGTAGCCCTAACCGCAATCCCAGGCGCCCAATCCCTCCGCCGCCCCATAGCCACCCTCAACACCCCAACCCCCATGACCCCACCCACCACCCCAATCGCCCCACCCACCTAACCAATCCCCCACCCGCACCACCCCCACCCCACCATCCACTACGATGGCCACGCACTCCCGTGCACCCGCCGACGTGGCGCAACTGGCAGCGCACCGCTCTTGTAAAGCGGTGGTTAGGGGTTCGAGTCCCCTCGTCGGCTCTCTGAACTGGGGCCGTACTCCGTGCGGAGTACGGCGAAGTGTCTGCTGTGGCCGGACGTTTCAGACCTGTCGGGTTGACAGCGTGGTTGCCATGACTTCTCAGCTACGGGCGCCCGGCCACTCCGGTGCCGATACCCGACCGAAAAGATCACGGGGCAAGACCGTGCTGCCGTGGTTCATGCTGGCTGTGTGGATCGGGCTGCTGGTTGGCGGCTTCTCGCTTGCCGGCAAGCTCGACTCGGTGACTCGCGATGGCCAGGCCGACTACCTGCCGGCAAGCGCCCAGTCGACCAAGGTGCTCCAGGCCGAAGCCAGGCTGCCCGGCGGTGAGAACGGCCTGCTCGTGGTCGTGTACGAACGACCCGGCGGCCTTCGACCAGGCGACCGGGAGGCGGTCGTACGCGGTCACGCCGAGCTGGCGAAGCGATTCGGCAGCGACACCGGCGCATCGCCCCAGATCATCGACTCCGCCGACGGCACAGCCCTGATGTACACGCTGCCGCTCGACCGGAAGGCGATCGACGAGGAGGCTCGTGCCACCGCCGAGGCGCGTGACCTTCTTGCCGGCCGGCCGAACGGCCTGAATGCCTATGTCACCGGTCCGACCGCGCTAGGGGCCGACATGGACGAGGTCTTCGATTCCGTCGACGCTACGTTGATGCTCGCTACCGCCGTAGTGGTGGCGATCCTGCTGATCCTGACGTACCGCAGCCCGCTGCTGTGGCTGGTCCCGCTCACGGCGGTCGGGGTCGCGGCGATCATGTCGATGGGTGTTGTCTACGCACTCACCCAGATCTTCGACTTCACCGTGACGAGCATGAGCTCGGCGTTGCTGATCGTCCTGGTCTTCGGCGCGGGCACCGACTACGCCTTGCTGGTCGTGTCTCGCTACCGCGAGGAGCTGCACAACCACGAGCGGCCGATCGACGCGATGCTGGCAGCGCTGCGTGGGGCCGGCCCGGCGATCCTCGCCTCGGCGGCGACGGTGGTAGCCGGCTTGTTGTGCCTGCTGGCGGCGGATCTCAACAGCACCAGCGGTCTCGGCCCGGTGGGTGCGGCTGGCATCGGGTCCACGCTGCTCGTCATGTTGACGCTTTTCCCGGCCCTGCTGGTGGTGCTTGGGCGCCGGGTCTTCTGGCCGTTCGTGCCGCGGCTCGGGGTGGAAGCACACGCATCTGGTACTCGGTGGGGTCGGCTCGGCGAGCTGGTTGCGCGCCGCCGCGTGGTCAGCTGGGCGGTGCCGCTGGTCATCTTGGGCGGTCTCGCGCTGGGCACAGTGGGAGCCACCGGGTCGCTTCCGCAGCTGGACCAGTTCGCCCGTTCGACGCCGGAGTCGGTGACCGGGGCGAAGCTGATCGAGGTGCGCTACCCCGACCAGAGCGGTCAGCCGCTCACCGTGATGAGCCGGCCGGACCAGAGCCGCGAGGTCCTGGCCGCCGTCAAAACGACACCGGGGGTTGCCGAAGCCGAGATCGGCCGGACCAGTGATGACTGGGTGGAGATCTCCGCGCTCCCGGTCGACTCGCCGGAAAGCGCGGGTGAGACGGCAACGATCAAGCGGCTGCGGGAGCACGTACGCGAGGTCGCCGGCGAGGCCGCGCTGGTCGGTGGGCCGAGTGCCGAGAAGCTTGACGAGGCCGAGACCAACAAGAGCGACCGCAATCTGGTGATGCCGCTGATCCTGCTGGTGGTGCTCACCATCCTCGGGCTGCTGCTGCGGGCGATCGTGGCTCCGCTGGTACTGGTCGCCACCGTCGTGGTGTCGTTCTTCGGAGCCCTCGGACTGTGCAACCTGGTGTTCGACCACGTGCTCGGTTTCGCCGGGTTGGAGTCGTCGGTGCCCCTGATCGGGTTCCTTTTCCTGGTCGCACTCGGGGTCGACTACAACATCTTCTTGATGACCCGGGTCCGTGAGGAGGCCGCCCGGCACGGCACTGTCGAGGGCACGAAACGTGGCCTCGCGGTGACCGGTGGCGTGATCACCTCGGCCGGCGTCGTGCTCGCGGCGACGTTCGCGGTGCTCGCCACGCTGCCGCTCGTCATGCTCGTCGAGATTGGGATACTGGTCGCCGTCGGCGTGCTCATCGACACCTTGCTGGTGCGGTCCATCGTGGTTCCCGCACTGACGATGTCGCTGGGTTCGCGGATCTGGTGGCCCAGCAAGCTCTGGCGCATGGGATAGGACTGTGTCGATGACCCTGTCGATGACACTGGGTGAACGATGACGGCGCTCCGTCCGTCAGTAGCCGATCGGCTGCTGACGGCGGCGGTGTTCGTGCTCGGCGTCGTCGTCGCTCTGACGATCCACGCGGTCGATTTCGACGGCGAGCGAAGCGTGGATCTGTGGGCGATCGCCCTCCTGGGCGCGATGTCGGCGCCGTTGCTGGCCCGCCGGCGCCGGCCGATCCTCGTAGTCCTCGCGGTCCTCGTCGTGTCGACGCCGTACCACATCCTCGACTATCCCCACGAGGCCACGATGCCGGCCTCACTGGTGGCGGCGTTCACGGCGGCGCGCCACAGCGCGCCACCGCGGCGGGCCACCGCCGTCCTGCTGGCGGTGGCCGCGGTGACCGTGCCGGTCCTCGCCGACGAGGCGTCGGGGGCACCTGACGATGCTCTCCTCGGCGTCGGCTGGCTGTTCATGGCCTTCTTCGCCGGGCTGGCGGTCCGCTTCCATGAAAACTGGAAGGCCGCCGTCACCGCGCGGGCCGAGCAGGAACGTGCCGACGAGGTCGAGCGGCGGGTCGCCGAGGAGCGGGTCCTGATCGCTGCAGAGCTGCACGACGTCCTGGCTCACGGCCTCGCGGTCGCGAACGTCCAGGCGTCCGTCGCCGCGCACTTGATCGACCAGCTGCCGGGGCGCGGGGATGCGTCGCTGCAGGAGCTGTCCAGCACGCTGCACAGCCTGTCGGACACGAGCGGGGCCACACTCCGCGAGCTGCGTGCCGTTCTGGACCTGCTGCATGGTGGCGATGCCGAGCCAACCGCGCCGGCGCCCCACCTCGGCGAGCTGCATCGTCTCGTGGAGATGGCCGAGGCGGCCGATGTCCGGGTCGACGTGGAAGCTGACGGGCTCCCGGGCGAGTTACCGTCGACGGTGTCCGTCGTGGCCTATCGGATCATCCAGGAGTCGCTCACCAATGTCATCCGGCACTCGAAGGCCAGGCACGCGACCGTCCGACTCGCCCAGAACGGCCACCGGCTGCGGATCGCGGTCGTCGATCACGGGCCCGCGCGAGCGAGCTCGACCGTGACACCGGCCGGCTTCGGGATCGCCGGGATGACAGGGCGAGCACAGGCCGTCGGCGGCGAACTGTCCGCCGGCCCGGGCGAGTCCGGAGGGTTCGAAGTACGGGCCAGCCTGCCGCTGCCGGAGATCTGGCGGGTGCCCTCGTGATCCGGGTCCTGCTCGCCGACGACCAGACCCTGGTGCGCGGCGCGTTCGCGCTGCTGGTCAATTCCGCTGACGACATGGAGGTCGTCGGAGAGGCCGGCACCGGAGACGAGGCGGTGACACTGACCCGGGACCTGCGCCCCGACGTCGTCTTGATGGACATCAGGATGCCGAGCACCGACGGCATCGAGGCGACCCGGCAAATCACCGCCGGCGACCGATCGAGCAGCAGCAAGGTGCTGATCCTGACCACGTTCGAGACCGACACCAACGTACTGCGCGGCCTTCGCGCGGGGGCGTGTGGTTTCCTGCCCAAGGACACCCGTCCGGACGCGCTGCTGGACGCCATCCGCACCGTCGCGGCTGGGGAAGCGCTGCTCTCGCCCGGCGCGACCAGGGCGGTCATCACCCGCGCGCTGAGTCGCCCGGACGCCCCTGCGCCTGAGCGGTTGGCCAGCCTGACGGCGCGCGAACACGAGGTGCTTCGCCTGGTCGCCGCCGGCCGAAGCAACCGGGAGATCGCGGACGAGTTGGTGGTCAGCCCGCTGACCGCCAAGACTCACGTGGCCCGCATCCTGGCGAAGCTGGGCGCCCGCGACCGGGTCCATCTCGTGATCGCCGCGTACGAAGCCGGGCTCCCCTAGGCTGGGCCGGTGCGGCGGACTGCCAGGCCGTCGATCTGGTAGACCTTGCCGGCTGTTCTGGTGGGCAGGAGCACCGATCCGGTCAGGAAGGTCGACAGGACCGGCAGCGGCACGACTTCCTGGTACACGAGTGACGGGTTGCTGAGATCGACGATGCCGACCTCTTCTATTTGGGGGTTTCGTCGGTTGTGAGGGTGTGCCAGAGGTCGAAGGCCAGGGCGGCTGCGCCGGGGGCGTCGCCGGATTCGATCAGGGTGATCAGGTCGTTGTGGCGGGCGACCGAGGATTGGCCGTCGGCTTTGAAGCGGGTTCGTTCGGCTCGGCGGATCAGGGGGTCGAAGCGTTCGAGGGTTGCTTCGAGGGCTCGGTTGCCCAGGGCGGTGACGGGGATTCTGTGGAGGTCCTCGTCGGCGGTGAGGGCGGCGTCGGCGTCGCCTGATGCGACGGCCGTGGCGAAGCGGTCGTTGGCGTCTCGCATTCGCTGGATGTCTTCAGGGTTGAGGTGACCGGCTACGCCTCGTACGGCCAGTTCGTGCATCGCGGCGACGACGTCTCTCGCGTCGCTCACGGCCTGGACGTCGATGGTGCTGACTGTGGTGGACCGGCCGGGTAGCGCGACTACCAGGCCGCTCTCGCCGAGGCGTAGGAGCGCTTCGCGGACCGGGGTGCGGCTGACACCCAGCCATTCGGCGAGGTCGCCGTCCTTGAGTTGCTCCCCTGGGGCGAACGTTCCGTCGACGATCGCGTCGCGGAGGCGCCGGTAGACGTCGTCGCGCAGGAGGGTTCGGTCGACGGCTGGACCGCCCGAAGGAATCGGCATTGCAACATATTGCACGCACAATCCGTCACGCCGTGAATCCTCGGCGGCTCTTGCGCTGGTCGATACGCACCAATATATTGCATATCGGAGACGCGATCGCCGTCTCCGGACCAGCGATCCGCTCGGGCACTCCCGGGGCGGGAAGGAGAGGACCGGCTCATGAGCACCGACCAGGAGATCAAGAACGTCGTACTGGTGCACGGCGCGTTCGCCGACGGCTCGGGATGGCGTGGCGTGTACGACAACCTGACAGCGCGCGGCTACCGGGTGACGATCGTGCAGAACCCGCTGACCTCGCTGGAGGACGACGTCGAGGCGACCACCCGGGTCCTGGATCGGCAGGACGGCCCCACGATCCTCGTCGGCCACTCCTGGGGCGGCACGGTCATCACCGAAGCCGGTGCGCACGCGGCCGTGGCGGGGCTGGTCTACGTCTCCGCACTAGCGCCCGACGCCGGCGAGACCACCAGCCAGCAGTACGAGGGATTCGCGGCGACGCCGGAGTTCGTCATCGACGTCGTCGACGGGTACGGGTTCCTCAACCACGAGAAGTTCCAGGCCGGTTTCGCCCACGACGTCAGCGACGTGGACGCAGCCTTCCTACGTGACACGCAGGTCCCGATCAACATATCCGCCTTCGGCGCACCGGTGAAGAACGCGGCCTGGCGGGACAAGCCCAGCTGGGCCGTCATCGCCACGGAGGACAAGGCGTTCGACCAGGCGATGCTGCAGCACATGGCGAAGCGGGCCGGCGCCACCATCACCAACGTGTCCGCCAGTCACGCCGGCTTCATCACGCAGGCAGGCGTCGTCGCCGACGTCATCGACGCTGCCGCCAAGGGTGCTACGCGCACCAGCCACTGAACCGTCTTCGAGGCCGGGATCGCGCGCGCCGGTCCCGTTCTCCGGAAGGACACCATGCCGATCACGCCGTTCCAGGTGGCGCTCTGGATCGAGCTCCTGGCCGCCGGACTCGGCGGTCTCCAAGGAGCGCTCTTCGCCGCGGGCGCCAGGTCTCGCCGCATCGACGTACTCGGTGTCATCGCGATCGGACTCGCCGTCTCGCTCGGCGGGAGTCTGCTCCGCGACCTCGTTCTCAACCAGCCGCCGGTCGTTGTCTGGAGCAACTGGTACCTGATCGTCGCGGCCGCCTCGGCGATCCTCGGCATGGTGCTGCAACCCGTGTTCGCGCGAGCGGACTGGCTGATCACCGTCCTCGACGCCGTCGTGATGGGACTGTTCGGCGCGATCGGGGCCTCGAAGGCACTGTCCCTCGGCGTAGGCGTGGCCGGAGCCCTGGTGGTCGGCGTGATCGGAGCGATCGGCGGCGGAATGCTGCGCGACGTCATGCTGGGCCAGCCGTTCTCCTTCCTGCACGTGAGCACCCTGTACGCCGTAGCCGCGGGCGCGGGTACCGGAGCACTGGTACTACTCGCCAAACTCGGCAGCCCCATCCCGATCGCGGGCGTCGTCTGCGTCGCGGTGGCCACGCTCATCCGCCTGGCCGCCGTCCACTTCGACTGGACCTTCCCCGAACAGTTCACAATCCCCCTGAAGCCGAAGGGCGACTGAAGGACGTGCTGGCCGTGAAAATTCATTAGTATGAATCTCTTGACCTAGAGGATGACTGGGCACACACTCATCCGACAAGTCCTCAGTGAACCGCCCCACGCTGAAGGAGATTGTCGATGTTCAGTCGCCTCGCCCTGCCCTTTTTGCTCCTCCTCGGAGCGCCGGCCCTGCACGCCGCAGCAGCCACCACCGGTACGACGTACTACGTGGACCCGGCCGTCGGCTCATCCAGCAACACCGGTACCTCCGCCAGCCCGTGGCGGACGCTCGAGGAGGTCTTCGCTTCCGGCAAGACCTTCGCTGCCGGCGACATCATCTACCTCCGCAACGGCAACCACGGCAGCCCCGTGATCCGCGGTGGCGTCTCCTCGGGCGTGCGCACCATCAAGGCCGCGCCCGGGCAGACCCCGACCATGAAGACCTTGCGTTTCCAGAGCGGCGCGAACCATTGGACCGTGGACGGAGTACTGGTGTCACCCCAGGAGGCCGACGGCTCCTTCACGACCGGCAATCTGGTCCAGGTCGACAGCGGCGCCACCGACAACGTCGTCCAGAACTCCTCGATCCGCGCCGCGAGCGACTCCTCGGCGCAGACCTGGTCCAACGATCAGTGGGTGCAGCGGAGCGGTACCGGCATATTGGTTGCTGGTAGCAACAACCAGCTGATCGGCAATCACGTCCGCAATGTACGCAACGGCATCATGCTCGAGCGGACATCCACCGCCGGCGCCGGCGCGACCGGAGCCGTTGTGCGAGGCAATGATGTCCAGAACTTCTGGGAGGACGCGTACCGCTGCAAGGTCAGCGGTTGCCTGATCGAGAGCAACACCGCGGTCAACAGCTATGCGGTCGTACCGGCCGGCATGGAGGCCGATCCCCCACACCGCGACATGTTCCAGAGCTATCGCGGCGACGGCAGCTTCACGCCGGTGACCAACGTCATCATCCGCGGCAACGTCTTCATCAGCCGCCAGGGCACGCGGTATCCGAACATCCCGTTCCAGTACGACGGGAAGTACACGATCCAGGGCATCAGCGCGTTCGACGGCCCGTACGACAACTGGACCATCGAGAACAACGTAGTACTGGTCGAGGTCGGTCTCGCGATGGGGCTGTACGGCATGGACAACAGCCGAATCGTCAACAACACAGTCGTTCCCAACCCCTTGGGCACCGACAGCGAGATCCGCCTGACCAACCAGAAGGACGGCACCCCGTCCGACCACAACGTGGTCCGCAACAACCTCGCCCACCACTTCAACACCGGCGCGGCCACCAACACCCAACACAGCAACAACATCGAGGTCGGTACGGCGTACACCACCTACTTCGCCAACTACCCCGCCCTGGACGTCCACCTAAAACCCGGCAGCCCCGCCATCGACGCCGGCACCCCCACCGACGCCCCCACCACCGACGCCTCCGGCAACCCCCGCACCATCCCGTACGACGTCGGCGCCTACGAGTTCTGAGCCTTGAGCACCCACAGCACGGAGGCCTGTACACGAGCAACGGCGAGGCCCGGCAGGAGTTCGACCACCATCTCAGCGGCAAGACCACGCCACACCTCGACCGACTTCGGCTTTCGTCCGCCAACCTGGCGGTCGATGTCCCGTCAGCTGTCCACTGTGGCGTCTCGCTCAACGACGTCGGGGTCGACAAGACAGTCCCTCGGCGCGGTCGGGCAGAGCCGGAGCGTGCGTGGGATGGAAGGCGGGCTAGGGGGTTAGGACGGATTGGAAGATGCCGAAGTTGCCGGTCATCCAGGTGGCGGTGAGTTTGAGGGTGGAGATTCGCCAGCCGGAAGCCGTGCGGACGAACTTGTTGGTGTAGTGGCCGTAGACGGTTTGGTCGGGGCTGCCGGTGGAGTTGGGGAGGTGGTGGCGGGCTCGGACGTACGCGACGACCGTGGCGTGGTCGTCGTCTTCGAAGGTGATGACCACGTTGGTGATCATGTGCTGCGTGGCTTGGAAGGACTCCATGCGAGGGGCGGTGGCCTTGACCCAGTCGTCGGCGGAGAGGCGGACCACCGGTTGGCCGAAGCCTTCACTGAAGTCGACTTCTACCTCGTCGGTGAAGCAGGAGCGGAAGAGGTCCCAGTCGCGGGAGTCGGTGCCGGTGGCGTAGCGGAGTTGGACGTCGGCGATTTCGGCGCGGTCGAGCAGGTACCGCAGAGATGATTCAGTTGACGTTGTCATCTAAGCAGCTTAGCAGTTCAGATGACAACGTCAACACGGCGGCTTCAGGACGACAGGGCGGCGTCCAGGATTTCCAGGCCCAGGGAGAGTTCTTCTTCGGTGGCGGTGAGGGGTGGGGCGATACGGAAGACCCCGCCCATGCCGGGGAGTTGGACGATGTTCATGTGGAGGCCCAGTTCGAGGCAGCGGCGGGTGACGGCGGCGCCTAGTTGGTCGGCATCGGCGCCGCCTAGTTCCACGCCTAGTAAGAGGCCGCGTCCGCGGATGTCGGCGATGGCTGGGTGGCGGTCAGCCAGTTCCAACAGGCCCGACCGGAGGAAGGTACCGAGCTTGGCGGCTTGTTCGTCCAAGTGGTCTCGGGTGAGGACATCCAGGACGGTGTTGCCGACGGCGGCGACCAGCGGGTCGGAGACGTGGGTGGTGAAGAAGAGGTAGCCGCGGTCGTGGGCGGCCGCCTCGATCTCCGGGCTGGTGATGACGGCGGCGATCGGGAGGCCGGCACCGAGGGTCTTGGACAGGGTGAGGATGTCCGGTACTACGCCGTCGCGCTCGAAGGCGTACCAGTCCCCCGTCCGGCAGAGCCCGGTCTGCGCCTCGTCGAGGATCAGCAGCATGCCCCGCTCGCGGCATTTCTGCTGCAACGCGGCGAGATACCCGACAGGTAGATCGAGAACACCCCCGGAGCTCAGGATCGGCTCGACGATGCAGGCGGCGAGACTGCCGACGGACTGCGCGTCAATCAGCTCGAAGCCGAAGTCCAGCTGGCGTTGCCAGTCGAGCGACCCATCAGCAGCCAAGAAGTCCGGCCGATAAGTATTAGGCGCCGGGATGGCGAAGTTGCCAGGCGATGAAGGCCCGTACCCCTTACGCCCAGCGCTGTACGTCGCATTGGCCGCCGCCTGCGTCATCCCGTGCCACGACCGCGCGAACGAGACGATCTCATGCTTGCCGGTGACCAGCTTGGCCATTCGGATCGCGGCCTCGTTCGACTCCGCGCCGGTGCTGAGCAGCAGTACCTTCGACAGCGGCTCGGGCAGCGACTCCGCCAGCCGCCGCGCCAGCTCGACCACCGGCCGGCTCAGCATCCCGCTGAACAGATGGTCGAGCGTCCCGATCTGCCGCCGGACGGTGTCGACGATGTCCGGGTGCGAATGCCCGAGAATCGCGCTCATCTGCCCGGAGGTGAAGTCGAGGATCCGGCGCCCGTCCTCGGTGAACAGGAAGCTGCCGGCCGCATGGTCGATCAGATCCGGGCTGAACGCGCCAGGCCCCATGTAGCGCACAAGATGATCCATACCCACGACGCTAGGAGCCGGGAAACCATCGCGTCCAGCACACGTTCCCGCACTTGCTGTTCACAAAAACCGCACAACAATGGCCGGTATGACGCTCAACCCCTGGCGGCTCCGGCTGCTCAACCGGCTGGAGACCCACGGCACGATCCGCGCCGTCGCCACGGCTCTCGACCTGAGCCCGTCGAGCGTCTCCCAGCAACTCGCACTGCTCGAGACCGAGACCCACACCAAGCTCCTGGAGCGGACCGGCCGCCGCGTCCGCCTCACCCCGGCCGGCCTGATCCTGGCCCGCCGGGCGCAGGCGATCCTCGATCACATGGACGCCGTCGAGGCCGAACTGCGCAGCTTCGGCACCGAACCGGCCGGCCTGGTCCGCCTCGGCGCCTTCCAGAGCGCGATCCACACCCTCGCCATGCCCGCCGTCAGCCGACTGGCCAAAAGCTACCCACATCTAGAGATCCAGGTGCTCGAACTCGAACCCCACGAGAGCCTGGCCGCACTCAGAAGCGGCGATGTCGACCTGATCGTCACCACGACGGACTTCGTCGAGACGCCACTCGGCCCGGACCTCGATCTCCTCCCCCTGACCACCGACCTGATCGTGCTCGTACTCCCGCCGGATCACCCGACAGCAGGCCGCGGTCCGGCCGACCTCTCCGCGTACGCCGACGAGCCCTGGGCCTTCGACCGCCCCCAGTCGTACATGGCCAACCTCACGACCCGCCTCTGCCGCCAGGCCGGGTTCGAGCCGAGGGTCGTCGGCCGATTCAGCAACTACTCGACCTTGCTCAGGCATGTCGAGGCCGGGCTGTCCGTCGCGATGCTGCCGAGCCTGGCCGTGGATCCGCGGTATCGGGTCGCCACCCGGCGTCTCGTCGTACCGGTGACGCGGGCGATCACCGCCGTCGTACGCCGGGGTGCGCCGCCGCGGCCGGCGGTGCTCACCGTGCTGGCCGCGCTGCGGCAATTAGAACAAACCACTGTGCATGAGGTCTGATGATTTCTTTCATTCTTTGATTAATGGGTCAATGATTTCTGTGTTCTGCGTCACTGTGATTTTGTATACCACCAGGTGGCGCGCTGAGACGCCGCCCGGGGCCGCCGGAATTCGGTGATACTCGGGGCTATGGAACTGGGGGAGCATTATCGGTGCGCGTACTGATTGCAGGGGTGGACCAGGGTTTCGTGGCCGCCACCGCTCGTGAACTCCGCCGATTGTCGATGGCGGTCGACGTCTGTCACGACGGCGGCGGCGCGCTCGAACGCATCGGGCTGCACGACTACGACGTTGTAGTCCTCGACGCCGAACTGCCGTCCGTTCCCGCCGACGAGTTGGTCCGCAAGGTGGTCGCGTCCGGCGAAGGGCCGCGACTGCTCCTGCTGACCCGTTCGACCGAGCCGTCCGACCGGGTCGAAGGGCTCGCGATCGGCGCGGATGACGTGCTGAGCTGGCCGTTCGCGACGATCGAGCTCGTCGCCAGGATCCAGGCGCTCGGCCGCCGGTCGGTACGCGCGCTTCCGCCGGTACGACGATGGCAGGGCATCGTGCTCGACCTGCCCAGGCACCAGGCCAGCCGGGAGGGCCGCTTCCTTCAGTTGTCGCCGAAGGAGTTCGCCGTCCTGGACGTGCTGATGCGGGCCGCGGGGGTCGTGGTCAGCGCCGAGGAGCTGCTCGAGAAGGCCTGGGACGAGAATGCCGATCCGTTCACGAATGCCGTCCGCGTCACGATGATGACACTGCGCCGAAAACTCGGCCCGCCCGGTCTGATCGAGACCGTTCCCGGCGTCGGATATCGATTGCGCTAATGCGGACCGGAGCTCGAACCTTCCGCCCCCGGAGGTCGATCCCCGGCCCGCTCACGTAGCGACGTCACTACTCCTCAGATTCAACCCGATCACGCCTATTGCGGGCATCAAGGATTTCCCTTACGCCACCCTTATCCCCGCCCTGAGCCGAAATCGCGACGGCGTTGGCGGTGATGATCGCGGCGACCGCCAGCCACTCGACCAGGCCGAGGGTCTGGTGGAGAACGATCCAGCCGACGAGTACGGCGAGCAGCGGGTTGGTGCTCATGAAGAGGCCGTAGAAGGCGGTGGGGATCCGGCGGAGGGCGAGCAGGTCGACCAGGAACGGGACGGCTGAGGAGAGGACTCCGGCTGCGACTGCGTAGGCGACGTACCGGAGTGATGGCTGGTGGTGGAGGAAGATCCAGACGCCGATGGGGAGGTACACCAGGGCGGAGACTGTGGAGGCGGCCGCGGCGCCCTGGGCTGAGGGCAGCCGAGTGCCGAGCGTGCGGTTGAGGAGGATGTACGCCGCCCAGCAGGCCGCGGCGACCAGGCCGCAGGCTATGCCCAAGTAGTCGGTGGTCGGCTGGGGTCGCATGAGTACAGCTACTGCGACACCGGCGATCAGCGCGCAGCCGAGATCGACCTTGCGGCGGGACGCGGTCAGTGCGACCGCCAACGGACCGAGGAACTCCAGGGTGACCGCTAGGCCGAGGCCGATTCGGTCGATCGCCGTGTACAGGGTGAGATTCATGACCGCGTAGACGGCGGCGAGGGCCAGTACGGGCAGCCACTCGCGGTGAGTGAAGGCGCGGAAGCGGGGGCGGGTGATGCCGACCAGCAGGACGGCCGCCACCCATTGGCGCACCGCGACCACGCCGGCCGGTCCCAGCGCGGGGAAGGCGAGTGAGCCGGTGGCCGCGCCCACCTGGTTGGACAGGGCGCTGCCCAGCATCATCGCGATCCCGCCCATCCATGGTCGCGCGGCGGCGGCGGGCAGGGTGGCTGCTGGCGGAGCTTCCACGGTCATACCGGCAGGATGTGCCTGCGATAGCAATACGCAAAATGCATGAACTGGCGATCTATACGATCGGCGTATGGATGTGGAGCTGCGGCAGTTGCGCGTACTGGTCGCGATCGTCGACGCGGGAAGCTTCACCGACGCGGCACTGGATCTCGGCGTCTCGCAAGCGGCGGTCTCGAGGACGTTGGCGGCGCTCGAACAGAGCCTGAAGGTGCGGCTGCTCCACCGCACCAGCCGCACGATCGCGCTCACCCCGACCGGCGCGCAGCTCGTACCAAGGGCCCGAAGACTGCTGGCGGAGATGGACGAACTAGTCCGCGAGGCGACCTCAGGTCACGCCCGCCTCCGCGTCGGCCATGCCTGGTCGGCACTCGGCCGCCACACCGCGACCTTCCAGCGACGCTGGGCCGAGCTCCACCCCGACGTCGATCTCCTGCTGGTCCGCACCAACACCCCGAGTGGCGGCCTGGCGGAAGGCGTCTGCGACCTCGCGGTCGTCCGCACTCCACCCGACGAGAAGCATTTCGCCGTCACCGAGGTCGGGCTGGAGCGCCGCGTCATCGTGATGGCCGCCGACGATCCGTGGGCCCGGCGCCGCTCGATCAAGCTCGACGAGGTCCGCACCCGCACAGTCATGTCCGACCGCAGAACCGGTACTACGACAGCCGACCTCTGGCCACTCGGCGACCAACCGGAGTTGGAGGACACCGCCGACGTGGACGACTGGCTCGCGCGGATCGCGGCCGGCGGCGTCGTGGGCATCACCCCGGAAAGCACCGCCACGCAGTACGGGCGGGCAGGAGTCGTCTTCCGGCCGCTGAAGGACGCGCCGCCCGTCGCCGTACGGGTGATCTGGCCGCGGCACGACCCGCACCCGGCGACCCAGGACGCGGTCGCGCTGATCGCCGAGCTCTATCGGGGCTAGCCGACCTGCTTGACCGACGCGGCGTGCCGTTTGGCCAGGTCGTGGTAGATCGTCGCGTTGTGGTCGACGAAGAGCTTGGCGGTGCCCTCGAGCGGAATGATCTTCTTCGCCGGGCTGCCGAGCGCGACGGACTCGCCGGGGATGACCATGCCCGGGGTGACGGTCGCGCCGGCGGCGACCAGCGTGCGGGCGCCGACGACGGCCCCGTCGAGAACGATCGCGCCGTTGCCGATCAGGGCCTGCTCGCCGATCGTGCAGTCGTGGACCAGGCACTGGTGGCCGATCGTCACGTTCTTGCCGATCTCGCAGATCCCGGTGTTGTTGTGCAGCACCGAGTTGTCCTGGATGTTGGCGCCCTCGCGGATGATGATCTGCCCGAGGTCGGCGCGGATCACCACGCCGTACCAGATCGACGCGTCCTTCTCGACGATCACGTTGCCGACCAGGGTGGCGGTCGGCGCGATCCAGGCTTCCGGGTGCACGGTCGGGCTGACGCCCTCAAAGGAATACAGCGGCATGACCAGCAGACTAGGCGACCGCGCGAACCTTCTTCACCAGTACCGCGCCCACGAGCGTCACGACCGAGGCCAGCGTGTAGAGGACCGGGTAGCCGCCCAGGAGTTTGACGATCGGGGCGGCGATGGCCGGGGCGACCACCTGGGGCAGGCTGTTGGCGATGTTGATGACGCCGAGGTCCTTGGCGCGGTCGCGGGCGTTCGGCAGTACTTCGGTGAGCAGGGCGAAGTCGACGGACAGGTAGACGCCGAATCCGACGCCGATGATGATGGCGCCGATGAGCGCCGCGGCCCAGGTCGGCCAGATCGCGAGCACCATGCCGCCGGCCGCCATCACGATCCCGGACCAGGTGACGAAGATCTTCCGGCGGCCGATCCGGTCCGACCAACTGCCGAACCAGACGGCGGTGAGGACGACGCAGAGGCTGTAGACGGCGGTGAGGACCAGTACGCCGGTGTCGGGGTCGGCGTAATGGACGGCGTCCTGGAGGTAGTACAGGAGGTAGAGCGTGCCAAGTCCGTTGCCGAGGTTGAGCAGGAAGCGGGTCAGCCAGGCCCAGCCGAAGTCCGGGTACTTCCGGGGGCTGACCCAGAAGCTCTTCGCAAACTCCCGCCAGACCAGCCGCTCCTTCACCGGCAACCGCTGATCACCGCCACCTGCGAGGTATGGCACCACCGAGAGCAGGAGGAACACCGCGCAGGCGACATACCCGACGCCGATACCGCCGACGATCGTCGCCAAAGCCACGCCGACCAACGCACCCACCGTCTGAGCCAGCGCAACCCACCCACCGACAACCCCGCGCTGAACCTTCGGCACCCGATCCGGCACGGCGGCAGTAATCGCTGCCAGCAACGCGTTACAAGACGCCTGTACCAGACACCAACCAACCAGCATCACCGCAACCGCACTGGCGCCCGCCAAGACGAGCAGCCCCGCCGCGCCACCCAATGCCCCACCCAGCACCCACGGCACCCGCCTGCCGAACCTCGAACCAGTTCGATCCGAGAACGCGCCGGCCAACGGATTGGCAACCACCGAAACAGCTGCGCCTACCCCGGTCACCAACCCGAAGACGAACTCCTTGTTGCTCCCAGCAATCACATCGGACTGCTTGGCCAACAACACCTGGATAGGCCCGAGGAACGCTGCAAAGACGCCGACATTGGCGAGAACGACGGCGGCCGTCCATCGTCCCCGAACACGAGCCAGTGGCTCGGCAAGTGCGGCAACCGCCTCGCCGGCGGCTGGTGGCTGGTGGGTCATGGGCGGTGCTTGGCGATCAGGTCGCGGTACCAGTTGTACGAGGCTTTGGGGGTGCGTTCCAGAGTTTTGTAGTCGACGTGGATGAGGCCGAAGCGTTGGGAGTAGCCGGCGGCCCATTCGAAGTTGTCGAGGAGGGACCACTGGAAGTAGCCGCGGACGTCTACGCCGTCGTCGATCGCCGACTTCAACGACCTCAGGTAGCTGTCCAGGTAGGCGATTCGGCGTTGGTCGTCGACGACTCCGCCGACCACCCCGTCGTTGATGGCGCAGCCGTTCTCGGTGATGTAGATGGGCGGGAGGCGGTCCCCGTACCGGTCCCGAAGAGTGCGGAGGATCTCGCCGAAGGCGTCGGGGACGATCGGCCAGCCGAAGTCTGTCTTTTCGACGCCTTCGATGGTGCGCGGCTCGAACGGCAGGCCCGCGGGGATCGGGATGCCGTCGGTGGCGGCGGTGTCCGGGTTTCCGGTCGGGGCGCCGACGCGGGCCGGCGCGTAGTGGTTCAGGCCGAACCAGTCGATCGGCGTCGAGATGATCTCCAGATCCTCGGCCACCGGCCCCGGCATCCCGTCGCCGATCCCGTTCGGGTACTCCCCCAGCAGGATCGGGTCGACGAACATCCAGTTGATCAGGTTGTCGTACAGCCCGGCCGCCTCGACATCCTCAGCACTCGAGCTGGCCGGCCAGGTCGGCGAGTGGCTCGACGCGATCCCGATGTTCGACGCACCACCGGCCCGCAGCGCCTGTACTGCGCGCCCATGCGCCAGCAGTTGATGATGCGCCACCGGCAACGCCTCGAACCCGAGCTGCTTACCCGGCGCATGCCCGCCCACGGCGTACCCGATCAGCGTCAGCACCATCGGCTCGTTGATCGTCATCCACAACGGCACCCGGTCCGAGAACCGCTCGGCCAGGATCTTCGCGTAGTCGGCGAACCGATATGTGATGTCCCGGTTCAGCCAGCCGCCCGCATCCTCCAGCTCCTGCGGCGTATCCCAATGAAACAAGGTCGGAGCAGGCTTGATCCCGGCCTCGAGCAACGAGTCGATCAGCCGGTCGTAGAAGTCCAGCCCGTGCCCGTTCGCCAGCCCCTTGCCCGTCGGCTGCACCCGCGGCCAGGAGAACGAGAACCGATAGACATCGACCCCCAGCTCCTTCATCAGCGCGACGTCCTCGGCGTACCGGTGGTAGTGGTCGCACGCCACCTCCCCGGTATCACCGTCCTTGATCCGCCCCGGCTCGGCGCAGAAGGTGTCCCAGGTCGAGCGCCCGCGACCGCCCTCGGTCACCGCCCCCTCGATCTGGTACGCCGAAGTCGACACGCCCCACAAGAAATCGGGGCCGAAGGCAAGCGGCTCAGCTGTCATTGGCACCATCCCTGTTGTAGTCCACCGGCCGGACGATGACGGCCGTCCCGTAGGCCGCCACCTCGCTCATCGTCTGGGCGATCTCGTTGCAGTCGAACCGCATCGCCAGGATCGCGTTGGCGCCCATCTGATGCGCCATCTGGCACATCCGCATCACCGCGACGTGCCGCGACTCGGCCAGCATCTGGGTGTACTCCGGAACCTCACCGCCACCCAGCGACCGGAAGCTGGCGGTGAAGTTCGACCCGAAGTCGCGGCTCCGCACGGTCAGCCCGAACACCTCGCCGAACACCATGTCCGCCCGGTAGCCGGGCAGATCGTTCATGGTCGAGACGAGCACGGGATACGGCGAACCCTGCGGAGCCACGTGCGGCGGGGGAATGTATTGAGTCATGCCGTCATCATTGCCTGAAAACCTGCAGCTCATAAAGCGAGTACCCGTACGACGTCGCCCGGCGAGTCCCCGTCATCCGCACGTACCGCGCCGTCACCGGACTGAACCGCGCCACGTCCTCGCCACCGTTCCCAGAAGCAGTCGCATAGACCTGCTGCCAGTTCACGTTGTCGCGAGAAACCTCGATCTTGTACGCCGACCCGTACGCCGCTTCCCACTGCAGCACGACCCGGCCGACCGGCTGGTCGGTCCCGAGATCCACCTTCAACCATTGCGGATCCGACCAGTCGCTCGCCCACCGAGTCCCCAGCGCACCGTCGACGGCATTGGCCGGCGGCGAGTAGTAGATCCCACGCTCGAAGCTGCTGGCAGTAGCGGTCTTCCCCACCGCCTGGTTGCTGACGTCATCTCCACGCCGCGCGGGGAACTCGATCACCTGCTGATAGGTCGGCCGGTTGACCCAAGCCATCCGGTCCTGCGTGATGCCGCCCATCGGCTGATGCACGATCTGATCCGCACAGAACTGGTCCCCTGCGGCACAGTCCCCCGTCGCCGGGTACGTCGTGGCCGCCGGCACCTTCGTTGCCGCCAGCAAGGAATCCGACAGCACCGACCGGCAGGCGGCCAGCGACCCGCCACCGCAGAACGTCACCGGCTGGGCCGTCTTCACCTGATCGCCGAGCACCTTGCGCAGATCCCGCTGAACGAAACCCCACCACCCGTTCTGGAAGGCGGAACCCTGCGCACTCGGCCGCTCGTCGATCTTCTGGGTGTGCACGAGCGCGTTGTAGAGGTCCGGCCCGAGCCCCTGGAACTCCGCCGGCACCAGAATCGGCCACCAGGCATCAAGGATCCGGATCGCCTCAGCATGGTCATACGTCTTCGACGCTTCGTTGGGCGTCTTCCGATGCGCACCGGCGGCCTTCCAAGCCTCCAGCTTCGCCACTGCGTCGGCCACCGCCGGATCCGTGATCGGCGCGCTCTTCAGCACCCTGAGCAGATACGGCAGCACCTGATCGCCCCGCAGGTCGACCGTCGCCGCGTCCTCCATCGCCTCGACCAACTTGCCCCGGGTGAACTTCTGCCCGGACCCGATCACGGCCTTGATCCGGTCATCGAGCGGCTGACTCCGGTACACGGAGTTGTAGCCGAAGTTCCCGTCGGAGGCCGAGAAGCCGGGTGCCTGCTTGTTGTTCCAGCTCGTCAGGTAGTCCTGGTTGACCACCTGCGGATGCTGAGCAGCCGGCGTGTACGTCGCCCGGTTGGTGTCCGGATTCCAGCCCTGCCACTCGTACGAGCTCCAGGTCGGCAGGCTCGGGTCGGCACCGGCCGCGCGGACCGGGTTGTCGCCGGAGTTGAAGTACGCGATGTCGGTCTTGTCCGTGTAGAACCAGTTGAACGTGTAGCCGATGTTCGCGGCCGCCTTCTTGAAGTCCGCCGACGAGTGGATCTGGTCCGGGTCGTTGAGCAACATGAACCCGAGCGCCGACCCCGCCTCGTTCCCGTACGTCGACCGGTTGCTGGTGAACAGGACCGGCTTGCCCGCCACAGTCCCCCGATGCGTGACGATCCCGTACTTCGTCCGCTGCGCGACCAGCGTGTACGACCCGGCCGGCTCCGACGAGCCCAGACTCGAGTACCACGCGTTGTGCCGTTCGAGCTTCTCGATCGGCGTGCACTGACCCCGGAACATGTACGCCGTCGAGGTCTTGCTCGGAGTCGAACCATCGAGCTCGCACAGCGGTACGGCGTACGTGTCCGTGATGTCCTGGCCGGCCGACGTAGCACTCCACGAGTAGTCAGCGCCGCGGCCGATCAGCGTGTAGAAGTTGATGCCGGCGAAGGCGACGCCACGCGAGCTGATGCCGGGGCCTTGGAGCTCCTGGCGCATCAGGAGTTGCGGGGCGAAGTACGAGGTCTGCGGGCCGTAGACGGCGACCGGGTTGCCGCTCTGGGTGTACTGGCCGGAGACCATCAGCGCGTTCGACATGCCCTTCGGGCCGAAGCCCTCGGGGAACACGCCACCGTCGAAGATGCCCTTCAACGCTTGCTTGCCCTGTGCCTTGTTGGGCGGCTTCACCCCGGTGCTGCTCTTGGGCGTCAACGCCTTGGACGCCGCCGAGCCGGTCTGATCGACGACCTCCGGCTCCGGTGTCACCGACCCACGATCGGGCATCGCGCGCCCGGCCGGGTTCGCGCCGACAACCCCATAGGGGAAGGTGGTTCCGTTGTGCACGGTCGTGTTCGCCTCGGGGTCGTTCTGCGACCGGAAGGACTCCCAGACCTTGGTGCCCTGGGCAACGCCGTACTTCGCTTGTGCCTCCAGCAACGCCAGCGCCGACGCCATCTCGCCGCCACCACCGGTCCCGAAGATGCCGGCCACGACGGCGGCCGTGGCGACCACGTCGGTCACCTTCCACGGCTGCGGCGTCGGCAGTCCGAGCGCGACGTACTCACCCGGATACGCGATCCCGACCGTGTTGATGTAGTAGTTGACGCCGTCCACCCAGGCCTGGATGTCCTTCTGCATCTTGAGCCCGTCGGCGCCGTACAGATCGTCGGCGTCGTCGAACTGCTTCTGCAGATCGGCCTCGTTGTACGGCGCGGTCCGCCAGAACTCCTGCTCGAACGCCCGGTTCGCCGCCGCTCCACCCGCGAACGGGGTCAGCTGGCCGCGGCCGAGGTGGCGGAAGACATCCATCACGAAGAGCCGGTCCTGCGCACCGGCGTACCCGGCGCCGAACATCGTGCCCTCACGAGTGGTGCCGGTGATGTGCGGGATGCCGCGGGACTTGTCGCGCACGATCGTGACATCGGCCCGCGGTTTGAAGGTGGACGCGACGTCACCAGGCGCCACGCCGAAGGAGGAGTCGTCGTAGTACGGGTCCAGGCCGTCGTCGGTGATGCCCTGGGAGTTCCAGACCAGTCGCTCGTAGGGTTTGACGGTGTCGCTGAAGTGCGGTGGTCGGGTCCCGAAACCCTTGAAAAGAAGGAGATCCGTGAAGGTCGCGTTGCCGTTCTGTCCCGGCGGGACGATGTCGGCGCACTGGCCGGCGCAGTAGTCGACCGGTGCGGCGGCGGCCGCGGCGGCTGGTTTCGCCTGACTGGTACTGGTCAGGCCTGCGGCGAGTACTGCGCTGACGGCGAGCGCGGCGGTCGTCATACGAGCAACACGGGTGAGCGGAGTGGGGCGGGGGCGCGTCACTGGTCCTCCCTGGGGTGGTCGTCAAAAACTGAGAATGACTCACCAGTAGCATCAGGTCAAGAGTCTTGGACACTTGACCTACTCCACGTACCGTGAGTGCGGTCGAGAGGAGAACGATGGCCCGGGTAGCAGCGCAAGAGCGACGCGCCGACCTCGTGCAGGCGGCGATCAAGGTTGCTACGCGCGAGGGTCTGGCCGCGACCACAACCCGCCGGATCGCGCAGGAGCTCGGCATCTCGGTCGGCATCGTGCACTACTGCTTCCGCTCGAAGGAGGAGCTGCTGCACGAGGTGATCCGGGTGATCGCGGAGGCCCAGGTGGTCGCTGCGCGCGCTGCGATCGTGCCGGGCGGAGACGTGGCGAGCAGCGTGCGGAACGCGTTCTTCGGCTTCTGGCAGTTGGTCGAGGCGACGCCGCAGGCACAGCTGCTGACCTATGAGCTGACGACCTGGGCATTGCGCAACGCGGAGACCGAGCCGTTGGCGAAGGAGCAACGCGCGAGCCAGCTGGCCGGGATCGAGGCGATCCTCGCCGACATCTCGGCGGCAACCGGCTGCGAGTGGAAGGTGCCTGCCGAGCAGCTCGCCCGGATGACGCTGGCCATCACGGATGGCGTGACGCTCGGCTGGCTCGCGGACCGGGACACGGCGTCCGCAGTACAGACTCTCGAGGCGTTTGCCGATCAGCTGCTGAAGCTGGCCGTTTAGGAGACGGCCGCCGGCTTGGCCGTGAAGGTGTTGCAGGCGGCCGGGTCGGCAGCGTCGAAGCCGGCCCGGGACCAGCGGCTGTGGTTGGTCTTGTTGCCGTGCGTGCGCTTCGGGTTCCACTCGTCGCCGCGGTTGCGGACGGTCCATTTCCACTTCAGCAGCCAGGAACCGTGGGCGGGGAAGTACTGCTTGTCGGCACCCAGGTAGACGCCGCTCAGGCAGGACGCCTGCAGTTCGCGCCGGCGACTCTCGAGCAGCTGCATCGAGGTGCTGCCGAGGACCGTTTCGCGGTTGTGCGACGCCTGCAGGATTCCGGTCATCGCCTGCACGTGATGCCCGTACTCATGGGCGATCAGGAAGGCCATCGTCGTCCGGGTCCACAGCGGGTCGTACGTCGTCTGGTTCTTCAGGTCGTAGTCGGCGCTCATGTAGATCGTGCCGTCGCAGTAGACGGCGGTGCTGGTCAGATCGCAGAAGGTGTTGGCCGAGCGACCTGAGTAGACGACGAGTTTGGGCGCCCAGAAGTTGTAACCCGCCTCGCGGATCGCCGGCGCCCAGGCCTTGTTGAGGCAGCCGAGGAACTGGGTGTAGTACTGCTTGATCTTGGCCGGCGACGTCGCTCTGACCGTCGGCTCCTTGCACCTCGACGCCGGGATCCGGCCGATCTTGTACAGCTTGTTCTGCAGGACGATGGCGTTGTCCTGATTCGGCGGCGGCGAGGCAGTCGGCCCGGTCGGCTCAGCAGTCTCCGGTACGCCGGAAGGCGCGGCCGGCGCCATCGGCGTACGGACCGTCGACAGGACCCGGCCCGGCTGGTCGTCGCCGTCCCCGGACATCCGCACCGCCGTCACCCCGGCTGCCGCGACAAGGCCCAGTGCGGCACAGACCAGTACCGTGTTCCCCCACCGGTTCTCCCCCATCGCAACACCATAGCGTCCGCACTCCGCTGGTGCGGTCGCAACTTTTAGTGACGAACCCATGGCAGATCGATGCTGACAGCCACTATGGTGATCTGCACCATGGGCACACATGAGCGGCATCGGTTGACCGAGGTCATCAACGCCAGGGGAACTTTCACACCGCTCGGGGTCTCCCGCAGCTCGGCCGGCGTGGCCGCCGCCGTCGCGGAGGCACTTCCCGAGTTCTTCGTGATGGACGAGCTCGCCGACCGGGCCAGCGAGGCTCTCGCCCACGCGACCGGCGCCCAGGCCGGAGCCGTCACCCACTGCACGTCGGCCGCGATCACTCTGTGCGTCGCGGCCGCGATGGCCGGGACGGATCCGGAGCGGATCGCCGCGCTGCCCGATACGAGCGACATGCACAACCGCGTCGTACTGCCGGCCGGGCACGTGGTCAGCTACGGCCAGTCGATCACGCAGGCTGTGCGCTTGGCGGGTGCCGTCGTCACGGTCGCAGGCGACGAAAACCGTTGCAGCATTGACGATCTGGACGATGAGCTCGCCGGCGAAGACATCGCCTGTCTGCTTCTCGTGTCGTCCCGGCTCGTCACCGGTGAGCCGATCGATCTGACTGCCGCGGTACGCGCTGCGCATCGTCGCGGCGTACCCGCGATCATCGACGGCGCGGCGCAGTTCCCGCGGACTGCGGATCTGCTCGCGACGGGGGCGGACGCCGTGCTGATCAGTGCGCAGAAGTATCTGGCTGCGCCGACAGCCGGTCTGGTGGTGGGCACGCATCGGCTGGTGCGGGCGGTTCGCGCGCAGGAGAAAGGGATCGGGCGCGCGATGAAGCCGACGAAGGAGGCGACGGTCGGGGTGCTCGCGGCGCTGGAGGAGTGGCACGCGATGGATCGGGCCAAGTGGGAGGCCGATCAGGCGGCCAAGGTGCTCGCGTTCGTGACCGCGGCCAACGAGCTGCCTGGGTTGGCTGCGGAAGTACTGGCTGATCCCACCGGTTTGCCCTTGTCGCGCGTGCTTCTGACCGTATCCGGGGGAATCGATGCCACAACGCTGGCCGCCGAACTCGAGCACGGGACACCGGCGATCTACGTCAATACCGCGCAGAGCCTGGAGGGACAGCTCATCCTGGAGCTGGTCCCGCTCGACTCCGACGAGCTGGAGATCATCCTGACCCGGCTGGCAATGGAGCTGCAGGCAACGGAAAAGGCGGACTAGGCAACCAAAAACCCCGGCGACCTTTCGGCCACCGGGGTTTTGCTGGTTCTAGCTCAGCGCTGGAAAGAGCGACCGCTGCCGGAGCGCTCCGGACGACGGCTTCCGCCACCGCTGCCGCCGCGACCCTGGTAACCGCCACCGCCACCACCGAAGCGCTTGCCACCCTTGTTGAAGCCACCGCTTCCGCGGGTCGGCTTCGGGGCGGGCAGCTTGACCGGGTAGCCCGACGGCTTGGTGCCACCGGTCAGCTCGGTCATCAGGCCGTCACCCGGACGGGCGCGGACCGGCTCGGCCGAGACGCCGGCCGACTCGGCCATCCGCATCATGCCCCGACGCTGGTGCGGCAGGAGCAGCGTGACGACCGCGCCCTTGCCACCGGCGCGCGCCGTACGACCGGCGCGGTGCAGGTAGTCCTTGTGCTCGGCCGGCGGGTCAGCCTGGACGACCAGGCCGACGTCGTCGACGTGGATACCGCGGGCGGCGACATCCGTTGCCACCAGCACCGGTACCGAACCGTCCTTGAACTGGTCCAGGGTGCGGTTGCGCGCGCCCTGGGTCAGGCCGCCGTGCAGCGCCGCGGCCATCACGCCACGGTCGCGCAGCTGGGTGGCGACGCGGTCGGCGCCCAGCTTGGTGCGGACGAAGACGATGGTGCGGCCGTCGCGGCTGGCCAGCTCGGCCGTCAGCGACTGCTTGTGACCCGGCTCGATGACGAGCAGGTGGTGCTCCATCGTGGAGACCGTGGCCTGGCCGGACTCGGTCGAGTGCGTGACCGGGTCCTTCAGGTAGGTCTTCACGATCTTGTCCACGTCGTTGTCCAGCGTCGCCGAGAACAGCAGCCGCTGTCCTTCCTTCGGCGTCATGTCCAGCAGCGTGGTGACGGCCGGCATGAAGCCCATGTCGCACATGTGGTCGGCCTCGTCGAGGACCGCGACCTCCACCGCACCGAGGTCGGCAGCGCCCTGCTCACACAGGTCGATCAGCCGGCCGGGGGTGGCGATCAGCAGGTCGACGCCGCGACGCAGCGACTCGATCTGCTTCGGGTAGGGCAGACCGCCCGCGATCAGCTTGATCGTCACGCCCATCACGTGGGCGAGCGGCTCGAGCGCGTCGTGCACCTGCATGGCGAGCTCGCGGGTCGGCACCAGCACCATGCCGCGCGGACGGCGCGACTCGGTGTGGCCGCCCGCCAAACGCATCAGCGTCGGCAGGCCGAACCCGAGGGTCTTGCCGGAGCCGGTCTGACCGCGGCCGAGCACGTCCTTGCCGGCCATCGCGTCCGGGATGGTCGCTTCCTGGATCGGGAACGGCTGGTCGATGCCGTCCTTGGCCAGCCGCTGGACGAGCCGCGGCGCCAGGCCGAGGGCCGCGAAGCCATTGCCCTCGGCAACCTCGCCGAGGTCCTCCATCGGGTCGAACTTGCGCTCCGGCCGGTCGTAGGCCCGGTCCTTGCGGTCGTAGCTGCGGGCCGGACGCTCGCGGTCGAAACCACGGTTGTCCCGCTCACCACGGTCGAACGTGCGCGCCGGACGGTCGTCACGGTTGAAGCTCCGCGCGGGACGCTCGTCGTTGCTGCGCGCCGGACGGTCGTCCCGGTTGAACGTGCGGGCCGGACGGTCGTCGGTGCGCGCCGGACGGTCGCGGTCGAAACCACGGCTGTCCCGGTCGCCACTGCGGAAGGCCGGCTTGTCGGAAGAGCCCTGGTAGCTGCTCTTCGGGTACGACGAGGTCGGCTGGGTGCTCTTCGGGTAGGAAGAACGGCTGTCGGTGCTCCGGTTCGGGGTGCGCTCGGCGGCGCGGTAGCCCTTCACCGGGGCGTCACGACGCTCGCCGCGGCTGCCGCGGTCGGAGTACTGCGAGGGGCCGCCGCGACGCTCGGGAGCGGGGGCGACCTTCTCGACCCGGGCTGAGCTGCGCTCGGTGCCGGGGGTGGTGGGTGCGTCCAGCTCAGCGGCCATCCGCTCGCCGTACGACTGGGTCTGGAACTTCTTGTGCCTCGGCTTCTTGGCGCCATCGGCGGGTACGAACTGGTCCTGGTCGTGCTGGGACACGCAATCTCTCTCTCAACGTCACGGACTGATGCCGGATCGGACCCGCACGCGAGCGCCGGCCAAAATCATTTGGCCGGACTGAACCGTGCTGGGCAGGAGATAGGCATCGACCTGCGGGTGCTATCGCGGATTGCACCCATGTCGCCGGTGGTCCATCAGCGGGATGCTGAAACCGACGGGTCGGAGCGCCTGGGAAATGCTCTGGTGACGCGACTCGCGCACCGACGCCTCTAAGCATACCCGAAATCAGCTCAGCCCTTGACCACGGCCGGTGACCGCCGGCTTCGGGCGACGAGGGCAACGACCACCGCGACGGCGGCGACGGAGATCAGTGGGACGAAAACGGGGGCCATGTCCTTCGACAGGCTGGGTGCGCGATCGGGTCCGATCGCCCACAGGACCAGGGGAATCGCGTAGACGACGGCGAGCAGAGCTGCCCAGGGGCGGAGCGATCGCAGGGCTGTATTACGCAGCGCGCCGGCGAGCACGAGCGCGACGGGGACGATGGCGAGCATCGAGAACTGGCCGATCACCAGGACGGGGACGGCGGCGGCGGAGATCAGGACGGACTTCGGCGTACGGGCGGTGGTCATGGCTGCTCCCTGGGTTAACCTGCGTAACCTTACAGCCGTAACCTTACGGGTTGAGTAAACGAGTGTAAAGTGATCGACATGACTTCGAAGGGGCGCGAGCGGAACAAGCGCGGCGAGGGGGCTCAGCTGCGGGAGGAGATCGTCAGCGCGGCGACGCGGCTGCTGGACGGCGGTACGGAGCAGAGCGTGACGTTGCGCGCGGTGGCCCGGGAGGCGGGGATCACGGCGCCGTCGATCTACTCGCACTTCGCGGATCGGGAGTCGATTCTGCTGGCGGTCGCGCAGGACGGGTTCGCGGAGCTGGAACGGTTGCTGCGGGAGGCTTCGGCCGGCTCGGACGATCACGCATCGGCCGGTTCGGGCGCTACGGGCGCCAGGTTGAGTGATCCGGTTGAGCGGTTACGGGCGGTCTGCGCGGCGTACTTGGATTTTGCCGTGCGGTTGCCGGGGCGGTACCGGATCTTGTTCGGGGCTGCTTGGGACGCGCCGGGGTCGATCGAGCGGGTGCCGGGGTTGGCTGCGGAGGTCGACGGGCTGGGGATGGGGGCTTTCGGCGTACTGGCCGAGGCCGTTGCCGATTGCGCAGCTGCCGGCCGGTCGGCCAGTAAGGATGCGAGGGCGGATGCGGCCGCTCTTTGGGTTGGGTTGCATGGTTTCGCGCAGCTGCAGACGGCGGCGTCGTTGTTTCCCTGGCCTGACGGGCTGTTGGCGACCATCGTCGATCGGCTGGCACTGTTGCAGGACTGAGGCTCAAGCGTCCTTCAGCTCTTGTGTGGGCGATCTACTGTGAAGGTATGGCGGAGGAGACCATTCCCAGCAAGGACCACTGGCTGTCGATCGGCGAGATCGCCCATCGTTCGGGTGTCGCCGCGTCGGCCTTGCGGTTCTACGAGGACCAGGGGCTGATCGCCTCCCGACGGACCGCCGGGAACCAGCGGCAGTACTTGCGCAGTACGTTGCGGCGGATCGCTTTCGTCCAGGCCGCGCAACGGGTCGGCCTGGCGCTGGCCGAGATCAAGTCCGCACTGGATTCGTTGCCTGACGACCGTACTCCGACCCGCGCCGACTGGAGCCGGCTGTCGAAGTCCTGGCGCAGCCGGCTGGACGACCGGATCGCCGAGCTCGAGCGGCTCCGCGACGACCTCGACGGATGCATCGGCTGTGGCTGCCTGAGCCTGCAGCGCTGCAACCTCTACAACAAGGCCGACCGGCTGGCCGAGCGTGGACCGGGCGCCCGCATTCTGAACGTCGGCATACCCGGCGAGTTATGACAGTCATACCGCCGGCCCCGGCGAACGAGGGTTAACCCCTTCCTTTCTCCCGTTCTGGTGTGGAATTCCGCCGGACTTGGCAAGCTGCCGATCTGTAGCGATCAGTAATCCGCCGGTCGCTTTCCGCCACAGATCACGGAGTGAGGCCCTCCCATGTCGCATCGCCGTATCCTGACCTCCCTGGCCGGGCTGGCCGCAGCCGCCCTCGCCGTCCCTGCCTACGCCGCTGCTGCACCAGCCCCAGAGCCGGCCCAGGCAAGCCACGTCTCGACGTACACCGGATCACCCCAGGACCAGGCCGCCACCAAGGCCTTCTACGACGCGGTGATGAAGTCAGTGAAGGCCAAGCAGGCCAAGTCCGGCAACAAGCTCGCCGCCGTCACCGTCACCTACGCGGTCGACGCCCCGACCTTCGCCTCCCAGATCGCCTCCAGCACCTCGATCTGGAACTCCTCGGTCAGCAACGTCACCCTGGTCGAAGGCAGCAACTACGACTTCTACTACACCGAGGGCAACGACCCCCGCGGCTCCTACGCCTCAACAGACGGCCACGGCAGCGGCTACGTCTTCCTGGACTACGCCCAGGCCCAGCAGTACGACCCCCTGAGAATCACCGCCCACGAAACCGGCCACGTCCTAGGCCTCCCCGACCACTACTCCGGCCCCTGCAGCGAGTTGATGTCCGGCGGCGGCCCCGGCCCTTCATGCACCAACCCCAACCCCGACGCCAACGAACGAGCCCAGGTCAACTCCCTCTGGGCCAACGGCCTAACCACCCTCAACTCAAAAGCCGCCTTCCACACCTCCAAGTGACCTAACTCCCCCAAGCCTCCGGCTCGGACCCGCCCGGCAGGGGACGGCTCCGAGCCGGAGTCCTTTATAAGCAAGGGAATTCAGCTCCTTCAGCGATTTGCACCGTCCGCTCACGGAGCGTAGTATCGAACACATGTTCGAGAGTGATGTGGTCGCGTGGGACACAGCGGAGACGCTGGCCGCTTCCGCGCGGGCCCAGGCCGACGAACACGAAGCCGGCATCCAGCGCCTCCTGCTCGCCACCCACTACGCCGACCTGCACCCCGACCCGGCGATGATCCCGGCCGACCAGTCCTGCCCCGGCGCCGAACGCGCCCTGCACCCCGGCGGTCCCGGCTGTCCCGGGATCGCCGAGTTCGCCGTGGCCGAGTACGGCGTCGTCCTGGGCCTCTCGATCGAGACCGCCGCGAAGACCCTCGGCCAAGCCCTCGCCCTGCGCCACCGCCTCCCGCTGATCTGGGACCGCGTCCTGGCCCGCGAAGCCATCCCCTGGCGCGCCCGCGAAGCCGCCACCGCCTCGATGCACCTATCGGTCGACGCCGCCGCCATCGTCGACACCCGCGTCGCCCCCATCATCAACACCGTCGGCCCGATCCAGCTCCGCAACATCATCAAAGCCGCCCTCTGGGAAGCCGACCCCGAGACCGCCAAAGCCGCCGCCGAACAGAAAGCCCGCGAACGCGGCGTCTACATCGGCCGCTCCGACGACCACGGCACCACCACCATCGTCGTCAAAGCCGACACCGGCTCGGTCATCTTCTTCGACGCCACCATCGACCAGATGGCTGACGCCCTCAACACCCTCGAAGGCCCCGCCCCACGCCAAACCCAGCGAGCCCGCGCCTTCAGCATCATGGCCGACCCCTCCCTGTCCCACCTCTTCCTCCAGGTAGCCCAGTACCTCGCCACCCACCAGCCCACCACCACCCCAGAACCTGCGGAGAGCACAACCAACCCCGCCGACGCACCCACCTCCACATCAGACACTGCAGGCTGCTCCACCCTGGACACCATGCGCGCCGAGGAATCTGCGGCCTCTGCGCCCGCTCGGCCCACCGGCGCCTGTCCTGCGGCGTCGTCCACCGGCGCTACCGACTTGGGACCCTCGGATCTGTCCGCAAGCATCCACAACCCCTCGGACCGACTACACGGACAGGCAGTCTCAGAACTCGCCTCGACTACCCGCACAGAGCCGGCCGAAGCCATGCCGGTCGAGATGCCATGCCAGGCCGAGGAACCCTGCTGGCTCGACGAGCCCGCCATGAACACCGAACCTGACGGGAACCGGCTACGCCGACCCCGCGTGGAACCACTCGACCCCACCATGGCCGACACCCTCACCACCGCCATGGATGCTGCCGCACGCGACAACCTCGCCGCCAAACTCTTCGCCCTCAAAACCGCCGCCCACAAAGCCGGAATCCCCGCGACCAGACCCGGCAAGATCAAGCTGTATGTCCACCTGACCGACGAGACCCTGCTCGCCGGTCAGGGAACCATGCGCATCGAGCGTTTCGGGCCCGTCTACGCGAAGCTCGCCGAACTCGTCGGCTATGACCGGGTCCTGGTCCAGCCGGTCATCGATCTCAACGAGGGCTACAACGTCAACGCCTACGAGATCCCAGGCTGGATGCGCGAGCGGGTCAAGCTCACCTACCCGGTCGAACAGTTTCCGTACGGGCCGGGCGAGACCACCAACCGGACCGACCTCGACCACGTCATCCCCTACGACCCCAACGGACCCGCAGGCCAGACCAGCACCACCAACCTGCGACCGCTCCGCCGACGCAGCCACCGAATCAAGACCTTCGCCGGCTGGACCGAACACACCAACGGCAACGCCACCGCATGGACCACCCGCCACGGCTACCGATTCCGCGTAGACCACAACGGTACCCACCCCATCCACGACGACGGATAACACCGTCGACATCGCGGGCAACCACAGAGAGAGCATCCATCCCGTTCTCGTCCTGCGAGGATGGAGGCGCCTCGTCGTCATCCGGTGGCGACGACGGGGCGAAGGTGCTCATTGGCGTGGAACTCATCATCCGCCGGCGAGTTGCCGCCGCGCTTAATCGTGCTCTCGCGGCTCAACCCGATGGATCTCTCGACGCGACAAGATCTCTTGTTCCTCGCCCCCACCGCTGCCGACAGCAAGCTCGATCGCAGAGTCTCAGCACGGCGCGTTGTTGCTACCCACCGCTGACCGGAAGCGCGGCACCGCCTAGACCAGTCACGGGGCCGGGCGCACCGTCTCTTCTGTTCTTGTGCTTCTCGTCTTGTTCTTACTGCCGCGCGCTTGCTCTGGCCGTGGTTCGTAGGCTCGCGAGCTCACCCGTAGGTCTCTGCGCGACGGCGCGTTCTGCGTTCCCTTTTCACCGCTGAGCGGCGGCGCGGCACTCCGGCCGATCACAGGTCGGGTGGCGCACTATTCGGTCTTGTCCTTCGCTCTTACCCCTGTGCGGGGTGGTGGGGGCCGGTGGTGTTGCGGACTACGAGTTCTGGGCGGAAGAGGAATTCTGTGTGGGGGGTGGTGTGGCCGCGGACTTCTTCCAGGAGGGCTTGTACTGCGGCTAGGCCCATTGCCTGGACGGGTTGGCGGACTGTGGTCATGGGTGGGTCGGTGAACTCCATCATGGGGGCGTCGTCGTAGCCGACTACTGAGATGTCGGTGGGGACGGAGAGGCCGCGTTGGCGGGCGGCTCGGATTGTGCCCAGGGCCATCATGTCGGAGCCGCAGACGATGGCGCTGACACCGGCGTCCAGGAGGCGTTGGGCTGCGGCTTGGCCGCCTTCTACGCCGAACATGCTGAGTTGGACCAGGTCGGAGAGGTCGTCATCGGTCAAGCCCAGTTGGGCTTTCATGGCGGTGCGGTAGCCGGCCAGTTTGCGTTGGACGACGATGAAGCGTTCGGGGCCGGACGCGAAGCCGATCCGTCGGTGGCCTAGGGCAACCAAGTGGGAGACAGCGAGTTCCATTGCGGCGTGCTCGTCGGAGGAGACGAAGGGGGCCTCGACGCCGGGGAGCCAGCCGTTGACGAAGACGACCGGCAAGTTGCGGTCGACCAGGGACTGGTAGCGGGCGTGGTCGGCGCCGGTGTCGGCGTGCAGGCCGGAGACGAAGATGATGCCGGAGACGCCGCGTTCGAGCAGCATCTCGACGTACTCCTCCTCGGTCGCGCCCGATGGGGACTGCGTGCACAGGACCGGGGTGTAGCCGCGCTGGGACAGCGCCGACTCGATCACCTGGGCGAAGGCGGGGAAGATCGGGTTGATCAGTTCCGGCATCACCAGCCCGATCAGGCCGGCCGAGCGGCGGCGCAGCCGGGTCGGGCGTTCGAAGCCCAGAACGTCGAGCGCGGTCAGTACCGCCTGTCTGGTCTCTTCCGCGACGCCCGGTTTGCCGTTCAGGACCCGGGACACCGTCGCCTCGCTGACGCCGGCCTTGACCGCGATGTCCGCCAGCCTCGCTCTACTGCTCACGGCGGCACCTTACCCACCGGTCACTGAACTTGCAGCAAGATGTTGCAAGAAATTGCAGACCAGACCTGCGCAGAAGTGTCCACCACGTGAACAAACCGGACACGTCACACGCCGTACACCTTGTCAGGAGCTGTCGCTCAGGTGAGGATGGGCCCACCCCCGCCTGGGGGCCTTTACTCGGATCGTCCGGCACGTTCCTGCCGGTGAAGGAAGGTACACAGTCAT
The DNA here is from genome assembly GCF_039525325.1 of Kribbella koreensis. Lineage (NCBI taxonomy): Bacteria > Bacillati > Actinomycetota > Actinomycetes > Propionibacteriales > Kribbellaceae > Kribbella > Kribbella koreensis. The sequence continues at coordinate 365,976 of NZ_BAAAHK010000007.1, forward strand.
GGCTACTGTCTCGTTCAAGGCGGCGACCCGGGTCTACCCCGGTTCTGAGACGCCCGCCGTCGACAAGCTCAACCTCGAGATCGAGGACGGCGAGTTCATGGTCCTCGTCGGCCCGTCCGGTTGTGGCAAGTCCACCTCGCTGCGGATGCTCGCGGGCCTCGAAGAGGTCAACGAGGGTTCCATCTACATCGGCGACCGCGATGTCACCCACCGCCCGCCGAAAGAGCGGGACATCGCGATGGTGTTCCAGAACTACGCCCTGTACCCGCACATGTCGGTCGCGGACAACATGGGCTTCGCGCTGAAGATGCAGGGTGTCTCCAAGGAGGACCGCGCCAAGCGGGTCCAGGAGGCCGCCAAGCTGCTCGGCCTCGAGGAGTACCTGGACCGCAAGCCGAAGGCCCTGTCCGGTGGACAGCGTCAGCGCGTCGCCATGGGTCGCGCCATCGTGCGTAACCCGCAGGTCTTCCTGATGGACGAGCCGCTGTCGAACCTCGACGCCAAGCTGCGGGTCCAGACCCGTACCCAGATCGCCGAGCTGCAGCAGCGTCTCGGCGTCACCACCGTCTACGTCACCCACGACCAGGTCGAGGCCATGACGATGGGCGACCGGGTCGCGGTGCTCAAGGACGGTCTGCTCCAGCAGGTCGACACCCCGCTGAACCTGTACGACAACCCGAAGAACCTGTTCGTGGCCGGCTTCATCGGCTCGCCCGCGATGAACCTGCTGACCGCCGACCTGGTCGACGGCGGCGCCAAGCTCGGCGACTACACCATCCCGGTCTCCCGCGACATCCTGGCCAAGGCCGGCAGCGACAAGACCGTGTCGATCGGCGTCCGTCCGGAGGCCTTCAAGGTCTCCGACACCGGCCTGCCGGTGAAGGTGGCCGTGATCGAGGAGCTCGGCGCTGACGCGTTCCTCTACGGCACCGCCGAGCACGACGGCAACCACCAGCAGATCGTGGCCAAGATCGGCGCCCGGATGAACGTCGAGAAGGGCTCGCTGATCCACCTCGAGGCGCAGACCGACAAGCTGCACCTGTTCTCGGCTTCGACCGAAGAGCGTCTGACTGCCTGATCCACTGGAACGCGGGCCCTGGGTTGTCTACCCAGGGCCCGTTTTTCAATCCCGGTCGAGCCGTACTTCGTCGGTATGGCTGTGCAGCTTGTACGTCGCTGTGCTCGCCCCACCCAGGATGACCCCCGGCGGCGTCAGGTTGCTCTCCTTGACCAGGTAATGCGGCCGCTGCTTGGTCTCGTAATAGATCCGCCCGATGTACTCGCCGATCACCCCGAGCATCACCATCTGCAGGCCGCCGAGCCCGGTGATCGCGGCGATCAGCGTGACGTACCCCGGCATCTCCACGCCCTGCGTTGCCGCCACCACGATCACCCAGATCGCATAGAGCACCGCGACGGTCGTGAGCAGCATGCCGACGTAGATCGCGGCCCGCAGCGGCTTGTTGTTGAACGACAGCAACCCGTCCAGCCCGTACTCGAACAGCTTGCGGAACGACCAACGGCTGCGCCCACCGCCCTCGCGCTGGACGTTCTCGTACTCGAAGATGATCGAGTCGAACCCGATCCAGGCGAACAGCCCCTTGGAGAACCGGTTGTTCTCCTCCAGCTTCAGCAGCCCGTCGACCGCGCGCCGCGAGATCAGCCGGAAGTCGCCGACACCGTCCATCAGCTCGACATCGGCCCAGCGATTGATCAGCCAGTAATACGTCCGGGCGAGCAGCGTCCGGGTCGCGGGGTCGCCGGCCCTGGTCCGGCGCGCGATCACCTGGTCGAAACCCTTGGTGTGCAGTTCGAGCATCCGGCCGATCAGCTCCGGCGGGTGCTGCAGATCCGCGTCCATCAGGATCACCGCGTCGCCGCCGGCGTGCCGCAGACCGGCCAGCATGGCGGCCTCCTTGCCGAAGTTCCGGCTGAAGGACAGGTACCGGACGGCCGGGTCGGCGCGGGCGATCTCGATCACCGCGTCGAGCGTGCCGTCCTTGCTGCCGTCGTCGACGTAGATGATCTCGTAGGGTTCGTGGGTCCCGGTCAGCTCCCGGCTGACCGCCTCGTGGAACCGGGCGATCACGTCGGCTTCGTTGAAACAGGGAACCACCAGCGTCAACCGCATTGCACTCCAGGAGAGATCCAACGACCTGGCCAGGAGTGTAGCCTGGCGCGCGGTAGAGGGGAGCGCGATGCCGAAGGCAAGAATCCCGGCGCCCGAGGCGTGGGTCGCGGGAGCGGTGGCCGCTGTCGGCTTCATGGTGGCCGGGATGTTCCGCGGCACGTTCCCCTTCGGGCAGGCCTCACGCAGTACGAACGACCTCGGCGTGCAGTACATCCCGTTCTTCGCGCACCTGTGGGATGTCCTGACGGGCAACGCCCAGGGCGACCTGTTGTTCAACTGGCAGAGCGGATTCGGGGTCGGGTTCCTCGCCGACTTCGGGGTCGATCTCGGCAGTCCGCTGTCGCTGCTGGTGGTGCTGTTCCCGCGCGATGACATCGATCTCGCCGTCTTCGTGATCACCACGCTGAAGCTTGCATTGGCGGCCGCTGCAATGGCGGCGTTGCTACGGCGGATGAAGCCTGGACCGTGGTGGCTCGCGGCGGTGCTCGGCGCGTCGTACGGGCTGTGTGGGTGGGCGATCGACGACGCGGCGTACGTGCCGATGTGGCTCGACGGGCTGATCGCGCTGCCGATGCTGTGTCTGGTCGGCGAGTGGTCGCTGCAGCGCAAGCACCGGATCCTGAGCGTGCTCGTGGTCGGCGTGTTCTGGGTGTCCAACTTCTACACCGCTTACATGGCGACGATCGCGGCCAGCCTGATCCTGATCGTTCGGGTCCTGACCAGCGAGCTCGCCTGGGCCGACCGGCTGCGCGGCCTGCTGCGGCACGCGCTCACGATGATTCTCGGCCTGGCCCTGTCGACGCCAGTCCTGATCCCCGTCTTCAAGACCAACGCGCTCGCGGCGCCGTCGCCGTCCGGCCATTTCGTCCCGGTCTCACTGGAGAGCTTCTTCTCACGCCTCCTGCCACTGACCGAAGGCGTCTCCCGCAGTGCCGGCCTGTACGTCGGTACTGCGGCCCTGCTGCTCGCCGCGACCCTCCCGTTCAACGGATCCGTCCGAGCCGTCACGCGGATCGCCTGGACCCTGCTGGCGGTCCTCGTCGGCGCCTCGTTCCTGTGGAAGCCGACCCACGACATGTGGCACGGCTTCGACACCCCGAACGGCAGCCAGTACCGCGAAGGCTTCGTGCTCTGCGCGATCCTCGTCATCGCCGCCTGGCTGTCCGTCGCCGACCGCACGCCGAGCTGGATCGCGCTGCTCGGCGGCACGGCACTCGTCGTCACCCTCGCGATCTGCACGCAGCACAGTCCCCTGCTCACCAACGGCAGCATCATCGTGCTGAGCTGCTCGGGCGGCCTCCTACTCGCCGTTCTGCTGGCGATCCGGTACTTCGGGCAGGCACGGCTGGTCGCGATCGTCGGCGCCGTGCTGGTCATCGGCGCAATGGGCGTCGAGCTGGCCTGGACGGCGATCGTGGTCGATCACGAGCGCAACAAGGTGCTCACCGCCTCCGCGGAACCGTGGGGCGCGCAGCAGAGCGACCTGGCCGACAAGGTGCGCGAGGCGGGCGACTGGCCGAAGTACCGGACTGATCCCGGCACGTCGCTGACGCCGAACGACCCGGTGCTGCTGGGTGGCCAGGGACCCGGCTACTACAGCAGCCTGCTGCCCGCGAGTCTGAACCACACGCTGACCAACCTCGGCTTCGGCTGGCAGGGGTACGGGCGGGCATCGCTCGAGCTCGACAACCCGGTCACGGACGCGATCTTCTCCATCGGCGCGCGCCTCGAGGACGGGACCATCAAGCGCGCCGAGGTGCCGCCGCTCGTCCGGGTTCAGCCGAAGCCGGCTGACGGCGCCCCTGAGCCGGATAGCGTCTTCGCTTATCAGGAAAGACTTTCGGGCGCTCAGGTGTACGACGTACCGAAGTATCGCGGGCGCCGGATCGAGCCCGGACTGGTCACCTTGACGGCCTCGTGCCCGGTCGGCTCGACCGTGTACCTGAGCCTGCCGCGCACCGGTGGGCAGGCGCGGATCGGCGCCGACAGCGAGTGGCGGAACCTGATCGCCACCAAGCGACCGGGCAGCAACACGAGCAGCGCGGTGCTCGAGGTGGGTAAGACGCCGGCGAGCGGGGTCGCGGTCATCGAGCTCAAGATTCTCGTCTCGCCGTACGCGCTCCCGGTGAGCGGGGCGATCGGCTGCCTCGACGAGGCCAAGCTGACGAAGGCTGTCGCCGCGCTACGAGCCGCTGGGGCCACGGACGTGAAGACCGGCGGCCATTCGATCGACGCGACGCTGAAGCCCGGGAGTACAGGGCTTGCGGTGGTCGCGGTGCCGCGGACGGACGGCTGGCGTTGCTCGGTCGATGGCGGCAAGGCGCAGGACGCGGGCGAGTTCGGCGGGCTGATCGCCGTGCAGCTGCCAGGACCGAGCCAGAAGATCCACTGTGGCTTCCGGCCGCCAGGCCTCGAGCTCGGCCTGGCGGCCGCCGGTGGATCCATCTTGATCACCGGTGGTCTTGCGCTGTTCTCGCTGCTACGCCGCAGGCGGCAGACAGCTAGTTGACGTCGCGACGGCGGAAGACCAGCGCCCCGATCGCGATGATGACGACGGCACCGATGCTCAGGTACCAGGCACCGTGCTCGAAGGACAGATGCTTCTCGACCGAGTTGCAGTTGTAGCTGCCGTCCTGGCCGGTGGCGCATTTCTCCACGTAGTACGTCGTCCCGTGCAGCACGAAGGCGTCGAAGTTGAGCCGGATCAACCACGGCTGCACCTGGGTCAGGAACCCACCGAACACACCTTCGACCAGTACTACGTACGCCATCACGACCCCGATCGCAGCCGCCGTATGCCGCAGCAACAGCCCGACGGCACCACCGATCGCCGCCCCGATCGCCGTCATCAGCACGACCCGCCCCGACGTCTCGGCCAGGTTGCCCCAGACCTTGCCCGTCGTACCGGCCGTGATGCCAAGCTTGTCGATGATCAGGTACGTCCCGAACACCAGGATCGCGGTGATCACCACCGCCACCGGGGCGAGCCCGATCCCGGCGCCGGCCAGCTTGCTGGCGTAGACGCGCATCCGGCGCGGCTCGAACGTGAGCCAGTTGCCGATCGCCCCACTGCTGAACTCGGCCCCGACGAAACTGGCCCCGATCAGGAACGCCATCGCCACCAGCAGGTAGGACAACCCCTGCAACATGGTCGGCATCAGCTCGGAGAACACGTTCTTCGGCTTGCCGTACTGCTCGATCGTCGGCGGGCCCGGGCAGAAGTCCTTCAACGCGGGCTTCGGGTCGGGCGCCGAGGCGTACGAGGCCTCGCAGTCCTTCTGGTACTGCTCGCCGTGCAGCTCCCAGTCCTTCTGCGCCTGCTCGAAGTAGACCTGGTTCTGCTGCTGCTCCGCCGCCGACAACGGCCGGGAATCGCGCCAGGTGGCGAACAGCAGGAAGGCGGTGATGATCAGGACGGCGGCGACGCCGATGATCGCGAGCCGGCGCGAGGCCAGCCGGCGGAGCTCGACTCCGGTGAGGCGGATCACTGGTCGCCTCCCAGTCCCTCGTCGGCGGTCAGTTCGAGGAAGACGGACTCCAGGTCGGCGCGGACCGGGACCAGCTCGGACACGTACAACTCCTGTTGGGCCAGCCTTCTGGTCACTTCGGCCGAGTGCTCAGCGCCGTCGACGAAGAGGTAGTTGCCTTCGGCCCGTACTGTCAGGCCTGACGCGGTCAGGATCGACGCGGCCTTGTCCAGTTGGTCCACGCCGATCTTCACGGTGGACTTGCCGCTGCCGCCGATCACCTCGGCGACGGTGCCGGAGGCGAGCAACCGGCCGTGCCCGATGATCGAGACGGTGTCCGCGACCTGCTCGACCTCGGCCAGGATGTGACTGCTGACCAGGACCGTGCGGCCCTGCTCCCCCAGCCCGCGCATCGTCTCGCGGATCTCCCGGATGCCGGCCGGATCGAGGCCGTTGGTCGGCTCGTCGAAGATCAGCAGGTCGGGCTGCTTGAGCAGCGTGGCCGCGATCGCCAGCCGCTGCTTCATGCCGAGCGAGTAGGTCTTGAACCGGTCCTTGCCGCGCTCGTTCAGCGAGGTCTCCTCGAGCACCTCGCCGACCCGCTTGCGCGGCGCGCCGATCGCGTCGGCGAGCAGCTCGAGGTTCTTCCGGCCGCTGAACGACGGGAAGAACTTCGGCGACTCGACGATCGCGCCGACCCGGCCGACCACGTCGGGCAGCCGGTCCGGTACCACCTGGCCGAACACGGTCATCGTGCCGGCGTCGGCCCGGACCAGCCCGAGCAGCATCCGGATCGAGGTCGTTTTGCCGGAGCCGTTCGGCCCGAGGAACCCGTGCACCCCGCCGATCGGAACCTCCAGATCGAGCCCCTGCACCGCGACCACCCGCTTGCCCCGCCTGGTCCGGTACGTCTTCCGCAGCGCCTGCGTGCGAATAGCCAGCTCAGGCATGCCGCCCCTCTCCCTCAGAACCCCCTCGGCGAGGGGGACGCTCATCCTTGCAGAGGATGACGTCCACCCCGCCGGGTTTGTTGCTCCGTTGCAGCTACCGGCGCTCACCGATCCGATCGACGATGCTGCTGGTGACCGAGCTGAAGCCGATCACCTGGCCGCGCTTGTCGCCGCTGGTGACGACCTGGCGTTCACCGATGTAGTCGCCGGTGCGTGGGTCGATGATGATCTCCTGGCGTTCCTTGCCGTCGTCACTGCCGTAGGCGATGCCGACCTTGCCGTCCAGGTTGACCGCACGGTCCGAGACCTCGAGGTGGTTGAGGTTGCCCAGGGCCCGGTACAGCGTCGACCGCACGTTGGCCGGTACCTGGCCGGTCCGGAGCGCGTCGGCTGCGTAGACGAGCAGCTCGGTCTCGCCTCGGCTGTTGCGGGGCGCATCCTTCTTCAGCCGCTTGTAGAGCGCCTTCGGGTCGCTCGGCAGGCCGGCAGCCCACTCCGGCGTCGGGTCCTGCCAGCCACCGGCCCTCGTGCAGGGCTGCTGCCCCTTGTCGAGATAGAAGTCGCCACACCTGGCCCGCAGTACTACGGGAGGCGCGTTGTCGTCCATCAGCTTGGTGACCATATCGAGCTGCTGCTGCGTGCCCTGGAGCAGCTTCCGGTGGCCGGTGTTGCTGCTGCGCTGCATCCACTCCTGGGTGCGGTCGGCCGGGATCCAGGTCTCGGTCAGTTGCTCTTCGAGATAGGTGACGCCCTCGTTCGGGCCCGTCTCGGTGAAGCCCCAGACCCAGCCGTGGCTGACCCGGTAGCGGTACTTGCCGGGTGGGATGACCGGGTCCTTGGCGACCACATGGTCGGCGGCCGAGTTGAGCTCGGCCTTGGCCTCGGCGGTCCCACCGGGCGAGTTGGTGGTGACCAGGAAGCCTCCGACTACGAGGGTGGTGACGGCGGCGGCCGCCACCAGGGCGTAGGTCCAGCTTCGGCGCTTGCGGCGTACGGGACGATCGATGGCCGCCAGAAACGTGGCGCGGGACGCCTCGAGCCGGGTCGGGTCTGTCGGTACGTCGTCGTGCAGGGCGCCGAGGGCCCGGTCCAGCTCGTCCTCGGACCACAGGTCGATCAGCTTGTCTTCAGTCATGGTGGATCGCCTCCGGAGTGGCAGTCAGGTGAGCGGTGGCGGCGTGCGTGCGCAGCAGCCGTCGGATGCGATGCAGGCGGGACCGGACGGTGCCGACCGGGATGTCCAGTGCTTCGGCGACCTCCACGGTGGTCAGCTCGGACCAGGACGTCAGCAGGAGGACGTCGCGGTCGCCGTCGGACAGCTCTGCGATCGCTGGAGCGATCTGGCGAGCCATCGCCTGGGCGTCGACGCGGTCCGCGACTTGGCCGTCGTGGGAGGGCTGGTACGCCGTGTTGTCGGCGCGGGCTGTCGCTTTGAGGCCCCGGACCTCCTGGCGGACGTGGCGGCGGGCCAGGTTGGTCGCGATGCCGTAGAGCCAGCTGCGGACGGCCGCGGTCTCGGGGTTGTAGGTCTCGCGTTGCTTGAAGGCGGCGAGGAAGGTCTCGCTGACCAGGTCGTGGGCATGGTCGGGGCCGACCCGGCGGGCCAGGTACCGGTGCAGCGGCGCGGCATAGGCATCGAACAGTTCGCCGAACTCCAGCTCGGATCCTCCCCCGTGTGTACCGATGTCAGCCTCCGGGCTGTCGTAACGGATCGCTTTCATGATTCTGGTTGCCCGGAGGGTCCTGCGGCGTTCACGCTGGTACAAGCTTCAATGGATACAGTCGACCAACGAGGAGTGCTTGTGAACGCTCGACCCCCGCTGCCCCCGTTCACCGAGGAGACGGCGATCCAGAAGGTCCGGGCCGCGGAGAACGCCTGGAACAAGCAGGATCCGGCCGCCGTCTCGCTGGCGTACACGCCGGACACCTATTGGCGGAACCGGGACACCTTCGTGAACGGCCGGGACGAGGTGGTCGAGTTCCTGACCCAGAAGTGGGCGCGCGAACTGGACTACCGGCTGATCAAGGAGCTGTGGGCCTTCACCGGCGACCGGATCGCGGTCCGGTTCGTCTACGAGAGCCACGACGCGGCCGGCCAGTGGTACCGGTCGCACGGTAACGAGAACTGGGAGTTCGACGAGAACGGGCTGATGCGGGTCCGCCGGGCGAGCATCAACGACCAGGCGATCGACGAGAGCGACCGGCTGTTCCACTGGGACGCCCCCGGAGTGCGGCCGGACGACCACCCTGGCTTGACCGAGCTGGGGCTGTAATTCTTCATTACCCCCTATGGGTATCCGCCGTGGACTTGCATCGGATACCCATAGGGGGTACTTTTTTGCCTGTCGACATACCCCGCAGGGGTAGCAGTTGGGAGAAGAGGACCGCCATGACCACCGAAGAGAACGCCGAGCACGTGCACGGATACACCTCGGAGAAGTCCAGCCACCTGAAGCGGCTGCGCCGGATCGAGGGCCAGGTGCGTGGCCTGCAGCGGATGGTCGAGGAGGACAAGTACTGCATCGACATCCTCACCCAGGTGTCGGCTGCCACCAAGGCGCTGCAGTCCTTCTCCCTCGAGCTGCTCGACGAGCACCTGTCGCACTGCGTGGTCGAGGCCGCGCAGCGGGGCGGGGTCGAGGCGGAGGAGAAGGTCCGCGAGGCCTCCGACGCGATCGCCCGGCTCGTCCGCAGCTGAACCTCAGAAGAACTTTCAAGCTAGGAGCACCGCTATGACCACCACCACGTACTCCGTCAACGGGATGACCTGCGGCCACTGCAGCGCCGCCGTCACCGAGGAGCTCGGCAAACTGCCGGGCGTCCAGGAGGTCAAGATCGACCTCAACGCGGGCGGTACCTCCGCCGTCCACGTGACCAGTGAGGCTGCCCTGGACGACGCTGCCGTCCGCGAAGCCGTCGACGAGGCCGGCTACGAGCTGGCCGGCTCAGGCGCATGACCAGGGCTGTCGCGGTCCGGCTCGGCGCGTTCGCCGGCGCACTGGCGCTGGCGTTCGCCGCCGCCTTCGCGCTCGGCTCGGCGGTCGATCCGGTCGCGGCAGCCGACCCGGCGCCGGCCGCCGACTCGCATGGCGGCGGTGGCGACGGGATGAGCGGGATGCCGTCGGGCGAAGCACACGATGCAGGCCACAGCGATGCCAGCGCGCAGCCGCCTGGGCTCGCGGTGTCCCAGTCGGGCTACACGTTGGTACCTCAGAAGACTTTCTTCCAGCCGGGTAAGGCGCAGACGCTGGCCTTCACCATCGAGGGGCCGGACGGTAAGCCGGTGACGCAGTACACGAAGACGCATGAGAAGGATCTGCATCTGATCGTCGTACGGCGGGATCTGTCCGGGTTCCATCATGTGCATCCGACGCGTTCTGCCGATGGGGTCTGGAGCATTCCGTTCACGTTCACCGCTGGTGGGCAGTGGCGGATCTTCACCGACTTCCAGCCCTCCGCGCTGGGCAAGACTCTGACGCTGGGTGCCGACGTCAACGTTTCCGGGCTGTACATCCCGGTGCCGCTGAACGAGCCGGCCAGTGTCTACTCGGTCGACGGCTACGACATCACACTGGCCGGGAAGCCTGTTGCCGGCAAGGAGTCCTCGCTGACCTTCAGCATCACCAAGGGCGGCAAGCCGATCACCGATCTCCAGCCGTACCTCGGGGCCTTCGGACATCTCGTGTCGTTGCGCGGCGGCGATCTCGCCTACCTGCACACGCATCCGTCGATGGAGGCCAAGGCCGGGATGAAGGGCGGCCCGGAGATCGAGTTCGGGACCACCTTCCCGACGGCTGGGACGTACAGCCTGTTCCTCGACTTCCAGCACGCGGGCAAGGTGCGGACCGCCGAGTTCACCGTCGACGTGACCAGTGACGGTACTGCGATCGTGCCGCCCAGCGAACTGCCCGGCGCGGGCGAAGAATCTCCGCACGGCCACTGAAAGGAGGCCCAGCAATGACCACACCGGACCACTCCGTCGAGCTCCTCATCGGTGGCATGACGTGCGCCTCCTGCGCCAACCGGGTCGAGAAGAAACTCAACCGGATGGAAGGCGTCACGGCGACCGTCAACTACGCCACCGAGAAGGCGAAGGTGACGTTCGCCGAAGGCATCAGTACCGACGATCTCGTCGCGACGGTCGAGGCGACCGGCTACACCGCTTCGCTGCCCACTCCCCCTGCCGCCGACGCCCCTGAGCCGGTCGACGAGTTGCGGCCGTTGCGGGAGCGGCTGATCGCGAGCATCGCGCTCGCCGTACCGGTGATTGCCTTGGGCATGATTCCGGCACTGCAGTTCGACTCCTGGCAGTGGGCTTCGCTGACGCTGGCCGCGCCGGTCGTGACGTGGGCGGCGTGGCCGTTCCACAAGGCTGCTTGGACGAACCTGCGGCACGGCGCCGCGACGATGGACACGTTGATCTCGGTCGGGGTGCTGAGTTCTTTCATCTGGTCGCTGTATGCGTTGTTCCTCGGTGAGGCGGGGGCGCCGGGGATGAAGATGCCGTTCACGCTGATCCCGTCGCGGGGTAGCGGGGCGGAGGAGATCTATCTCGAGGTCGCGGCCGGGGTGACGACGTTCATCCTGGCGGGGCGGTACTTCGAGGCTCGCGCCAAGCGGTCTTCTGGTGCTGCGCTGAAAGCGCTGCTGGAGTTGGGCGCCAAGGACGTCGCGGTACTTCGGGGTGGGGTCGAAATACGGATCCCGGCCGATCAACTTGCGGTGGGCAACGAGTTCGTGGTGCGGCCGGGCGAGAAGATCGCGACCGATGGCGTGATCGTCACGGGGTCGAGCGCGGTGGACGCGTCGATGCTGACCGGCGAGTCGGTGCCGGTGGAGGTCGGTGAGGGCGATGCCGTTGTCGGGGCGACCGTCAACGCCGGTGGGCGGCTCGTAGTACGGGCTACTCGGGTCGGGGCTGATACGCAGCTGGCGCAGATGGCGCGGTTGGTGGAGGACGCCCAGAACGGGAAGGCCGCTGTTCAGCGGTTGGCCGACCGGATCTCCGGGGTGTTCGTGCCGATCGTGATCGGGCTTTCGCTGGCCACGTTGGGGTTCTGGCTGGGGAACGGGTCGCCGACCGAGGTGGCGTTCACGGCGGCTGTCGCGGTGCTGATCATTGCTTGCCCTTGTGCGCTGGGGCTGGCGACGCCGACGGCGTTGATGGTCGGGACGGGGCGTGGGGCTCAGCTGGGGATCCTGATCAAGGGTCCCGAGGTGCTGGAGTCGACGCATCGGGTCGACACCGTCGTACTGGACAAGACGGGGACCGTGACGACCGGGCGGATGGCGCTGGTCGATGTGCTGCTCGCGGATGGCGAGGAGCGGGCGGAGGTACTGCGGTTGGCGGGGGCGCTCGAGCATTCGAGTGAGCATCCGATTGCGCAGGCGATCGCTCGCGGGGCTGCCGATGAGGTGGGGAAGCTCGCTGCTGTCGAGGATTTCGGGAATGTGGAGGGGCTCGGCGTACAGGGGATCGTCGACGGTCACGCGGTGCTGGTCGGGCGGACCCGGCTACTGGAGGAGTGGAGTCAGCACCTGCCGGCGTCGCTCGCCCACGCCAAGGAGCACGCTGAGGCCGAGGGCAGTACTGCGGTGGCTGTTGGGTGGGATGGGAAAGCACGGGCGGTGTTGGTTGTCGCCGATACCGTGAAGCCCAGCTCGGCCGAAGCGATCCGCCAACTGAAGGCACTCGGTTTGCGCCCGGTCTTGCTGACCGGCGACAACGAGGCAGTAGCCCAGAAGGTGGCCGCCGAGGTAGGCATCGACGAGGTCATCGCCGAGGTCCTCCCCGCCGGCAAGGTCGACGCCGTCAAGCACCTTCAGTCCGAAGGCCGCGTCGTCGCAATGGTCGGAGACGGAGTGAACGACGCCGCCGCCCTGGCCCAAGCCGATCTCGGGTTGAGCATGGGCACCGGCACCGACGTAGCCATCGAAGCCAGCGACCTGACCCTGGTCCGAGGCGACCTCCGCTCAGCCGCCGACGCCATCCGGTTGTCCCGCACCACCCTCAGAACCATCAAGGGCAACCTCTTCTGGGCCTTCGCCTACAACGTAGCCGGCCTCCCCCTGGCAGCAGCCGGCCTCCTCAACCCAATGCTCGCAGGCGCCGCCATGGCCTTCAGCTCAGTCTTCGTAGTAACCAACAGCCTCCGCCTACGACGCTTCCAGCCGCTGACTCCCGCCAGTTGAAGGAACCCCGGCGGCCATCTGGTCTGTGGCCCAGATGGCTGCCGGGGCGGGAGGGGCACGCTGAGGTCAGCGGAGCCAGGCTGTTGTGTCTGAAGGGAGTTTGCCTTCTTCCAGTGGGTTGCTGGTGAGGAGTAGTTCGGTGTGGGCGGGCAGCTCGATGGCGTCTGCGGTGAGGTTGACGACGCAGGTCAGGGACTCGCGGGTGAAGGCTAGGACGCCTGGGGCTGAGTCGAGCCAGGTCAGGGTGCCGTCGCCGAGCGACGCGCGGCGGATTTTCAAGCCGTTGCGGTAGAGGGCGAGCATGGAGTTCTGGTCGGCTTGCTGGGATTCGACGGTGAGGTTTTTCCAGTCGGCTGGTTGAGGGAGCCAGGGGGTACCGGCGCCGAAGCCGAAGGGGGGTTCTTTGCCGGACCACGGGATGGGGACTCGGCAACCGTCTCGGCCGCGGTCGGTGCCGTTCGAGCGCTCCCAGAGGGGGTCTTGGAGGAGGTGGTCGGGGAGGTCCTCGACCTCGGGGAGGCCTAGTTCCTCGCCTTGGTAGACGTAGAGGCTGCCAGGGAGGGCCATCGCCAGGAGCGCGGCGGCTCGGGCTCGGCGTTCGCCCAGGACCGGGTCGGTTTCCATGCCGTGCTTGCGGTCCTGGTGGGAGAAGGACGTGTCGGGGCGACCGTACTTCGTGACCGGGCGGGTGACGTCGTGGTTGGAGAGGACCCAGGTGGGCGGGGCTCCGATCGGGACGTGAGTCGTGAGAGTCAGGTCGATCGAGGCGCGCAGCTCGGCTGCATCCCAGGGGCGGGAGAGGAAGTCGAAGTTGAAGGCGGTCTGCATCTCGTCGGGGCGCAGGTACAGGGCGAAGCGTTCCTGGTCCGGCATCCACATCTCGCCGACCAGGAAGCGGCCCTCGTACTCGTCGGTGATCTGCCGCCAGCCGCGGTACACGTCGTGCACCTCGTCGTGATCGGTGTACGACTCCTCGACGCTGTCCAGGTCCTTGAAGAGCACCGCCGCGCTGTCGATCCGGATCCCGTCCACCCCGCGGTCCAGCCAGAACCGCAGGATCGCGTGGAACTCCTCCACCACCTCGCGATTGCGCCAGTTGAAGTCCGGCTGCTCGGGTGCGAACAGATGCAGGTACCACTGCCCGTCCGCGACCTGGGTCCACGCAGGCCCGTTGAAGATCGACTGCCAGTCGTTCGGTGGCAGCCCACCGGCCCGCCCGTCGCGAAACAGGAACCGCTCCCGCTCCACCGAGCCGGGCCCGGCCGCCAGCGCCTGGACGAACCAGTCCTGCTGGTCCGAGCCGTGATTCGGCACGATGTCGATGATGGTCCGGATCCCCAGCGCGTGCGCCTCGTCGATGTACGCCTCGGCCTCGGCCAGGGTGCCGAAGCTCGGGTCGATCGCGCGGTAGTCGGCGACGTCGTAGCCACCGTCGGCCATCGGCGACGGGTACCACGGGTTCAGCCAGATCGCGTCGACACCGAGCTCCGCCAGGTACGGCAGCTTGGCCCGCAGCCCCGCGAGATCGCCGATCCCGTCACCGTTGCCGTCGGCAAAGCTGCGCAGATAGACCTGGTAGATCGCAGCTCCGCGCCACCATGTGTCCGACATTGCTTCTCCTTAGGGGGTTGGGAGGGGATCAGCCTTTGAGGCTTCCGGCGGTGAGACCCGCCATGATGCTGCGCTGGAACACGAAGAAGACTCCGATCGTCGGCAGTGACGCGATCACCAGGGACGCGATCAGCACGTTCTGCGGCATCTGCGCCGACAGCGACGCGATCCCGACGCTGATCGACATCTTGTCGGTCTCCGGCAGGACCAGCAGCGGCCAGACGAAGTCCTTCCAGACCGTCACCACCGACAGGATCGAGACCACGCCGAGGATCGGCCGCGACACCGGCAGCACGATCGACCACAGGATCCGCATCGGCGAGGCGCCGTCGATCTCGGCCGCCTCCAGCAGCTCGCGCGGGATCGAGTCGAAGAACCGCTTGAGCAGGAAGATGAAGAAGCCGTTCGCCGCCGCCGGCAACCAGATCGCCCACGGCGTGTTGAGCAGGCTGACGTGGAACAGCGGAACGTCCTTGGCGACCAGGTACGTCGGCAGCAGCAGCACCATCGGCGGGATCATCAAGGTGGCCAGCATCAGCGCCAGGATCAGCTTGCCGAAGAACGGCCGCAGCTTCGACAACGCGTACGCCGCGGTCACATCGACCGCCAAGGTGAACAGCCACGCGCCACCGGCGTACAGGGCGGTGTTCTTCAGGAAGACGCCGAGCTGGAGCTGGTTCCAGGCGTCGGCGTAGACGCCGAAGTCGAAGTGCTTCGGGAAGAAGCTCGGCGGGATCTGGGCGATCTCCTCCGGTGACTTCAGTGCGCCGGTCACCATCCAGTAGAGCGGGAAGACGAAGGCCAGGGTGAAGCCGATCACCACGACCACCAGCACGGTCCAGTACGTCGCCTTGCCGCGCACGGATCGCAGCGCCAGCGGCGACACCAGGCTCCTGGTCTCATACCCGCGACCCTTGTCCTTCTTCTTCCGGGTACGCCGGGGAGCCGGCGCCGGTGTCGTTGCCTCCAGCACCTGTCGGGGTTGCAGCGTCGTCGTCATCGGGCACCCTCGTTGTCGCGCGAGACGCGCAGGTAGATCGTCGAGAAGACCATCAGGACCACCATCAGCATCAAGCCGAGCGCGCCACCGCCACCGAAGTCGCCGAAGTTGAAGGCGTACTGGTACATCAGGTAGGCCACTGTCACGGTCGCGTTCTCGGGACCGCCGCCGGTCAGCAGGTAGGGCTCGATGAAGACCTGCATGGTCGCCACCACCTGGAGCAGCAGCATCACCAGCAGGATGAGTTTGGTCTGCGGGATCGTCACGTGCCAGACCCGCTTGAACAGCCCGGCGCCGTCGAGCTCCGCGGATTCGTACAGCTCACCGGGGATGCTCTGCAGCGCGGCCAGGTAGATCAGCGTGCCGGTCCCGAGGTTCATCCAGGTCGAGACCAGGACGAGCGAGATCAGCGCGGTGCTGGACGAGTCGAGCCAGCTCAGCGGCGGGATGCCGAAGACGTCGAGGATCTGGTTGAACAGACCCGCGCCCGGGTCGTAGAACCACTTGAACAGCAGCACGCCGACGGCCGGCGGCAGCATCACCGGCAGGTAGACGACGAACCGCAGGTACGCCCTGGCGTGCTTCAGTTCGTTCAGCACCACCGCAAGCACGAATGGGATCGCGTAGCCGACGATCAGCGCGAGACCGCTGAAGGCGGCCGTGTTCAGCCACGCGGACCGGAAGGCCGGGTCCTCGATCACGGTCCGGAAGTTGTCGAAGCCGACCCATTTGGCGGGATCGACGAAGTTGTTCTCCTGGAAGCTCAGGATGACCTCGCGGATCATCGGGTACCAGGAGAAGAAGGCGAAACAGATCAGTGCCCCGCAGAGGAACCCGTACGCCGTGAGGTTCCTGCCCACCGCGCGGCGCGCCGCTCCCTGGGGAAGGGAACGGCGCACCGGCGGCTTCGCGGTCAGAACTGCCATCAGGTGTTCTTGGCGAGAATCTTGTTGGCCTTGCCCTCGGCGTCCGAGAGCAGCTTGCTGATGTCGGCGTCCTTACGCGTCAGCACCGCGGACATCGCGACATCGAGTACGGCGTACAGCTCCTGCGCCTTCGGCGGCTCGAGCTTGTTGGTGATGTTGGCCTGCGCGTCGACGTACGGGGTGAAGTGGTCGACCGGCACGGTGGCGAACTGCTTGCGAAGGGCAACGATTTCCTTGCCCGGCGCGGTGTTGCCGTACAGGTCCGGGATCGGCAGGCCGACCGGGCGGCCCTGCGCCTTGGCCCGCTCGTAGTTGAACTGACCCTGGCCCGGCGTCAGCTCGTGGAACTGCAGCCACAGCAGGCCGGCCTTGATCTTGTCCGGCGAGGCCTTCGGGTTGAACATGTACCCGTCGCCACCGCTCAGCGACGAGTGACCGTCGGACTCCGGTACCGCCGTCACGCCGTAGTCGTCGAACTTGCCCTGGAAGTCGTTGTTGACCGACTGGACCACGTCCGGCGCGCCGATCATCATGCCGAGCTTGCCCGAGCCCATCATCCGCATCAGGTCTTCCCACTGCAGGAGCTGCTTGGTGCCCATGCTGTTGTCGTCCCAGCGCATCTTCTTCAGGTTCTCCAGCACGGCCTTGCCCTCGTCGCTGTTGAACGCGGCGGTCTTGCCGTCGTCGCTCACCATCGAGCCGCCACGGGCGTACAGCGAGGCGGCGAAGTGCCAACCGCCGGTGTTGCCCGCGCTGTACTCACCAAAGCCCGTGTAGCCCGCGCCGAGGCCGGCGATCTTCTTGGCCGCCTCCTGCACCTCGGCCCAGGTCTTCGGCGGCGAGTCCGGGTTGAGCCCGGCCTGGGTGAAGAGCTTGCGGTTGTAGACCAGGCCCATGTTGTAGTTGTTACGCGGCAGGCCGTAGGTCTTGTCGCCGTCCTTGAAGACGCTCTGGACGTCGGGGCGGATGTCCTTGAGTTCCTTCACGTCACCGACGTACTGGCTGATGTCGGCGGCCTGCTTGGCCTTGATGATCTTCTGGACGTCGGTGTAGTAGACGTAGAACACGTCCTCCTGGGTGCCGCCGGCCAGCTTCGCCTGGAAGGTGTCCGGGTTGATGCAGGGGAACGCGTCCTTGCTCTGGATGGTGATGTTCGGGTGCAGCTTCTGGAAGGCCGCGACGTCCTCGTCCCACCCGGCGCGTTCCTTCGGATTGCTCTTCGGCGGCTGGCAGCCCACGGTGATGGTCACGGGGGCGTTGGCGTCGCCCGACCCCTGGGCCGCCGGCTTGTTGTCGTCCCCGGATCCACAGGACGCGGCGGCTAGGCCGAGCCCTGCCACGAGCAACAGGCTGAGCGCCTTGCGGTGGCTCGTTGTCCTCATCGATGTGCCCTTCTACTGGCGAGGGCGCTTTCCGTCCCGCCCCTCGGATGTGGTCCGTACCGTAGGCAACGCGACTAGATGTGCGCAATAGTTCGATCGCAAGTTGCAAAAACGTGACTCCTGACCGGAACAACGCAAAACGGGGGCCTCGAGCAGGAATTCTGCTCAAGACCCCCGTTGGGGTGTCTGTCGTTGTCAGACCTTGGCGGTCGTCCTCAGCCGGGCGGTCGACGCGCGGACCACCAGCTCGGGCTCGAACAGCAGCTCGTCGGCCGGTACGGCGGCCCGCTCGATCAGCGCCACCAGCATGTCGACCGCGGCCCGGCCCATCGCGTCGATCGGCTGCCGGACCGTCGTCAGTGGCGGGTCGGTGCAGTTCATCATCGCGGAGTCGTCGTACCCGATCACCGAGACGTCGTCAGGTACGGACAAACCGGCCCGGCGGACGGCCCGGATCGCGCCGAGCGCCAGGATGTCGCTCGCGCAGACGATCCCGGTGACGCCCTGCTTCACCAGCCGGGTCGCGGCCGCGTGACCGCCCTCGAGCGAGAACATCGTGTGCTCGACCAGCTCCGGGTCGGCCTCCGGAGACTTCAGGAAAGCGTCCAGCTTGCGCCGCGACGGGATGTGGTCGCGCGGGCCGAGCACCATCCCGATCTTCTGGTGGCCGAGCGCGCGCAGGTGCCCGATCGCCATCTCCGCGGCCACCACGTCATCCGATGACACCTGCGGGAAGCCGAGGTGGTCGACGGCCGCGTTGACCAGCACGGTCGGCAGCCGGCGCTCCTGGATCAGCTCGTAGTGCGCGTGCGGCGCGTCGGCCTGGGCGTAGAAACCACCGGCGAAGACGACGCCCGAGACCTGCTGCTGCAGGAGCAGGTCGACATAGTCGGCCTCGGAGACACCGCCGACTGTCCTTGTGCACAGCAACGACGTGAACCCCTGCTGCGCCAGCGCCCCGCCGACCACCTCGGCGAAGGCCGGGAAGATCGGGTTCTGCAACTCCGGCAGCACCAGGCCGACCAGGCGGGCGCGGTCCCCCCGGAGCTGGGTCGGCCGCTCGTAGCCCAGCACGTCCAGCGCGGTCAGCACCGCCTCGCGGGTCGCCTCGGACACCCCGGGTTTGCCGTTCAGCACCCGGCTCACCGTGGCCTCGCTGACCCCGACCTTCTTCGCCACCTCAGCAAGTCGTCGCGTCATAGCGCAAACACTACGCCACATTCCGCAAATTCTTGCGGCCACTTGCGTTCGTTACCCGATCCGTCAGGAACTGCCACACTGGTCTGCGTGCCTCGCTTCGTAGCCACTCGCCCGGACACCGGCCTGCTCTCGCTCCCCTGGGACATCCCGCTGGAGGACTGGCCGGAGGACCAGCTGGTCGCGCTCCCCCGCGGTATCTCGCGCCACGTCGTCCGGTTCGTCCGGGTCAGCGGCACGGTCTACGCGATCAAAGAGGTGATGGAACACCTCGCGATGCACGAGTACCGGCTGCTGCGCGACCTCGAGCGGCTGGACTCGCCCTCGGTCGAGCCCGTCGGCGTGATCACCGACCGGCTGGACAAGAACGGCGAGCCGCTCGACTCGATCCTGGTCACCAAGCATCTGCAGTTCTCACTGCCGTACCGGGCGCTGTTCTCCAGCACGCTGCGGCCGGACACGGTCAACCGGCTGATCGACGCGCTGGTCGCGCTGATCGTCCGGCTGCATCTGCTGGGCTTCTTCTGGGGCGACTGTTCGCTGTCGAACACCCTGTTCCGGCGTGATGCCGGTGCCTTCGCGGCCTACCTGGTGGACGCGGAGACCGGGGAGCTGCACCAGGAGATCTCCGACGGGCAGCGCGCGCACGACCTCTACACGGCCGAGATCAACCTGTTCGGCGAGCTGTCCGACCTGGAGGAGGGTGGGCTGCTCGACGAGTCCATCGACCCGCTGGAGACGATCCACTCGATCACCGCCCGGTACGAGGCGCTCTGGAAGGAGCTGACCGCGCCGGAGGAGTTCCGCACCGACGAGATGCACCGGCTCGACTCGCGGATCCGGCGGCTGAACGAGCTCGGTTTCGACGTCGCCGAGATCGACATCATCACCGACTGGGACGGCAGCCAGGTCCGGATCCAGCCGAAGGTCGTGGACGCCGGCCACCACTCGCGCCGGCTGCTGCGGCTCACCGGGCTGGACGTCGAGGAGAACCAGGCGCGCCGGCTGCTGAACGACCTCGACTCGTACTCGGCCGCGACCGACCAGCAGGGTGAGGACGAGGAGATCGTCGCGCACGAGTGGCTGACCGAGGTGTTCGAGCCGGTCGTACGGTCGGTACCGCGGAACCTGAAGCGCAAGCTGGAGCCGGCCGAGGTGTTCCACGAAGTGCTGGAGCACCGCTGGTTCCTGTCCGAGCAGGCCGGCCACGAGGTGGACACGATGGAGGCGGCCCGCTCGTACGTCGACGACGTCCTGGCCGCCAAGCCCGACGAGAAGCTGACCTTGCCTCCGGCGCCGCTGCCTGGCGCGACGCTGGATCCCGATCTGGACTGACCTCCGCCGCCGTGCAACGTCTGAGCTGTCGCCGGCGTGGTACGGGGTAGGAGGTGGGAGATGGCCGACGGGGGATCGCCGGATTTCGACGAGTGGGTCCAGTTGCGCGGGGCCGCGTTGCTGCGGTTCGGGTACCTGATGACGCGCGATCATTCGCGCGCTGAGGAGGCGGTCCAGGACGCCCTGGTCGCGGCCTACCCGCGCTGGGCGAAGATCGGCAGGCTCGGTGATCCGGAGGCCTATCTTCGCCGGGCGGTCATCAACGCCGACATCTCACGCTGGCGCAAGTTCTTCCGCCGCGAGACGCCGGTCGCCGAGCCACTCGACACGACCACTCAGGACCATGCGGTCCCGCATGCCGAGCAGGACGCGGTCTGGACACTGTGCGCTTCCCTGCCGACCAAGCAGCGCGCCGCCGTCGTCCTCCGGTACTACGAAGGCCTGCCGGACAGCGAGATCGCCAAGATCCTCGACTGCACTCCGGCCACGGTCCGCTCCCAGATCCACCGCGCCCTGGCGTCGCTCCGAACGACCCTGGGCACGACCGAGGAGGTCACCCAGTGACGACCGAAGACCCCACCGAGACGCTGCTGGCCGAATCCCTCGACCGTCACGCCGCCGAGGCGCCGGACGACCACAACCTGCTGACGACCGTCCACACCCGCCTACGCCGCCGCCGCACCGGCCGCACCATCGGCGCCGCCGTACTGGCCGCCGCCGTCGTCGCCACCACCATCACCGCAACCCAGTCCCTGAACCACGACGCCGGCCCCGCCGGAAACACCGACGGAGGCTCGGCGGCGAAGGGCTTCCGCTGGGAGTCGTACAAGACGGTCCAGGTCCAGGTGCCCGCGAGCTGGACGCATTACGCGTCGAGCCCGGCCCCCTGCGGATCCGCGACGGCGCCGACGATCGGCCGACTTGCACCTTGGGTCACCCCCAAGTGGTCCGGTTGCGCAGTAGCGGTCATGCCACTGAAGGAACGGCACGAGTACGTATGGTTCGACGACGTCCAGAAGCCGGGCATCAAGAAGTACGACGCCGGCTGGACCGAGGAGACCCGTGAGGTCGGCGGCGTCCGCGTCAGCGTGCTCACCCAGAACGATGCGCTCCGGCAGCGCATCCTCGACTCCGCCGCCCCACTCATCAACGCACCGGACGCCTATGGCTGCGAGCAGAACGGCTATCTCCCCCAAGAAGACGATTCAACCGAGTCGTTGGTCCTGGGCAAGATCACCTCGGTCGACATCTGCGACTACTGGGGCATCTACCGCGGCAAGCAGTCATCCCTGATCGCAGGCTCGAGCCTCGAGGGCAAGCAGGCCACCAGCCTGGCCCAGCAGATCACCAGAGAACTCCAGACCGCGCCCAAGATCCGCGTTCCCAGCACGCTGCTCTGCCTACCACAAGGCTTGAAAACGATGCGCTTGACCCTGCACGGCCCCGACGGCAACTGGTCGATGCTCTTCCAGGAACAGAACTGCACCAACCAGTACTACACGAGGGTCGGCTCCGACTCCCGCGTGTTCTCCATCGCCTTCACCGACCTGCTCTTCACCGGCGTCCACAACCCAGAACAGCCCACAAACGTCATCCAGATCCCGGCCGGCTCCACCCCACCGGCCCGCTAGCGCGGCGCGGCGACCGGTAGGCCCAGGTCTTCGGCGGCGGCGAGCAGACGGCGGTCGTAGTTGACGAAGGCTGTCAGGTCGTCGGCCAGAACTGTCAGCGGCTGTCCACAGGGCAGTTAGCGCGGGGGCATCCGGAGGGCGCCATCCAGGCGGATGACCTCGCCGTTGAGGAGTTGGTTGCTGACGATGTGGTCGACGAGGGCGGCGTATTCCGACGGGCGGCCGAGGCGGGCTGGGTGCGGGACCTGCTGTTCGAGGACCTTGCGGGCGTCTTCGGGGAGGCCGGCGAGCATGGGGGTCTCCATGGTGCCGGGGGCGATGGTGACGACGCGGATGCCCTTGTCTGCCAGGTCGCGGGCGGCGGTGAGGGTGAGGGAGACGATCGCGCCTTTGCTGGAGGCGTAGGCGGCTTGGCCGATTTGGCCGTCGTAGGCGGCGATGGAGGCAGTCATGACCACTATGCCGCGGTCGCCGTCCTCGTCGGGTTCGAGGGCCATGATGCGCTCGGCGGCCAGGCGGAGGACATTGAAGGTGCCGATGACATTGACCTCGATCACCTGCTTGAAGGTTGCCAACGGCAACGGTCCCTTGCGGCCGACGACCCGGCCGGGGGTGGCGATGCCGGCGCAGGTGACGACGAGGCGCAGGGGGCCGAGCGCGGCGGCCGCGTCGAGGGCGGCGGTGACGGCGGCCTCGTCGGTGACGTCGGTGGGGACGAAGACGACGCGGTCGCCCAATTCGTCGGCGATCGCCTTGCCCGCCGAGGACGGCAGGTCGCAGATCACCACGCCGGACCCGGTCGCGGCGTACCGGCGTACGGTCGCCTCTCCGAGCCCGGAGCCACCGCCGGTGACGAGAACAACATCGGACGCGGCAAGCTTCATCGAACACTCCTGAGGAGATCGCGGCTGATTACGAGGCGCTGAATCTGGTTGGTGCCTTCGAAGATCTGAGTGACCTTGGCCTCGCGCATGTAGCGCTCGGCCGGGAACTCGCGGGTGTAACCGTAGCCACCGAGCACCTGGACCGCATCGGTGGTCACCTTCATTGCGGCGTCGGTGCAGACCAGCTTGGCGATCGCAGCCTGCTGGGTGAACGGCCGGCCGAGGTCGCGCCGGCGAGCGGCTTGCAGGTACGTCGAACGCGCCGACTCGGTCGCCGCGGCCATGTCGGCCAGCAGGAACTGCATGCCCTGGAAGTCAGAGATCGGACGACCGAACTGCTCGCGGCCCAGCGCGTACGACGCGGCGAGGTCGAGCGCAGCCTGCGCCAGGCCGACCGCGCAGGCGGCGATGCCGAGCCGGCCGGAGTCGAGGGCCGAGAGCGCGATCCGCATCCCGTCGCCCTCGTTGCCGATCAGGTTGGCGACCGGCACCCGGACGCCGTCGTAGTTGACCAGCGTGGTGGTGGATCCGGTCAGGCCCATCTTGCGCTCCGGGGCGCCGAAGCTGAGCCCGTCGGCCGACGCGGGCACGTGGAAGGCGGAGATCCCGTGCTTCGGGTCCGCCGACGTCCGCGCGAAGGTGGTGTAGAAGTCGGCGTGCGAGCCGTGCGTGATCCACGACTTGGTGCCGCTCAGCACGTAGTGGTCGCCGTCGCGGATTGCCTTCGTTGTCATCCCGCTGATGTCGGACCCGGCCTGCGGCTCGGAGAGCGCGTAGGCGCCGAGCAGCTCGCCACCGACCATGTCGGGCAGGAGTAGCTCGCGCTGGTCCGCAGTACCGAAGGTGGCGATCGCATAGCTGGTCATCGTGTGCACAGACAGGCCGACACCGACCGACATCCAGGCCGCGGCGATCTCCTCGAGCATCTGGAGGTAGACCTCGTACGGCTGCTCGGCGCCCCCGTACTGCTCCGGATAGGGCAGCCCCAGTAGCCCGGCCTTGCCAAGCGTGTGGAACGCCTCCCGCGGGAAGGTCTCGGTCTCCTCGGCCTTCGCGGCGTACGGCGCGAGCTCGTGCTCACACAGGTCCCGCACCAGCCCCAGCAGCTCACCGGCCTCCTCGGTCGGGAGCAAGCGATCGACAGCCATCACGCACCCCTCTCAGTGGCTACCGAAATGATACTCCTATCGATACTGAAGACCAAAGTTCCGTATCGTTCTATGCTGTCTCGATATGACAACAGTCGTCCCCGGGCGTCGTACCCGCAGGCAGTCCGAACTGCTCGACCGGCTCCTGTCCCTGTTCCTCACCCAGGGCTTCAGCCGGTTCACCCTGGACGACCTGGCCGCCGAGCTGCGGTGCAGCAAGACGACCCTGTACGCGCTGGCGCCGAGCAAGGAGCAGCTCGCCGTCGAGGTGGTCAAGCACTACTTCAAGAATGCCACCGCCGAGGTCGAGTCCGCGGTGGCCAAGCAGACCCGGCCGGACCGCCGGATCGCGGCGTACCTGAACGCCGTCGCCGACGCGCTGCGACCGGCCAGCCGGACCTTCCTGGACGACGTCGCGACGTTCGCGCCGGCCCGGTCGGTCTACGAGCGCAACACCCGGATCGCGGCCGACCGGGTCCGGACGCTGATCGAGGAAGGGATCGAGAGCCGGGCCTTCCGGCAGGTCGACATCGGCTTCGCGGCCGAGATGGTCGCGCACACGATGCAGGCGATCCAGCGCGGCGACATCGCCCGGCGTACCGGGCTGAGCGACGCCGAGGCGTACCGCGAACTCTCCTCGTTCGTCCTGCACTCGTTGCGTCACGACTGAACGACAGCTTGCTGCCAACTCCCCCGGCTGAACCGGTCGCGGTGGAAAGGTGTCTCCCATGACATCGCTTTCCCTCCGCCGCGCGGTGGCGACGCTGGCCACTGGTGCGCTCGCCCTGACCGCCATCCCAGCCGCCAACGCTGCCTCTGCCGCCCCACAGCAGACGCCGCCCGGACCGCGTACCGCCGCCGCCATCTCTGCCGCCCTGACCAAGGATGCCGCCGTCCCTGGCACTGCCTGGATGACCAGGCCGGACGGCAAGGTCGTCGTCTCCTACGACTCGACCGTGATCGGCACCAAGTACAACTCGCTGACCAAGGTCACCAAGCAGTTCGGCGACCAGGTCGTGATGGAGAAGCTCCCCGGCAAGCTGACCAAGTACGTCAACGGCGGCGGTGGGATCTACAGCGGCGACTGGACCTGCTCGGCCGGCTTCAACGTCCAGCGCGGTGGCAAGTACTTCCTGCTCACCGCCGGCCACTGCGGCAAGGACGCCGCGACCTGGTACAGCGACGAGGCCCACCGCAACCTGGTCGGTTCGGTCTACCGGCCCAGCTTTCCGGGTAACGACTACGCCGTGATCGCCTACCGGGCCGGCCTCAAGCCCGGTGGCAGCGTGAGCCTCTACAACGGCCGCTCCCAGGACATCGTCCGGGCTGCCAACCCTGGCCTCGGCCAGACGGTCTACCGCTCGGGCATCACCAGCGGCCTGCACGGCGGCAAGGTCACCGGCCTGAACGCCACGGTGATCTACGACGAGGGCGCGGTGGGCAACCTGATCCGCACCAACGTCTGCGCTGAGCCCGGCGACTCCGGCGGCCCGCTGTTCTACCGCACGTACGCCTATGGGCTCACCTCGGGTGGTACCGGTGACTGCAGCTCCGGCGGCGTCACGTACTTCCAGCCGGTCATCGAGGCGATGAACGCGTACGGCGTGACCATCTACTAGCTTGGCAAGCGCGGTAGCGTCGTTTGAATGCAACTGAAGCTGGGTCCGCTGCTCCGGTACGTCGACGAGACACGCGCAACCGTCTGGGTGGAGACCACCGCGGCGGGCGAGGTCGAGGTACTGGGGCACCGGGCCCAGACCTGGTCCGTGCACGGTCATCACTACGCACTGGTGCTGATCGAAGGGCTGCGGCCGGCCAGCGCTACGCCATACGAGGTGCATCTGGACGGCGTGAAGGCGTGGCCGCTGGAGGAGAGTCCGTACGGGCCGAGCGTGATCCGCACACCGCGGGCCGACGGGACGTTCCGGCTGACCTTCGGGTCGTGCCGACGGTCGGCGCCGTTCGACGAGCAGGGGTTCAAGGATTTCGGGCCGGACGCGCTGGTGGCGCTGGCCGGACGGATGGCGTCCGAGGACGTCGACTGGCCCGACGCGGTGCTGCTGCTGGGCGATCAGGTCTATGCGGACGACCCGTCGGACGCAGTACTGGAGAAGCTGCGGGCCGCGCACGGGGGCCGGCAGGACACCGAGGTGGCCGACGAGATCGGCAACTTCGAGGAGTACACCTGGCTGTACGACGACGCCTGGCTGAACCCGGCGGTCCGGTGGCTGTTCTCGACAGTGCCGTTGTGCATGCTGCTCGACGACCACGATCTGCGCGACGACTGGAACACCTCGCTGACCTGGCGGCGCTGGGTCACCAAGCAGCCTTGGTGGCACGATCGCGTGGTCGGCGCGTACGCGTCGTACTGGGTCTACCAGCATCTCGGCAACCTGTCGCCGGAGCAGCTGGACAAGGACCCGACGTACGCCGCGATGCGCGGGCTGGACGACGAGGACGAGCGCAGCTCCTACCTGGACGCCTTCGCCTGGGAGGCGGACGAGGACCCGGCGTCGACCCGCTGGAGTTTCTACCGCGACTTCGGCGCGCGCTCTCGCGGGGTCCGGCTGCTGGCCGTCGATTCTCGTTGCTCACGGCAACTACAGCCGGGCGGGCGGGCGATGGTCGACGCGCACGAGTGGGAATGGGTGCGGCGGCACACGATCGGCGCGACGCAGCCGATCAACCATCTGCTGCTCGCCTCGACGCTGCCGTTCTTGCTGGCGCCCGGGCTGCATCATCTGGAGGGCTGGGACGAGGCGATCTCGTCGGGGGCCTGGGGTCGGCTCGGTTCGCGGCTCGGCGAGAAGATCCGGCAGGGCATGGATCTGGAGCACTGGGCGTCGTTCCGCAACTCGTTCGACGATCTGACCGATCTGCTCGGTGAGCTGGTCCAGTCGGAGAACCCGCCCAGCTCGATCCTGATGCTGTCCGGTGACGTGCACTGCAGCTACCTGGCCGAGGCGTCGCTGACGGACGTCGAACACCCCGGTACGGCGATCCGCCAGCTCACCATGTCGCCGTTCCGCAACCCCGTCGGTTGGCATATCAGGCTGGCCAACAAGCTGCTGGACAGCCGCGGGATGACCCGCATCCTGCACAGGCTGTCGCGATCGGCCGGGGTGCGCGACGTCGCGGCGAGCTGGCGTACGGCGTACGGGCCGTGGTTCGAAAACGGCGTGATGACGGTGACCGTGGACGGCGACGACGCTGCTGTCGACGTGGATCACGCGCGGCTGGTGGACGGCCGGCAGTCACTGACGAGCACACTGCGTTACCACGCGGCCCCTGAGGGTATGCAAGGGGCGCGGCGGAGGTAAACCCTTACGCTCCGGGTTGGGCCGGGTACTTTGTGACAGTTTCGGGTAGAACAGATCACGGTTGGATCAAGGACGCTCCCGCCCCGAGCGCGTCCTCACCCCACGAGGAGGCTGACCGTGAAGTTCGCCCGTATCACCGCAGTACTCGGTTCCGTAGGTCTGGCAGCAGCAGGACTGCTCGCCACCCAGGCTTCGGCCGCACCCGCCCCCGTCTCGACGTTGTCGGCAAGCGCCATCACCGCGACCTTGAGCAAGGACGCATCCATCCCGGGCACCGCCTGGAGCACCCAGCCGGACGGCCGGATCATCGTCTCGTACGACCCCACCGTCACCGGCTCGAAGTTCGCGGCACTGACCGGTGTCACCAAGCAGTTCGGTAGCCGGATCACCCTGGAGAAGCTGCCAGGCAAGCTGACCAAGTACATCAGTGGCGGTGACGCCATCTACGGCGGCCAATACCGCTGCTCCCTGGGCTTCAACGTCCGTAGCGGCAGCACGTACTACTTCCTGACCGCCGGCCACTGCGGCAACATCGCGTCCTCCTGGTACGCGAACTCCGCCAAGACGACGCTGCTGGGCACGACCTACGGGTCGAGCTTCCCGGGCAACGACTACGCGATCGTCAAGTACTCCACCTCGTACACCAACCACCCTGGCAACGTCGACCTCTACAACGGGACGACCCAGGACATCACCTCCGCCGGGAACGCGACGGTCGGCCAGGCCGTCAAGCGCAGCGGTAGCACCACCGGCGTACACAGTGGTTCGGTCACCGCCGTCAACGCCACGGTGAACTACGCCGAGGGCACCGTCACCGGCCTGATCCGCACCACCGTCTGCGCCGAGGGTGGCGACTCCGGCGGCGCACTGTTCGCCGGCACCGTCGCACTGGGCCTGACCTCCGGCGGCAGCGGTAACTGCTCCTCCGGTGGCACCACGTACTTCCAGCCCGTCACCGAGGCCCTCAGCCGTTATGGCGTGAGCGTCTACTGATCGTCGGTTCCAAGCGCCCCCTCCCGCGTGCGGCAGGGGGCGCTTGCCATAACTCCCGCGTTAGGCACGTACATAACATCGGCTCGGCCAGATGAGGGATGTCCCTCACCTTCTGGAGTTATCCGGGTACGGACAGATATGCGGTGGTAAGTCTTGCAGCGGTTAGGTCTAGGACGCGTCCGCCCCCGAATGCGTCCTCATCGTGAGGAGACTGACTATGCGCATATCCCGTACTGCGGCAGTGCTGGCAACCGCCGGCCTCGTCGCCACCACCTCTCTGCTGGCCACCTCGGCCACCGCCGCGCCACCCGGTCCGGCGGCGATCAGCGCGACTCTGACGCGTGACGCGTCGATCCCGGGTACCGCCTGGGTGACCGACGCCAAGACGGGCGTCGTCACCGTCTCGTACGACGACACCGTCACCGGATCGAAGCTGGCGGCGCTGACCGGCGTCACCAAGCAGTTCGGCGGCAAGGTCAAGGTCGAGAAGCTGCCCGGCAAGCTCAGCAAGTTCCTCAGCGGCGGCGACGCCATCTACGGCGGCCAGTACCGCTGCTCGCTCGGCTTCAACGTCACCGACGGCAGCTCGTACTACTTCCTGACCGCCGGCCACTGCGGCAACATCGCGGCCACCTGGTACGCCGACGGCGCCCACGCCCAGACGGTCGGCGACACCCAGGGCTCAAGCTTCCCCGGCAACGACTACGCCCTGGTGAAGTACCCGGCCGGTACGCCGGAACCGCCCGGCAACGTCGACCTCTATAACGGCTCCTTCCAGGAGATCACCTCAGCCGGCGACGCCACGGTCGGCCAGTCGGTCACCCGCAGCGGCAGCACCACCCAGGTCCACACCGGCACCGTCACCGGCGTCAACGCCACCGTCAACTACGCCGAAGGCACCGTCACCGGCCTGATCCAAACCAACGTCTGCGCCGAAGGCGGCGACTCCGGCGGCGCCCTCTTCTCCGGCACCACCGCCCTAGGCCTGACCTCCGGCGGCTCCGGCAACTGCACCTCCGGCGGCACCACCTACTTCCAACCAGTCCCCGAAGCCCTCTCCACCTACAACGTCAACGTCTACTGACGAACAGGTCTCAGGCCGGTGCGGCAACCGCGAAGCCAAGCTCCGCCGCCGCACCGGCCAACTCCTGGTCATAGGTGACGAACTCGACCAGGTCCGCACGAAACGGTTCGGCACTGGCAAGGTGGATGGCGTCCAGCGAACCCAGTCGCGTGGTCCGGTAAGCCATCGCGCGGGACAGGACCGTCGTGCTGAGGTCGACCAGATAGATCCCTCGAACGGCCTGGCCGACGAAGTACGGCACCTGCTCGTGATCCACTCCCGCACGGATCAGAGTGCGGCTGATCTCCAGCCGGGCGAGCTGACTCGTTATCAGCTCCGAATCCGCGGAAAGAGACTCTCGCCACTTTCGCAGCGCCACGGACTCAGCCTCGGCCTTGATGAACTTCAGCAGGGCGCAAGCGTCCAGGTAGATCACCGGCGCCGCTCCTTGTCGCGATCGGCCACCAGGAGATCCGACAGGCTCTCCACATCCGGTGCCAGTTCGAGCGCCAGATCCGGCATCCCGAGCTCGACCGGCAACGTGACCTCCCCGGCGTCGATCAGGCGCCGCAATGTGTCCGGTCTCTCGATCTCGGGGACCAGTCGAAGGACCGGACGGCCGCGGTCGGTGACCACGATCGTCTCACCCGCCCGCACCCGCGCCACGGCCTTGGACGGGTTCTGGTTGAGTTCGCGCAAACCGATGGTCTCCATGAAGCCAATGTACCTACATGAAGTAGGTACATCAAGAGTCAGCCGCGGCGGCGGGAGATTTCGTAGAGGGCTACGCCGGTGGCTATGCCGGCGTTGAGGGATTCGGTGGCGGACGTCATCGGGATGGAGACGATGAGGTCGCAGTTTTCGCGGACCAGGCGGGCCAGGCCTTTGCCTTCGGAGCCGACTACCAGGACGATCGGCTCGGTGGCGGCTACCAGGTCGGGGAGTTCTACCTCGCCGCCCATGTCCAGGCCGATGATCAACAGGCCTGCGTCCTTGTAGGACTTCAGGGCTCGGTTGAGGTTGGTGGCCCGGGCAACCGGGATGCGGGCTGCGGCGCCGGCGGAGGTTTTCCAGGCGGAGGCGGTCATCGAGGCTGTGCGACGCTCGGGGACCAGTACGCCGTGCGCGCCGAAAGCTGCCGCGGAACGGGTGATGGCGCCCAGGTTGCGGGGGTCCGTCACGCCGTCGAGGGCGACGATCAGCGGGACCTGGCCGGCGTCGTACGCCCGGGACAGCAGGTCGTCCGGGTGGGCGTACTCGTACGGCGGGATCTGGACCGCGAGGCCCTGGTGGGCGCCGTGGCTGGTCAGCCGGTCCATCTCGATCCGCGGTACTTCGAGCAGCGAGATGCCGTGCTCGGTCGCGATCAGCAAAGCCTCCCGCAGCCTGGCGTCACGTTCGGTGCCCTCGGCAACGTACAACGCGTTGATCGGGACGCCCGCGCGGAGCGCCTCGACCACCGGGTTGCGGCCGTAGACCCACTCGACGGTCGCCTCGGTGTCCTTGCGGTCGGTACGCCGGCCGCTGGTGCGCTTCTCGGCGCGCTCCTTCGCCTTCGCCCGCTTGTGCGCTGGGTGCTTGGTGCGGTCGACCGCCTTCGGCGTCGGGCCTCTGCCTTCGAGACCCTGCCGGACCCGGCCGCCCGATCCGGCGGTCGGGTTGCCGCGCTTCTTGCGGATCGCACCCTTGCGTTGACTACTGCCTGGCACTTCAGTTTCCTTCGGTTGATTCGGGCTGCGCGATCGTCCAGCGGGCACCCTGTGGGGTGTCCTCGACGATGACGCCCAGCGCCTTGAGCCCGTCGCGGATGTCGTCCGACGCGGCATAGTCCTTACGTTCGCGGGCGGCCTGCCGCTGCTCCAGCAGCGCCTTCACCAAGCCGTCCACCACCTCGGTGAGCTCCTCGCCCCCGGCGGCCCGCGAGGCCCACGGCTCGGCCAGCGGGTCCAGGCCCAGCACGCCGAGCATGGCTCGCACCGAGGCCAGATTCTCTTGCAGGGCAGGAGAATCGCCGTCGGCGACCAGCTTGTTGCCGTCCCGCACCGTGTTGTGCAGCACCGCAACGGCGGCCGGTGTCCCGAGGTCGTCGTCCATCGCGTCGGCGAACGCCTGCGGCACCTCGGCGGCCGGTGAGACCCCACCGGTCACTTCGGTCGCGCGATCGATGTACCCCTCGATCCGCTGGAAGCTCGTCGCGGACTCCTCGAGCGCGGCCATCGAGAACTCGACCACCGAGCGGTAGTGCGAGCTGACCAGGTAGTAGCGCAGCTCGATCGGCCGTACCTGCTCGACCACGTTGCGCACGATCGCGCCGTTGCCGAGCGACTTGGACATCTTCTCGCCGGCCGCGGTGACGAGCGCGCTGTGCATCCAGAAGCGGGCGAACTTCTGCCCGACCGCCTTGGACTGGGCCAGCTCGTTCTCGTGGTGCGGGAAGCGCAGGTCGAGGCCGCCGCCGTGGATGTCGAACTCGGTGCCGAGGTACTTGCCGGCCATCGCCGAGCATTCCAGGTGCCAGCCCGGCCGGCCGTCGCCCCACGGGGTCGGCCACGAGGCGGTGCGCGGGGTGCCCTCGGTGTAGCCCTTCCAGAGCGCGAAGTCGCGGACGTCGCGCTTGCCGCGCGGGTCGGCGTCCTCGGCCGGGTCCATGTCGTCGATCCGCTGGTGCGACAGCTCGCCGTACGACGGCCAGGACTTCACGTCGAAGTACACGTCACCGGAGCCGTCGGTCGCGGCGTACGCGTGCCCGCGTGCGATCAGCTCCTCGATCATCACGACCATCTCCGGGATGTGCCCGGTGGCCCGCGGCTCGTAGGTCGGCGGACGGCAGCCCAGTACGTCGTACGCCCAGTGCAGTTCGCGCTCGAACTCGTAGGCGTGCGCCCACCAGGGCACGTTCCGCTCGGCCGACTTGGCCAGGATCTTGTCGTCGATGTCGGTGACGTTCGCGATCACGGTGACGTCGTAGCCGGAGCGCTCCAGCCAGCGCCGGAGCACGTCGAACACGATCTCCTTGTAGATGTGCCCGACGTGCGGGGCACCCTGCACCGTCAGCCCACAGTGGTAGATCCCGACCTTGCCCGGCTGGACCGGCTCGAAATCCCTCACTGCTGCTGTCGCGGTGTCATACAAGCGAAGTGTCACCGATCAAGGGTAACGGTGATCAGGGAGTGCTCTTGACAATTCTCCACAGGCTGTCCCTTCGATCGTCGTCAAATAGCCACAACTGATTCTCCGAACTAGTTACTTTCCGCCGAGCAGCGGCGTAGCGTCGCTCAGTGAGCGCTCTCCGCCCTCATCGCTCTCCGTGGAGGTTCCTCGTGAAATCCGTCCTCACGGGTGCCGCCGCCACCCTCGGCCTGCTCTTGGCCCCGCTTGGCGCCGCCGCCCAACCCGCTGCTCACCAGCCGACACCCACTGCCCGCCAGCACGGCATCACCAAAGCCGGTGACGCCTACATGGGCTGGCTCGCACCCACTACAGCCAGCCGATCCACCCAGGCCGCGCCCGCGGCAGTAGTGGAAGGCATCGACGTCTCCAGCCACCAGGGCAACGTCGACTGGGCCAGCTGGTGGAACCAGGGCAAGAGGTTCGCCTACAGCAAGGCCACCGAAGGCAACTACTACTCCAACCCGTACTTCGCCCAGCAGTACAACGGGTCCTACAACGTAGGGATGATCCGCGGCGCCTACCACTTCGCCACCCCGAACGACTCCAGCGGAGCCAACCAGGCCAACTACTTCGTCGACCGTGGCGGCGCCTGGTCGCGCGACGGCCGGACCCTGCCGGGTGCGCTCGACATCGAGTACAACCCGTACGGCGCCACTTGCTACGGACTGAGCCAGGCCTCGATGGTCAATTGGATCCGCGACTTCCTCAACACCTACAAGTCCCGTACCGGTCGCGACGCGGTCATCTACACCAACCTGGACTGGTGGACCCAGTGCACGGGCAACAGCACCGCCTTCAGCTCCACCAACCCGCTCTGGGTAGCCCGGTACAACAGCTCCCCCGGCACCCTGCCGGGCGGCTGGCCGTACTACACGTTCTGGCAGTGGACCTCGTCCCCGCTCGACCAGGACCACTTCAACGGCGACCAGTCACGGCTGGTGGCGCTCGCCAACGGCTAAATCGAGTTGCAGCGGTTTCATAGTCTCGACCGGTGACCTATGAACTGCCGATCGAGACCGACCGCCTGACGCTTCGCCGCTACCTCGAGACCGACTACGACGACCTGCTGAAGCTGCAGTCCAGCCCGGATGTCACCAGGTTCCTGCTGTACGACCCGAAGACGCCCGAGCAGGTCCGGCAATCCCTCGCCGGCCGGCTGGCCGACGTACCGATGGACACCGACGGACAAGCGCTCACCGTCGCGGTGATCCTGCGGGAGACCGGCCAGCACGTCGGCGAGGTGACGCTGTTCGTCCACCAGGCCGAGCAGCGGACCGGTGAGCTCGGCTTCGTCTTCCACCCCGGCTTCCACGGCCAGGGGTATGCCCGCGAGGCGTCGGTCGAGTTGCTCCGGCTCGGCTTCGAGGAGCTCGGCTGGCACCGGATCATCGGCCGCCTCGACCACCGCAACACCGGCTCGGCCAAGCTGCTCGAGCGGCTCGGGATGCGGCTGGAGGCGCATTTCGTGCGCAACGAGTTCCTCAAGGGCGAGTGGACCGACGAGCTGGTCTACGCGCTGCTCGCGGACGAGTGGCAGGCCCGCTGAGCGGGCAGGTAATAAAATAACCGAATAGCGACACATCGCGGCACGCGTTCACCGCGACAGCGGGCGTGCGCGGGTCTACCGTCGGAAACATGACCGCCGCCCGCCCCCTTGCCGCGCTGATCACCGGCGTGGTCACGCTCAGTCTGACCGCTGGACCGAGCCTGGCCGCACCGCCCCAGCAGCGTGAGATCACCTACCGCACGTGGACGTCGTCCGCCGACTTCCTCCAAGGCACCCGCGCTGGGACCACCGTCGTCAACGGCTCCCTGCGCTTCGCCTCCGCCACCGGCACCACGTCGTACGTCGATCCGTTCGGCGACGGCACCGCCAAGGCCTACGAGCAGGCCACCTGGGTCTCCCCCGAAGTGCGGACCGACTACGGCCTGACCGAGCTGGTCGCCTCCTGGAACGCGACCACCCCAGCCGGGACCTGGCTCGAGGTGGCCATGTCGGGCCGCTCCGACGAGGGCACCACCACCAAGTGGTACGTGCTCGGCCGCTGGAACCGCGGCGACGACACTGCCGCCGGGGACATCCACCGCACCTCGGTGAGCGGCCAGAAGGACACCACCGGCACAGTCTCGGTCGACACCTTCGTAGCCGGCGCAGGCCGCTCCCTGGACCGCTGGCGCCTCAAGGTCACCCTCTACCGCCTAGCCGGTACTACGAAAGTCCCCGTACTCCAGTCGGTAGGCGCCATGGCCTCCCGCCTGCCCGCCGACGAGACAGTCCCCGTCAGCCGGGGTGGTGGCGCCTGGGGTCGCGTGCTCGACGTACCGACGTACTCGCAAGAGACACATATCGGCCACTACCCGCAGTGGGACAACGGTGGCGAGGCCTGGTGCTCTGCGACGTCCACTGCGATGGTGCTCGACTACTACCGGCGTGGACCGACCAAGGCCGAGACAGCCTGGGTGGACCCGACCGATCCCGATCCACAGGTCGATCACTCGGCCAGGTCGGTCTTCGACTACAAGTACGACGGTGCCGGCAACTGGCCCTTCAACACGGCGTACGCCGGGACGCGCGGGCTCGACGCCTTCGTCACCCGGCTGCGCTCGCTGACCGAGGCCGAGCAGTTCATCAAGGCCGGCATCCCACTGGTCGCGTCGCTCTCCTTCGAGAAGGACGAACTGCCCGGCGCCGGCTACGGCACCAACGGCCACCTGATGGTCATCGTCGGCTTCGCGAAGAACGGCGACGTGGTGGTCAACGACCCGGCGTCGCACCTGATCAAGAGCAACGACGAGGTCCGGACTGTTTACAACCGGGCAGCCTTCGAGAACGCTTGGATCCCGCACTCGGGCGGGATCGTCTACGTGATCCACCCGGCGGCCAAGCGACTGCCACCGAAGACCCACCAGGCCAACTGGTAACACCCCACAGACAGGAACCGCCCGTATGCCGGGGGCGGCGTACGGGCGGTTCCGTTGTATTGCTCAGCGGGTGAAGAGCGCCCCGGTGAGGTTCGTGGTGAGGTTGCGGAGCGAGTCGGGCAGGTACTGCAGGTGCCAGCCCCGCGGCCCGCGGTACCAGTGGAAGCCCTCGTCTTCGTCCTCGTCCGAGTCCGTCGCGACCAGGGCGTCGATCCAGCGCTCCGAGCCGCCCAGGACGACGGCGTACGGGAGGGCGCGGGAGCAGAGCTCGGCGTGCTGGTCGGTCGGCAGCTCGCTGACGTCCATCTCCAGCAGCTCGCCGCGGATGGCGGCGACCTGGCCGAGGACGCGGCCGGCGGCGGGTGCCTTCGCCGGCATGTGACGGCCGATCACGAGCAGGCCGATACCGACCGCGGTGATGGCGATGCCCACCAGGCCCCAGGTCGAGGTGAGGGCGAGTACGACGGTCAGCACGACGCCGATCGCGGTCGTGACGATGCCGATGGTGGCCCACAGCGAGCGGGTCCGGTCCGGGCGCTCGGTGAACCAGCCGCGCTTCACGACCCCGTCGTACAGGGCGTCCTGGACCTGGCCGAGGTTCGCGCGGACCTGGCGGCCGAGCTCGGAGACGAGCACCGAGTCGTTGTCGCCGAAGATCGCGCGGACCAGGACGTTCTCGTAGCGCTGCAGTTCCTCGGCCGGCGCGTTCTTGACCCGGCGCAGTTCCCAGTCCGGCCGGGAGAACTCGCTCTCGTGCTCCAGCTCGGTGATCGTGAGGTGGCCGCGGACGGCCAGATCGATGATGGTCGCGGTGACGTCGACCGGGTCGATCCGCTCGTCGATCAGGGTGCCGACCTCGCCGGGCCGCAGATCGGCCGGCGGGGTGAAGTCGATCCGGGTGTCCTGGCCGAGGCTGAACAACGACGCCGGTACGACGCGGCGCGGGTCCACCTGGTCGCGGCCGCGCAACCGGTAGAGCAGCAGCAACGCGAGCGCGCCGAGCAGCAGGACCGCGAGCGCGGTGATCAGCTGGGCCGTGTCGGTCGAGAACGCCCGCTTGAACGTCTTGCGGTACTCCACGATCGAGTTGGCCGCGATCTGGCCCTTGGGGAAGCCGACCGTCATCCGGATCGTGTTGCCCGGCGGCAGCCCGGTCTGCTTGAAGGTCGGGCCGGACGTCTCGCCGATCTGCGCCAGCGTGCACGGGAAGTTGCTGTCGATCGCGCCGGCGAAGCAGGAGACGTGGCTGACCTCGGGGGTGCTGTAGACGATGTTCGCGTCCTGCACGGTCATCGCCAGCCCGGTCAGCGGCGAGAACTGCACCTCGGTGCCGTTCAGCGTCTCCGCGACCGCGCCCTTGACGGTGTAGTCGAACTCGAGCTCGGTGTCGCCGCCGGACAGGTCGGCGACCGCGATCGAGCTGATGTCGCCGGTGGTGGTGAGTTCCTTGTTCTTCTCCGCGCCACCGGACTTGACCTGCAGGTCCTCGATCTTCTGCACGTGGTCGACATCGTCGGCGAGGTGCTCACGAGTGACCACGAACCGGGTGAAGGTCCCGGTCACGTTGCTCAGCTTCCAGACCTCGACGACCTTCAGCGTGCCGTCGCGCTCGACCCTGATGGTGCTGTTGAAACTGGTGACGACCGGGTCGGCGGTAGTCGTCGCGCCGGCTGGTACGCCGGTCAGAGCCAGGAAACCGAGGGCACACAGAGGTACCCCGAGCAGACGTCTACGCATCGCCCAATCACACCGTATCGAGAGGGTCAGAGCCTTGCGGCCGGACGGCCGGGGCGGAACTTCACTGGTTGCAGACCGCACCATACCGGGTCTGAGCCAGGGCTCCGATAGCGTCAGCCTTCGTGTCCTACCAGCCGCCCTCTGGGCAGTACCCACCGCAGCCGCCGTACCCTCAGCAGCCGCCGCCCCCGCCGGCGTACGGGCAGTGGCCGCCGCAGCAGCAGTACGGGTGGGGACCGCAGACCAGCTTGCCGCCCAAGAAGAAGGGCGGGGCGGGCAAGGCGCTGCTGATCATCCTGGGCATCGCAGTACTCGGCACTGCTGGGATCGCTGCCCTGTCTGGCGCTCTGAAGCACCACGATCCTTCCTATACCGGTATTCCGTACCCGACGACGACCTACAGCCCGACGGCCGAGCCGACCGAGGCACCGTCGGCGCAGCCGCCCAGCGTGAAGCCGACGCGGCCTGTTGTGACTGCCAAGCCACCGGTGGTCAAGCCGCCGGTGAAGCCGCCGGCGCCGCGGCCGACTGCGCCCCGGGTGAAGCCCAAGCCGGAGCCGAGCGACCTGGACATCGTTGCCCGCAACAAGCTCTACAAGGCCGGCACGATGGGCTCGGTCAACTGCAAGGAGTCCAAGGCCCGCCCGTCGACCGTTGCCGGCGCCCGGGCCAACTACGCGAACCTGGCCAGATGCCTCAACCGCGCCTGGCCCGCCCTGGTCGTGAAGGCCGGGGCCAAGTTCCGGCCGCCGACGGTCCTGTCGTTCTCCGGCACGGTCGAGTCGCCCTGCGGCAGCATGTCCGACACCGGGCCGCCGTTCTATTGCCCGACCAACCAGACCATCTACATGAACCTGTCCGAGGACATCGGCGACTACAACCAGGACCCATCGGTCTATAACCGGGTCTGGGCCCGGATGTGGATGCTGCACCAGTTCGCGCACGAGTACGGCCACCACGTGCAGACCCTGACCGGCATCTTCCAGGCCAGCTGGAACCTGCGCTACGAAGCGCCGAACCAGGCCGCTGAGCTGCAGGGCAGCCGCCGGCTCGAGCTGCAGGCGTCCTGCTTCAGCGACATCTTCATCTCGGCCAACAAGCGCAGCTACCCCCTCACTGGTGAGTCGATGCGGCAGTGGAAGTGGCTGATCGGGGACACCATCGACCGGCGGCACGACCATGGCAGCACGGCCAACCACAAGTACTGGGCACTGAAGGGCTACAACAGCCGCAGCCCGGCCGCCTGCAACACGTTCACGGCCTCCGGCGCGAAGGTGTCATAACTGAGAGTCATAGGAGAACTCCGCTGTACCGATATGGAGACGGATAGCGGTCTTGATGGTTAGCCTGGTCCCCCGGATCACGCCCTGTGTGTCCCGGGGGGATGAGGAACGAGCGTGTCTGACCAGGAATGGAGCGAGCCACCAGGGCCGCACGCGCCGCCGGCTGCCCTGCCTGACGGCTCGATACCGCTTTACCGCAGTGCAGCAGTCGGCGAACCGCAGCCGCCGGTCGGATGGGGACCCGACATCGGCGGCGACCAGCATTTCCGGCATGGGGGGCCACAGCCGCGAAGACGTCCGACGGGGCTGCTCCTCAGCATGCTCATGCTCGGTGGAGTGGCGGTACTCGTGGTGACGGTCGCTCTCGCACTCCGCGAGAGCGACTCGTCTGCTGCGGCCCCGGAGCCTGGTGCCGGCCGCGCGGCGCCGCTCGGTACGCCGGACGACAGCACCGCCGGTACTCCGCAGTCACAGGCTGCAACCAGAACCGTGACCGCCGATGCGCTCTACGCGACCGGGCCGCAGAAGACGGTCGGCTGCCAGGAGTCGCCGGTCCCGTTGAGCAAGCAGGCCAACGTCAAGCTGTACTACTCGAACGTCGTCGCCTGCCTGAGCAAGGCGTGGGCGCCGAAGGTCCAGGCCGCCAAGGACGCGTTCGCGGCGCCGCGGCTGGTCTTCTGGACCGGTGTGACCCAGACGCCGTGCGCGGCCGGGTCGACGGTGTCGTTCTACTGCGGGACGAGTGAGACGCTCTACCTGAAGTACACCGACGACATCAAGCTCTGGAGCCGCTCGCCGGACGCCGCCAACCGGGCGTTCACGCGGATGTGGGCGACCTACACGGCCGGGCACGAGTACGCGCACCACGTGCAGCAGCTCACCGGCATCCTGACGGCCGCCCGGCAGCTCCAGTACGACGCTCCGGACCAGGACGCGCGGCTGGAACTGAGCCGGCGACTCGAACTCCAGGCATCCTGTCTGAGTGCGGTCTTCGCCGGAGCGAACCAGAGCAGTTACGGGATCACCGGTCTGGACCTGACGATCTACCAGAAGTACGTCCAAGGGCAGACCGGGGACGAGAACTTCCGCGGCGGGCCGCGGGACCACGGCGCGCGGGCCAGTCACCAGTACTGGACCGGGCGCGGCTTCACCACGCTGGACAGCGTCAGCTGCAACACGTTCACGGCTACGGCCGGCAAGGTTTCGTGAGGAGTATCGATGTCGGACAACTGGACTCCACCCCCTGGGCGGAACCCGAACGAGCCGGATCCGGAGGGCGAACAGCCCACCGAACCGGCCAAGGGGCCTGCCCGCAGGGATGGCCAGTCGCCCCTGTGGTGGACCGAGTCCACCGAGAAGCAGAAGGAGTACCTCCAGCCCGCCCCACCCGGCGAGCCGACCCCATTGGTGGGCCCACCCGGCTCACGCCAGAACAACCTCACCTGGAACCTCCCGCCCTACTCCCAACCAGGCGCCACCCCACCCCGCCGCCCCACGGGCCCCAGCCAGCCCACCCCCGGCCAAGGGCAGCAGCCTCGTGCGCGGCACGCTGGACCGCCGCCGGGCGGTGTGCCGCCTGAGGGGTTGCAGGGGTTTGGGCAGCCGGTGCAGCAGCCGCAGACTTGGCAGTACCCGCCGATTCCGATCCCGCAACCGCCGGGCCCGGGCCGCCGGCGGAAGCCTCGCCGTGCCTCCAAAGGGTTGCTGATCGGTCTTGTCGTGCTCGCCGTGCTCATCGTCGGCTCAGGCGTCACGCTCGCGCTCCGGAACACCGGCGACGACAACACACCCGCCGCGGTGGACACCCCGACGGCGGCGCCTTCGGAGACGCCCTCGGCGACCCCGTCCGCCACGCCGAGCACCAGCGCCTCGGCCACCCCGGGCGGACCGCCCACGGTCGACGAGATCGTCACCACCAGCCGGCTGTACAGCAAGGTCGGCGCGCTTACTCCCACGCAGTGCCTCGAGCCGAAGGTGCTCCCGAACACGTTCGCCGGCGCCAAGGCGTACTACAACCTGATCGTTCCGTGCATGAACCGCACCTGGTGGCTGGCGATGAAGAAGGCGAGCCTGCCGTACCGCGCGCCCAAGCTGGTCGTCTTCGTCGGCCCGATGAAGACCGTCTGCGGCGCGGAGAAGGGCACCCGCGCCTTCTACTGCGGCACCAACGAGACCATCTACATGCCGTACGCCGTTGGGCTGAACTACTACAAGCGCAACCCGATCTCCGGTCGCGTGTGGATGATGACCACGATCGCCCACGAGTACGGCCACCACGTGCAGAAGCTGGCCGGCATCTACGCGGCCTCGCTCTCCCGCCAGGTCAACGCGCCCAGCCCGGCCGCACAGCTCGCCGAGAGCCGCCGCCGCGAGTTGCAGGCCTCCTGCTTCGGCTCGGCGTACCTGGGTGCGGCAGGCGCCTACATCCCGCTCCGCGGTCCGTTGCTCAACACCTGGAAGGTACTGGTCGCCAACACCGGCGACGAGTTCTCCCGGCCGCGCATCCGCGACCACGGCGCCAAGCTGAACAACAACTACTGGTCGCTCCTTGGCTTCAACACCAAGGGACCGTCCAGGTGCAACACCTTCACAGCGAAGACAGCACTCACCAACTGATCACCGCGGCGGTGCGCCGGCTCAGAAGAGCCGGCGTGCCGTCGACAGGTGGCCGCCGAACGCGGTGACGAAGTTCGACAGCGACTCACCGATGTCGGACAAGTGCCAGTTCTCCGGACCGGAGTACCACCCGATGCCGGCGTCCGGGTCGTCGTCATCGTCGGTCGCTGCGATCTCCAGCGCCCACTTCTCGGTCAGGCCGAGCACAGCGGCGTACGGCAGGCAGCGCGAGGCGAACTCCAGCCGGTGGCTCTGCGGCAGGTCCGCGGACGTCTCATTGGTCAGGTACTGCTGCAGCCCGGCAACGCGGCCCAGTACTGCGGCACCCCGAGCGGTGCGGGCCGGAGCGACCTGGCCGACCAGTGTCAGCGCCAGCCCGGCCAGCATCACCGCAAAACCGACCAGCCCGTACTTCGTGGCGATGGCGAGCACGATGGTCAGCACCACCCCGGCACCCAACAGGACTAGTCCAGCTGTGGTCCACCGGTTGCGCACGGCGTCCGGCCGGCTCGCGAACCAGCCCTGCGTGACGACATCGGCGTACAGCTGCTCGCGGACCAGGTTGAGCCGCGACCGCAGTCCGTGTCCGAGCGCGGACACCTGGACGGTCTCCCCTTCGGCGAACACCGCGTCCAGCAAGGCCTTCTCGTACGGCAGCAGCTCCGGGCCGCCCGCATTGAGCCGGCGCAGCTCCCAGTCCAGCTTGCCGAAGTGCGTCTCGCGTGGCAGCTCCACGATCGTCAAGTAGTTGCGCACGGCAAGGTCCAGCAGCGTCGCGGTGATGTCGACGACGTCGGCCGTCTCGTCCACCACAGTGCCGACCTGGCCCGGCCGGATCCCGTCCGGCGCCGCGAACTGCGGTCCGTCTACCCCGTCGAGCACCGGCCGCTCTGGCGCACCAGGGCCGACCTTGCTCGCGTCACGACCGCGCAGGAACCACAGTGCCGCCGCACCCAGTACGCCGAGGCCGAGGAGCAGCACGCTCAGGCCGATCGTCGACTTGTCGAGCGTGAACGCGTTGCCCAGAGTCCACCGGGTCTTGAACTCCGCGTTGGGCTTCACCGTCGCCTGGTCGCTCAGGCCGGTGAGGAAGGTCAGGTGGCCACCCGCCGGTACGCCGTTCTGCTCGATCTCCAGTGCGGCCGACTCGGCCAGCTGGGAGGAAGTACAGGGCATGCTCGAGCCGACCCGGCCGGCGATGCAGGTCACCCAGCTCGCGAACGGGACGCTGACCGAGATGGTGGCCTTCGGGATGCTGGTGCCGAAGCCCTGGACGATCGGCCAGCTCACCTCGCGGCCCTCGATCGAGTCGGCGACCACGTTGCCGACCTCGTAGCTGTAGACGACTTCGGCCTGACCGGACACCTTGACGCTGATCCGGCGGCCGTCGTCGACGCTCTTGTCCTCGAAGCCCTGCGCGGGCTGGCCGTTCACGGTGGCCGAGACGTTGCGCAGCTCGTAGGTGCGGTCCTCGGTCGCGTTGGCACGGACCCGGGTGGTCAGGGTGCGGGCGAAGGTGTCGCCGCCTGCGGTCAGATCGACCGTCTCCTTGACCTTGAGGACGCCGTCGCCGGTCAGTGACGCCTCCGCGGCGTACCCGGTGATCTGGTCGTCCGCGGCGTGCGCGGGCAACGTGCCGAGAGCAACCATGGGCACTGTCAGAGACACGAGCAGGGCGGCCGGCAAGAGGCGGCTCTTCAGTGACATGGGTCGAGAGTAGTCTCGTGCCGGTTCGACCAGCGAACTCCCACATCGAGCTGAAGGGGAACGACACGTGAGCACCCCGTACGGGTACGGCGGCCGCCCCCAGGACCGGGTGGGACCGCCTCCGGGCGTACTGCCGCCGCCGGTTGCGCAGTACCCGCAGCAGTATGGGCAGCCTCCGTACGGGCAGCCGTACTACGGGCCTGGGCCTGGGCAGTTCAACGGGTTCCAGCCGCCGCGGCGGCGGGGTAGCGCTATCCGGCTGGTGCTGATCGGGTTCTTCAGTGTCGCGTTCCTGGGGATCGCGCTGAGCGTGGTCGGCGTACTGCTCACCGGCGGCAACAGCTCGGCTGCCGGCGGTGGTGGTCCGCAGATCAGCAGTGGGCCTTCGGTGGTACCGACTGCCAAGAGCAACGCGCCCAAGGGGTCTGCTGAGGAGTACCTGCTGAACGCGCCCATCTACAAGGTCGGTGGGCTCGGCGAGCTGGACTGCAAGGCCGAGGACCTCGGCGACGGCAGCCTGGCCGCGCAGAAGGTCTACTACGAGAAGCTCTTCAAGTGCCTGAACGACGCCTGGCGTCCCGCCTTCGCCAAGATGGGCAAGCACGAGCCCGACCCCGGCCTGGTCGTCTTCGACCAGCCCGTCGACAGCCCCTGCGGCCACTTCGCGCCGCTGTCCGGGCGGGTGCTGGCGTTCTACTGCTTCGGCAACCACGTGATGTACACCGACGTACAGCAGATGAACAAGGCGTTCGGCCCGAAAGAGGACCTCGCCTACCTGATGACGATCGCCCACGAGTACGGCCACCACGTCCAGAGCGTCTCCGACCTCTTCTACGCCCGCCAGGCCTACCTCGCCGACCACCCCGACGAGAAACTCGAAAGCTCCCGCCGCAACGAACTCCAGGCCTCCTGCTTCGCCGGCGTCTTCAGCCGCGCGATCGAGAAGTCGTACCCGTTCACCGCGCGCCTCAAGGAGTTCGAGTTCCAGGCCAGCAACAGCTTCGGCGAAACCCCCAAGACCCCAGAAAACGAACGAACCCACGGCCTGGCCACCAGCCAGGGCTACTGGATCGTCAACGGCCTCAACGTAGGCGAAACCAAAGCCTGCAACACCTACGCCGCCAGCCAATCCCAAATCAGGTAGACCAACTCACCCCGCCGGCCGAGCAACACGTGCGGGAGCGCTGTATTGCGTTCATATGTTGGTGTTGCGTTGGTGGGGTGGACAACTGGGCGGCGTATTCTTCGGCCGTGACTTTGCGACGGGGGGACAGCGCTCCGCCCGAGCGGACTCTGGTTGATGTGCTGCAGGCCAGTGCTGTGGGTTTTCCGGATGAGCCGGCGCTGGATGACGGCAGTGTGAGTTTGAGTTATCGCGAGCTGCTCGGGC
The DNA here is from genome assembly GCF_039525325.1 of Kribbella koreensis. Classification (NCBI taxonomy): domain Bacteria; kingdom Bacillati; phylum Actinomycetota; class Actinomycetes; order Propionibacteriales; family Kribbellaceae; genus Kribbella; species Kribbella koreensis. The sequence continues at coordinate 410,032 of NZ_BAAAHK010000007.1, forward strand.
AGGTGACCAAGTTCGCTCGGCGGTTGACGGATCTCGGGATCGGGCCGGGTGACCGGGTCGGCGTGCGGATCTCGTCGGGGCACAACGATCTGTATGTCGCGATTCTCGGGAGTCTGCAGGCCGGCGCGGCGTACGTGCCGGTCGACGCGGATGACCCGGAGGAGCGCGCCGAGCTGGTGTTCGGAGAGGCGCAGGTCGCCGCGATCGTCACCGACGACCTCGAGATCACCTCGACCAGGCCCGCACCGGCGCCAACCACAGACCCCGCGGAAGCAGCGGACGGCGGCTACGACTTCCCGTACTCCGCCCGGATGGATTCCGACGGTACTGCGCCCGCGGGACCAACCTCCCGCGGTGACGGCCCCTCACCGGACGATGACGCCTGGATCATCTTCACGTCGGGCTCGACCGGCGTACCCAAGGGTGTAGCCGTCACCCACCGATCAGCAGCCGCCTTCGTCGACGCCGAGGCGCGGATGTTCCTGCAGAAGGAACCGATCGGCCCCGAGGACCGCGTGCTGGCCGGTCTGTCCGTCGCATTCGACGCCTCCTGCGAGGAGATGTGGCTCGCCTGGCGGTACGGCGCATGCCTCGTCCCCGCACCCCGTTCGCTGGTGCGCAGCGGTATGGACCTCGGCCCCTGGCTAGTCGCGCAAGGCATCACCATCGTGTCGACCGTCCCGACGCTCGCCGCCCTCTGGCCGTCGGATGCACTCGACAACGTGCGCCTACTGATCTTCGGCGGCGAGGCCTGCCCACCCGAACTGGCCGAGCGCCTCGCCACCCCGGACCGCGAGGTCTGGAACACCTACGGCCCCACCGAAGCGACCGTCGTCGCGTGTGGAGCCCAACTGACCGGCGAAGGCCCGGTACGCATCGGCCTCCCCCTGGACGGCTGGGATCTCGCAGTAGTCGACAGTGAAGGCAACGAGGTAGCAGAGGGCGGTACTGGCGAGCTGATCATCGGCGGGGTCGGGCTGGCCCGCTACCTCGACCCGGCGAAGGACGCGGAGAAGTTCGCCCCGATGCCGTCGCTCGGCTGGGATCGCGCGTACCGCAGTGGCGACCTGGTCCGCAACGAGTCCGAGGGCCTGGTGTTCATGGGCCGGGCCGACGAGCAGATCAAGCTCGGTGGCCGCCGGATCGAGCTGGGCGAGGTCGACGCGGCCCTGCAGGCACTCCCCGGAGTCAGCGGCGCAGCAGCCGCAGTACGGGCCAGCGCAGCCGGAAACCAGCTACTCGTCGGATATGTCGTACCGGACGACCCCGAGACCTTTGACCAGAAAGCTGCCACCGAGCGACTAAGGGAGGCCCTCCCAGCCGCCCTGGTCCCGCTACTGGCCATCACGGACAATCTGCCGACCAGGACCTCCGGCAAGGTCGACCGCAACGCACTGCCCTGGCCACTGCCCGGCATGGACACCGACGGCCCACCCGCTGAGCTCGACGGGACAGCAGGCTGGCTAGCGGAGCGCTGGACGCAGGTACTGGGAGCAACGGTCACCGGTGCCGACAACGACTTCTTCCTGCACGGCGGTGGCAGCCTTGCCGCGGCACAGCTGGTCTCGAAGCTCAGGGAGAAGTACGCCGAGGTCACTGTCGGCGACATCTACGAGTACCCCCGACTAGGCGCACTCGCCGACCGCCTCGACGACTTCAAGGCATCCACCGTTCCCGTGGAGATCCGCGAGGTCCGGCTGACCCCACCAGGCACCCAGCTCCTCCAGACCGCGCTGACGCTGATCCTGCAGACAGTGGTCGGCGTCCGCTGGCTGGTCTGGCTCTTCACCCTTAACAACCTGCTGGCACTGACCGACGGCCCGCACCCGTGGATGCGCACTGTCTCGTGGTGGTGGATCCTGGTGGGCTGGCTGATCCTGATCACGCCTGCCGGCCGCATGGGCATCGCTGTCGTCGGCGCTCGCATCCTGCTCAGAGGACTGAAGCCCGGCATCTACCCGCGCGGCGGGAACGTACACGTCCGCCTGTGGGCAGCAGAGAACCTGGCAGACGCAGCAGGCGCCGCCAACCTGGCCGGCGCGCCCTGGATCGCCTATTACGCAAGGGCTCTGGGCGCGAAGATCGGCAAGGGCGTGGACCTCCACACCCTCCCACCCGTCACCGGCATGTTCACGATGGGCCGTGGCGCGTCGATCGAACCAGAGGTCGACCTGTCCGGCTACTGGATCGACGGAGACCGGCTGCACGTCGGTACGGTCACCGTCGGCGCCGAGGCGGTCGTCGGCTCCCGCAGTACTCTCCTGCCGGGCGCAGAGATCGGCCGCAACGCGGAGATCGCCGCAGGCTCGGCAGTCTCGGGCAGGGTCCCGGCAGCCGAGCGCTGGTCTGGCTCCCCCGCGAGCAGGGTCGGCAAGGCCAGGCACCCCTGGCCGGAGGAGCGCCCGGCCCGCGCACCGCTATGGGTGCTCGCGTACGGCGCCGCATCCGCCTTCATGTCGCTACTGCCCCTCGGCGCGGCGGTCGTGGCGATTCTCGTACTCCGCAACGCCGTCACCGGCACCACGTCCCTCGGAGACGCCGCACTGCACGCGCTGTATGCGATCCCCTTGATGACCCTCCTCGGCTTCATCACTCTCGCTCTGCTGACCGTGGTCATCGTCAGACTGCTCGGCATCGGCATCAAGCCCGGCCACTACCCGGTCCGCAGCCGCATCGGCTGGCAGGTGTGGGCGACCGAGCGACTGCTCGATTCGGCCCGCACCCTCCTCTTCCCCCTGTATGCGAGCCTGCTGACCCCTTGGTGGCTCCGCGCGCTCGGCGCCAAGATCGGCCGCGACGTCGAGGCCTCGACGGTCTTGCTGCTCCCCAAGATGACCACCGTCGGTGAGGGCGCGTTCCTGGCCGACGACACCATGATCGCGTCGTACGAGCTGGGCGGCGGCTGGCTGCACGTGGCCGGCGCCAAGGTCGGCAAGCGGGCCTTTCTCGGCAACTCGGGGATGACCGCACCCGGCCGCTCCGTCCCGAAGAACGGCCTGGTCGCTGTGCTCTCGGCGGCTCCGAAGAAGTCCAAGGCCGGTACGTCGTGGCTCGGCAGCCCGCCGGTGAAGCTGCGCCGGCAGGCCGTCGACGGCGATCAGAGCCGCACGTTCAACCCGCCACTGCGCCTCAAGTTCGCCCGCGCCGCCGTCGAGCTGTGCCGGTTCGTCCCGATGATGTGCACGGTACTGATCGCACTCGGCGTGCTGTTCGCCCTGCAGGGCCTGGACCTGTGGCTCGGACCGGTGCCGACGATCCTGCTGTCCGGCGCCGTGATGCTCGTCGCGGGAGCCGTGGCCGGCGCGATGGCGACCGTCTCGAAATGGGTCATCGTCGGCCGGACGCGGGCGGTCGAGTACCCGCTGTGGAGCAGTTTTGTTTGGCGCAACGAGGTGGTGGACACCTTCGTGGAGATGGTCGCCGCTCCGTGGTTCGCGAACGCCGCCGCCGGTACGCCGGTCCTGGCGCTCTGGCTGCGTACCCTCGGCGCCAAGATCGGCAAGGGCGTCTGGTGCGAGACGTACTGGTTGCCCGAGGCCGACTTGATCACACTCGGCGACGGCGTCACGGTCAACCGCGGCTGTGTACTCCAGACGCATCTGTTTCACGATCGCGTGATGTCCATGAGCACCGTAACCTTCGGGGATGGGTCAACCCTTGGGCCGCACGGCATCATCCTCCCCGCTGCATCGATCGGCGAAGGCGCTACGATCGGTCCGGTGTCTCTGGTGATGCGCGGAGAGAGCGTTCCGGCCGGGTCCCGCTGGGCCGGCAATCCGATCGCGCCCTGGCAGGGTTGATGGTTGCCCGTGACAAGGGCCAACCGGGTGAGGACAGCGCCGGTGACCCCTATGTACCGACCCACGGCAACGGTGGCTACAAGGTCGAGTCGTACGAGCTGGACCTCGACTACCGGCTCAACAGCAACCGCCTGAGCGGCAAAGCCACCATCACGGCCGTGGCGACCCAGGCGCTGTCCCGGGTGAGCTTCGACCTCACCGGGCTCCGGGTGGCGAAGGTGCTCGTCAACGGCCGCCGTGCCGGCCGGTACGCGCACCGCAACGGCAAGCTGCACATCTGGCCGTCCCCTGCGCTCTCCGAGGGCTCCGAGTTCGTCGTAGACGTCCAGTACTCCGGCAACCCGGCCCCAGTCGACAGCCCCTGGGGTGAGCTCGGCTGGGAGGAGTTGACCGAGGGCGTGATCGTCGCGAGCCAGCCGAGCGGCGCGGCAACCTGGTTCCCCTGCAACGACCACCCCAGCGACAAGGCGCACTACCGGATCACGATCACCACCGATTCGCCGTACCACGTGGTGGCGAACGGGCGGCTCGTCTCGCGCCGTACCAAGGCCAGCCGGACCAGCTGGGTGTTCGACCAGGCTGCCCCGATGGCGACGTACCTGGCGACCGTACAGATCGGCCGGTACGACGTACTGGAGCTGGCCACGTCTCCGGTGACCATGCGTGGCGTACTGCCCTCGTCGCAGATGCGTGACTTCCGCTCGGACTTCGGACGGCAGCAGGACATGATGCGGCTGTTCATCAAGCTGTTCGGCCCGTACCCGTTCGGCAGCTACACGGTAGTGGTGACGGATGACCCGCTGGAGATCCCGCTGGAGGCGCAGGGCATCTCCGTGTTCGGCAGCAACCACGTGGACGGCCGCCGCGGCGCTGAGCGGCTGGTGGCACATGAGCTAGCCCACCAGTGGTTCGGCAACAGCCTGACGCCGTCCAGGTGGCAGGACATCTGGCTGAACGAGGGGTTCGCCTGCTACGCCGAGTGGCTGTGGTCGGAGGAGTCCGGCGGGCTGACGGCGTCCCAGCAGGTCTCCAAGGCCTATAGCCGGTTGCGCGGGCTGGACGAGGACCTGCTGCTCTCCGACCCGGGACCGGACCTCATGTTCGACGACCGGCTCTACAAGCGCGGTGCGATCACCCTGCACGTACTGCGCCTGCAGCTGGGCGACGAGGCGTTCTTCGAGCTACTACGCACGTGGACGCGGACCCACCGGCACGGCTCGGTCACCACGGAGGACTTCATCGCCCTCGCCTGCACCTTCACCGAAGACCAGAACGACGTACTAGCCCTCTTCGCCGTCTGGCTCGACGCTACAGAGCTCCCCGCCCTCCCACGCCGCCGCCGCTGACTCTGGCGGGCAGTGTCAGGCGGAAGAGCGCTCCGCCGGTGGGGTTGTCGTGGACTGTGAGCGTGCCGCGGTGATGGCGAGCGATCTCGCGGGCGATGGCGAGGCCGAGACCCGCGCCGCCTTCGTCGCGGCTGCGGGCGTCGTCGAGCCGGACGAAGCGCTCGAAGATCCGCTCCCGCTCGTACGCCGGTACGCCCGGCCCATCGTCAATCACCTCCACCAAAGCCGACGCCCCCTCCCGCCGGACCACAACCCACACCTCGCCGGCCGCATGACGCCGGGCGTTCGCCACCAGGTTCTCGACCGCCCGCCCCAACTGCTTCCCCGATCCACCGACCATCAGCTCTGGCGGCGTCTCGACCTCAACGCCAGGACCGGCCACCTCCACGCCAGCCCCCGCCGCCTCGCGGACCAGCGCGACGAGGTCGACCGGCGTGTCGGCCGGGGTCTCCGGCTCCGCGTCGAGTCTTGCGAGCAGGAGTAGGTCTGCCGCGAGGGACTGCAAGCGGACAGTGTCGTCGACCATGCCTTCGAGGTCCAGCAACTGTGGGTGCTCGACGGCGATCTCGAGTTGGGTGCGGAGCGAGGCGATCGGGTTGCGCAGCTCATGCGAGGCGTCGGCGACGAATCTGCGCTGCCGCTCGACCGCCTCGGCGACCGGGCGCAGCGAGCGATGCGCGACCAGCCAGGTAAGGAAACCCACCAGAACAAGGAGAATCGGCAACCCGCCGATCATCCCGAGCCGAACCGTCCGGACCGCACTCCGCTCGGTCTCCAACGAAGCCGCGACGTAGACCGTGACGGGCTTGCCAGCCACCACACTGGGCGCCTTCGCTGCCCATCTGTACTGCTTCGCGGGGACGGGAGCCGGCTTGGTGACCTCAGCGGTCTTGGGTTCGGCGACCGGCTGGACTCCGACCGATGTCACCGGGATCAACTCCGAACCCTTGCTAGCAGCAACGACTTTGCCTTGACCATCCTGGACCTGCACCGGGGCCGCGGCGTGGGTGACCTCTTCCAGTCCTACCCCAGCCATCAAGGCCTGCGCAGTACGGTCCGCCTCGGCGGCGGCTTGCGCATCGGCCTTGTCCGCAAGGTCGTTCTCGAGCAGATGGAGGAGGGCGAAGCCGGTCGCGACCAGCGCGACCGCGACCACCAGGGTCGCGCCGAGAGCCGCCCGGATCGGTACGCCGGTGAAGAATCTACGCACGGTCCACCAGCCGGTAGCCGGCTCCGCGCACGGTTTCGATCATGGGTGCTCCCAGCTTGCGGCGCAGTGTGCTGATGTAGACCTCGACGATGTTCGGATCGCCTTCGTAGGCCAGATCCCAGACGTGTTCGAGGATCTCGGACTTGGAGACGACGTCGCCGGGGCGGACGACGAGTTGCTCGAGCACCGAGAACTCCTTGGTGGTCAGGACGATCTCGTCGCCTGACCTGGTGACGCGGCGGGCACCACGGTCCATGGAGAGGTCGCCGACTCGTAGTACCGGCGAGGCGCCGCGGCCTTGGCGGCGGAGGAGGGCGCGGATGCGGGCTCGGAGTACGAGGTAGGAGAAAGGTTTGGTCAGGTAGTCGTCGGCGCCGGCGTCGAGGCCCTCGGCTTCGTCGTACTCGCCGTCCTTGGCCGTGAGCATCAGGATCGGGACGTCGTTACCGGCTTCGCGGAGGGCCGCGACGAGCTTGTAGCCGTTGACGCCGGGCAGGTTGACGTCCAGCAGGAGCAGGTCGTACGGCGTGATGGTTGCCCTGTGCAACCCCTCGGCGCCGTCGTAGCAGACGTCGACGGCGAGCCCCTCGGCCGTCAGCCCGCGGGCCAGTGCGTCGGCCAGTCGTCTCTCGTCCTCCACGATCAGCAGCCGCATACAGCGAGTATTGCCGACCGGTCCTGAAGAGGCCTTCAGGCTTCAGCTTGGCTTCAGGAACGATCGGCGACTGTTGCCCACGTCAATCAACTTCCCGATGACGAGGAGAACGACACAGATGAAGCGCAAGATCCTGATCGGCGGCATCGCGGCCGTCACGTTGATGACCGCGACCACCGCCTCCGCCTTCGCCGCCAAGTCGCCCGTCCCTACCCCCGCACCGGCCCAGGTCACCAAGGCCAGCCCCGGCAAGCTGGTACCTGTGACAGGCGCGGCAGTTACGTCTGCTCCGAAGCCCGGCAAGGCGGTCGCGGTGGCCGGACAACTGCAGGCGGTCCCGACGAAGGGCGGTAGGACCGAGGCCGCTCCGGCAGAGCTCAAGGCTGTCCCGGTCAAGGGCGGCGTAGTCAAGGGCGGGGCCGTGACGCTCCTTCCGCGGGAGGGGGTCAAGGTCACCAAGGCCGTCCCCGCCGTCAAGGCGGTACCGGCCAAGTAGGTCAGCTGTCGGCGACCTGGCTGGCCGCGGTGAGGAAGTGGGAGACAAGTGGCGAGGGGAACGCCGGATTCCACGCAGCACCCGTCCACCAGGTCGCCGCTTCACCCGGGAACGGGATGAGGCGCACACTGTCCGGAGCGATCGAGGTACTGCTGGCCGGTACTACGGCCGGCCCCACCCCTGCTGCGACCAGGGCGAGCACCGTCTGCAGGTCGGCGGCTTCTTGGAGTACTAGCGGCCGGCAGCCGAGTACGGCGTACAGGGCCGTGATCTGGGCGGTCAGGCCGGGGCCGCGCTCAGGTGTGAGGCGTACCAGCGGCCGCCCGTCGAGCCAGGTCCCCAGGCCGGCCGGTACTGGTTCAGCGACCGGTACGGCGACCGCCAGCCGGTCCTTGCGCAATCGGAGGTGCTTGAGGCCGGTCGGCACCGGCAGCCGGACCAGACCGACCTGGAGGCTGCCGGCCAGCAAGCGCTCGTACTGCACGGCCGACGACATGTCATCCAGAGTCACCTCCACCCGCGGATAGCGGCTCCGGAACAGCGCCACCGCCCGGGGCGCCAGCTCGATGCCGGACATCCCGAAGCCGACCGTCAGCGCTCCCTCGACTCCGAGCGCTACCTGCGCGGCCCGTCGCTCGAACGCCTCAACCCGGCCGAGCACCTCCAGCGCATCCGGAAGCAGCAACTCCCCAGCAGCCGTCAGCCGCGCCCCATGCCGCCCACGGTCGAACAGCGTCGACGCCAGCCGTCGCTCAAGCTGCTGGATCTGCTTCGTCAACGCCGGCTGACTCGTCGCCAACTCACCCGCCGCAGCACCGAAGTTCCCACACCGCGCCACCGTCACGAACGCCCGCAGCAGCTTGAGATCCATAACTTCATGGTATGGAATATGCCTCAGAGTTCATTGGACGGCATGGAATATTCACGCTTTCCTGGGGTCTGTGACCACCTTCCGCAGCGCTGTCGTCCAGTTCGAGGCCGTCCCTGACCGCCCGGACCGCAACCTCGAAACCATCGCCCGCCTCGCCCGCCAAGCCGTCTCCGAGGGCGCCCGCCTGGTCGTCTTCCCAGAGATGTGCCTGCTCGGCTACTGGCACCTCCGACGGCACACAGCCGACCGCCTGCACGAACTTGCTGAGCCGGTCTCCGGACCTTCGGTCAGCCGGATCCAGGAGCTCGCCGTTGCGCTGGGCGCCGGTCTCGGCGTCGGCTGGCTCGAGGTGGACGAGGGTGAGCTATTCAATTCGTACGCCGTCTGCCTGCCGGACGGAACCATCCACGTGCACCGGAAGCTGCACGCGTTCGAGCACGAGGCGATCTCCAGCGGGTCGCGGTTCACCGTCTTCGACACGCCCTGGCAGATCCGGATGGGCGTACTGATCTGCTGGGACAACAACCTGGTCGAGAACGTCCGCGCCACCGCGTTGCTCGGCGCAACCGTCCTGCTGGCGCCGCACCAGACCGGTGGCACGAACTCGGTCAGCCCGCACGGGATGAAGCCGATCCCGCTACAGGTCTGGGAGAACCGGCTGGTCGATCCTGCGGCAGTCGAGAAGGCGTTCAACGGGCCGGACGGGCGGGGCTGGCTGCTGCGGTGGTTGCCGGCGCGGGCCCATGACAACGGGCTGTTCGTGCTGTTCAGCAACGGGGTCGGACGCGACGACGACGAACTCCGCACGGGCAACGCGATGGTGATCGACCCGTACGGCCGGATCATCGCCGAAACGCCGGCGCCGGCCGAGGCCGTAGTACTGGCCGATCTGGACCTCGAACTGGTGCCGCTGTCCACGGGTCGTCGCTGGATCCGGGGCAGGCGTCCTGAGCTCTACGACATCCTCACCCCGCCACAAGGCAACGAACTGGATGCCCGGGCGGCTCGATTCTCCGAGGTGCCGGTGGATCAGTAGACGAGGGCCGTGGCGATGGCGGCGATGCCTTCCCCGCGGCCGGTCAGCCCCAGACCGTCAGTGGTCTTGGCCGCTACCGAGACCTCGGCTCCACAGATGTCGCTGAGCACCTTCTCGGCCTCCAGGCGGCGGGCGGCGAAGCGCGGCCGGTTGCAGATCACCTGCACGGAGACGTTGCCGATCTCGAACCCCGCCTCGCGAACGCGGCGCGCGGTTTCACCCAGCAACGCGGCACCGGATGCACCTGCCCACTCCGGTTCGGCCGTACCGAAGTTGGAGCCGAGGTCGCCGAGCCGGGCGGCCGCGAGGAGTGCGTCGCACACCGCGTGTGCGGCAACATCGCCGTCCGAGTGGCCTGACGGACCGGCGGGCTCATCGGGCCAGTGCAGGCCGGCCAGCCACATCGGGCGGCCTGGCTCGATCGGGTGGACGTCGACGCCGGTGCCGACGCGCGGCAACTTCACGGGGTACGCCTTTCAGCCAGGATGGATTCGGCCAGGATCAGATCGCGCGGCCGGGTCACCTTGAACGCGTCCTGGGAGCCCTCGACCGTCTGCACCGCTACGCCGAGACGCTCGCACAGCATGGCGTCGTCGGTCGCGCCGGCGGTGTCGCCGTTATGGGCCCGACGCAACAATGTGGGCTCGAAGCCCTGCGGAGTCTGTACTGCGACCAGTGTCGACCGGTCGGGCGTGTCGACCACCAGACCAGCAGCGTCGACGCGTTTGATCGTGTCGGTGACCGGTACGACCGGGATCACCGCGGGGGCGCCCGCGCGGACGGCGGCAACGACCCGCTCGATCACCTCGGCCGGTACGAACGGCCGGGCGGCATCGTGGACGAGCACGCAGTCGATGCCGTGCTCAGGTACGAGCTCCAGGGCCAGCCGGACCGAATCGGTCCGTTCGGCGCCACCGGCAACGATCAGCAGCGCCACCGGGCCGGCGTACGGGTCGAGCAGTTTGCGGACGTCGTCCTCCGTACCGGGAGGAACGGCGACCACAAAGCAGGCGAGGTCGGCGGCGGTCGCTGCCCGCAGTCCACGAATGGCGTGGACCAGCAGCGATTCGCCACCGACCTCTCGCAATGCCTTTGGTGCCTCACCACCGAGCCGGAGCCCGAGACCGGCCGCCGGAATGATCGCCGCAGTACTCACGACCACATCATGCCGGACGGATCAGTCACGTGATCCCGACTCCACTGCTGACCGGTTCGGTCAGGAGGCGAGGACCTCGTCGAGGATGGCTTCCGCCTTGTCCTCGTTGGTGTGTTCGGCCAGGGCCAGCTCGGAGACCAGAATCTGGCGAGCCTTCGCCAGCATCCGCTTCTCACCGGCGGAGAGACCGCGGTCACGCTCACGGCGCCACAGGTCGCGGACGACCTCTGCCACCTTCATCACGTCACCGGAGTGCAGCTTCTCCAGGTTCGCCTTGTAACGTCGCGACCAGTTGGTCGGCTCCTCCGTGTGCGGCGCCCGCAGCACGTCGAAGACGCGCTCCAAGCCGGCCTGATCCACGACGTCACGCACGCCGACTAGATCGAGGTTGCACGCGGGGACCCGGACGACCAGGTCGTTCTGAGCGACGATCCTCAAGACCAGATAGGTCTTGTCCTCACCTTTGATCTGACGGGTCTCGATGTCCTCGATGACGGCCGCACCATGGTTGGGGTAAACAACCGTCTCGCCGACTGTGAAAGTCATATGTCACGTGCCCCTTTCCGAGTCCTATCCTACCACGCGGTCGCTGGTCCGGTTCGGGCGTTTGCGCTGGTCAGAGGCCATTTCCCGCCTTGACAAACGCTGTCCGGCGTGCCTACCACGCGCGCGATTGGTTGCCCGGGACATCACCGAAAGGGGTGGTCGCCGTCGGGTTCACCCACTCCGCTCGCTACGCTGTGCTCCGCCGGAGGCTTTTGCTTCGAGGCATTCACCCGGGTTGTAGGAGAGGGAACACCAGTGCCCATCACGTTGTCCTCGCAGGCCGTTCGGCGTACCGCGCTGGCCGGAGCCACCGTCGCTCTGAGCGTCACGGTCGCGGCATGTGGCGCCAGCTTCGACGCCCAGACCTCCAAGCCGTACCAGGCCGCCGAGGGCACCAACGCGCAGTCCGGCGCGATCGCCGTCCGTAACCTGCTGATCCTCGCCTCCGAGGACGGCAAGGGCGAACTGCACGGCGCCTTCGTGAACACCGGCCAGTCCGACGACAAGCTGGTCAGCATCGCCTCGGCCCCCGCCGACGCCCAGAACACCAGCACCGAGCAGCCCGGGTCCGTGACGTTCACCGGCCTCAAGGCGACGGACCTGAAGGCCGGCCAGTCGTACACGATCCCGCCGGCCGGCGGGACGCCCGTCACCGTCACCGGCGGCAAGCCGGGCCAGATGCTGAAGGTGACGATCACCTTCGCCGAGGCCGGCTCGCTCACCGCGTCGATCCCGGTGCTGACGACGGACCACTACTCCCCGTCGCCGCGACCGGACGCCGAATCACACGGCTGAATCAGCCTCTAGGAGCTGGCCTGGGCTGCCTTGGCGAGACCCGGAAGGATCTTGTCGAGCACCCAGGGCACGCTCAGCACGCTGACCGCGCTCATGCCGGAGATGACCTGCTGATCGGTCATCAGGTACGTACCGCCCTTCTTGTACGCCGGCAGTGACGCGTAGACCTTGTCGGCCGCGAACTTCTCCGGCGTCAGCCCGTCGATGTAGCCGACGACGACATCCGCGTCGAGGTCGTTGAGCTTCTCCTTGCTGACGGTGAGCGCGAACTCCTTCTTGCTGTTCGCCTGCTCCAGTTTCTCGATCCCAGGTGCGTTGACGAAGCCCAGCTCGTTCATGATCTGCACTCGCGGATCACCCGGCATGTAGGCATAGTTCTCCGCGCCGTACGACAGGATCGAGATCGTCTTGCCCTTGAACTCGGGGTGCTCCGCGGCCGCCTTCTTGGTCAGCTCCGAGATCCCGGCGACCAGCTTGTCCGCCTCGGCCGACTTACCGAGCGCCTTGCCGATGATGGTCGTCTGGTCCTGCCAGGTGGTCTGCCACGGCGCCCCCGGGTACGCGACGGTCGGCGCGATCTCCGACAGCTTCGTGTACGTCGCCTTGTCGAAGCCCTCGTACGGCGCCAAGATCACGTCCGGCCGCAGCGCCGCCAACTTCTCGAACGGGATGCTGTCAGTGGTGTCGAGCAGCGTCGTCTTCGCCGGATCGAACCTGTCCGCATCCCAGGCCGTCGTCCCCGCCGGCGTCGGCCCGTAGGTGACCTTGGGCATCCCGACCGGCGTCTCACCGAGCGCGTACACGACATCCTGCGCATTCCACCCGAGCGTGACGATCCGCTCCGGCTTCTTCGCGATCGTCGTCTCCCCGAACGTGTTCTTCAAAGTCACCGGAAACCCAGCCGAAGCCTCCGCGGCAGGCGCCTGCCCTTTGTCGTCATTACTCCCACACGCCACCAACGCGGTAGAGGCAACAAGCGCAGCAACCACCAACGCACCGGAACGGGACCAAAACATGAGCACTTCTCCTTAAGGCCGGAAACTTAGGACAGCCTAAGCTAAATAATCCCAGCACTACGCCATGCCCCTGGCATATCCCACGCGCAAACAGCCGGCAGCCGCTGGGCTCGGCCAGTCAGCTGCAGCTACATCGCCCGGGCTGCAATGTCGTATCCATCAGGGCCAGGAGGCCAGTTCGCCGGCGTGGGCCATCGGATGGTCGACAGGTTCCGGGGCAGCCATGCCGTCGATGGTTCCGGTGAAGACCGGTCGCCATGGACCGGCCCGGTTCTCATCCTGGATCACGGTGACGCGGGTCCCCCCGGCAGCGCACGTGGCGGCCATTTCTGGGCCAGGGGACGGCCGATGATGCGCTCGATGGCCTTGCGATCCCCGAGATGCGCTGTGCCGAGCGCGCAGACACCTCCACCACCGACTTTGTGCTTCGTCTGAGCGGATCCCCCCAGGCTGATTTGCTCAGGTGGAGCACAAAGTCGACCCCAGCCAGGTCGGCAGGCGAGCTCGCGACGCAAGCGCCGAACCACGGGCGGGTGCGTGGGGGGCTCCTACGTCGTGATCACGCTTCGAACTTGTAGCCCAGGCCTCGTACTGTCACCAGGTGTGAGGGGTTGGAGGGGTCCTTCTCCAGCTTGGAGCGGAGGCGCTTGACGTGGACGTCCAGGGTTTTGGTGTCGCCTACGTAGTCGGCGCCCCAGATGCGGTCGATCAGCTGGCCGCGGGTGAGGACGCGGCCGGTGTTGCGCAGGAGCATCTCGAGGAGTTCGAACTCCTTGAGGGGAAGGCGGATCTCGGTGCCGGCGACCGTCACCACGTGGCGTTCGACGTCCATCCGGACCGGGCCTGCCTCCAGGGTGTCCGGGAGGAGTTCGACGTCCTGGCCGCGCCGCAGGACGGCGCGGATGCGGGCCAGCAGTTCGCGGGGGCTGTAGGGCTTGGTGACGTAGTCGTCGGCGCCCAGTTCGAGGCCGACGACCTTGTCGACCTCGGTGTCCTTGGCGGACACGATGATCACCGGGACGTTGCCGCGGCTGCGGAGCGCGCGGCAGACCTCGGTGCCGGACAGGCCGGGCAGCATCAGGTCCAGCAGGACGATGTCGGCGCCGGCCCGGTCGTACTCGTCCAGCGCGTCCGGTCCGGTCTCGGCCACGGCGACCTCGAACCCTTCCTTGCGCAGAACGTACGACAACGCGTCGCTGTAGCTCTCTTCGTCTTCGACGACCAGCACTCGGGTCACGAAGCTGCCTCCTTGGTTTTCTCCGACGGGGTCGGCGTCGGGGGTAGCTCGAACTCCTCCTGGATGGAGGGGTCCGTCGGTTGCCCGGTAGCGGGATCGAGCCGCAGCGGGAGTCGGACGGTGAAGGTGGAGCCCTGGCCCTCGACGCTCCAGACTCGCACGTCGCCGCCGTGGATCGAGGCGATGTGCTTGACGATGGACAGGCCGAGTCCGGTACCACCGGTCTCGCGGCTGCGGGCCCGGTCGACCCGGTAGAACCGCTCGAAGATGCGTTCCAGGTCACTGCTCGGGATACCGACACCCTGGTCGCTGACGGTGATCTCCACCAGATCCCCGATCGGGTGGGCGGCGACCGCCACCCGGGTCCCGTCGGGGCTGTAGTTGACGGCGTTCTCGACCAGGTTGCCGATCGCGATCGCCAGCTGGTCCTCGCTGCCCATCACCTCGAGGGCGGGGTCGGTCTTCACCACCAGGTTGATGTCGCGGTCCTCGGCGTCGACCCGGCAGCGGTCGACCGCGGCTTCGATCACGGCGTTGATGTCGACCGGCGTGGGGTGTTCCAGCGGGTCGTCGCCCTGCAGCCGGGACAGCTCGATGATCTCCTTGACCAGCCGGCTCAGCCGGGCGGCCTCGATCCGCATCCGGCCGGAGAACCGCTGGACGGCCTCGGGATCGTCGGAGGCCTCGGCGACCGCGTCGGCGAGCAGGATGATCGCCCCGATCGGGGTCTTCAGCTCGTGGCTGACGTTGACGGTGAAGTCGCGCCGGATCGCGTCCAGGCGGCGTTCCCGGGTCCGGTCCTCGACCAGTACCAGCACCAGTTGACTGCCCAGCGGGGCCACCCGGGCGCTCACGTACTGCGTGGCGCCGAGCCGGCCGCGGACGATCTCCAGGTCCTGCTGGCGGATCTCGCCGTCGCGGCGGACCGCCCGGACCATGTGCAGCAGGTCGTCCACGACGAGCCGCTCGCCTCGTACGATGCCGAGTACGTGGGCCGGGGCGCTCGCCTGGAGCACCTGGTCCTCGGGGCCCATCACGACCGCGGAGGAGCGGAGGACGGACAAGACGGTGGCGACGCCGTTGGGCACGATCGGGTCCGGGGAGACCGGAACCTTGGTCTGCGATCGCTCGCTCAGCACCATCGCACCGAGCGAAAGCAGAGCCAGGGCCGCGCCGATGACGCCGCCCAGCACCGCAGCCAGCGTGGGGTCCACGGAACCGATGCTACGCGGGCAACGAGGAGGGAAAGACCGAATGAGCACCCGATGACCGGAACGCGTCTCAACTGTTCATCGGGCGTTCACCACTCGTCGCCGACCGGCAACCTGGCTGGCATACCTTCCACGGTGGGCGGGTACTGAGCCGTGCCCGCGGGATCCCGCCCACCGCAGTACCGGACACCACAGATCGGATCAGACACGATGCGCGACACCTATCACGAGCAGCTCGACGACATCCTCGCCGAGCTCGAACGGATGACCCGGACGGTGTCGACCGCCGTACGCCGCTCCACCACCGCGCTGCTCACCGCCGACATCCGGCAGGCCGAGGAAGTGATTGCCGCCGACATCCAGCTGGACGCGGCCGGCGAAGGCGTGGAGGAGAAGGTCTTCGAGCTGATGGCCCGGCAGGCCCCGGTCGCCAACGAGCTGCGGATGCTGGTCGCCGCACTGCGGATGGTCGCCGACCTGGAGCGGATGGGTGACCTGGCCGCGCACGTCTCCAAGATCGCCCGGTTGCGCTACCCGGCGCCGGCCATC
Organism: Kribbella koreensis; assembly: GCF_039525325.1. Taxonomy (NCBI): domain Bacteria; kingdom Bacillati; phylum Actinomycetota; class Actinomycetes; order Propionibacteriales; family Kribbellaceae; genus Kribbella; species Kribbella koreensis. Next base: position 425,956 of record NZ_BAAAHK010000007.1, read on the forward strand.
CCGGACGAGCTGAAGTCGGTGATCGAGGAGATGGGCAGCGTGGCCGGCCGGATGGTCGACGGCGCCGGTGACGTGATCAAGACCCGCGACGTCGAGGCGGCGACCAAGCTCGAGACGGTCGACGACGAGATGGACAAGCTGCGGACCAACCAGTTCCGGCTGATGATGGACGACTCCTGGCCGCACGGCGTCGAGGTGGCCGTCGACATCGCCCTGCTCGGCCGGTACTACGAGCGCATCGCCGACCACGCGGTCTCGATGGCCCGCCGGGTCGTCTACCTGGTGACCGGCGAACTCCCCGTCGCGATCGGCGGCACGGCCGCCGGCTCCGGCGCCGGCGCCTCCACCCCGAGCCCGAACGGCAACTGACCCGAAAGGTAGCCCTTGGCAACCACTTGGTTGCCAAGGGCTACTGCTTTGCCAGGGTGGCCAACCAGGCCCGGATCGCGGCCTGGGTGAGCTTGGCGTCGCGACGATGCCGACGGAGCAGGTCACCGAACTCGTTGGAGTTCACATCGGGCATGCGCTCAGACTAGCGAGGCGAGCCGGGACCGGACGTCGACAGCTTCCGGCATCCCGAGATCCTCGAAGAGGGAGGCGGCGGCCCCCAGGTACTCGCGAGCGGCGTCCGGATGGTCGAGTACCAGCTGCAGTTCTCCCAACTGGGTAAGGATCTTGGCCTCCTCGGTCCGATCCGACCCTTCCTTGGCCAGTTCGAGCGCGATGTCGAGGGTCTCGGCTGCCTCCTCCTTGTTCCCGGTGGCCAGCAAGCTGGTGCCCATCCGCCGATGCACGAACACGACCCCATTGGGATCGGGCGCACTCCGATGCAGTTCGAGAGAAGACCTGAAATGCGAGATCGCCCGGTGATGGTTGCCCGCCGACGCGTAAGCCTCTCCGGCGATTCCTTCCCGGCGGGCGGCCGAGCGGGTGTCCCCGGCCTCCACGGCAAGCTCGATCGCGGATCCGAAGAAGGACTCTGCTTCCGCCTCACGGCCGACTCGCAGCAAAAGCGCCCCCAGCGCCAGCAGACCGATCCCCTCGCCGTACCTGTATCCAGCCGCGCGGCCGGTCGCCAGCGCGCGCTCCGCGAACGGGATCGCATCGTCGAACCGCTCGAGCCGCTCCAGTGTGCGGGCAACGGCGAACGCGGTTCTCGCCACACCCCGGTGGGCGCCGAGCCGCTCGAAAAGAGTCATCGCCGAGGCGAAGTGGTCCAAGGCCGCCTCGAAATGGCCTTGCTCCCAGTCCGGGATGCCGAGTTGGTACTCGAGCCAAGCCTGGTCCTCGGCAGAGACAGCGAGCGAGCGGCAGCTGACCGTCAGCTCGCGCAGCTCCGGCCAGCGAGCCCGGATCTCGAGATAGCCGAAGAACGCAAACCCCAGCTGCAGAAGGGGTTCCCGGAACTCGTCACCGGCCAACTGCTCGACCAGGGCAAGGATCGTGCTGCACTCGGAGTCGAACCAGGCCAGTCGCGCGATCAGCGTCGCCGGATCGACGGGCCCGACGGGAGTCCTGGCACGCCACAGGCGGTCGGATTCGCGATGGGTCAGCGACAGGCATTCCCAGGCCTGGGTGACGTACAGATCCAGCACTCGCCGGATGGCCAGGCGCCGATCCTCCGGGGCAAGATTGCGGCCGGCCCGCTCGCCCGCGACCGTACGGAGGAGATCGTGCAGTCGATAGGTCCCCGGCCGTGGCGATCCCACCAGATGCAGGTCCACCAGATGAGCCATCACATCTTCCGTCGCCTGGGCCGGCAGGTCGAGCAAGGCCCCGACAGCCTCCTCGGAGAGTTCAGCCGCGTCGATCAGCCCGAGAAGGTCGAAGGCCAGAGCCGCTTGTCTTTCCGTACCGCCCGGAAAGCTCAGTAGTTGCTCCAGGGAGCTGGCGACGGTCGAGTGGACTGCCGCGGTCACCCCGAGATGGTCGATCTGGCGGCCGGTACTCCGCAGCTGCTGCGCGACTTGCGCCAACTCCCAGTCCTGGCGGCGGTCCAACCGGGCACCCACCAGCCGGACGATCAACGGCAGGCCATGCGAAGTACTGACGATCGTGCGGGCCGCATCGGCTTCGGCCCCGACCCGCTCGGCTCCGATGATGCGGCTCAGCATCGTCAGGCTGTCGGCGTCATCGAGGGGCGCCAGCTCGATGTTCGTGCACCCCGACGGCAGATTCATCGCCCGGCGCCCAGTCACCAGCACCGCGCAGTGGGCGTCTCCCGGCAACAGGTGAGTCAGTACGTCCACATCGGACCCGTTGTCGAGTACCACCAGCGTCCTGGTCCCCGCCAGCAGCGAACGGTAGAGCGCGGTCGCTGCCTCGACGTCGCCAGGAACCGCCAGCTCCCGAACGCCAAGGCTGTAGAGGAGGACGCGCAGGGCGCTCGATGCGGTCAGTGGTGCACCTGGGCCGTAGGCCTGGAGGTCGATGTAGAGCTGGCCGCCGGGGAAGTCGTCCGCAGCGAGGTGTGCCGCGTGGACCGCGAGGGTGGTCTTCCCGACGCCCGCCAGACCATGCAGTGCGACCACTGTCGTACCGGCCTGGTGTGCAGAGGCGCCCAGGGCATTGGTGAGGAGGCTGAGTTCCTCGGAGCGCCCCACGAAGTCGCCGACGTCGGGCGGAAGCTGCCGCGGCACCCGCTCCGGCGCAACCCGCGCCGGAGCCTCGCCGGCCTCCTGCCCGCCGGCGGCGGACAGGAGGTTCGCGGTCGCCCGGGCATCGAGCCCCATAGCGCCGGTCAGCGCCAGCACAGTTCCGCGATGGGGCCGCCGCCGTATACCTCGCTCGAGCAGCCCAATCGCCTGCTCACTGAGCCCGGCAGCCTCGGCCAACGCCGCCTGCGTCAGGTTCGCAGCGCGCCGATATCGACGCAACAGCCCGCCGAACTCCGCGCGGTCGTTCACATCGGGTACACCGTTTCTGCTAGCGACCCTGGTTCTTGACTGCTTCGATCGCGGCCGCGGCGGCCTCGGGGTCGAGGTACTCGCCGCCGGGCTTGAGCGGGTTGAAGTCGTCGTCGAGCTCGTAGTACAGCGGGACGCCGGTCGGGATGTTCAGGCCGACGATCGTCTGCTCGTCCAGGTTGTCGAGGTGCTTGACCAGGGCGCGCAGCGAGTTGCCGTGGGCGGTGACCAGGACGGTCTTGCCGGCCCGCAGGTCCGGCACGACCGCGTCGTACCAGTACGGCAGCATCCGCTCGACGACGTCCTTCAGGCACTCCGTTGCCGGCAGCAACTCGGACGGCAGGCCGGCGTACCGTGGGTCGCCGGCCTGGTCGAACTCCGAACCGCGCTCGATCGCCGGCGGCGGGGTGTCGTAGGAGCGGCGGAACAGCATGAACTGCTCCTCGCCGAGCTCCTCCAGGGTCTGCTTCTTGTCCTTGCCCTGCAGGCCGCCGTAGTGGCGCTCGTTCAGCCGCCAGGAGCGGCGGACGTCGATCCACTGCCGGCCGGCCTCCTCCAGCGCGATGTTCGCCGTCCGGATGGCGCGACGCAGGACCGAGGTGTGCAGGACGTCGGGCAGCAGGCCGCGCTCCAGCAGCAGCTGGCCGCCACGGTGCGCCTCCTTCACGCCCTGGTCGTTCAGGTCGACGTCGACCCAGCCGGTGAACAGGTTCTTGGCGTTCCAGTCGCTGTGGCCGTGGCGCAGCAGGATCAGGCGGTAAGTCATACGGACAGACTAGCGAGGCTCCAGCCAGCCCATGAACGCGTCCAGATTCCGGGTCGATTCGCCACGCTTGACCCGCCATTCGTATTCCTTGCGAATGGACGAGCCGAAGCCCAGCTCGAGGATGGTGTTGAAGGACGAGTCGGCGTACTCCAGTACCGCTCCCAGCAACCGGTCCACCTCGACCGGGGTGATCGCGTGCAGCGGCACCCGGCCGTCGAGGTGGATGTCGCCGAGATGGTCGACCGCGAAGGCGACGCCGTACATCTTGAGGTTGCGCTCCAGCATCCACCGGTAGACGGCCTCGTGGTTCTCGTCCGGGCGCCGCGCGACGAATGCGTGCACCTGGACCGCCTGGCTGCCGACCGTCAGCTGCACCGTCGTCTTCAGCTTGCGCTCGCCGGGCAGGTCCGCGGCGAACACCCCTGGCTCGGCCTCGGTGTAGTCGAGCTCGTTCTCGTCCAGCACCTGACGGATCACATCCGCCGCGGACACCCTCATCGATCGACCTCCTGGGCCAGCTCGGCCGCCATCGTCTGCTGCGCCGTCCGGTACGCCGCGAGCGTCTTCTCGGCGGTCAGTTCCCAGCCGAAGCCACTCGCATGCCTGACCGCCGCGCGGCTCATCGTCTCGCGCAGCCCCGGATTCGTCGCGATCCGGTGCAGCGCGTCGGCGAAGTCACCGATGTCGTGCCCGGGCACGAGCAGCCCGGTCACCCCGTTCGCGACGGCAGTGGTCAGGCCACCGACGGCCGCGGCGACCACCGGCGTACCGCAGGCCTGGGCCTCCAGGGCGACCAGGCCGAAGGATTCCGAGTACGACGGTACGCAGACCACCGACGCCGCCCGGTACCAGTCGGCAAGCGCCGCCCGGGCCATCGGCTTGACGAACCAGGTCACGTCGTAGACGCCCAGCTCACGGGCGAGCTGGGCGTGCGATTCGGGGTGCTCCATCCCGTTGCCGGACGGGCCGCCGATGATCGCGACCACCAGCCGGTCCCGCAGCGCCGGGTCTTTCTCGAGCATCCTGGCCGCGGCCCGGATCAGGATGTCCGGCGCCTTCAACGGCTGGATCCGGCCGACGAAGGCGAGCACGATCGCGTCCGGCCGCAGCCCGAGTGCCTTCCGCGCCACCAACTGGTCGCCCGGGCTGAACACATCCAGGTCGACACCGGGGTTGACCACCCCGACCTTCGCCGGCTGAGCGCCGTACAGGCTGATCAGTTCCTGGGCCTCGTCGCCGGTGTTGGCCAGCAGGCGGTCCGCCGCCTCGACGACCTGCTCCTCGCCCAGGAGGCGGGCGGGCGGCTCCGGTACGTCGTCCTCGGCCAGGCTGGCGTTCTTGACCTTGGCCATCGTGTGCATGGTGTGGACGAGCGGCACGGCCCAGCGGTCGCGGGCGAGCAGGCCGGCCTGGCCGGAGAGCCAGTAGTGCGAGTGGATGACGTCGTAGTACCCGGGTTCGCGGATCGCCTCGGCCCGCAGTACGGCGCGGGCGAACGTGCACAGCTGCGCGGGCAGCTCGTTCTTCGACAGGCCCTCGTAGGGGCCCGCGGCCACGTTCCGCACGGTCACGCCGGGCATCAGCTCGACCTTCGCGGGCAGCGCCGACGAGGTCGCGCGGGTGAAGACGTCGACCTCGATCCCGAGCGTGGCCAGCCGCTTGGACAGCTCGACGACGTAGACGTTCATCCCGCCGGCATCCCCGATCCCGGGCTGATCCAGCGGTGAGGTGTGCAGGCTGATCATCGCGACCCGCCGGAGAGGACGGTCTGCCGAAGGTTGGGTCACCTCGTCAGGGTAACTCCGGGGCCTTCGAAGGAAATCGGGACTTCTCCCTATCGGGCAGCTCCGGCGCCGGCGTGGTCCAGCTGGCCAGCAGCCGCAATGCCTGGTCGGAATCGGACCCAGCGACGGCGGAGTACGTCACCAGCATCTGGTCGGGGTCATCAGGCAGGGTGAAGGTCTCGTACTGCAGGGTCAGCTCACCCACCAGCTGGTGGTGCATCACCTTGACCCCGAAACACTTGTCCTTGACCCCGTACCGGGCCCAGAGCTCCCGGAACTCAGCACTGTGGATCGACAGCTCGCCGACCAGCTCCGCCAGCTCCGGGTCATCGGGATAGCGGCCTGCGTACAGCCGCAGGTACTCCACGCTCTCCGCCGCGACCGCGTCCCACTGCGGGTAGAACTCCCGGGACGACTCGTCCAGGAAGACCCTGCGCGGCATGTTCCGGTCCTTGGCGGGCAGCTCAGCGAAGTCGCCGACCAGGGCCGCGGCCAGCTGGTTCCAGGCGAGCACGTCCATCCGGTGACCGAGCACGAACGCCGGTACGCCGTCCATCGCGTTCAACAGCTGCTGCAGGGCCGGCCGGATCCGCTGAACGGCCCGCCGCTGGCGTTTGCGGCGTACCGGTTTCGCCAACCGGGCAAGGTGATCCCGCTCGGCATCGTCCAGCCCGAGCACCTCGGAGACAGCGTCGAGGATCTCCTGCGAGACGTTGTCGGCGCGCCCCTGCTCCAGCCGGACGTAGTAGTCGGCGCTCACCCCGGACGCCTGGGCCAGCTCCTCACGCCGGAGGCCGGGCACACGCCGCCGGCCGTTGAAGACCTTCAGGCCGAGGTCCTCGGGACGCACCCGGGCCCTTCTCGACTTCAGGAATTCGGTCAGCTCCTCGCGGCGGTCCATGCTCCCCAGTATCCGCGTCGCGGGTCCGCCGAGCCTGGTCCTGGCAGAACCAGGTTCGGCAGGACCCAGGCTCGACAGACGTCTGGGTAAGGGCCGGCGGGATCGCGAGGCTGAGGTCATCAACCTTCTTCCCTAGGAGCTTCAGCAATGACCAGCACTGTTCTTCAGCAGTCCACCAGCACCCTTCCGCTGGCCGGCCGGAGCGCCGTCGTGACCGGCGCGGCCAGTGGCATCGGGGCCGCGATCGCCGAGCGGCTCGCGGCCGACGGGGCTTCGGTGGCGTTGGTGGCCCGGCGTACCGATCGGCTGGACGAACTGGCCGGACGCATCACGGCCGGTGGCGGCTCGGCGTTCGGTGTCGGGATGGACGTCACGCAGCAGGACTCGGTCGACCGGGGCGTCGAGGTGATCGGCGAGCGGCTCGGCCGGGTCGACCTCGTCGTCAACTCGGCCGGCGTGATGCTGTCCGCGCCCATCGAGCAGGCCCGCTCGGATGACTGGGCCCGGATGATCGACACCAACCTGACCGGCACTCTGCGATTGATCGGCGCCTTCACCCCCGGCCTGATCGAGGCGGCGGGCGAGGGCGGTACCGCCGACCTGGTCAACATCTCGTCGATCGGCTCGCACCTCGTCTTCCCCGGCTACGGCGTCTACGGCGCGACGAAGGCGGCTGTGACCCAACTCTCGAACGCGATCAGGGCCGACCTCTCGCCGTACGACGTACGCGTGACGAACGTCGAGCCCGGACTGACCGAGTCGGAGCTGGGTACTCACCTGTCCGAGGAGGCCCAGGCGGGGCTGGCCGGAATGTTTGACGCGATCGGCCCGATCGCCTCGGCCGACGTCGCCGACCTGGTCGCGTACGTCGTGTCCCGCCGCCGCGAGGTCAACCTGAGCCACCTCGTCGTCCTGCCCACCCGCCAGGCGTGAGACGCCGCTCCGGCCCCGATCCGCGCTGGTGGAAGACTGGGGACATGACTTCCAGCCGTCCTGTCGCCGTCGTCACCGGAGCCAGCAGTGGGATCGGGGCCGCCTCGGCCCGGTATCTCGCCCGGGAGGGGTTCGAGGTGGTCTGCGCCGCCCGCCGGCTGGACCGGATCGAGGCGCTGGCCAAGGAGATCGACGGCCGCGCGGTGCAGTGTGACGTCACCAAGGCCGAGGACGTCGCCGCGCTGGCCGCGGCGGTCGGCGACCGGGTGGACCTGCTGCTGAACAACGCGGGCGGCGCCTTCGGCTTCGAGCCGGTCGCCGAGGCCGACCTCGAAGCCTGGCGGCAGATGTTCGAGGTGAACGTGATCGGCGTCGCCGCCGTCACCAAGTCGTTGCTCCCGGCCCTGATCGCCGCCGAGGGCCAGATCATCGTGATGGGCTCCACGGCCGGCCAGGTCGCCTACGAAGGCGGCGGCGGGTACGTCGCGGCCAAGCACGCGGCGAAGGCAGTCGTCGACACCCTCCGCCTGGAACTGTGGGACCAGCCGGTCCGCGTCTGCGAGATCGCCCCGGGCATGGTCAAGAGCGAAGGCTTCGCCCTGACCCGCTTCGAGGGCGACCAGGCCAAGGCCGACGCCGTCTACGCCGGCGTAGCCGAACCGCTGGTCGCCGACGACATCGCCGACATCGTCGCCTACATCGCCACCCGCCCCAAACACGTCAACATCGACCGCCTCACAGTCCGCCCCCGAGCCCAAGCAGCCCAACACAAGGTCCACCGGGTGCAGTGACCGCTCGGGTCGGCCACTGGCAGGTTCCCGGGCGGCTGGCGTGAAGCTTGACACCAGCGGTACGAAATGCCGCCAGCCGCCCCGTGGCCGAGCCCAATCCGGCCCGTTTCCCCATCCCAGCCACCCGTCCGGCCGACAGCACCCCGCGAACCGGCCGACCTTGCGATCGTCACCCCGAAGCAGGACCCACCTTGCCAAGGTGCCCCATCGACTCCCACCTCCGCGGGATCCGCGCAGCTGCGAACCACAGACGTCCTTGTTGCGCCAACCCCGCAACCACGCCGCCGCACCCAGCACCAGCACCAGCACCAGCACCAGCACCAGCACCAGCCTTGCGCTACTTGGCTCGTAGCCGGTCGACCGGCGGCGAGCCGATCGGCAGTGGCGCCGCCGGCGCCGGCAGGGCGTACGACTCGTACAAGCGGCGCCGGACGGCTTCCACCGGGAAGGTCTGCGGGTAGATCGCCAGTTTCACCGTCACCCCCTCCAATGTTGCCCTGAGCAACATCTCCTCGACGGCGGGATCCTCGGCACCGCGGTCGGCGAAGATCGACCGGATCGCGTCCTCGATCTCCACCACCCGGTCCGCCTTGGCCGCCTCCACCTCGGCGAAGACCTCGTGCGTGGACGGCTGCATCATCAGCGTGATCGCCAGCCGCTGGATCTCCAGCGTCGTCGCGGCCGCCATCAACGTCCCGTCGATGATGCCGGCCAGCTTCTCGTCCGCGGTGCCCTGCAAGGTGAGGATCGCGCCGATGCCGTCCAGCCAGCGGTCGAGCAACTCGGCAGCGAGTTCCTGCTTGGTCGCGAAGTAGTAGGTGACCAGACCCCGTGACACCTCGGCACGCTGCGTGACGTCGGAGATCGACGCCGCTTCGTAGCCCTTCTCGGCGAACACCTCGAGGGCAGCGCTCAGGATGCGCTCGCGCGACTTCTCGCGCAGCTCACGGTTCGTGCTGGCCGATCGCGGCACGTCACTTCTTTCCTGGCCGAAGCCCTCGGGAGCCGAGTCCACCCCCCACGGTCACTCGGCCCCCGGTGACTCGGCCCCCGAGTTGGACCCCTCCCCAGGCGCCCACACATAGACTGTACGTACAGCGAACGAATGTCAAAGGCTCAACCGGATTCGGCACTACCCCCGGTGACGGGTAGGATGAGATGGCTGCGCACTGCGTCTCCAGTGGCACGTAGGACTTGCCGTAGCCACCGCCTGACCTCAATCCGACTTGCTTGGAGCGCTTCCGCATGCCCCTCCGTAATGATCTGCGCAACGTGGCCATCGTGGCCCACGTCGACCACGGGAAGACCACCCTGGTCGACGCGATGCTGTGGCAGTCCGGTGCCTTCGGAGCCCACCAGCACGTCGACGAGCGAGCGATGGACTCCGGTGACCTGGAGCGTGAGAAGGGCATCACGATCCTCGCCAAGAACACCGCCGTCCGGCACAAGATGGCCAACGGCGAACAGATGACGCTGAACATCATCGACACCCCCGGCCACGCCGACTTCGGTGGTGAGGTCGAGCGCGGCCTGTCGATGGTCGACGCGATCGTCCTCCTGGTGGACGCTTCCGAGGGTCCGCTGCCGCAGACCCGGTTCGTGCTGCGCAAGGCGCTGGCCCGCAACATGCCGGTGATCCTCGTGGTCAACAAGGTGGACCGGCCGGACGCCCGGATCTCCGAGGTCGTCGACGAGACCTACGAGCTGTTCCTCGATCTGCTGGACCACGACGCCGACCAGTCGGCGCTGGACTTCCCGGTCGTCTACGCCTCGGCCCGCGCCGGTCGCGCCTCGCTGACCCAGCCGGAAGACGGCGGGATGCCGGACTCCGAAGACCTCGAGCCGCTGTTCGAGACCATCCTGGCGAACGTACCGGCCCCGGAGTACACCGAGGGCGCGCCGCTGCAGGCCCACGTCACCAACCTCGACGCCTCGCCGTTCCTCGGCCGGCTCGCCCTGGTCCGGGTGCACGAAGGCACCCTGAAGAAGGGCTCGCAGGTCGCTTGGTGCAAGCACGACGGCACCATCCAGAAGGTCAAGATCACCGAGCTGCTGATCACCGAGGCGCTCGAGCGCGTTCCCGGCGACTCGGCCGGCCCGGGTGACATCGTCGCGATCGCCGGTATCCCGGAGATCATGATCGGCGACACCCTGGCCGACCCGGAGAACCCGAAGCCGCTGCCGTTCATCACGGTGGACGAGCCGGCCATCTCGATGACGATCGGTACCAACAGCTCGCCGCTGGCCGGCCGGGTCAAGGGCACCAAGGTCACCGCGCGACTGGTCAAGGACCGGCTCGACCGCGAACTGATCGGCAACGTGTCGATCAAGGTGCTGCCGACCGAGCGTCCCGACACCTGGGAGGTGCAGGGCCGTGGTGAGCTGGCGCTGGCCATCCTGGTCGAGCAGATGCGCCGCGAGGGCTACGAGCTGACCGTCGGCAAGCCGCAGGTGGTCACCAAGGAGATCGACGGCAAGCGGCACGAGCCGGTCGAGCGGCTGACCATCGACTGCCCCGAGGAGTACCTCGGCACCGTCACCCAGCTGCTCGCGGTCCGCAAGGGCCGGATGGAGCAGATGACCAACCACGGCACCGGCTGGGTCCGGATGGAGTTCCTGGTCCCGGCGCGTGGCCTGATCGGCTTCCGGACCGAGTTCCTCACCGACACCCGCGGTACCGGTATCGCGCACCACGTGTTCGAGGGTTACGAGCTGTGGTTCGGCGAGCTGCGCACCCGCCCGTCGGGCTCGCTGGTCTCGGACCGGACCGGCGTCACCACGTCGTACGCGATGGTCAACCTGCAGGAGCGCGGCACGATGTTCTGCGAGCCCGGTACCGATGTGTACGAGGGCATGGTGGTCGGCGAGAACTCGCGCGCCGACGACATGGACGTGAACATCACCCGTGAGAAGAAGATGACCAACGTCCGGTCGAACGCGGACGAGTTCGAGAAGCTGGTCCCGGCGCGCAAGCTGTCGCTGGAGCAGTCGCTGGAATTCTGCCGCGAGGACGAGTGTGTCGAAGTCACCCCGGACGCCATCCGGATCCGTAAACTCGCGCTGACTCAGATCGAGCGCGCGAAGCTCGGCCGCAAGAACAAGGCCTGAGAGCACCCGCTAGCTAGCTCTAGTAGCCCGTTCACCTGGTTCCGCGATCCGTCGGGGGAAATTTCCGGATCGTTATGAACCAGGTGGCGGGCTGCGGCGTCTGACATATCGGAAGCAAAACAAGTTGGGGGAAGGAAAAGGACCATGGGCATTCTGCGTAAGCTCGGCGCCACCACCACGGCGGTCGCGATGCTGGGAGTAGGCGTTCTCACCGCCGCGACGACGGCCGAGGCTGCTCCTGCCGCCAAGACCGTGGTGGCCACCAAGGCCGCCGTCGCGACGAAGGCCGCGGCGAAGAAGACGGTGCTGGTACCGGGCAGACGGCACATTGCCAAGGTGTGTATGACCGGGCGTTACCTGTGCATCAACAAGAAGACCCGCAAGGTGATGTTCATCGTCAACGGCAAGCTGATCGCCGAGGGCGACGCGCGCTTCGGCGCGGCCAAGACCCCGACGCGCAACGGATCCTTCAAGGTCTACCGCAAGTCGAAGAACCACGTCTCCTCGATCTACCACTCGCCGATGCCCGACGCGATGTTCTTCAGCGGCGGCCAGGCAGTGCACTACTCGTCGGACTTCAAGGCCCGCGGCTACAACGGCGCCTCGCACGGCTGCGTCAACATGCGCGACCGCAAGAAGATCGACTTCATCTTCAGCAAGGTCAAGATCGGCGACAAGGTCTTCGTCTACAACGCCTGATCCACCTGGTACTTCAGCGGCCGGCTCCCCTCGCGGGGGCCGGCCGCTTGCCTTTTACCCCAGCGCCTTCGAGAACGCCTTGTACAACCGGGGTTCCACCAGACAGAAGGTCACCCGCCGGACAGCCGTCCGGGTCTCTCGCAGAGTCCGTACGGCGATCTCCGCCGCCGACTCCTTGGGCCAGCCGTAGATGCCCGCCGACACCGCAGGAGCCGTCAACTCGTCGACTCCCAGCTCGTCCGCCAGCCGCAACGCGTTGCGGTAGCAGGATTCGAGCAACGCCGGATCCCGTTGCCCAGCGGTGTAATTCGGGCCGACCACGTGGATCACGTACCGCGCGGGAAGGTTCCCCGCCGTCGTCCACCCCGCTTCACCGGTCGGTACGCCGTGTGGGTACCGCGCGATGCAATCGGCCAGGATCGACGGGCCGCCGGCGCGGTGGATGGCGCCGTCGACGCCTCCGCCGCCGCGCAGTGCGTGGTGGGCGGCGTTCACGATCGCGCCGGTCGGGACGGTGGTGATGTCGGCCGTCGAGAGGTCGATTTCCATGGAATACCTTAGGCTGGGGTGCCAACCATGTGGGGTGTGTGGGCGTCTCAGGAGTGTTGGGACAGATCTACTCGAGGGGTTCCGATGCGCTGGACTCGTGGTGCGCTGGTTGTTCGTAACGTGGTGGCGGCTGTGGTCGTCGTCGCGATCGGTGGGACGGCCATCAGTGCGTCGGCGGCGCCGGGGCAGCAGAGCCGGACGGCTGATGTGAAGACGGTGCCGTTCGAGGTCAGTGGGGAACTGCCGATCTATCCGAAGGCCTTGTGGAGCAACGGGTCCAGCGGGGCCTCGGTGCGGAAGGTCGAGGCGCGGCTGGTGCAGCTCAAGTTGCTCGACCAGCAGTGGATGGACGACGACTTCGGCACGATGACCCGGTCCGCGGTGAAGAAGTTCCAGAAATCAAAGGGCATTCCACCGCTCGGGTACATCGACCAGTTCACCTGGACCCAGCTGACCGCGGCCACTCACGAGCCGACCCAGGCCGAGCTCTTCCCGCCGGCCCCGGTCGTGGACGGCAAGAAGCTCGACCAGCGGTGCGCGACCGGTGTCGCTCTCTGCATCGACAAGACCACCCGCAAACTCCGGTACGTGGTGAACGGCGTCGTGAAGATGCAGCTGGACGTCCGGTTCGGAGCGCAGAAGACGGCCACCCGTGAGGGCGGCTTCACGGTCGGCTGGAAGAGCCGCAACCACGTCTCGAAGCTGTACGACTCGAAGATGCCGTTCGCGATGTTCTTCAGCGGCGGCCAGGCCGTGCACTACTCGTCGGACTTCGCCGCCCGCGGGTACAACGGCGCTTCACACGGCTGCGTCAACGTCCGCGACCTCGCGAAGATCAAGATCCTCTTCGACCAGGTGCACGTCGGCGACAAGGTGATCGTCTACCGCTCGTAGTACCTAGAGCGGGCGCGGGCCCCGGCGGCGGCGGATTCCCCAGCCGCCGCGGCCCCGGCCGGAGGCTGCCCGCAGTGCGGGACGAGCGTCCACCAGGTAGACACCGGCGGCCACGATCCCGATCAGCCCGAAGAAGCTCAGCCAGCCACCCTGGAAGATCTGCGACAGCGTGAAGGCCGACAGGATCAGCACCCAGCCGGGCTTGGTCAGCTTGTCGGCGGCGACGAACACCGCCCTCGGCCGGAACGCTGCGTCGAGCAGGGCCACCAGCTTCAGACCGAGCACGACCCACCAGATCACGCTGATGGGATCAGCGAACCCTGGGAACAGGTTCTGGAACGTGGCGAGTGCGAGCATGCAACGAGCCTAACGTAGGCACGGGTGGCCCCACGATCCGTCGAACCCGGATCAGGACCACCCGTACTACGCAGAGCCGCGGAACTACTCTCAGTCGCCGACCTTCTCGGCGGCCGCCTCGGCAGCCTTGGTGGCCTTCGCAGCGGTCTTGCGGGCGCTGGTCGCGGTCGCCTTGACGTTGCGGGTGGCGGTGTCGGCGGTCTTCTTCACGGTCGTCCGGGTGGCCTTGGCCTTGCTCACCGTGGTCTTGGCCTGGGCGGCCAGGTCCTCGGTGGCCTTCTGGCTGCGGATCCGGGTGACCAGGTCCTTGCCGCGACCGGCGAGGTCCTCGTAGGTCTCCTCGGCCTGGCCGAGCACGGTGGTCAGCCCGGCCTGGGCGACCGACGGCAGCTCACGCAGCTTGGCCGGAACGGTCTTGGCCTCGGCGGCGAGCACCTCGAGGCGCTTGCTCAGCTCGGCCTGACGCTTGGTCAGCTCGGTCTGCAGGGACGACTGCAGGGTCTTCTGGTCCAGCTTCGCGAACCGGGTGGTGACGTCCTCGCTGACCGCGCGGAACTTCTCCACGGCCAGGTCGCCGGCGCCGGCGATCGCGTACAGGGGCGTGACGGGGGTACGGGTTGCCATCTGGCATCTCCTCGTGAGGTCTACTTCAGCGGGGTCTTGGTGGTGGTGCGTTGTGTTGCAGGGGTCTTTTTGGCAGCGGCCGGCTTCTTCGCCGGCGCGGTTGCCGTCGTGGGCTCGTCGTCGGAGCCGTCGGTCGTGTTCTCACGGACGAACGAGGCGTACACGTCGAGCAGCACGCGCTTCTGCCGCTCGTTCAGCGCCGGGTCGAGCAGGACCGCGTCGACCACTCCCGGCGTACGCCGGCCGCCCTCGCTCTCGTCCGGATCGAGGATGCCGGCCCGTACGTACAGGGTCTCGGCCGAGATCCGCAGGGCTTTCGCCAACTGCTGCAGGACATCCGCGGACGGCTTGCGCAGCCCACGCTCGATCTGACTCAGGTACGGGTTGGACACCCCGGCCAGGTCGGACAGCTGCCGCAACGACAACTGCGCGTGCCGGCGCTGCTCGGCGAGGTACTCCCCCACCGAACCGACAGCACCCGCTGCACGATCACTCAACCTGGCCATACGTCCATAGTGCTAGCAGGGTGCTTGCAATTGCAAGCAGACTCGACGTGAGGCCGCTCACTACGCCGGGTAACGGACGGTCAGGCGAACGCCTTCGGGTGCGGCTGCACGGCGCCGACCTCGATTCCGCCGCCGTAGAGCGGGGAGCGGGTCTGCTTGGTGATCTCCTCGTGGTCGACGCCGAGCTTCTGCAGCGTCGCGGCCATCACGACGGCGCGGGCGCGCGGAGTACCGTCGTCGATCTTCACAGCCAGGCCGCGGCCGTCGGCGAGGCCTACTGCGTAGACGGACTCGGCGCCGGCCTTGCAGAACAGGCCGGGGATGGCGTGCATGAGGGCGGACTCGTCGCGCCTACTCCCGCTGGCGTACTCCGGGTGGCTGCGGAACGCGTTGGCTACCCGGCCCTCGAGGGTGTCGGCGGGGGCTGCGGCGAAGAGGCCGAAGGAGCGGGCCAGGCCGGAGAGGGTGATGGCGAGGATCGGGGCGCCGCAGCCGTCGACGGCTACGTAGGAGACCTTCTCGCCGGCGGAGTCCTCTACGGCGGTACGGATCGCCTGCTGGAGGGGGTGGTTCGGGGAGCGGTAGTCGTTCGGACCCCAGACCGCGCCGTCAGCATTGGCGTCGTCGTGGAACGGCCAGTCGTTGGCTACGCAGGTGGCGAGCATGGCGGCGTGCTTGCCGGAGCAGTTCATGGTGATGCGGTCGAGGCCGTGCCCGGCGCGGACCCATTCGTCGCGGGCCTGGTCGTCGATCGGGTACGCCGGGGGCGTGCGCAGGGCCGACTCGTCGAGGCCTGCGCCGGCGAGGATCCGGCGTACGCCGTCCAGGTGGAAGGACTCGCCCGAGTGGGAAGCGCCGGCCAGCGCGAGTAGTTCGCCGTCGAGCTCCAGGCCGTTGCGGAGCATGCCGAGCGCCTGCATCGGCTTGTTGGACGAGCGCGGGAACATCGGCTCGTCGATCACGCCGGCCGACCACTCGACGGAGCCGTCGGGCGCGGTCACCACGACGGAGCCGCGGTGATGGCCCTCGACGAAACCGCTGCGGACGACGTCGGCCAGGATCACAGGTTCGGTCACGGCTGAAACTGTACGGCGCGCAGGTCAGGGGCAAACAGCTGGATAGGAGATGATCCGGCTCACAAATTTCACAGCCGGGCGCGGACGTGCAGGCCGACCTCGGGGTCGACGAGCAACTCCTGCGTGGCGGTGACCGTCGGCTGATCCTCGGCGACGACCTCGAGCACGGCTTCCGGGTCCACGTTGCGCTTGATCAGCGCGAGCGCGATCGGCCCGTACTCGTGGTGCCGCGCCGCGGATCCGATGAACCCAACCTGCTTGTCCCCGACCCGCACTGCGTACCCGTGCGCCGGCAGGTGATCCACCGACCCATCCAGATGCAACCGCACAAGCCGCCGCGGCGGCCGCCCGAGGTTGTGCACCCGAGCCACCGTCTCCTGCCCGCGGTAGCAGCCCTTGTCGAGGTGCACGCCGACACCAAGCCAGCCGAGCTCGTTCGGAATAGCCCGCTCATCCATATCCAGCCCAAGGCGAGGCGCACCAGCCTCAATCCGCAGAGCTTCGTAGGCCCAGACGCCAGCCGGAGGTCCTTCAACAGAACTGAGTTCTTGTCTGGGGAGGAAGACTTCGTGTCCGCCCAGAGAGTCCGCTCCACTGCGAGTCAGCGGACCATCCGCAGGCGCCGGACCTGGACGCCACACGATGGCGTAGTCGGCCTTCACGTCCTTGATCTCCACTCGGGACATGAAGACCATCTTCTGGAGCCACTCGACGAGCGGGGCTGCGGCGCCGGGCTCGGTGTGGAGCCAGAAGGTTTCGCCGTCGTCTACGCCGTACATGGCGTGCTCTACGTGCCCCGTGGGCGACAGCAGGAGGGCTGTGGTCGACGTGCCGGGGCGTAGGCCCTCGAAGTACTGGCTGGTGATCGCGTGGAGCCAGGTGAGGCGGTCAGGGCCGGTGATGGTGACCACGTCGCGGTGGGAGAGGTCTACGAAGCCCTTGCCCGCGACCAGGGCCCGCTGCTCGCGCAGGTCGGACCCGTAGTGCGCGGCGACCCCGGCGTCCAGCCCGTCGGCCTCGACAGCGCCAGGGAGGTCCAGCAGAGGGCTACGCGTCAGTGACATGTCACCAGAGTACGTCCACCGGCGTACGCCGACTGCCTCCCGCTGTGGGATGTGGACAACACCACGTGCCGCAAGGCTGGTAGTACCAAATTCGAGAGGAGCAGGACGATGACGAACAGGGCATTCCGGTTCGGTGTGGTGGGCAGCGCGGACCGCGGCGCCGAGGAGTGGAAGCGGACGGTACGCCGGGCCGCCGGCCTCGGGTACTCGACAGTGCTGATGCCGGACGGCCTGCAGTTGCTGTCACCGTTCCCCACGCTCGCAGTGGCCGCCATGGCCGCCGACATCCGGGTGGGCACCTTCGTAGCCGCCGCACCCCTGCGCCCGCCGCGCTCAGCCGCCTGGGACGCCCACACGCTGTCGGTACTGACCGACGGCCGCTTCGACTTCGGTATCGGCACCGGGCGCCCCCAGGCCGAGCAGCAGGTCAACGAGGTCGGCCTGCCGTGGGGATCGGCCAAGGAGCGCCGGGACCAGGTCCGCGAGACGCTGGACCAGCTGGCGAAGCTCGACGGCGACCAGCACACGCCGATCATGCTCGCGTCGGGTGGACCGCGCTCGCTCGCCCTGGCCGCAGCCCGAGCGGACATCGTCTCCCTGGCCAAGCCCGCGACGGCACCGCGCGAGGAGATGCTGCAGCTCACCCAGGAGCTCCGCGAGCTGGCCGGCGAGCGCGCGGACCAGATCGAGCTGGCCATGAACCTCTTCGCCGCCGGTACGACGGAACTGCCCGCCTGGAGCAAGAAGGCGACCGGCCTCGACCCCGCCGACCTCGAGAAGAGCGACTCGCTCATGCTCCTGCGCGGCACCCCGCAGGAGATGGCCGACGAACTCCAGCGCCGGCGGGACGAGTTCGGCGCGTCGTACATCACCATCAACACCGACTACCTCGACGAGCTGGCCCCGGTCGTCGAGATGCTCAACGGCAAGTAGAAAGCACGCTGCCCGCCGACTCCCAGACGGTTGGGAGTCGACGGGCAGCGTTGAGGGGTGGGACAGATGGTCTTGGAGGCCGGACCGCCGGCCGGTCGCAGGGAGGCCGGCGGTCCGGGGTACTTAGTGGGCTGTGGTTGGTGCGGGCTCTACCGCGGCCGGTACGTCGCCGGCGTGGGTGTCGCCGGCGGCGAAGGCGACCTCGTCGAACGGGTCCTCGCCGGCGAAGACCTGGCGAGCTTGTTCCTTGTCGAAGCCGCCGGTCCAGTGACCGACCAGGACGGTGGCGACCGCGTTGCCGGCGAAGTTCGTCAGGGCCCGGGCCTCGGACATGAACCGGTCGATACCGACGATCAGGCCGACGCCGTCGACCAGCTCCGGCCGGTGCGACTGCAGACCACCGGCCAGCGTCGCGAGCCCTGCTCCGGTGACACCGGCGGCACCCTTGGAGGCCAGGATCATGAACGCCAGCAGGGAGATCTGCTGACCGATCGAGAACGGCTGGTCCATCGCCTCGGCGATGAACAGCGACGCCATCGTCAGGTAGATCGCGGTGCCGTCCAGGTTGAACGAGTACCCGGTCGGGACGGTGATACCGACGACCGACTTGTCGACGCCGAGATGTTCCATCTTGCCGATCAGCCGCGGCAGCGCGGTCTCCGACGACGAGGTCGAGACGATCAGCAGGAACTCACGGCCCAGGTACTTGAGCAGCTGGAAGATCGACAGCCCGGTGACGACCCGCAGAATCGTGCCGAGGATGACGACCACGAACAGCAGACAGGTGATGTAGAAGGCCAGCATGATCTTCAGCAGGCTGACCAGCGCGGTGCTGCCGGCCGCGCCGACGACCGCCGCGATCGCGCCGAAGGCACCGACCGGCGCCGCCCACATGATCATCGACAGCACCTTGAAGACCAGCCGCTGGATGTGGCCGATGCCGTCCAGGATCGGCTGGCCCTTCGAGCCCATCGCCTGCAGCGCGAAGCCGATCAGCAGCGCGACCAGCACGGTCTGCAGGACCTGGCCCTCGGTCAGCGACGAGACGATCGTCTTCGGGATGATGCCGAGCAGGAAGTCGGTGGTGCCTTCGTGCGCGCCGGCGGCCTGCTTCTGGCCCGCGTCGCGCAGCTTGTCGGTCAGGTTCAGGCCGGAACCGGGCTGGACCAGGTTGCCGACGACCAGCCCGATGGCCAGCGCGACCGTCGACATCACCAGGAAGTAGCCGAGCGCGAGACCTCCGACCTTGCCGACGCTGGCGGCCTGGCGGACCGACCCGATGCCGAGCACCAGGGTGCAGAAGATGATCGGGCTGATCATCATCTTGATCAGGTTCACGAACCCGGTGCCGAGCGGTTTCAGCTCGATCGCGAAGTCCGGGAAGATGAAACCGACGCCGATGCCGAGCAGTACGGCGACGATGACGGCGATGTAGAGGAAGTGGGTCCGGTCGTTGCGAACCGGAGTCGGTCGGGGTGCGGTGGGGCTCGCCATGGGGGACTCCTGATTTGCCGGGCGGGCGGGTTCTGAGTAACTGTGACGTGACGCACAAGCCAACTGCGCATTTCGTTCATATCGTTCGCGACCGAATCACCTCGCCAGGCGCGCGGCATGCCAGTTGGGGCAGTGGTGTGGAGAATGGCGGCTATGAGAGACCGCCCGTGGGAGCTGCGCCGCCAGGTGTTCTGGCTGCAGACGGCCACGGTCTCGGTGATGATCGTGCTGGTCTGGATCGTGCTGCTCGCGCACTCCCGGACCCAGGCGGACCGGGACGCCGCCGCGGCCGGGATCGCGCCGACCGGCTGGGGTGACCTGATCCAGCTGGAGCTGCGCTCGATGCTCGGCGTCGCCAGCCTGCTGCTCGGCGTCGCGGTGGCCGGCAACGCGCTGGTCAGCTGGCGGGTCCGGCACACCACCCGCGGGATGGGCACGCAGGCGCTGGCCTGGATGCTCGACTTCTACGAGGGCGTGCTCCGGGCAGCGCGCGAAGGCCTGATCCTGGTTGACTCGCACGGCCACGTCCAGCTGATCAACGACGAGGCCCGGCGGCTGCTCGCCCTGCGCAACGTCCCACCCGGTACGACGGTTGACGACCTTCACCTTCCGGCGACGCTCTCGGGTCTCTTGCGCGCCGGCAGGACGGCGTACGACGAACTGCACCTCGGCGCGCTCGGCGTCGTCGTGGTCAACCAGCAACCCGCCCGCTCCGGCCGGATCGTCACGCTGCGGGATCACACCCAACTGCAAGCTCTGCTTGGCGAACTGGACGCTGTCCGCAGCCTGGCCGAGTCGCTGCAGGCGCAGAACCATGAGGCCTCCAACCGCTTGCACACCGTCGTCAGCCTGATCGAGATCGGCCGGCCGGAGCGCGCACGGGAGTTCGCCGTCTCCGAGCTGCAGCTCGCCCAGGCGATGACCGATCGCGTCGTCGGCACGGTCGGCGACCCGGTGCTCGCGTCGCTGCTGCTCGCCAAACTCGCCCAGGCGCAGGAGCGCGGTGTGCTGCTCACGCTCGAGCTCGGCTCGGAGGCACTGCACACGAAGCTCCCCGCCCAGGACATCGTCACCGTCGTCGGCAACCTGCTCGACAACGCGGTCGAGGCAGCGCGCGGCGGTACTGCGCCGCGACGGGTCGAGCTGAAAGCATCGACGAGCGCCGAGTACATCGACCTCGCGGTGACGAACACCGGCGCCGAGTTGGGGGCGGCCGAGTTGGCGCGGATGTTCGACCGGGGCTGGACGACGAAGGCCGAGCCGGGGCACGGGTTGGGGCTGGTGCTGGTTCGCAGTACCGTCGAGCGCTGGCAGGGGACGTTGATGGTGGATCCGGATTCCGAGCTGGACGACGTACCGGCGTTGACCGTCAGGGTGCGGTTGCCTCGGTTACGGGGCACTGATGCCTGACCTGCGCGTGTTGGTGGTCGAGGACGATCCGGTGGCTGCCGAGGCGCATCGGGTGTATGTGGATCGGCTGCCGGGGTTCGTCTGCGTCGGTCTCGCCGGTACTGCGGCGCGCGCCCTGCATGTGCTGAGCCACGAGCAGGTCGATCTCGTGCTGCTCGACATGAACCTGCCGGATGGGCACGGGCTGGACGTAGTACGGCGAATGCGTGCTGCTGGCAACCAAACCGATGTGGTTGCCGTGACGGCTGCTCGCGAAGTGGCCGCGGTACAGGCTGCTGCTCGGATCGGGGTCGTGCAGTATGTGTTGAAGCCGTTTGCCTTTGAAACGTTGAGGGATCGGCTCAGTGCTTATGCGCGGCAACGGCGTGCTGCGGAGTCGGGACAGGTTGTCGCCGATCAGGACGAGGTCGACCGGTTGTTGCATCCGGCAACCAGCTCGTCGGTACCCAAGGGCTTGGCGGGGTCTGTACTTGACCGCGTGGTGACGCTGCTCGGCGACCGCGAAGGCTGGACCGCCGAGGAGGTCGCGGCCTCGATCGGTACGTCCCGGATCACCGCCCGACGCTATCTGGAGCACCTGGCCGACCAGGGCCAGGCGTTGCGAACCCAACGCTATGACGGCCGGAGCGGACGGCCGAAGGTTGAGTACTCCTGGGTGTCCGAAAGCTAGACGCGGACGAGCGTTGCCCAGAGGTGGGGCTGCAGCGGGAGGCCTTCGGCGGCCATGTCGTACGCCCAGAGGAGCTCGCCCTTGACCAGGCCGTAGAGGCGGTGGCCGGCGTTGACCTCTTTGGCCGTGACGGTGCGAGCGATCACGTCGGTGCGCATCTCGATCTTGGCGCCGTCGATCTCGCCGTACCAAACCTCGGCGAAGCCGGTCGGGTGGGCCATCACGACCTCGAGCTTGCCGTCCGGCTTCGGCCGCCAGAACCCGGTCTCCATCGCCAGCGGACGCTCGCGCTTGCCGTCCTCGCCGACCACGAAGGTCTGGCTGACGTAGTGCAGGAACGGCTTGCCGTTGTGGCTGAAGTCGATCTGCTGGCCGAACTCGAACTTCTCGATCGTCGGGTAGTCACCGTGACCGCGGCCCTCCCACCGGCCGAGCAGCCAGGCGAGCGGCATCAGGTCGGGGTGCAGGTCCTGCGGGATCTCGAACGCCATCTCGCGCCTCAGTTCGCCGCGCGGCCGCGGTACAGCCGGTAGACGACGAACGCCGAGAACCAGCCCATGAACACGGTGACGAGCACCAGCAGGGTCGTGAAGATGACGTGTAGCACGATTGTCAGTCTAGGGGATGGCGGCAGCGGTCTGAGCTACGGTGGCGTGATGTCCCGCACGCTGGTGATCAAGCTGACCGCAGGCGCCGAAGAACCCGAGCGCGCCAACCAGGCCCTGACCGTCGCAGCCACGGCCGTCGCCTCAGGCGCCCAAGTCTCTCTCTGGCTCACCGGAGAGGCCGTCTGGTTCGCCGTCCCCGGCCGAGCCGAGGCCTTCGACCTCCCGCACGCCGCCCCCGCCGCCGACCTACTGGCCGCCGTCCTCTCCGGCGGTCAGCTCACGGTCTGCACCCAATGCGCCAAACGCCGAGACCTCACCGAGGCCGACCTACTCCCCAACACCCGCATAGCCGGCGCCCCCGCCTTCACCGAAGAAATCCTCACCGACAACACCCAAGCAATCGTCTACTAGCCCCCGTACGCCGGTAAGCGCCGACACCGCTGCCCAGCCAGCACGCAAGGGCGGCCGGTCCCAAGGCGCGGGGACAGCTCGCGTGGCCGGTAGGCCGGGGGCGGCTCGCCCGCCGGCCGCTCTGGCTGACTACTCGCCTACGCCTGGGCCGTCGCGGCGGCTGCCCTTGTCGGCGCGGAGTTCGGCTGCGCGAGCACCCGGGTTCTTGCCGCCTGCACCAACCTCTACGGGCTCTCCGGTGCGGGGGCGGGTCGCCTCGGCGGCGTCGGCTTGCCCACCTTGGAGTCCTCGCAGCTTGTCCATCTCTTCCTGCGACATCCCCGGCCGACCGTTCTGCTCGCCCTGGCCACCCTGCCCGTTCTGCTCCGAGCGCGCCTGCTCCAGCGTGGTCTCGACGTAATCCGGCCCGCGCTGCTCGTTCTGCGCCTCCTGATCTGCCGCCGCAGCCTGATCTCCGCCGGTCTTCAGCCCCGGCTGAGGCCCAGCCTCCCCCTGCTGAACCTGCTCCTCCCGCCGCTCCCGCTCAGTCCCGTCCTGCTCAACCCCAGGCTGCTGAGCGTCCTTCCCGATCACCGCAGGCGCCGCGCCATCCTCATCCGGGATCCGCTCGTCCTGCTCCTCCCGGACCTGCTGCGCGTCCTCCCCGATCACCGCCGGAGCAGCACCGTCCTCGTCGAGGACCCGATCGTCCTGCTCCTGCTGCTCGAGCCCAGCCTGCTGCGCATCCTCACCAATCACCGCAGGCGCCGCACCGTCCTCATCGAGGATCCGCTCGTCCCGCTCCTGCTCCTGCTCCTGGACCTGCTCCTGCTGGACCTGCTGGGCATCCTCGCCGATGACTGCGGGCGCCGCACCGTCCTCATCGAGCAGACGGTCATCCTGAGCGACCTCCGGCTCAGCCTGCCGGGCCTCGCGCTCAGCCTCGGTCTCACCGATCACCTCAGGCGCCGTACCGTCGTCATTCAGCGCCTCGGCTTCCTGCTGGTCTTCGAGCTCCTGCTCGCGACGCTCTTCCTGCAGCTCCTCAGCGACCTCCTCGGCAACGACCGCAGTGGCTCCAGCCGCAGCGGCCGCCGGCACGACATCGCCGCCGCGTGCCTCTTCCGTCTCGCGCTGTTCCGCGTTCCGCTCCTGCTCACGCTCTCGCGCCTGCTCGGCGTCGCGCTCAGCCCGCTGCTCCTCACGCTGCTCGACCGCGTCGACCTCCCCGTTCTGGTCGCGATCGACGACGTTCCGGTCGAAGTCCTCCGCCTCCCGCTCGCGATCCTCCCGATCGTCGAGCCCGTTCCCGTCGACGTCGCGCCCCTCCTCCACCTCACGCTGGATGTCCTCCGGCGTCAGGTTCGGGTCGCGGTCCATCCGGTCCCGCTGCGCCTGCTGCCAGCGCGCCTGCTCCTCGACCATCTGCGTCCGCTGGTCGTCCGGCAACCGATCCAGCTCGTTCGCGAACTCAGGATTGTTCCGCCGCTCGTTCTGCAGGTCCTCGATCAGCGAACGCAGCTCCTGCTCGCGCATCGCCGCGAGCGCCCGCTCCTGCGCCCGCGCCTGCTGCAGCCGCTGCGACAGACTCGGACTGCGCTTGCGCAGATGCTTGGCAGCGATCTTCCGGAACACCTGGTAGACATCCCGGAGCATCTCTTCTTCGATCGACGCCATCAGGCCACCTCGCTCGCATAGACGGAGTACCCGAAGCCGGCGCTGGTCCCCGCCGGGTCGGCCTGGGGCTGGGTCGCGTACAGGTGCATCTCGGCGCCAGGCCGCAGCCAGACTGCCAGATGGCGGCGCCGGTCACGCCATTCCAGCGGAATCCGCGGATCGGTCCCCGGTCCGACGAAGACCGGCTGCCCCCAGTGCCGCCGGGCCAGTTCGAGCTGGTCGGGCCACCGGTCGTCGAGGCCGTCCTCAGCCGCGCGGACCTCATCAGCACCGATCTCGTACGCCGACCAGCCACCGCGCGGGCTGTCCGGCAGTACCGCATCGGGCAGCACCAGCATCACGGTCCGGCGCGGAGTCACCAGACCCCAGGTATAGCGGTTCGGGTCGATGTTGCCCGGAGCCCAAGGGCGCCATCCGGTAGCGGCGGTGACGCGCGACACCAGCGTGCGGATCGCGTCCAGCCCGGTCTCGGGTGGTCCCCAGACGCGCTTCCAGTCGGACACCTCCGCAAGATCGGCCAGAGCGCGCTCGTCATCGTCCGACGACCGCTGCTGCGTCCTCACCTGTCCCGCTCCCTTCGCTCGAACCTGCCCAGCCTAAAGCGATGAGGTGCCATCCCGCTCGGACGCAACCCCGAACCTGTGGATACCGGCCCCGCACGAGGTGTTGATCCGCGCACGAGCGGAGCGCCGGGCACGCACATGTCGCGCTCTGAGTGCTCACTCAAGCGGTGCAGCCCCGTCCGACCGCGACTTATGCATGCATGGCGGTCCGGGGCGGAGGCGGCGGGAGGAGCGTGGGGGAATGCGGTCGAGCGTTCGCGAGCCGTAAGCGGCGGTACGGCGTACCGGGCGGGCGTTCGCGAGCAGTAACCGGAGGCGGGCGCCGGGTGGGCGAATTCTGCGCTCTGATGAGAAGCATGAAGTTGCCGCAGCCACCGACCGAGGAATCGTTCCCGTCGCCGTTGCACCATCCGCGCACGGCCACCGTGCTCGGGCGCTGGCTCGGGGTCGCGATCACGATCTGCTTCCTGACCGGTCTGTTCAGCCATTTCCAGCAGGCGACGCCGGGCTGGCT
This sequence comes from Kribbella koreensis, assembly GCF_039525325.1. Classification (NCBI taxonomy): domain Bacteria; kingdom Bacillati; phylum Actinomycetota; class Actinomycetes; order Propionibacteriales; family Kribbellaceae; genus Kribbella; species Kribbella koreensis. The sequence continues at coordinate 451,173 of NZ_BAAAHK010000007.1, forward strand.
CGTCATCCCCAGCCGGCCGGCTTCGCTGTACCGCGTGACGCAGGGCCTGCATGTGCTCAGCGGAATCGTCTCCGTCCCGCTGCTGCTGGCGAAGCTCTGGACGGTCTACCCGAAGCTGTTCGCCAAGCTCCCCTGGCCGCCGAGCCGCAAAGCACTCGGTACGGTCCTCGAACGCGGCTCGATCCTCGTCCTCGTGTCGGCGCTGGCGCTGGAACTCTTCATCGGCTTCCTCAACACGCTCCAGTGGTACCCGTGGCCGTTCCCCTTCAAGGAAACGCACTACGCCCTGGCATGGATCATCATCGGCGCCCTGCTCGTCCACCTAGCCGTCAAACTCCCCCTCATCCTCGCGAACTGGCGCCGCACCCCAGCCGACCGCACGTCGCTACCCCACGACCCCGCCCGTACGCCGGTACCGCCGGCCGACTCGTTGCCGCCGGCAATCACCGGCCTGACCCGCCGCGGCCTCTTCCGTACCGTCGCCGGCGCCGCCTCCCTCGTCGGCATCGCCTCGATCGGCCAATCGGTCCCCGCTTTCGGCCCGATCGCCGTCCTCTCCCCCCGCAAACCCAACATCGGCCCCCAAGGCCTGCCCGTCAACCGAACCGCCGAAGCCGCCGGCGTACAACCCGTCGACGCCACCTGGCGCTTCACCATCAAAGCCCCAACCCCTCTCTCCTACTCCCTGGCCGAACTCCAAGCCCTCCCCCAATCCCACTCAGCCCTCCCGATCGCCTGCGTAGAAGGCTGGAGCCAAGGCGCCCACTGGGAAGGCATCCGCATCCGAGACCTCCTGTCCCTCTGCGACGCCCCACCCAACGCCCACCTCAGAGTCATCTCCATGGAGAAGGGCGGCTTCTACGCCACCACCGAACTCCCACCCAACTTCGCCCAAGACCCCCTGACCCTCCTGGCCCTACGCCTGAACGGCGCCCCCTTGGCCCTGGACCACGGCTACCCCGCCCGAATCATCGCCCCCAACCGCCCCGGCGTCCTCCAAACCAAATGGGTCCACCGCCTGGAGGTCCTCCAGTGAAAGAAGACAACCAACCAACCACCGATCCGACGGCAGCCCCGCAACACACCTCCACCGAAGCCGGTGCAGCTGCGCCCCCGCTGCCAGTCGAAGGCGAAGCCGCTCCGGGCGACACCCCAGCAGGCACCAGCCCGGACGACGCCCTGGCGACAGGCGGCCCGCATCGCACGCCACCCAGCACCACCGAGGCCGGCGCCGCCTCCTCAGCTGCCGCGCGCGTAGCGCGCGGCTTGCTCGGCGCGGCGGGTGTCGGGTTGGGGCTCTGGGGTTTGCGGCTCTTGCTGCAGGCCGTCAGCACAAGCGCGTTGGTGCGTTTGCCGTTGTGGCTCGGGGGTGCGGTGGTGACCGACGACTTCTTGCTAGTGCCGTCGACGGTGGCCGCCGGGTGGTTGCTGACCCGGTGGTCGATGGGGCCGGGGCGGCATCGGGTTGTTGGGGTTGTGCGGGCGACGTTGCTGTATGTCGCAGTGACGACGATGATCGCGATTCCCTTGTTGATCAGGCAAGGGAAAGGGGTCAATCCGACGGTGTTGCCGCGGGACTATCTCAGGGACTGGCTGTTGCTAGAAGCAACCATTGTCGCCGTGGGCGTGGTGATCGCAGTGATTCAGGGGCGGGGCTTGATGTTCAGGAGGTGGCGGGCCTCGTCGGGCGACATCGGCGGGCGTTGAGCCAGCGCCGCGATGGTGGCGGCGCGCTCGACCAGTTCGGCGTTGTGGGTGACCGGCTGGCCCTTGGCGAGCGTGAGCGTGTCTTCCATGCCGACCCTGAGGTGGCCACCCTTCGACAGCGCGGCCAGCGCGACCGGCAGCGTCGTACGGCCGACGCCGGTGGCCGACCAGGACGTGACGCCCGCCGGGAGACCGTTGACCGCGGCAACCAGTGCGTCCGTGGTACCGGGCATTCCACCCGGGACGCCCATCACCAGGTCACAGTGCACCTTGCCGCCATACGGCAGCCCGTACTTGTCCAGCAGCCGTCCCAGCGCCGCCACCTGTCCGAGGTCGAACAGCTCGAACTCCGGTACCACCTCGCGCTCCTGCGTGAGCTGGTACAGCTCCGTGACGAACGGCCACGGGTTCATGAAGACGTCGTCGCCGAAGTTGACCGTCCCCATCGTCAGCGAACACGAGTCCGGCGCCGCGTCGAGCACCCGCAGCCGGTGGTCGAACGGGTCCGTCACGGCACCACCGGTTGACAACTGAACGATCAGCGCCGTGTTCTCCCGGACCGCGGTCACCGTCTCGGTCAGCCGACCCAGATCCAGCGTCGGCCGGTGCTCGGAGTCGCGGATGTGGATGTGGATCATCGCGGCCCCCGCCGCCTCGCACCGCTTGGCCGTCTCAACCAGCTCATCAAGCGTGGTCGGCAGCGCCGGGCAGTCCGCCTTGGCGGTCTCGGCACCAGTGGGAGCAACGGTGATCAACGTCGACGTCATGAACGAATCGTGCCAGATCCCGGCCCCAGACGGGATATTCCCCCGTGCCGCACCCCGAAAACCGGACATTCTCCCGCCATCTCACCCCCGGCGACGCTGCCTGCCGACCAGCCAGGCACCCCCGCAGAGCACCGCCAACCCACCACAGATCCCACTGACGAGCCGATCCTGTGCGACATCGTCAGCCGCCCGCTTGGCCGCCCCAGCCGGCCGAACCCGATGCGGATCCGCCACCAGATACTCGACCTCCACCTGCTGCCCAGGACGCGGTACGTCGGAATCCAGGTCGAGATCGTCGGCCAGCACCTCCCCGGTGATCAGCTCGTCGCCCACCGGATACCGCGTCACCAGGTGCCGCTTGCCGAACCCGTGCGGCCCATCGTCGTACCGGAGCACCTCCCCGGCGACGACCACCTTCTCCCCGCCGTACTTACGCTCCTGCACCGCCGTCACTGTCGACCCGACCAGCAGAAAGCCGACCATCAGCAAAAAGAACCCGGCCAGGCTCAACGGCACCAACGGATCCTGCCCGCGACGCCGCCAGTGCGTGTCCCCCGCATCGGCAGCATGCCGCGCATGGCTCACACCGTCATCGAGCCCAGCAACCACCATCGGCGACCGGCCGGCGATCCACAGCACCACATACAGCAGCAGGCTGTAGACCAGCCAGCCCAGCAGAACGAGCAGCCCACCAAGGGCCCAGCTGAAGAACCCATCCCCGACCGAGCTGCCTGCGACGGCAGCGACGAGAGCACCGACACCGCCACTCAACGCCGCGAAGGCAGCCATCGCCGCGATCGCCGCAATGGGTACGACGCCGCCACCCGCCTCGCCGAGGACGTACAGGCGACAGGGGCCGACGAGGAACACCCATCGCAGCAGGCGGCGCATGAGTTGAGCGTGACAGAGAATTGGGGGCATGAGAGCAGTAGTGCAGCGAGTCAGCCAGGCATCGGTCAGCATCGAGGGCGAGGTGGTCGGCGCGATCGACCAGCCCGGACTGCTGGTCCTGCTCGGCGTCACCCACGACGACACCCCCGAGAAGGCCGCCGCGCTGGCCGCGAAGATCTGGACCCTGCGGATCCTGCACGACGAGCGCTCCTGCGCCGACGAGCAGGCGCCGATCCTCGCCATCAGCCAGTTCACCCTGTACGCCGATACGCGCAAGGGCCGCCGCCCGTCGTGGAGCGCGGCCGCACCCGGTCCCGTCTCGGAACCCTTGTACGACTCGTTCTGCGCCGCCCTGGAGGCCCTCGGCGCCAAGGTCGAGCGCGGCCGTTTCGGCGCCGACATGCAGGTCTCCCTGGTCAACGACGGCCCGGTCACCCTGATCCTCGACGCCTGACCCCGGGACAAGACAGAACCCCCGGCCGGATCTCGAGGATCCGGACCCGGGGGTCCTGATGGAGCTACCTGGCTGAATCGGTGAGGTTCGGCTCAGCGAGGTGGTGATGTGGTGGCTGGATCAGCCGATCACACCGGCGGCCGAGTGGCCGAGGACAACCTTGGTGTTCAAGCTGTAGACGTCGATCACCAGGGCGTTGACGGACACGTACCGGCTCTGACGCACGACCTGGTTGAAGGTCAGCTTGGCGACACCGGGGATGTCCAGGACTGCGTTCGGGCCGGTCGCGACCTGGTAGGTCTTGTTGCCGACCTGGATCGAGGCGACGCTCGAGGAGGAGTGGATGCCGACCTTGCCGTCCTTGGTCTTCCAGGCGGAAGCCGACGACTCGATCGCACCGACCCGCAGGCTGCCGACGCGGACGCCGGCGATGTGCGAGGTGAAGTTGACGGCCGACTTCTCGGCGCCCATGTAACCGTTCTTCGTGGTGTAGATGGCACCCACGGAGGCGACCTTCGGGATCTCGATCCCGGCGATCGAGTTCTTGATCGTCTTTCCTTCCGTGCCCTGGCAGGTGGCCTGGTAGGAGGTCTTGCCCGACTTGACCAGCTTGTCGACCTGCACGGTCGAGCCGTACGCGTCACCCATCACCATCGCCGTGGCCGGCTTGGTGATCTCGGCGCGGGTCTTCAGGACCGCGACGTCGACACCCTCGGGGATGTACTTGTTCTTCACGTTCGCGTGCAGCACGACGGCCTGCGCGTACGAGTAGATGCCGGCGCTGGTCTTCACGCCGCCCACGCGGTTCAGCACGATGTAGCCCAGGCCCGGGATGGCGACCTTGAAGTTCGGGCTCGGCTTCACCAGCGACGGAACCACGACGCCGGCGATCTTCACCGCGGCGAAGGTGGTGTTGCCCGTGTAGGACAGCTGGCCGTTCTTGTAGACCGACGTGGTGGTGGTCTTGGCGCCGACCAGGTGCAGCAGGTTGCCGACCTTGATGTCGGCGGCGGTCGCGTTGCTGGTCACGCCGTTGCCCTTGGCGTCGTTGAACGCGTGGGTGTCGGTGGTGACGGTCTGCGCGATCGCCTGGTTGTTCACGTTCGCGGTGGCGAGATCGTTGCGGTCTTTCGCGCTCGAGTCCGTGGTGCAGCTGAACTGCGCGACGACGTTCGGGCCGTGCTGGACGATGCCGGCCTCGATGCCGGTACCGAACGAGTAACCGCTGTAGCCAAACACCGGCGCGGCGGACGCCGAACCCGAGGTCAGCGCGATCGTCGAAGCTACGCCGACAACCGCCGCAACTCCGACGGCAGCGAGCTTCTTGTATCCGATGCGGGGTCTCATGACCCCTCCTCCCTGAGTGATGACGTGACCCTAGTGAGCGGGCCAGGACACAGACACAACTCAACCGGTTGCGGTAGGTAACGAAAACTTCGCCGTCGAGATCAAACCGTTACCTGATCACCCACCCCGTGAGAATCGAGATCTTGCGCGTAACCCCACGCCATGAGATCCACACCACCCCAACTCCCTGATATTGCAGCTAGTTGCAGCTCCACACCGCAGCCAGAACCCGTCCCCATTGCTAGCGTCCGGAAGATCCGACAACAGCAACGAGGGGGAACCATGTTGCGAACAAAAGCATTGGTGGGGCTGGCCGCACTCGCGCTGGTGGCAGCGACGGCCGGGCCGGCGATGGCGGCGTCACAACGGCTGCGCTGGCGCTTCGACAGCGCGAGCGCGGTGGTCACGACGGTGGTGGACGACAGCAGTCATGGCCATACCGGCACGGTGGCGACGTCGAACGGCGGTCAGGTCACCGCGGTGACCCCGGGTCGGGATGGTATCGGACAAGCCGTGAAGTTCCCGGCGATGTGCACCACGGCACCGTGCCCGGAGGCAATCATCACCACCCCGGCCGCCGCGGATCTCGATCCGGGGACGGCGGTCTTCAGCTACGGCGTCTGGACCAAGGTCTCACTGCCCGAGCTTTCGGACACCCTCGGCTCGAACCTGCTCCAGAAGGGCCTGTGGAACACGTCCCAGTGGAAGCTGCAGATCGACCCGCCACACACCGGCTTCCCGAAAGGCGCGCCGAGCTGTGTCGTCGTGGAGCCGGGTGGCGTGAACGCGAAGGTTGCCAACTCGACCGTGTCGGTTGCCGATGGCAACTGGCACAAGATCACCTGCCAGCGCACCCCGACCGAGCTCCAGATCTATGTCGACAGCAACAAGACCGGCCATGCCGACCTCGGCACAGCGGCGTACACGATCAGCCCGGCCGGACTCCCGGTGACGCTCGGCGCCAAGAGCGTGGGCAGCAACAACGACCAGTACCACGGCACCCTCGACGACGTGTTCTACAACGACTATCTGGCCTACCCGCAGCCCTGAGGGCGAGCCGAAGGGCCCGTCGCGCAAGCAAACGGGCCCTTCGGGGTCAGCAAAATAGCAGGTCAGACGGCGACGGCGACCTCGGCCACCTCGCCGTACTGGGCAACCACCTGGCGGTCGACCGGGTCGGCCTTGGGGGCCAGCGTCCGGAGGGTCCAGGTGCCGGGGGCCGCGAAGAAGCGGAAGTGCCCGGTAGCTGAGGTCGGGACCTCGGCCGTGAACTCACCAGTTGCGTCCAGCAACCGCACGTAGGCGCCGCCGACCGGCTCCTCGCCGCGCAGTACCTGGCCCTGGATCACGGCTTCCTTGTCCACGTCGACGCCCTTGAGGTCAAGGCCGCCCTTCTTCGCTCCGCACATGTCAGGCCTTCCCTGGCTCGTCGCCGAGCGCGACCGGTACGCCGACCAGCGAACCCCACTCGGTCCACGAACCGTCGTAGTTCTTGACGTTCTCCTGGCCGAGGATCTCGTGCAGCACGAACCAGCTGTGCGCCGAGCGCTCGCCGATCCGGCAGTACGCGATGGTGTCCTTGCCGAAGTCCACGCCGGCGTCGGCGTACAGGGTCTTCAGCTCCTCGTCGACGCGGAAGGTGCCGTCGTCGTTGGCGGTCTTGCTCCACGGGATGCTGACCGCGGTCGGGATGTGGCCCGCACGCTGGGCCTGCTCCTGCGGCAGGTGGGCCGGGGCGAGCAGCCGGCCGGCGTACTCGTCGGGGCTGCGCACGTCGACCAGGTTCTTGACGCCGATGGCGTCCTTGACCTCGTCGCGGAAGGCGCGGATCTCCAGGTTCGGCTCCTTCGCCTGGTACTCCGTGGCCTCGCGCTTGACGACCTCGTCGGTCAGCTCGCGGCTGTCCAGCTCCCAGCGCTTGCGGCCACCGTCGAGCAGCCGGACGTCACCGTGGCCGTAGAGCTTGAAGTACCAGTACGCGTAGGCCGCGAACCAGTTGTTGTTGCCGCCGTAGAGCACGACGGTGTCGTCGTTCTTGACGCCCCGCTCGGACAGCAGCGCGGAGAACTGCTCCTGGTTGACGAAGTCGCGGCGGACCTGGTCCTGGAGGTCGTCCTTCCAGTCCAGCTTGATCGCACCGGCGATGTGGCCGCCGTCGTACGCCGAAACGTCCTCGTCGACCTCGATGAGGACGACGTTCGCGTCACTCTTGTGCTCCTCGACCCAGTCGGCCGAGACGAGAGCGGATTCCCTGCTCATTGAATGCTGCTCCTAAGTGGTAGTAGCGGTGGATGGCGTACGAATGCGGTGGATCAGCAAGTAGGCCTCGCAGCCGAGGCAGAGCCCGACGGCGGCGTTGACGAACGCGGCGACCAGGGCGAACCCGGTGGCGACCACGCCCAGCACCTCGACGCCGGCGAAGTAGCCGATCAGGCCGAGGACGGCGAAGACCAGCCCGACCAGTTGCGCGAACCGCGGCGGCGCCGCGTCCTCCAGTTCCTCGGGCGGACCGATCCTGGGCCGGACGAGCCGCTTGAACAACTGCCCGTACGGCGACGCCTGGACTCCCCAGACGACCGAGATCGCGAACACGACCGCCTGCACCACGAGTGGCCAGGGGTTGTTCAGGATCAGGGTCAGCGCCAGCACGGCCGTGGTCAGCCCGGCGGCGAACCGGAGTCCGCGCGGGTCGACCTGGGGCTGTTGTTGTGCCGCCGGAGTGGACATGACGACTCCCGGAGAAGGAGGTGGTTCGAGCCGGACCCGCCCGGGGCTGCGGGAGGCGACGTACTGGGAACCGTGCTCAGCTACCGGTTCCGGAGCGCTCGGGACGCCGCCTGGTCAGTGGGTACGACACAGGGACGAGCGCATGCGGCAGTTGTCCACTGCCCTGCGCTTGGTCAGCCATGTCGTGTACTCCACGCCTCCGAGAGTACGGAAACGATCCGTGACCGCCAGCAATGGTCCCACCTGGTGAGACAACTGATCACATGCTGATCGGACTCACCGGCGCTGCTGCGGCCCGACCACCACGTTGGTATCCGCGATCTTGTCGTGCAACGCCTGCTTCTTGTCGTCCCAGAGCGGGAAGAGCACGTCCACCAGGCTCAGGCAGCCGCAGATGAAGCCGAACACGCTGGTGCTGGCCCAGCGCTTGAGCACGGTCATCCCGGGCGGCGGACCGGGGACCGCGCGCAGCCGCACGCTGAGCCCCAGCGCCTTCTTGCCAGGTGTGGCGCCGGTGCGGGTCAGGAAGAAATAGGAGTAGGCGAGCTCGACCAGCAGGCCGAGGATCGAGGCCGGGATGACCCACTGATAGATCTCCACCGGCAGTTCGAAGGTCGGCGTCGTCCCCGCGGCCGGCGTCGCGAACAGGTCGCTGTCGTTGATCGCCTGGATGTAGCGGTAGTAGAAGTAGCCGGTGAACGGCAGGCTGATCACGAACACGATGATCGAGTCGATGATCCGCGCGGCCACCCGCTTCCACCAGCCGGCGAGCTCCTGACCGTCCGGCGTCGACGGCACCCGCGGCCCGTAGCCGAACCCCTGCTGGGCATGGCCCTGCGGTCCGTACCCCTGCCGTCCCATCCCCGGCTGCCCGAGCCCAGGCCCGAAGCCCTGCTGGCCGGTCTCTTCTCCCGAAGCGGGCTGGCCGAACTGGCCCTGGTACGGCGGCGGTCCCTCACGGGGCCGGCGGTAGTCCGTCCAGAACCCGCCGTCCCAGTACCGCTGCTGGGTCGGGTCCTGCGGATCGTCGTACCAGCCGGCCGGGAAGCTCATCGCCAAAGCATCACGTACTGCTGGGCCAAGCCGCCAATTGGGGCTAGTGACTCGCGGCGTCCACTGCGGTGCCGAGGGCGGCGATCACGTCCGCCTTGCGGGGCTGGCCGCTGGCGCGGGTGACGATCGCGCCGGTCGCGTCGAGCACCAGCACGGTCGGCGTGCGCATGATGTCGAGCCGGCGGACCAGCTCGAGGTGCGACTCCGCGTCCAGCTCGACGTGCTTCACGCCGGGGACCATCGCCTCGACCTCGACGAGCGTCCGCCGGGTGGCCCGGCACGGCGCGCAGAAGGCCGACGAGAACTGGAGCATGGTGGCCCGGTCGCCGAGCCCGGTCCCGAGGTCCGTGGCCGAGACCCGGTCCGCTGGGTCCGCTGCCGAGGTCGTGTCGTCCACTGCTTCCTTCTCACCTGCCACCCGGACCGCGCGAGTGCCGCGGAACCGGCCGTCGAACCGGGACTTCAGCACGCTCAGTACGACGCCGAGGGCGACGGCGCTGACCAGCACGATGATCCCGGGGCTCATGACAATCCAGACTACGTCGGTCCTGATTACGCTCAACCAGTCGTTCAGCCAGTGGACCGAACCGGACTGAAAAGAACTATTCCAAACTATGTTTCAAACGAGTGTTGCACACCCTAGGTAATTGCCAGGTAAGCCTTACCTGGAGGCCACCGTGATGACCACTCGGCGGTTTTTCTGCCGATTGGCGTCCGAGGTGTTCGGAACCGCCGGAGCGGTCTCCCCGAAACCTTTGGTGGTGATCCGCGCGGCGGCGAAGTGCTCGGTCCTGATCAGGTACTGCGCGACCGCCTGCGCGCGCCGCTCGGACAGTCGCAGCCCGTACGTCGCGTCGCCGCGGTCGTCGGTGTGCCCCTCGACCCGCAGCTTCGCGTCCGGATGTTCTCCCTTGATCTTCACCGCGATCGCATGCAGCGCCTTGGCCGCATCCGGACGGATCGTGGCCTTGTCGGTGTCGAACAGAACGTCACCGGGAGCGACGTAGGAGACCTTGCCCTCGCCGGTGAAGACGTCGACCTTCTCCTGGCCCGGCAGTTTGCGGGATTCGAGCCGGGCCGGATCGACATCCACATCGGGCAGCCTGACCTCGGGCACCTTCACGGTCTGGATCCGCAGGTCGGGGACGGACCCCTCGCCCTTCACGAACCCGCCCGGCCGGGCGGCCCCGTTCCGGGACACCCCACGCCGTACCACGCCCTTGCGGGTCACCGTGGGCAGCACGCCCTTGTTCTCGACCTGGCAGATCTGCGGCGACGTCACGGCCGGTACCGCCTTGCCGGCCACGGTCACCCCGGGGAACTCCTGCTGACTCCCGGCCAGCACGCTGCCTGGAATCGTCACCGGCGGGATCGTCGCGCCGGTGATCTTGACCGCGCCGAGGCAGCCGCCGGGAGCGTCGTACTGGATCACGCAGCCCGCGTCGATGAGCTGCGCCGGGACCGTGAAACCCTCGACCGCGGTCTTCTGGGTGCCGTTGTCGTCGTAGGTCAGCGGGGCGACGACCACCTCGGGCACAGTGACCGCCGGCAACTTCCGGACGGTCCGGCCGGCGCCTGGGGCGCACTCCGGATCAGCGGCGGGCGTCGGTGCCGGACTCGTCGTCGACGGCGTGCCGGGGGTCGGCGGAGCGCTCACCGAGGGCGGTCCGGACGGCGGGACCGAGCCCGCCGAGGACGGCTTTTCGGAGTCACTGCACGCGGCCGCGGAGGTCGCCGTCGCAATCGCGAGTAAACAACAAGTCACCAGCCGTGACGTATTCCGCATTGGCCAAGTCTTGCACGCGGCCGGAACCGGCGGAAATGCCACCGGGACATATGTTACCCAGCGATTAATCTTTCGTGAACGATCCCGAAGTCGGCGGCGCCGGCCGATGCCGGCGACTAGTTTCAAAACTGGCCGCACCGCGTTGACGATCTCGGCGGTGGCGACTACTTTCGACGGAGGCCGCGAACAGGTTGGTTACTGTCCGCAGTCGCCCGCAGGACGGCCGACGTGAGGCTCGGCCGAGGTGTCACCCGACCCTGGGGTGGGGTGCAGGGTGAAATTCGACCGCTTCGCGCGGTGGGGGGATTAAGGATGATTGTGCCGACTACGCCCATGAGCCGAATGAGTCTGGCTGACGTCTGGGACCGCATTACACATTTCTCATTGTCGATGGACGATCTTTCGCAATGGCGGAATCTGGTCCCGTTGGCAGCCGCCGGAATTGTGGTGTGGCTGCTTTGGCTTTACCGCTTCTTTCTGTCCCGGCTGGCCAGACCGATCGAGAACGATTTCACCACCACCACGTCGGTGGTGGTTCCTTCTTTCCATGAGGATCCCGATATCCTGATGCGCTGCCTGGAGACCTGGCGGCACCAGAATCCGGACGAGATCATCATCGTGCTGGACGTCGCGGACACCGAGGCCTACGAGCGGCTGGTAGCGCTCGACGACCCGCGGATCAACCCGATCCTGTTCAAGCACGCCGGCAAGCGGTCCGCGCTGGGCGTCGGGATCCGCGCCGCCAACTACGACGTGCTGCTGCTGGTCGACTCCGACACCAGCTGGGAGCCCGGCCTGCTGAAGGCCGTGCAGCGCCCGTTCATCGACCCCGAGGTCGGCGCGGTCAGCACCCAGCAGAACGTGCACGAGCGCACCACCAGCGTCTGGCGCCGGGTCGCCAACTGGCTGGTCAACCTCCGGTACTACGACTACGTCCCCGCAATGGGCGCGGCCGGCGCGGTCGCCTGCGTCTCGGGTCGCACCGGCGCGTACCGGCGCAGTGTCGTGCTGCCGGTACTGGAGAACCTGGAGAACGAGTTCTTCCTCGGCCGGCGCTGCATCGCCGGCGACGACGGCCGGCTCACCTGGCTGGTCCTCGCGTCGGGCTACAAGACCGTGCACCAGTCGTCGGCCAAGGCCCTGTCGATGTTCCCGGCCACCTTCCGCGCCTTCGCCAAGCAGCGGATCCGCTGGAGCCGCAACTCGTACCGCTGCTACCTGACCGCGGTCTACAAGGGCTGGCTGTGGCGGGTGCCGCTGGTGACCAAGGTGACCGTGCTGCAGATCCTGCTGACCCCGGTCACGATGGGCATCACCATCGGCTACATGGTCTTCAGCCGGCTGGACTGGACCTGGCAGAGCTTCACCCTGGCCGCGGTCTGGATGACGATCGCCCGCGGCATCCGCGGTTTCTCCCACCTACGCAGACATCCGGGCGAGATCGTCCTGCTGCCACTGATCGCCGTCACCGTCATCCTGATCGCGCTGCCGATCAAGCTGTACGCGTTCGTGACGATGAACAAGCAGGGCTGGCTGACCCGGTCCGAGGACACCATCGGCGGCGAGGGCCAGGACGCGGCGTCGCTGATCCGGCAGAACCAGAACACCGCCGGCACGAGCCAGCTGCAGCCGGCCCTCAACAACGAGGCGAACCGGCCCAAGCACGCGTCCGCTGAGCTGAACCACCACAACGGCGAGCTGCAGACGGAGCCGGCCTCATGACCGAGCCGAAGAAGAAGAGCCGCAAGGGCCTGCGGGCCGTTGCCGTGGTCGGGGTGCTCGGCATCGCCGGGTTCGTCCTGCTGCAGACCACCGCGTCCGGCTCTCCCAACGCGTCGCCGACGCCGAAGCCCAGCGCGACCACCCCGAGCACCACCCCGAAGCCGCAGCCGCCGGACGCCACCCAGCCGACGACGCCGGGTGAGTCCAAGGACGAGAAGACGATCGACCGGCTGCCCTACCCGGGTGACCCGGAGGCCGAAGCGGCGTACGTCGCCGACGAGGACCGCCGGCTGGTCGAGGTGCGCACGGTCGACTCGCTGGCCCGGTGGAGCAAGACCTCACTCAATTCGCCGTACCGGATCGCGACCGGATCGGCGTACACGCTGGTCCTGACGCCGCGGCGTGAGGTGTACACGATCAAGGACCTGCTCGGGCTCGCCCCGCAGACCTTCATCCGGCAGCCCGACGGCGGCTACCTGCTGTCCGAGCACGTGGTGATCCAGAACGGCGCGACGCTGAACCTGGCCTCGTCCGGTGGTCTGACGCTGCGACTGGCCAGCGACGACAAGGGGTTCGTCTCGATCGTCAACTACGGCGGCGTGCTGAACGTCCAGGGCGTCAACGGCCGCCCGGTCCGGATCTCCAGCTGGAACCGCGACACCGACGGCCCGGACACCCTCACCAACGACGGCCGCGCCTACATCCGCTCGCTGGGCGGCCAGGTCCGCTTCCGGTACGCCGAACTGTCCGACCTCGGCTTCTGGAGCGGCCGGACCGGCGGCCTGTCGCTGACCGGCACCGACCGGCCGAACAGCGGCTCGCTGGACAAGCTCGGCGAGACGATGCGGGTCGGCAAGCGCGCGGCCAAGGAACGCCAGGCCGAGAAGGACGCCGGCAAGGGCAAGACCACCAGCACCACCGACGGGCTCAACGGCGCGGGTAAGAACAGCCTCAGCCAGGTGCTGCCGGCCGGCAAGCTGCCGCTGCCCGAGGTGGACATCGCGGACCCGGAGTACAGCTACGTGTCCGCGCTGATCCAGAACACCACGATCAAGCGGAACGCGTTCGGCCTGTTCGCGGCCAGCGCCAACGGTCTCGACATCCGCGACAGCCACTTCGACGACAGCCTGGTCGACGGCATCGTGATGCACCGCTACGTCACCAACGCGGTGATCGACTCCAGCACCGCCGACGGCAACGCCGGTGACGGCTTCGTGCTGTCGCGGGCGACGACCGGCATCGTGCTGTCCGAGATCGAGGCCAGCCGCAACCACCGCAACGGCCTGACCATGTCGGGTCTGCCGCTGGCCGACGGCCCGAGCGCGACCGGCTCCAGCCTGGGCAGCTACGGCAACAACACCGTGTCCAACAGCAAGCTGATCGACAACGCCCGGTACGGCGTCGAGGTGATCGGCGGCACCAACATCGGCGTCAATGCCAACGACCTGCAGGGCAACGACATGGGCGTCGTGGTCCGCGGCGGCGCCGAGGACGTCTCGGTGGTCGGCAACCGGGTCACCGAGCCGATCCGCCAGGGCATCGCGATCCGCGACGGCGTCACCAAGTCCGTTGTCACCGGCAACATCATCAGCGGCGGCAACACCAGCGTGTACCTGCGCGACTCGGCCGCCACGGTGCAGCGCAACACGATGTCGGACGCCGACTCGCACGCGATCTCGCTGGTCGGCTCGGTCAGCCAGACCAAGGTCACCGAGAACACCATCAGCGGCCGCGGCCCGAGCGCGATCGACACCAAGCGGGCCGCCGACGTCAACATGCACCGCTGGAAGAACGACGAGGACAACTGGCACGACACCACGCCATTCGTGGTCACCCTGAAGCGGTTCCTGCAGCCGCTGACCGCGATGTGGATCTTCCTCGCCGCGCTGCTGATCTTCACCGCCGCCCGGGGCTCGCGCCGGATCCGGCAGGTCGTCCACCCGTACGCCGACAAGCGCCCGGTGACCGACGGAAGGACCCTGCCGGCCGGCACGGTCCCGGTCGCCGGCGACAACAACAACCACTTGGGAGCCAGATGACCCGGCTGAGCCGGCTGCTCGAACTGACCAGGCTGAACAAGCTGTCCCGGCGTGAGCTGATCATCGCCGGCAGTGCGGCCGGGGCAGTCCTGCTGGTCGGTGGCGGCATCGTGGCCGCCGCCTGGCCGGACGACCACACATCAGCCCCCTTGCCGACCGTCGGGCCGTCGATCCCGGTGGTACCGCCGGAGCCGAGCATCCCGGACATCACCGACGAGCCGAGCGACCCGGCGAGCAGCACGCCCACGACGGAGCCGACCGAGAGCGAATCTCCGGACGAGGGCGACGGCTCCAGCAAGAAGAAGCCAGAGGACGCGCCGGTGATCGCCAACGCGGCGGCCGCAGGCCAAGGACCGCTGCCGAACTCGTCGCCGGTCACCTGCCCCGAGGCCACCGTCACGGTGCAGGACACGAAGAGCCTCGAAGAAGCCCTGTCGAAGGCCGCCCCCGGGACCAGCATCGCTCTCGAGGACGGCACGTACACCGGGAAGTTCGTCGCCCAGGCCTCCGGTACCGCGGCACAGCCGATCTGGCTGTGCGGCGGAGCGGGCGCGGTACTGGACGGCGACGGCATCAAGGGTGGATACGTCTTCCACCTGAACAAGGCCAAGTACTGGCGGCTGGTGGGGTTCACCGTCACGAACGGTCAGAAGGGTGTGATGGCCGACACCACCGTCGGCTCGGTCGTGCAGGGTCTGACCGTGCACGACATCGGTGACGAGGCGATCCACCTGCGCGCCGACAGCACGGACAACGTCGTCCTGAACAACACCATCTCCAAGACGGGTCAGCGCCGGGACAAGTTCGGCGAAGGGGTCTACATCGGCTCCGCGGTCTCCAACTGGTGCACGACGAACAACTGCCGGCCGGACCGCAGTGACCGCAACGTGGTCAAGGGCAACAAGATGTCGCAGACCACCGCGGAGGCGGTCGACATCAAGGAAGGCACCACCGGGGGGCTGGTCGAGGGCAACACCTTCGACGGCTCGGCGCTGACGGGCGGCGACTCCTGGGTGGATGTCAAGGGCAACAATTGGCTGATCAAGGGCAACAGTGGGACGAAGTCGCCGCTGGACGGCTTCCAGACCCACCAGATCCTGAAGGGCTGGGGAGACCACAACCTGTTCACCGGCAACATCGCCACCGTCGACGGACCCGGCCTGGCCTTCGCGCTGCGCCAGCCCGCCGGAAATATCGTTGCCTGCGACAACAAGTTCACCGCGGCCGGCGAGGGCCTCAGCAACATTCCCTGCAAATGACCCGCCGGCACCACCTGATCGTCCGCCCGACCACAAGCCGGACGGACAGCTTCCACCTGCGAACCTTTGGGGGGTTCTGATGGCTGCCAAGCCACGCATCACCGTTCTGGGCACCGGATACCTGGGCGCCACCCACGCGATCTGCATGGCCGTCCTGGGGTACGAGGTCCTCGGCATCGACACCGACGAGGCCAAGATCGCGGCGCTGGCCGACGGCCGGGTCCCGTTCTACGAGCCCGGCCTGCCCGAGATGCTCAGCAAGGCACTGGAGACCGGCCGGCTCCGGTTCGGCACCGACATCGCCGAGGCGGCCGAGTTCGGCGACGTGCACTTCGTCTGCGTCGGTACGCCGCAGATGAAGGACTCGCCGGCCGCCGACATGACGTACGTCGACGCGGTGGTGACCGACCTGGCCAAGCACCTCACCCGGCGTGCGCTGGTGGTCGGCAAGTCGACCGTCCCGGTCGGTACCGCCGCGCGGCTGACCCAGCTGCTCCAGTCGACCGCGCCGGCCGGTGACCAGGTCGAGCTGGCCTGGAATCCCGAGTTCCTGCGCGAGGGCTTCGCCGTCGAGGACACGATGCGTCCGGACCGGCTCGTCTTCGGGGTCGCGTCCGACTGGGCGCTGGAGCAACTGCAGGCGGCTTTCGCGCCGCTGCTGGAGGCCGAAGTACCGGTCGTGGTGACGGATCTGCCGACGGCGGAGCTGGTCAAGGTGTCCGCGAACTCCTTCCTGGCCACGAAGATCTCGTTCATCAACGCGATGGCCGAGGTGTGCGAGACGACCGGGGCCGACGTGCAGCAGCTGGCCGCGGCATTGTCCTTCGACCCGCGGATCGGCGGGCGGTTCCTGCGTCCAGGCCTCGGGTTCGGTGGCGGGTGTCTGCCGAAGGACATCCGCGCCTTCATCCACCGCACCGAGGAGCTCGGTGTCGGCCAGGCCGTCTCGTTCCTGCGCGAGGTCGACGCGATCAACCAGCGGCGGCGGCAGCGCACGGTCGACCTGATCCGTTCGCAGGCAGGCGGATCGCTGGCCGGCGTGACGATCTGCGCGCTGGGCGCGGCGTTCAAGCCGGACTCGGACGACATCCGCGACGCCCCGGCACTGGACGTGGCCCGGCTCTTGCAGGCCGAAGGCGCGATCGTTCGGGTGTACGACCCGCAGGCGATGGAGAACGCGCGTAAGGCGTACCCGGACCTGCACTACGCCACAGGTGTCGCAGAGGCGGCCGAAGGCGCACAGGTCGTGGCGCTGCTGACCGAATGGGACCAGTTCCGCGACATCGATCCCGAGTGGCTCGGCGAGATCGTCGCCGTCCGGGCGATCGTGGACGGCCGGCACGCCCTCGACCCGGTCGCCTGGCGCGCGGCCTCCTGGGACTACCGGGCTCTCGGCCGCGCCGTCGACCCCGCGGCCTGATCGTCCCGCCCTCTCCTGAGCGTTTCCGCCTCGGCGCCGGCCTCCCCAGGCCGGCGCCGAGGCGCTATCCCACCGGCAGGTTCGCGAACGGCGGCGGCCCGAGGATCACGGTGCTGCCGTTGGTCCGGGCCGACTGCTGGATCTTGCCGAAGTCGACCTCGTGCGGGGCGCCCTCGACGTACGGTTCGCTGGCGTCCAGGAAGAACTCCTCGCCGACGCCGGGCGTGATCAGCACGAGCATCCTCGCTGCCTCGGACGTCACCAGGAACGCGTGCGGCGTCCCGCGCGGCACCATCACCAGACCGCCCGGACCGACCCGATGCTCGACACCGTCCAGCTGGATCAGGATCTCCCCCTCCAGCAGGTACATCGACTCGTCCGCGTCGGGGTGCAGGTGCAGCGGCGTGACCTTGCCGCCTTCCATCCGGTCCTCGAACATCAGGTAACTCCCGCCGGTCTGCTCGGCGGTGGCCATCCAGCGATGCACTCCACCGCCGGAGAACCAGCGCAACTCGCCGTCCGTCGCGGCTCTGACGAATCCACTCATCGTGCTCACCCTCCCGTTATGATACTTACGTCTCACCAAGAGACTGGGGTATCATTTGAGTCGTGTCAATGCCCTACGAGTCCGGCGGCCGCAGCCGGCAGAAGCAGCGCACCAGGGACGCCCTGGTCACCGCGGCCCGCGAGCTGGTCGCCGCCGGGGTGACGCCGACCGTCGAGCAGGCGGCCGCGGCGGCGGAGGTGTCCCGCCCAACCGCCTACCGGTACTTCCCGAACCAGCGCGCTCTGCTGTCGGCCGCCCATCCCGAGACCACGACGACGTCGTTGCTGCCCGCGGATCCGCCCGGCGACGTGAGCCAGCGGCTGGCGGCGGTGATCGACACCTTCATCGAGTTGGTCGTCGAGACCGAGGCCCAGCAGCGCACGATGCTCCGGCTCGCCTTGGGGGCCGATCCCGCCGAGCGGGCGGCCCTTCCGCTGCGTCAGGGCCGGGCGATCAGCTGGATCGAAGAGGCGCTGCTGCCGCTGCAGGACTCGTTGCCGGCCGAGACCGTCCATCAGCTCGCGATCGCGATCCGGAGCGTGGCCGGGATCGAGGCCCTCAGCTGGCTGCTGGATGTCGCGAAACTGCCGCGGGACGAGGCGGTCCGGCTGATCAAGTGGTCGGCGCAGTCCCTGCTGACCGCGACCCTGGCTGGATCCCCTCCGCCGGTCGGCCCTTTGATTGAATAGCCCTATGGAGACCGGGTTGATCGTGCGCCACGGCGTTGTCATCCCGGAATCCGAGCTGGCATGGCGGTTCTCCCGGTCGAGCGGGCCGGGTGGGCAGTCGGTGAACACCACCGACAGCCGGGTGGAGCTGAGTTTCGACGTGGCAGCCAGTACGGCGCTCAGCGACGTACTGCGGGAGCGCGCGCTGGAGCGACTCGGGTCGCGGCTGGTGGACGGCGTACTGACCGTGGCGGCGTCCGAGCAGCGGTCGCAGTGGCGCAATCGGGAGGCTGCGCGGACCCGACTGGCGGCGCTGATCCGGGAGGCGATCGCGGCACCGCCCCGCAAGCGGCGGCCGACCCGCCCCAGCAAGAACGCGGTCCGGCGGCGCTTGGACGACAAGAAGCGGCGCGGTGAAACCAAACGTCTACGTGGGCGACCCGCTGATTAATATCTGCCCCGCCCCACCACCCCGGTCTGGCTGACTCTTTCCCTGGTTAGGCTTCCGCACGTGCCAGAAGCAACGGGGAGCGGGGACGGCGAGGAAGAGCTGCCGGAACTGCAGGACATCAAGGTGCGCGGCCGGTCGCTGAAGACCTGGGGAATCAGCGCGGGCGCCGTGCTGCTCGTCGTCTCGGCGGCGTTCGGCGGCCTGGAGAAGGCGGCCGACGAGACCCCGCAGGTGGCGGCCGGGACGGCGATCGACACCGGCCAGATCGAGGTGACGATCCAGCGGGTGGTCACGGTCAAGGACCTCAAGCCGCTGTTCCAGCCGGATGACGGCGGCGCGCTGATCGCGGTGGTGACCAAGCTCAAGGTGACCGACGACACCGGCACCACCCCGCCGAGTGATCTGCTTCGGCTGATCGGCGTACCGGGGATCAAGGACACCGATCCGCCGATGGGCACCACGAACATCAAGGACGAGACCCGCGACCCGGTGCTGACGCCGGAGTTCGGCGAGGACGTCGCCTATGTCTGGAAGCTGCCCAAGCTCAGCGACCTGCCGGCCGAGGTGAAACTCACCGTGCAGCACTACGAGCACACCGACGAGTCGATCCTCGACCACCACGAGAAGTGGATGCCGGACAAGATCGCGGCCGAGAGCAGCGTCAAGGTGAAGGACAACACGAAGTGAGCGCCCCGCCACCCCTGGAAGGGGCCGCTCGCAACAGCCGGCTGCGCAGACTGGCGAACTACGGGCTGGTGCTCGTAGTGCTGGTCGCGATCATCGGGCTGTACCGGCTGACGCCGACGCAGAAGGACATCCAGGATCCGGTCGAGGTGCACGGCGTGGTGGGCAAGGCGGTCAAGACGCCGCGGTTCGAGCTGACCGTCAAGAGCCTCCAGGTCAGCAAGAAGCTGCGGATCCCGCGCTCGGCGCCGGATCGCGACTCGCTGTCCGACTTCGTCGTGGTCGAGGCGGAGGTCAAGGCGCTGCGGGAGCCGATGCACCTGAACAAGGTGTCGATCAAGGCCTCCGACGGCACCACCTATCTCGGCGCCGACCGGTCCGGGCTCGAGACCGTCGATCTGAGCAGCTACGAGTTCGCGCCCGACATCCCGGCCCGCGGGGTGTTCGTGGTGGAGATGCCGGCCGACAAGCTGCCCGGGGCGGTGCTGCAGGTGATGGAGAAGGCGTTCCTCAACGATTTGGAGCCGCAGGCAACGATCCCGCTCGGCGTCACGAAGGATCAGCTGCCCGGTCTGCGCAAGGATGTGGCGATCTTCAACGCCGCGGATGCGTTGTGAGCAGCGCGCGACGGGCCCGGCCGGGGTGGTTCCGGAAGAACACGGCGGCTTTGCTTTCGCTGGTCGTCACGGTGCCGCTGGCCGGGTGGTGGACGACGCGATCGGACTACAAATCCTGGTATGACGCCGAACCTCGGGACGCGGTGACGGTGGCGGCCGGCGGTACGGAGTACCAGGGCGCCACCTGGTACGCGGCCAGTGTCGAGGTCGATCCGCAGCCGGCCCGGAAGAACGCCGTACCGAGCACCTTGCCGGAGGGGACGACGCGGGTGCGGGTCTACCTGCGGATGCAGGTGGCCGACCTGAAGAACATCGAGAAGCTGAGCGGCTGCCAGGTCCACCTCCGGGCGCCGGACGGGCGGATCTGGGACGAGTCGATCCTGGAGGACGACTTCCAGGACCGGCCGACGGGTTGCACCGGCGGGTACGACGACAAGCCTGCGAGCTATCGGGATCCACGGATCGCGCCGTACTTCCTGAAGCCGGTGGCCGGGAAGCCGTTCGAGGCGGTGGCGATCTTCATCGTGCCGGAGTCGGTGGCGTCGTCGGTCGAACCGACGGTCACCTGGGCTACGAAACTTCCTGAGTATCTGGCATTCCCGAGGTAGCGGCGGTCAGGTCGGCGACACCCTTGTCGGCCTGCGGTCCGGGGGCGGCGTGCGCCGCGTGCGTCCTGGTCTTGAGGTAGCCGGCCAGGCCGCCGATCATCCGGTCGTACGCAGCGGCCAGCAGGCTGACCTGGAGCATGATCTTCAGGCCGTCGGTGACCAGGTTCAGCGGCTCGTCGATGACCAGCCAGAACGGCAGCGAGTGCGGGCCGAGCACGTAGAGCTTGAGGAAGATCCAGACCTCGCTGGCCAGGAACGTGACCACCGCCCACGCGAGGAAGTAGCCCAGCATCGGCCGCAACCCGGACCGGACCACCAGCCGGAACGCCTCCGCCACCGGCGTCCACCGGTCCTTCCAGTCCGACACCACCGAGTTGCCGGCCACCCGGACGAGCTTCGGCGTCTGCTGCCAGCGGTGGGTGATCCGGTCGAACCGCCAGCGCCGCTCGGTCGGCTCGGCCTTGTGCACGGCCCGGCCGTAGATCACCGCGGTCATCGTGATCCACATCAGCGGGAAGACCGCGGCATTCCACAGGTCACCGATGCCGGCGGCAATGAATCCGGTGACGGTGTCCCAGATCTCGCGGACCTTCTCGACACCGAGGATGTGGTCGAGCCCCCAGCCGTAGCCGTCGTGCACCCAGGCCCAGACCTGGCGATCCTTCAGCCAGTCCTTCGGCGACGGGATGAACGAGGAGGCCTGGTAGATCACGACGAAGATCCAGAGCGCCTCGAGATAGGTGACGAACAACCGGCGTACCGGGCCGCCGGTGTTCTTGCCCTTGCGCTTGAAGAGGAACCGCAGCAGGTACGCCGTGGCGCCGAGGCCGATGAACAGCCAGGTGGACAGCGACTGCAGCCCGGTCGACTGCTCGGCGACCGTGCCACCGTTGAGGACGGTCGCGAGGGTGTCGTTGGCCTTGTGGACGGCCAGTTGGTACTCGTAGTCGAGCGCCTCGTTCTGGAGGAACTTGTACGCGGCGTAGAACGCCAGGAACGGCAGCAGGGCCGCCGCCATCGCGTCGATCGGCCGGTGCTCCTTGCCGGGCTCCACACCGTCGGGCGCGAGCATCCCCTCGGCGACGGCCCGCTTGTGGAAGGGGAGCTCGCCGCGGAGTACGAGGAACATCGTCACGTACATCGCCAGCGAGACCACGACCAGCGCCGCCAGCACGGCGATACCGGCCGCCTCGGCCTTGGCTCCGGCCTGCACAGCCACCCACTGCAGGCCCCGATGCGCCAGCTGCGCAATCAGGAACACAGCCAGTAGCCGAGGCCAGGCCTTCCCGAACAATGCCCCCGCGCGGCCCACCGTAGTGAGCAACGTCCCCGATTCCATCGCCACAGTCGGGCAATCTACCGCTCCGGGAGGGTCCTCAGCCGCCTGCGAAGGGTGGCAGGGCGTCGACCAGCGCGCCGTCCTCGAGGCCGGCGTCGAGGTCTACCCGCTCACCGTCGAGCAGGAACGTGCAGATGCCGAGCACCCGGGCCAGCTCGGGTCTCCCCGCCGAGACGACGCCGACAAGATCCTTGATGGAACCCGCCTCAGCCGTCGCGGTCGACTCCCCCGCTGCCGCGCGCGCAGCGGCGAAGTACCTGATGGTCACTTCCGGCATTTGAGTTGGGCCTCACTGATCGACTTTGTCATCAGCTATTATGTCAGCTTGCTGTTGCTATCCAGTGTGACTCGGGCCCCCGGCAATGACGCCGCTGGGGCCTGACGTGCATAAGGACCGGGTCGCTCACCAGGGACCCGACGACCAGCACAAGGAGACAGCGTGAGCACGTTGCTTCTGCTGACGAACGCATTGCAGGCCTCCACCGAGGTGCTGCCGTCGCTCGCCCTGCTGCCACACCAGATCCGCATCCTGCCCGCCGAGGTCGCCGCGCTGGTCGACGCGCCCGACGCCGACGCGGTCCTCCTCGACGCCCGCCGCGATCTGGTCACGGTCCGCGGGGTGTCCCGCCTGATCCGCACCACCGGCATCGACGTCCCGCTGATCCTGGTCGTCACCGAAGGCGGCCTGACCGCGGTGAACGCGGACTGGGGCGCGGACGACGTGCTGCTCGACACGGCCGGTCCGGCCGAGATCGAGGCCCGGCTGCGGCTGGTGATCGGCCGTTTGGCCGCTGCCCGCAACGAGGACCCCGACACCACGCTGATCCGCAGCGGCGACGTGGTGATCGACGAGGCCTCGTACACGGCGAAGCTCAACGGGCGGGCGCTCGACCTCACGTACAAGGAGTTCGAGCTGTTCAAGTTCCTGGCGCAGCACCCTGGGCGGGTGTTCACGCGCGAGCAGCTGCTCCAGGAGGTCTGGGGGTACGACTACTTCGGCGGCACGCGGACGGTTGATGTGCATGTCCGGCGGCTGCGGGCGAAGCTCGGGCCGGAGCATGAGGCGCTGATCGGTACCGTGCGCAACGTCGGGTACCGGTTCGTCATCCCGCCGTCGAAGGACCGCGAAACGGCCGACGTCAGCGCCTGATCCTTGGTTCCGGACTGGACCGGGTCGAGGTTTTCCGGGCTTGACCCGGAGTGTATTCGTGCTGCTACGGTGCGTATTCGGTCTTTTCACGGAAGGTGACCGATGGCGCACGCTGCTCCGACTTCGCACCGCCGAGGCGCTCGCGCTTCACATCGTCTTCGCACGGACGGCCCGATCCAGCCCACAACCTGGCTCGGCCTGACCTTCGCGCTGATCTTCGGGCTGGTCCTGACCGGCCGGTCCCATGTCGGCGTCCACGCGGCCGGCATCACCTTGCTCGTCATGCTCGTGCCGCTCACGGTGGCCGTCTTCGCGACCGGCCTGCGGCAGGGCATCGGATCCACCAAGGCGGCGCTCTCGACCGGGATCGCGTTCGCCTTGGTGGTACTCAAGTTCCTGCTCTGAGTCCTAAATCTGGTTGGTGCCGCCGTCGACGAAGATCTCCGCGCCGGTCATGAAGCTGCTGTCGCCGGAGGCGAGGAACAGGACGGCGTTGGCGATCTCCTCGGGCTCACCGAGCCGGCCGAGCGGTACACCGGAAGCGATCGAGTCCAGAAGGGCGGATGCCTGCGTCTCGTCGGGCGCCAGGCCGGCTAGGCCCGGTGTCTTGGTCGGGCCGGGGATCACCGTGTTGACGCGGATCCCGCGCTGCGCCAGTTCGGCGGCCCAGGTGCGGCCGAAGGATCGGATGGCGGCCTTCGTAGCGGCGTACACGCTGAACGCGGGAGTGCCGTCGGTGGCCGAGGTCGAGCCAGTCAGGACGATGGTCGCGTTCTCGTTGAGCAGCGGGAGTGCTTTCTGCACGGTGAAGAGCGTGCCTCGGACGTTGATCCCGAAGGTCTGGTCGAAGTGCTCCGGCGTGATGGTGCCCAACGCGGCGAAGCCTCCGCCGCCCGCATTGGCGTGGACGATGTCCAGGCCGCGGCCGAACTGCCTGATGGCTTCGAAGAGCGCGTCGAGGTCGTCGAGGTTCGCTACGTCGCTCGCGATGCCGGTGACCTGGCCGCCGGCCTGCTTGATGTCGGCTACGGCGGCGTCGAGCTCGGGCTTGCGGCGGCCGGTGATGAAGACGTGTGCGCCCTCGGTGGCCAGGCGGCGGGCGGAGGCGAGGCCGATACCGCTGGTGGCACCCGTGACGAGTGCGACCTTGTTGTCCAGCTGTCCCATGATGAGGTCCTTTTCTGTGGTTTCGTTCTAGATGGAGAGTGCGAGGTCCGCCAGGCGGCGCCAGTCCTTGACCGGAAGGCCATTTCCGGCCGGCGCGGCAGAGAGGACTTGTACGGCGACGTGGTCGGCGCCGGCCTCGAGGTGTTCGCGGAGTCGCCGGCCGATGCTCTCTTCGTCGCCCCAGGCAACGAGTGCGTCGATCAGGCGGTCGCTTCCGCCGGGTACGAGATCGCTGTCGGTGTAGCCGAGCCGCTTCAGGTTGTTGCGATAGGCATCGAATCCGATGAACATGCCGAGCTGCTCGCGCGCGACTGCCCGGGCCCCCTCGGCGTCGGTGGTGAAGACGACTGCCTGGTGTGGCGCGATGAACGCGTCGGGGCCCAGTTGGGCGCGCATCGTCGCGGTGTACTCGGGGCTCACCAGGAAGGGGTGAATGCCGGCGGTACGGTCCGCCGCGAGCTGCGCCATCTTCGGACCGAGAGCGCCTAGCAGTAGGCGCTCTCTTGGGATCGGGTTTCGCTCTTTCGCGATCGTGTCGAGGTACTCACTGATGGCAGCGACCGGGCTCGCGTACGTCCGCCCTACTGCAGCGGCCGCATTGCGGTCGCTCACGCCGAGGCCGACGATCGTCCGCGGGCCATGACGGCCGTCGAGCTCGTGGACCCTTGCCGCGAGCTCCTTGGCTTCCTGGCGCCAGATGCCGAGCACCCCGTGGACGACGTACGTGCTGGGCGAGGCGGTCAGCAACTCGTCGGTGTCTTCGAAGATGTGGCGGCCGTCGAGGCCTGGGATCCAGAGTGCGCTGATCCCCCGCTCGGCCAGGTCGGCCGCGGCCTCGATGCCTGCCTGCCCGGCATTGCGCAGCTCCATGCTCCAGACCCCGACCCGCCTCAGGGCCTGCTCACCACTGCCATCCATGATCTCGCTCCTTGGGTTTCATACCGTTCGGTTAGAAACTCAAGCTAGCAGTGGTTGAAGCTTCAGGCAAATTTTTGAACCGAGCGGTTAAGAACTGTATTGTCGGGGCTGGACCAGGAGGTGGCAGATGCCGGGAGGACGACCCCGCACGTTCGACGAGGACGAGGCGCTGGAGCGCGCCGTCGAGGTGTTCTGGCGGCAGGGGTACGAGGGCACGTCGATCACCGACCTCACCACCGCGATGGGCGTCAACAAGCCCAGCCTGTACGCCGTGTTCGGCGGCAAGGCAGATCTCTTCCGTCGCGTGATCGCTCATTACGCCGAACACGACATGGCCTACGCGCGCGCCGCCATCGCCGAACCGACCGCCTTACAGGTCGCCCAACGGTTCCTCCGCGACAACGTGGTCGCGGTAACCCTCGACGACAAACCCAACGGCTGCCTGTCGATCCAAGGCGGCGTCTCCTGCAGCACGGAGAATCAGGACGTCTCCCAGTTCCTGGCCGCCAGCCGCCTGGCCGGCGAAAAGGCCTTCGCCGACCGCTTCCGCCTCGCCATCACCCGAGGCGACCTCCCCGCCGACACCGACCCGGACGCCCTGGCCCGCTTCCTCATGGTCGTCTCCGAGGGTCACGCCATCCACGCTGCCGCCGGCGTCCCGCGCGAGTCCCTGCAAAAATCCGCGGCCATAGCGGAACAAGCCTTCAAAGCCATGATCACCCGGTAGCCCCGACAGGAACCGGCCACCCGGCCCTCTGCCGCCGCTCGCCGCGCGACCATCACTGGATGGTGCTCGCCAGCCGATGGATTGCCGGTCTCGCAGCCGTCCTCCTGATCTGTACTGCCTGCTCGCCGGACGAGAACGCCCGCTCACTGGCACCACAGCCGGACTCGGCCGGCCCATCTTCCGCCAGCACGGCGGCTCCGAGCGCCACGGCTCCAATTGCCACCACGCCGGGTCCGCTGAGCGTCGCGGAGTACCAACGGGTTCTTGCGCGGATCGAAACGACCATGCGACGCAACCTGACCAGAGCGATGGCGGCGAAGTCCATCGTCTCCGCGAACGCCTATCGAGAACTGCTGACCACCCTGCTCGAGCAGCAGTCCGGCATCCTCCGCGCCGTCGAACCGCCGGCTGGGCTCGAGGCGATCCACGCAGACGCCCTGCAGACCCTCTCCGGCAGCCTGATCGGCGACCACCTCAACGACCCCGTCGACGGCTGCACAGTGGCCGAACCCGTGGCCACCTTCCTCTACTACTCGAACCTCGACATCTACGACGTGATCACCCAGGGCATGAACCCGACTGGCCACCGGACGATCCTCGGCCGCAAACTCCTGCCGGCACCCCCACGGAAACCAGCGCCCCGGCGAGGAACGAACGGACACGTCGTACAGCGGATCGGCAAGCGCGGCTCCGCCCAGATCCGCGTCACCAACAAGCGCTCAACCGACGCGCTGATCGTGGTATCGACGTCGGGCAGAACACAAGCGTCGATCTACATCCGCGCCAAGAGCACGGCAACGCTGACCGGCCTCCGCGGCTCACTGGGAATCACGATCCGAACCGGCTCGGACTGGGACCCCACCGGCCGAGGCTTCACCCGAGCCTGCGAAGAGGAAACCTTCAACGAACCCCTGGACCGCGGCTACAACTGGCAATTCACCATCTGACCCAGGCCACGGCGGTTCAGGCGACGCCCGGGCGGTCAGTGGAGAACCGCCCGGGTGTCGCGGCTGCGGTGGTACGTCAGGAACCGATGGAGATTCGGTCCGTCGGGCCCGGGGTGTACGGGTCGTGCGCTGCCAGGTAGTTGGCGAAGGCGTCGATGTCCAGACCGCCGAAGAACTTGTTCGTCGCGGTGGTGAAGGCCGGGAAGCCGTCACCGCCGTCTGAGAGGAAGTTGTTCGTCGAGATCCGGTACGTCGTACCGTCGACCAGCGGCTGGCCGGCGATCTTGATCGAGCCCGCCACCACCTTGGCGCCCGGCGCGGCCGCCGGGTTGTAGGTGTAGGTGATGCCCGCGACCTGGAGCACCTTGTTCGACGCTTGGTTGAGGCCGGAGAACTGCTGCTCCAGCAGCGCCTTGATCTGCGTCCCGGTCATGTCCATCGAGACCAGGTAGTTGTTGAACGGCTGAACCGTGAACGCCTGGCCGAACGTCACCGCACCCGCGTTGGAGGCGAGGTCGGCCCGGATACCGCCCGGGTTCATGAACGCGGCCACCGGTGTCTTGCCGTTGGTGACGGTCGAGGGGTCGGCGAGCTGGGCGTCAGCGATCAGGTTGCCCAGCGGGGACTCCTGCGAGTCGTCCACCGTCTTCACGATGGACGGGGTGGTGATGTGACCGATCACCTTGGACTCGATCGGCGCGACGTAGCCCTGGTACTTGGTGATCAGGTCGGTCAGGTGCCGGTCCTTCGGCACGTCCCGGGTGACGATGTGGTTGTTCGCCAGCGTGTTCAGCCGGTCCACGTCGTTGGTCGCCAGGTCGATGCTCAGCCGGACCTCGGTGACGACCTTGCCGAACGACGACGCGCTGGTGACGAGTCGCGGCTTGCCGGCCGGGTCGTTGATCGAGCAGTTGTAGGACTGGTGGGTGTGACCGGAGATGACCACGTCGATCTCCGGGTCGAGGTTCTTGGCGATGTCGGTGATCGGGCCGGAGATCCCCGGGCAGCTGTTGAACGCCTTCGGGTCCGACGGCAGGCCACCCTCGTGGACCAGTACCACGATGGTCTCGATGCCCTGCTGCTTCAGCTTCGGCACCAGCGCGTTGGCGGTCTCGACCTCGTCCTTGAAGGCCAGGCCCTGGACACCGGACTTGGTGACGATGTTCGGGGTGTCCTCCAGCGTCATACCGATGAAGGCGATCTTCTGCCCACCGTGGAACTTCTTGATCGTGTACGGCGCGAACAGGGTCTTGTCGGTGTTCTCGTAGAACACGTTGGCCGACAGGTAGTCGAAGTCGGCGCCCTTGAACTTGGCCTTCGGGTCCGGGCACGAGTTCTGGTTGTTCTGGCCGTCGCCGTCGTCGAGGCAACCGCCCTTCTGCATCCGCAGCAGTTCCTTGTAGCCCTCGTCGAACTCGTGGTTGCCGACCGAGGTGGCGTCCAGCCCCATCTCGTTCATCGCCTCGATGGTGGGCTCGTCGTGGAACGCCGCGGACAGCAGCGGCGAGGCGCCGATCAGGTCACCGGCCGCCACGGTCGCGGTGTCCTGCCCCTGCGCGTCGGCCGAGTCGCGGAGCAACTCGAGCTGGGTCGCCAGGTACTCCGCGCCGCCGGCCGGCGTGCCGTTCACGTTGCCGCTGGAGCTGGTCGCCGGGTTGGGCGCCAGGTTTCCGTGGAAGTCGTTGATCGCGAGCAGCTGGATCTGGGTGTGCGTCGGCTTGGGTTTCGCCGGCGCAGCCTGGGTCACGGTTCCCCCCGTGGCCAAGCCGAGTACCACAGCGGCTCCGGCGGCCACCAGGGCAACGGCCCGGGGTCCCCTCAGCCACGTCTTGTCTCGTCCTGTGAAGGCCATGTTCTTCGTCTTCTCTGTCGTCGATTCGATCACCGCTGGTGCGCGGTTCCCGAAAATTACCTTGCTGCGGCGTGGCTGACCAAGGTCTCGACGATGAACTCACCAGGACCTTTTACGGTATCGGGGTGACCCTCGAAGCCGTTCCCTCACCGTTGCCCCCGGCCACCGCCTCGGCCATCACCGAGCTCGCTCGCTCCGCTGCTCAGAGCGACGGCGTCAACCCCCTCTCCGAGCACACGCTGCTGCACCTGGAAGGAGAGCACCCGGGCGACGCGCACTTCCTCGCGTACGCCGGTGAACCGGGCTCGGCCGAGCTTGCCGGGTACGGCGCCCTGGGGCCGGACGGGTCGGCGGAGCTGGTGGTCGGCCCGGAGTACAGGCGCCAGGGATTCGGTACCGCGCTACTGCGAATGCTGCTCGACCACGGCGGCTCCGACCTGCGCGTGTGGGCCCATGGACGACTCGCCGGCTCAGACGAACTGGCTGCACGCCTGGGCCTCGAAGTCACCCGGGAGCTGTACTTCCTGCGTCGGCCGGCCGCGCCGGTACCCGCAGCCGTCTGGCCGGACGGAGTGACCCTGCGAACATTCGTCCCCGGCCAAGACGACACCGCCTGGCTGGCCGTAAACGCCGCCGCCTTCGCCCACCACCCCGAGCAAGGCAACTGGACCCAAGCAGACCTGGCCGACCGCTTCGAGCAGCCATGGTTCGACCCAGCCGGCTTCTTCCTGGCAGTAACCGCCGACGACACCGTCGCCGGCTTCCACTGGACCAAGGTCCACGAGGACGAGGGCCCAGAACCCTTCGGCGAGGTCTACGTAGTAGGCGTCTCCCCCGCCCACCAGGGAACAGGCCTAGGCAAAGCCCTGACCCTGGAAGGCATCCGCCACCTCCAGGAAGACCGAGGCCTCTCCTCAGTAGTCCTCTATGTAGACGGCACCAACACCCCCGCCCACACCCTCTACACAGCCCTCGGCTTCACCACCGCCTCCCTGGACGTCCAATTCGCCCCTGTAACCGGTGTCACACCGAATTCATCCAGTAACTCCGCGTCATAATCCCTTCCCCCGCCCGTCCCACCCATAACCAGGAGCCGTCCGAGCCTCTTACCCCCCAGCCGGGCGGCTCCTGGCCCCCACCACTTATCCACAGCCGCACCTTCCAACATCTCCCCCCGCTCCCCCCTCCGGCTACGATCAAATTCGACTACGGAGAGGTGACAAGCGTGACAACCCGCAACAGGCAAGCCACAGCCCTAACCCTGGCCTGCCTCTGCGCCGCAGCCCTACTACCCGCCTGCACCAACCAAAGCCCCAAAGCCGGCCAACCCAACACCGCACCACCAGACTCTGGCCCAACCTCGTCGGCAACATCGACTCCGACCGCGGGCAATTCGACCCCGGTCACCGGTACGCCGAGCACTGCACCCGAGCGCCCGAAGGCTGCCGAGGGGCTCACACTGCCTGCAGCCGAGGCCTTCGTCCGCCACTACGTCGAACTGATGAACTATGCGTCGGCGACCGGTGACATTCCGCCGCTGCTGTCGGCCAGCGACAGCGGCTGCCGTCAGTGCCGGGTCTACGCCGACTACGTCAAGAAGGTCAATGCGTCCAACGGCGGCCTGTCCGGGGATTTCAGTGAGCGTGTCGATGACATACCTGATCTGTTTCGCGGCGAGAACGGTCGACTGGGCGGCTACGCAAAGGTGACCATCGGCGCGTACACCTCCAAGGATTCGCCGACCGCCAAGCCAGTGACCAGCACCGTCAGAAAGTACAAGCGGGAGTTCACCCTCGCGCCACAACAGGGCGCGTGGGTGATGTACGAAATGGATCTCGTTCCCCAATGACTCGATTACTGGGGCGAGTTGCGGCGACCGGCGTAGTGGTCGTCGCTCTCATTGCATGCCATCACCTCGGATCGGCATCGACCGCAGTGGCGGCTGCGCAGGGGAAGCCGAACCCCACCCCCAAACGCGGCAAGAAGCCGCCTCCTGTGATCGTCACACCGACGAGGGAGGGGACTCGAGCGCGTGCCGATGAGCGGATGATCCATCGATCACCGAAGCCCGCGGGCAAGCCGGGGAAAACGCGGAAGCCAGCTAAGAACGGCCAAGCCAGCAGCGGAGGGAAGCCGTCGTCGCAGCGCCGCGACAGTCCACCGACGTCCCTTGAGGATCAACTACGGCTAGACCTCGGGCTTTGCGGCCGGATGGACCCAACGGGAACCATCCCTGGCCCGGTCAGATGTCGCCCGCCACTGACGGGGAAGCCGGTACCACGGACTCCACCTGGTGGAGTGGTCGTGACTCCACTGCCCGATCCCCGAGATGTCACCTGGGAGATGGTGCTGAGCGAGTCCAGGGATACGCAATTCCCAAAGCTCAAAGTCAACGTACAGCCCGCCGGGCGAACTCTGGTCAACCTGGAAACAATCGTCTACACGGATCCGAAGACGACAACAGTCTTCCCCATCCAACTGCTCGGCTTTCCCGTCATCGTCCAAGCAACACCAATGAGCTACAAGTGGAGTTTTGGCGACGGGACCACAGTGACAACCAGAACACCCGGCAGTCCTTATCCAGCCAAAGAGATCACACACAAATACATGAAGCGAGGCCGTGTCTCGTTGGCAGTCACCGTGAACTACGAAGCTCAGTTCAATGTCGCCGGGACCGGCTGGCAGTACGCGGGTGTCGTGCCCATCACAGGACCTGCCACGCCGCTGCAGGTACGGGAGGCGGTGCCGGTGTTGGTTGAGCCGGAGCGGTAGTTAGGGGTTGGGGTTCAGGTGTTGGCGGATTGTGGTGGTTATGCGTAGTTGGGCGGCTCGGGTTTGGCCGGGGAGGGCGAGGATGTTGGCGAAGCCGTGGACTAGGGAGGGTTCGCAGGTGTGGGTGGTGGGGACGCCGGCTTCGCGGAGGCGGGTGGCGTAGTCGTTGCCTTCGTCGCGTAGGGGGTCGAAGCCTGCGGTGACTACGTAGGCGGGGGCTACGCCGGTGAGGTCTTCGGCGTAGATGGGGGAGACCAAGGGGTTTTTTCGGATGCTCGGGTCCGGGGTGTAGTGGTTCAGGTACCAGGTGATGTCTTCGTCGGTGAGGAAGAAGCCTTCGGCGAAGAGGTCTCGGCTGGGGCGGCGGTAGGCGAGGTCTACCGCGGGATAGAGGAGGACCTGGAGGGCGGGGGACGGTAGGCCGCGCACCACGCATTGCTGGGCTACTACGGCGGAGAGGTTGCCGCCGGCTGAGTCGCCGCCTACTCCTACCAACGAAGGGTCGGCACCTAGGTCTTCGGCGTGTTCTATGGCCCAGCTGAAGGCGGCGATCGCGTCCTCGGCGGCTACGGGGGCCTCGGCCTCGGGGGCTAGGCGGTAGTCGACGGAGAGTACGCGGATGCCCGCCTCTTCGGCCAGATCGCGGCAGTAGGCGTCGTGGCTGTCCAGGTCGCCGACGACCCAGCCGCCGCCGTGGAAGAAGACCAGTAGGCCGCCGCCTGACGACGGCGCCGCGCGCGGGACGTACAGGCGGGCTCCGAGCTGGCCGTCGGCTCCGCGAACGGTGAGTTCGGTCACTCGGAGTAGCTCGCGGGGGTGGCCGGCGACGAGCTTCGACACCGAGAGCAGGTTCGCCCGGGCGGTGGCGACGGACTGCTTCTTTGCGCCCGGCAACAATCCCTCGAGCCGCAGCAGCAGCTGCAGGTCGGGGTCGAGGACATTGCCGTCGATCTGGATCGGGGCGCCCGCCAGCCGCCTCCGGACCGCGGGAGGCAGCGCCGTCACCGGCTTCAGGGCACTGCCTTGTACCGTGGTCAAGGCGGTCCGCAGCAACGTGTCCACTCGACTGTTCACAAGGTGTGACGCTAGCAACAAGCAGCGCCTCGCCGGACAGGCAACCTGCTGTTCATCCAAGGATGGGATGCTGGTCAACGTGGCTGGAGACTTGTTGGCGTCGCACAACCGGGAGTACGACGTCGAGCCCCCGTACGACATCACGGAGGCCGGCGATCTCCCGCAGGACCGGTTCTCGGACCGCGAGCTGAGCTGGCTGGCGTTCAACCAGCGGGTGCTCGAGCTGGCCGAGAGCGACCGTGTGCCGCTGCTCGAGCGCGCCAAGTTCCTGGCCATCTTCGCCAGCAACCTGGACGAGTTCTACATGGTCCGGATCGCCGGGCTGAAGCGCCGCATCGCCGCAGGCGTCGCCGTCCGGGCCGCCAGCGGGCTGTTGCCGCGCGAGGTGCTCGACCGGAGCCTCAACCGCAGCCGTGAGCTGATGGACCGCCAAGCCGAGACCTGGCGCAAGGTCGTGCTGCCCGCGCTGGTCGAGGAGGGCATCGACATCCTCCGCTGGGACGAGCTGAGCCCGGACGAGCGCGACACGATGACCAGGTTCTTCCGGGACCGCGTCTTCCCGGTACTGACCCCGCTCGCCGTCGACCCGTCCCACCCGTTCCCGTACATCTCCGGCCTGTCGCTGAACCTGGCCGTCGTGGTCCGCAACCCCGACACCGGCGGCGAGCACTTCGCCCGGGTGAAGGTGCCGCCGCTGCTGCAGCGGTTCGTCACCGTCGCCGACGGCAAGTTCGTCCCGCTCGAGGACGTCATCGCCGCGCACCTGGGCCAGCTGTTCCCAGGCATGGAGGTGACCCAGCACCACACCTTCCGGGTCACCCGCAACGAGGACCTCGAGGTCGAAGAGGACGACGCGGAGAACCTGCTCGCCGCGCTCGAGAAGGAACTGCTGCGGCGCAAGTTCGGCCCGCCGGTCCGGCTCGAGGTGGAGGAGTCGATCGACCCGCAGGTGCGCGCGCTGCTCGTCTCCGAGCTGGGCGTGACCGAGGCGGAGGTCTTCGAGCTCCCCGGCCCGCTGGACCTGCGCGGCCTCTTCACGATCGCCGCGCTGGACAGGGCCGAGCTCAAGTACCCGGCCTTCGTCCCGTCGACGCACCCGCACCTGGCCGAGGTGGAGACCTCCAACCCGGCTGACATGTTCCACGCGCTCAAGCAGCGCGACGTACTGGTCCACCACCCGTACGACTCGTTCTCGACCAGCGTGCAGCGCTTCATCGAGCAGGCTGCCGCCGACCCGCACGTGCTCGCGATCAAGCAGACCCTGTACCGCACCAGTGGCGACTCGCCGATCGTGGACGCCCTGATCGACGCGGCTGAGTCGGGCAAGCAGGTGCTGGTCCTGGTCGAGATCCAGGCGCGCTTCGACGAGCAGGCCAACATCAAGTGGGCCCGCCAACTCGAGCATGCGGGCTGCCACGTCGTGTACGGCGTGATCGGGCTCAAGACGCACTGCAAGCTGTCCATGGTGGTCCGCGAGGAGCCCGACGGGCTGCGCCGGTACGCCCACATCGGTACCGGCAACTACCACCCCAAGACCGCCCGGCTGTACGAGGACCTCGGCCTACTGACCAGCGACAAGGTCGTCACCGAGGACATCGCGCACCTGTTCAACCACCTGTCCGGGTTCGCCCGCTCCAGCGGCTACCGCCGGCTACTGGTCGCGCCACAGTCGGTACGCCGGGGCCTGCTCGACCGCATCGAGCGAGAGGTCCAGCACCACCTCGCTGGCCGCCCTGCCCGGGTGCGGATCAAGGTGAACAGCCTGGTCGACGAGGCCCTCTCAGATGCGCTCTACCGGGCGTCGCAGGCCGGCGTACCGGTCGAGCTGTGGATCCGGGGCATCTGCACCATTCGGCCGGGTGTGCCCGGGCTGTCGGAGAACATCCGGGTCCGCAGCACTCTGGGCCGGTTCCTCGAGCACAGCCGGGTGTTCTTCTTCGAGAACGGTGGCGAGCCCGAGGTGTGGATCGGGTCGGCCGACCTGATGCACCGCAACCTGGACCGCCGGGTGGAAGTACTGGTCCAGCTGAAGGAGCAGGACCACCTCACCGAGCTCACCGACCTGTTCGACCTCGGTTTCGACGAGCGGACCGGCTCCTGGTGGCTGCAACCCGACGACACGTGGCAAGCGCGGCTGACCGACGCGGACGGCGAACCGCTCCGTGATGTGCAAGAACGCCTGATCGCTACGCGTGGCCGTCGCCGGCAAACGGATCCCACTACTTAAGGTTGACATCGTGAGTAGCCCGGCGACGGTGATCGCCGCGGGTGGTGTGGTGTGGCGGGACGGCCGTGACGGTCGCGAGGTCCTGTTGGTCCACCGCCCGCGGTACGACGACTGGTCCCTCCCCAAAGGCAAGCTGACCCCGCACGAGCACGTGCTGGTCGCGGCTCGCCGGGAGATCGAGGAGGAGACCGGCCAGCAGGTGCTGATCGGTCCGCCGCTCGGCATCCAGCGGTACGACGTCCGCAAGAACGGCGGCACGGTGCCCAAGATGGTGCACTACTGGTCGGCCGAACTGGTCGGGCCCGAGCGCGAGTTCGTACCCAACGACGAGGTCGACAAGCTCGAG
This sequence comes from Kribbella koreensis, assembly GCF_039525325.1. Classification (NCBI taxonomy): domain Bacteria; kingdom Bacillati; phylum Actinomycetota; class Actinomycetes; order Propionibacteriales; family Kribbellaceae; genus Kribbella; species Kribbella koreensis. Next base: position 486,439 of record NZ_BAAAHK010000007.1, read on the forward strand.
TGGCTGCCGATCGAAGGCGCGCGACGCAAGCTCAGCTACCCGCGGGACGTCGAGATCGTCGACGCGCTGGCCAGGGTCACTCCGGTCATCTCGACGCTGGTGCTGATCCGGCACGCGGAGGCGGTCAAGCGCAAGGACTGGGACGGCAAGGACACCAACCGCCCGCTGACCGAGGTCGGCCACGCCACCGCCGAGCGCCTGGTAGAGGTACTGGCCGCTGTCGGCGTCAACCGGATCCGCAGCAGCGACGCCGAGCGATGCATCTCCACCATCAGCCCGTACGCCGCTGGGATCGGCCGCCAGATCCACTTGCACCCGGAGATCTCGGAGCGCGGCTACGAATCCGATCCGTCCGCACTCGAGGGGATGGCCGGCCATTCCTGGAAGCCCGGCAAGATCACCGTGGTCTGCTCGCACCGCCCGGTGCTGCCCGCCTTGTCGAAGGCGCTCGGGTTGAAGGTCGGCAAGTTCTCCCCCGGCGCGTTCCTGATCGCCCATCAACTCGAGGGCGGCCGGCTGGTCTACGAGCGCTTCAGGGCCCCCTGAGCACCTCGGCAGCCTTCGCCGCCAACGCCTCGATCTTCGGGTTCAGCCCGCTGAACTCCGACACGTGCCGCTCGACGATCTCCTGCTGCATCGGAATCTCCGCCTTGTCGATCGCGGCGAACAACCCGCTCGACTTCCCACAGCCGACGAAGGCAAGCGCGAACGCCACCTCAGCCTTACTCGGTTCGTACTCCCGAGCCGGTACCGCCGCCTGCACCTGAGCGTCGGCGGGCAACCCGGCCGGCCGCGGCGTCCGGGCCGGTACTACGGCCGCATGCGCGCCAGGCTTGATCCCGTACTGCGTCAGATCGCCTCGCGGGTCGAAGCTGTCGCCGGCCTTCAGCCGATATCCGCGCCCGGCCAGGCAGCTGGTCAACCCCTTGCTATGGGCAACGATCGTCTGCTGGATCCGCTTCGCCCGGGCCTGCACCATCGAGTTGCCGAGTTCGGCGTACAGCCGGCGCAGGGAGCCGATCTCGCGCGAGTCGCCGAGCGCGGCCCGTGAGGAGGTCTCGCACTTGGCGGAGACCTGATGGAAGGCCGGTTGCGTGCGGGTGATCATCGCCGGCTGGGCCGGTTCCGGCGTACCGAAGCCATGTCTGCGCGCTTCCGCTTCGGTTCGTGGACTGATTGCCGGACGCAACAAAGCAGCGGCTGCCACGCCCGGCCCCGAGCTGAGCTCGCGCTCCTGCGGGTAGCCGTGGTCGGCGAGACAGTCGAGGAACAGCTTGAGATCGGCCTTCTCGATCACCGTCACGTCTGCCTGCCGGTACAGGTCGAACGGCTTCGCTCCCGCGGGCAGCGAGGGCAGCTCGGCCACTCGCGGCGCCGGATCAGAGCCACAGCCGGCCGTCATCACCAGTACAACCGCACCCACGACCGCTGCCACTGCACGCATCGCTCCCCCTTCGAGGCTTCGAGATCTTGCCGGCTGATCGCACAGCGGGGACGGAGGGCGGTCCGTCCCCGCGGCGGACGATCGTCAGCAGTTGCGGCGTTCGTGCTTGTTGTTCTCGTCGTTCAGGTCGTTGGCGAAGTTCGACCACGAACCCGACCGGGCCGGGAACTGCCAGCTGTCGTTGATCCAGTCGCCGGACTCGGTCACGCACACGTTGCTGACCGTGTCGCGGTTCCAGATCGCGCTGGCGTTGTGCCAGAACGGCAGCGTCCGCCCACCGGAGAAGTTGCCTTCGTTCGCGTGCGCCAGCGAGCCGTAGTAGAAGTGCCGCTGGCCGCCACCGCCGCCGGCGTCCTCGCTGAAGCAGATCTCCCCGGAGTTGCAGGCGAACTGTCCGTCGCCGCGGTCGACGGCACCGGCCATCGTCGCACCCGTGACGCCCATGGCCGCCGTCGCGAGCAGCCCCCCGGCGATCCTCGTGATTACGCGCATGTTCCCACTCCCTGGTTTCGGATTCACTGGCCGCCACCGACGGCCTCAGCAGTAGTCAATCCGGTACGTCACCGCGCGACCCGTGTCGTTCGGACACCCTTCACCTGCCCGCACGGACAGGCCGCCGGCAGCAGTCCTGTCCGAAGGGCCAGCTTGACGACGTGGGCCCGGTTCCGCGCCTGGAGCTTGGCCAGCAGGTTGGAGACGTGGAACTTCACCACTCGCTCGCTGCGGTGCAGCCGGCTGGCGATCTCGCGATCGGTGTGGCCGTCGGCGACCAGGCGCAGTACTTCGTGCTCGCTCGGCGTCACGAGTTCGTGGGCTGCTCGCAGTACCGGCGGTTCCTCTGTCAGGGCAGGCGGTTCGTAGCGGAGGATCTCGGCGCCGAGCGTCGGGCTGATCCAGCCGCCAGGTGCCTGGCCGGTACGGATCGCCGGCAGGATCGCGGCGATGTCCTCGGCCGTCGACACGATCCCGTCCACCCCGGCCGCGACGTACTCGCGCAGCTCGGTGACGGTCGGCACGTCCCCGGTGACGAGGACGACCACACTGACCGATTGGCTTCCGGTCGAGTCGCGGACGCGGACCAGGTCGACGATTCCGCGGCCGAGGCCGGTGTCGACCAGCAGTACTTCGATCCCACCCCGCCGGATCGCGGCAGCGGCCTCGGCGTACCCGGCCACCGCGCCGGCGATCTCTATCTGAAGCTGGCCGTCGACCAGCGTGCGGACACCGGCCCTGACCAGCTGGTTCGGTGCCACGATCAGCACCGAGACCCGTTTGGTCTCTAGTTGTTCAGCGAACATCCGGCTTGTCGGCATGTGGTCCCCAGCCTGTCGCCGTCGGTCCCGCGGCCGGAGCGTGCCGCAGGTTACTTTCCTTCCAACAGGCAATCACCAGCGGTCATCGCCTCACAGCAGGCTGCGACAGCTACCGTCCGTGCACAATCTGTTCGATCTCTGCGCAACAGCGGGTGGGCGCTGCCGGATGAGGTCGGCCAGGACGGGTATGTTCCTACCGAGGCGTCCCACCGGGCGCCGGCTCACGGAGAGGTCGGGGCGCCATGACGATGCGGGAGCTCACTCTGATCGGGATCCGGATGGAGTCGCCCAACCGGGCGCCTGTGATGATGCTGCGCGAGACCGAGGGCTATCGCTACCTGCCGATCTCGATCGGTTCGGTCGAGGCCACCGCGATCGCCTACGAGGAACAGGGCCTGCGCCCGTCCCGGCCGCTCACCCACGACCTGATGCGCGACGTGATCGAGGCGTTCGGCGTCACCATCGAGGCGGTCGAGATCGTCGAGCTGCGCGACGCGGTCTTCTACGCCGAACTCGTGCTCGGCAACGGCGCCCGCGTCTCGGCCCGGCCGAGTGACTCGGTCGCCCTCGCGGTCCGCCTCGGCACCCCGATCCGCTGCACCGAGCAGGTCCTCCAGGAGGCCGGCGTGGCCACCCCGGAGGAGGAGCAGGCCGAACTCGAACGCTTCCGCCAGTTCCTCGACGGCGTCCACCCCGAGGATTTCTCCAGCTGACCGATTGCAACAAGCTGCAATCGGACTTCAGTACGCCGTACTCCGTGCGCTAGGTTGCACCCCGACGTACTGGCGGCCGGGGGGCCACTCGCCAGGCAACCATCTCCTGGGGGACCCTCTCGATGCGCAAGCCACTCGCAGCCGTCACGGCTGCCCTGATCCTCGCAAGCGGGACCCAACTCCCCGCCTCGGCCGCCGCAGCTGCGCCGACGGATCTGCAGGTCGGTTGGGCCGACGCCACCACCGGCAAGTACAAGATCACCTGGCAGGACAGTGGCGAGGCGAACCGGGTCAAGATCGAGTACGAGGACAGTGACCCGACCGTCTGGCTGGATACGCCGACAGGCGCTGAGCCGAACGAATACCTCGGGCAGAGCACCAGGCTGCGCCGAAACAAGATCGCCCGGATCATCGTGGTCAACGTCGACGAGACCAACGCCGAGAGTGCCGCGGCCATCTCGCCCTGGTTCGACACCAACCTCCCCGGTGTGGCGGAAATACAGCGGGCCGACGTTCTGGCGACTGGGGCCGTTCAGCTGACCTGGTATCGCGAGCCGGCCCTCCAGGACACGACGCTGAACGACCCGCTCGACCAGCCGTCGACGAACGAGCACGTGATCCCGGCCATCCATCCCACGTCCGGCCCGGTGGAGAGCTTCCCGGCACCGGCCGGGGTCAAGACGGCGACCGTCCCGCCTCGTCCGCGGCCGTACAGCATCAAGGTCCGCACCCAGAACGAGTGGGGCTACGTCATCGCCGACCGTGATTCCACCGTCGAGGTCACGACGCTGACGGCCACGCTCGGCATCCCGGCCGTCGGCCAGTACCTGAGCACCGTCAAGTTCAGCGCCGAGGTCGGGTCGCCGGAGTGCTTCGGGGTGGTCTGCGGATACGGTCCCGTCTACCTGCAGGCCCGCGCCGATGCGACGAAGCCCTGGCGGACCATCGGCAAGTACAACGCCGAACCGCCGAAGTTCTCGGCCTCCATCGGCGTCTACGGCGGCCGGCAGTACCGCCTGTACGTGCCGGCTTGGAGTTACTACAGCTCTGACATCCGGGTCGCCCCGGCGCTCTACACCGCTCCCCGGTACTCCGCTGCGCAGGCCAAGTTCTCCGTCGTCGGGTTCAACACGACCAGCGCCAAGGTCGGTCAGTTGGTCAAGGCAACGGTCAACGTGTTGCCGGCCGGGACGGTGAAGGCCGACCTGCAGTGGTTCGACGGCAAGGTGTGGCGGCATGCGGCGTACATCGCGTTGACCAAGGGCAAAGGCACGTTGAGTTTCAAGGCGTCGGGCCGTGGCACGACGCGGTCCTGGCGAGTGACCGTTCCGAAGATGTCGATGAACGGCCTTCCGATCCTCGCGACCACGAGTCGCACGTTCAAGCTGGCGGTGCGTTGAGATGCGTAGATCTTTTGCTGTCGTAGCGGTCGCAGGGGTTGCCTGCGTCGGAGTTCAGGTGCCCGCTTGGGCGGCTGTGCCCACCGCGCCCACCGACGTACAGGTCGGTTGGAGCGATGCGGCCGCGGGGTTGGTACGGACCAGCTGGACCGACACCGGCGAGGCGAACAAGCTGCGGATCGAGTACAAGGACGGCACTCCTACGGCTGATTGGGCCACGCGTAAGGCGAGCCTGCCGAACGAGGTGATCGGTGGGCAGCCACTGTTCAACAAGATCGCCCGGATCAGAGTCGTTTCGGTGGACACCGCCGGTGCGGAGAGCACCGCGGCCGTGTCGCCGTGGTTCGACACCAATCTGCTCGGGCAGCCGACCGTCACCGCGGCCACCGCGCTGCCGGGCGGTGCGTTGCGACTGGCCTGGAAGCGGACGGCGGTCACCGACTCGACCCCGAACGATCCGCTCGACCTCGCCCCCGGTCCGGAGACGGTCAACCTGAAGGTCGGTATGCCGCACTACGACATGCCCGAGGCGGTCTTCCCGCAGCCGGCCGGTGCGAGCACTGGAGTCGTTCCCGCCCGGGCGCTTCCGTACCCCGCGTTCGTACAGCTACGGAACGAGTGGGGCACGGTGTGGTCGAGGTACGTCATGGCCTCCGACATGAAGCTGTTCCTCCGCAAGGTGCCCGCCTACGGGCAGTACGGCCGGCCGCTGGTCATCGAAGGCCAGGCTGGGCAGGACAGCTGCCTCGACCGGGACTACTGCCGGCTATGGCAGGGCGCCGGGGTCCCCGTGACGATGCAGGCCCGGCCCAGCAAGACCAAGCCCTGGCAGTACGCCGGCCACTACACGGCGTACGCCGACACCATCTACGACAACGTCGGGTTCGAGACCGCGGGCGTCGCGGTCGGCGGCCGTGAGTACCGCTTCTACGTGCCTGCGTGGACGTACCGGTACAAGGACGAATGGGACGTCAGCGCGGCGGTAAGTACGACTGCGCGCTACATCCCCACGCAGTCCTACTTCCGGGTGGTCGGCTTCAACACCTTCACCGCCAAGGTCGGCCAGGCGGTCAAGGCCACGGTCGACGTCCAGCCCGCCGGCACCGTGAAGGCCGACCTGCAATGGTCGGACGGCAAGACCTGGCGCCACGGCGCGTACATCCCCCTCACCAAGGGCAAAGGCACCCTCACCCTCAAGGCCTCAGGCCGAGGCACCACCCGCTCCTGGCGAGTAGTCGTCCCCAAGATGAGCATGAACGGCCTCCCGATCGTGGCCACCGCCAGCCGCACCTTCAAACTCACCGTCCGCTGACCCAAGGATCTCGAGACATGCGAAAGACCCTCCTCGCCGGCACGGCTGCGGTCATGCTCGTCACCAGCCAACTCCCGGCGCAGGCCGCGGCGCAGGCTGCGCCCACAGATCTTCAGCTCAGCTGGTCGGAGACGGCCCAGGGTCAGATCCAGGTCCGCTGGAACGACAATGGTGAAGCGAACAGGGTCTACCGCCAGTACGACGACTCCGATGACCTGATGCTGCTTGCCAGGTCCGGAGCGGCCGGTACGAACGAAAAGCTCGTGCTCACCGACTTCTTCGACGCCAAGCGGACCTCGCGGATCCTGGTGACGACGGTGGATGCCGCAGGGGTCGAGAGCCCGGCGATCAACTCGGCCTGGTTCGATTCACTTCGACCTACGGCGCCTGTCCTCACCAACGCGGACCCGCTGCCCGACCAGTCGCTGCGACTGCGCTGGACCCAGGCTGCGACTCCCGCCGACACAACCCCGGGCGACCCGCTCGACCGCCCGTCGAGCGAGTCGACCGTCGGTCCGGTGATCTGGTGGACCGAGGCGGATGCCGCGAAGACCGAGTTCTTCCTGAAGCCGGCCGGGACCACCAGCGCGGCCGTCCCGCCCCGTCCCAGGCCGTATCCGATCAGTGTCATCGGCAGCAACGAATGGGGCACGACGAGAGCGAGCACGTCGGTCACCTTCGCCACCATGGCACTGACCTTCGCCGTCCCGGCCACGAACGAGTTCGGCCGGGGCATGTGGATGACCGGCGTCGTCGGAGCGCAGGACTGCGGGCCGACATTGCCGACCTGCCGCAAGAACTACCCCGTCTCGATGACGCTGCAGACGAGGGCCGATGCGACCAAGCCCTGGAGCTACTTCGGCCGGTACGTCGAAGACGGTCAGTACCAGACCCTCGCCAACGCCCTCGGCAGCCAGCAGTACCGGATGACTGTGCCGAGCTGGAAGTACCTGGACGACTCGCACTGGACGGTGACGGCACCGGTGTCGACCTCGGCGCGGTACTCCGCCACGAAGACGCGCTTCTTCACAGCCTGGTTCAACAAGCGCAGCGCGACGGTCGGGCAGGTGGTCAAGCTGGCTGTGTGGATCAAGCCGGAAGCAACAGTCCGGGCGGATCTGCAATGGTGGGACGGGAAGGTCTGGCACCACGGGGCATACGTCCAACTGGTCAAGGGCAAAGGCGCCCTGAACGTCAAGGCGTCCGGCCGCGGCACCACCCGCTCGTGGCGGGTCCTGGTCCCGAAGATGTCGTACTACGGCAAGCCGATCGAGGCGACCGGCAGCCGCGCCTTCAAACTCGCCGTCAGCTGAGCCGGCGCCGGAATTGCAGGTAGTTGCAGTTCCGGCGAGGTTCTTGCTGGTGGCAACGGGTTCGCGGATGGCAATTGGTGCAAAGCGATTCGGCCTCCGGGGTCGGGATTCATCCGTTGTTCACGTCCGGCTCCTTGGCTCGGGGTGTCCACAAGGGCGACTTCGACGACTGGGGAGCACGAACGTGCGGAAGAAGATTTTGGCGGTACTGGCGCTGGCCGTGGCGATGATCGGGGCGACCGCGTTGCCGGCGGCGGCGCGGAATGTCAACGACACTCATTCCTTCAGCAACTGCAAGTACAACTACCAGATCATGGACCAGGGACTGGGCAAGGAAGTCGGGTATGCCGCGCAGTTCTGGATCAAGGTGTTCCCGCAGGGGCAGAGCACCTGGGCGGCCGGGTCGGGGTGCAAGCTCAAGTTGCGGATCCTCTACAAGCAACCGCAGACCAACGAGTGGGCCGAGTACAACACCGTCTACACCGCCAACAAGCGCAACGGTGAGATCTGGAACCACACCAACAGCCGGCAGTCGGTCGGCGTGATGCGGGTCATCGCCACCGTCTGCAAGGGCACCATCTACGTCTGCGGCTCGTCGAAGACGACCACAGCCCAGATGTAGCGATTCCGGACCAGCCGGCTCGCGTCTACTCTTGGCGCGGGCCGGTTTCGCGGTGGCGCGGGATGCGCTGAGCGTTACCGAAACGTGAGCAAATGACCGTTTCAGGTGACTCAGCGTTACGGGTCTTAACTCAGTTCACCTGTTGGCCGCCTGGCGGCACGCCACGCGTCGCACACGCTATTGGAACCGTTCACCGCTCGTTCACCGGCGACGGACCGGTCGGTCACTTGGTCTGCCTACCGTCTGTGGAAGTTCAACAAGTCTGAATCCTGCAGAAGGGCAACACTCTCGTGTCCGTCAATCGCCTGCTCCGCGTCGGCACCGTCGCCGTGGCATCCCTCGGCGTCCTCGCCCTGAGCGCCTGTGGCTCCGACCCGGAGCCCGCCGGCTCCTCGAGCCCGGGCAGCAACACTTCCTCCACCGGGGGCGACTGCCCGAAGGGCACCCTGAACGCCGAGGGCTCCTCGGCGCAGAAGAACGCCATCGAGGAAGTCATCTCCAAGTACAACGAGAAGTGCGCCGACGTCACGGTGAACTACAACCCGACCGGTTCCGGTGCGGGCATCAAGCAGTTCAACGCGAACCAGGTCGACTTCGCCGGTTCCGACTCGGCCCTCAAGACCGAGGGCGTGGACGGCGCCGAGCCGGAGACGGCCCAGGCCGCCAAGCGCTGCCAGAACAACCCGGCGCTGGACCTGCCGATGGTGATCGGCCCGATCGCGATCGCGTACAACGTCGACGGTCTGCAGAAGCTGGTCCTCGACGGCCCGACCGCCGCGAAGATCTTCCAGGGCGCCATCAAGACCTGGAACGACCCGGCGATCGCCAAGCTGAACGCGGGCGTCACGCTCCCGTCGGCCCCGATCTCGGTCTTCTTCCGCTCCGACGAGTCCGGTACCACCGAGAACTTCACCAAGTACCTGGCCGCCTCCGGCGCGGGTGCCTGGACCGGCAAGCCGGCCAAGAAGTGGACCGGCACCGGCGCCGGCAAGGACAAGTCCGCGGGTGTCGCCGAGGGCGTCAAGAGCACCAAGAACTCGATCACCTACGTCGAGTGGTCCTACGCGGTCGACAACAAGCTCGGCATCGCGCAGATCGACAACGGTTCGGGCACCCCGGTCGAGCTGACCGCCGAGTCCGCGGGCAAGGCGCTGGCCGCCGCGAAGCCGGCCGGTACCGGTAGCGACCTGGCGCTGAAGCTGGACTACGCGACCAAGGAGGCGGGCGCCTACCCGATCATCCTGGCCACGTACGAGGTCGTCTGCAGCAAGGGCCTGCCGGCCGAGAAGACCGCGATGGTGAAGAGCTTCCTCAGCTACTTCGCGAGCAAGGACGGCCAGGCTGCCCTGACCGATCTGAACTACGCGCCGCTGCCGGAAGAGATCCGGATCAAGGTCGACGCCGCGATCCAGTCGATCAGCTGACGAAAACCTTTGCCACCTGCGAGCCCCGGCCGGTCCGAGTTCATCTCAGACGGCCGGGGCTTCGGCTCGTGGTCTGACCCGACCACCCGACCCAGGCGCTTGGAGCACCATCGATGAGTAGTCCAGACGGCACGGAACCGCCAGACCGGCCGGAAGGCACGCAGGAACCCCGGATCGAGGACCTGGTCCACGAGACGTCCGGCCCCACCCCGCGGTTCGAGGGTCTGGCCGGGGAACACGCCGAGCACGAGGCTGCCGAGCACCCGGCCGCTGCGGCTACGGCAGAGACCACGGACAGCCGGAAGGGACTCGACCTGGGCCCCGTCGGACACCTCGGGGACCGGCTGTTCGCCGGGATGGCCCGCGGCTCCGGCGGCCTGGTGGTCGCGATCGTCGCGTTCGTCGGGATCTTCCTGCTGGCGCTGGCGATCCCCGCGCTGGCCGACAACGAGGGCAACTTCCTCTTCTCCCGCACCTGGCTGCCCGGTGGCGACCACCCGAACTTCGGCATCGCGGCCCTGTTCTACACCACCTTGATCAGCTCGCTGATCGCGATGGCGGTGGCGGTCCCGATCGCGATCGGCGTCGCGTTGTACATCACGTACTACGCTCCGCCGCGCCTCGCCCGTCCGGTCGCCTCGGTGGTCGACCTGCTCGCCGCCGTACCGTCGATCATCTACGGCCTGTGGGGCATCGTCTTCTTCGCGCCGGTGATCCAGCCGGTGTCGCACGCGATCTCCGACGTCCTGGGCTGGGTCCCGCTGTTCAAGGAAGCGGCCAACGCCGACCGCGGCACCGTCTTCACCGCGGGCCTGGTGCTGGCCATCATGATCCTGCCGGTGATCACCGCGATCAGCCGGGAGATCTTCGCGCAGACCCCGGTCACCCACCGCGAGGGCGCCCTGGCGCTCGGCTCGACCAAGTGGGAGATGATCCGGATGGCCGTCCTGCCCTACGGGCGCTCCGGCGTGACGAGCGCCGCCATGCTCGGCCTCGGCCGGGCCCTCGGCGAGACCGTCGCGGTGATGATCATCTTGTCCCAGCCGAACCCGATCGCGCCGTGGGACCCGTCGATCTTCGCCGGCGGTGAGACCTTCGCCTCGAAGATCGCCTCCAGCGCGGCCGAGCTCGACACCCCGGCCAAGACCGGCGCCTTCATCGCGGCCGGCCTGGTGCTGTTCGTCGTCACCTTCATCGTCAACTCGGCGGCCCGGATCATCGTCGCCCGCTCGGGCCCCGGCGCCAAGCGCCGCACTCGCCGGCCGAAGCCCGCCGCCAAGCAAGGAGCGCCCGCGTGAGCACCATCGCCGCGAACCGTCCGCAGTACGACGGCAAGGTTCTCGACCTGACCGGCAGGTCCGGCGCCCGCGCGTTCCGCAACCTGCTGGCCACGGTGCTGATCTCGCTGTGCTTCCTGATCGCGCTGATCCCGCTGTGCTGGATCCTCTGGACGGTCGTCTCGAAGGGCTACCACCTGGTGCTGGACGCCAACTGGTGGTCGCAGTCGCAGCGCGGTATCACCTCCCGCCGCGCGGGTGGCGGCGCGTACCACGCGCTGGTCGGCAGCCTGATCATGGCGCTGATCTGCGCGGTGATCGCGGTGCCGCTCGGCATCCTCGGCGCGGTCTACCTGATCGAGTACGGCAAGGGCGGCAGGGGCGCCAAGGTCGTCAGCTTCATGGTCGACATCCTGACCGGTGTCCCGTCGATCGTCGCGGCGCTGTTCGTCTACGCGGTCTGGGTCACCATCCTCGGCCAGAACCGGATCGGCTTCGCGGTGTCGCTGTCGCTGGTCCTGCTGATGATGCCGGTCGTCCTGCGCTCCACCGAGGAGATGCTCAAGCTGGTACCGGACGAACTGCGCGAGGCGTCGTACGCGCTCGGGGTGCCGAAGTGGAAGACGATCCTGAAGATCGTCGTGCCGACCGCGTTCGGCGGCATCATCACCGGCGTGATGCTCGGGCTGGCCCGGGTGATCGGTGAGACCGCGCCGCTGCTGATCCTGGTCGGCTACTCCAAGGTGATCAACTACAACCCGTTCTCGGGCTTCATGGGCGCGCTGCCGACCATGATCAACAACGACCGTGGCGACATGGCCCTGCCGGCCGCCGCGGACCGGGTCTGGGCAGCGGCACTGACGCTGATCCTCCTGGTCCTGGCCCTCAACCTGCTGGCCCGGCTGATCGCCAGGTTCAGCACCATCAAGTCCAAATAGAGATGAGGTTCTGAGCCGATATGGCTAAGCGCATCGAGGTCAGCGGCCTCAACGTCTACTACGGCGATTTCAAGGCCGTTGAGGACGTGTCGATGACGATCGAGCCCCGCTCGGTCACCGCGTTCATCGGCCCGTCCGGCTGCGGCAAGTCCACTTACCTGCGCACCCTGAACCGGATGCACGAGGTGATCCCCGGCGCCCGGGTCGAGGGCAAGGTGCTGCTGGACCAGCAGGACCTGTACGCGACCGGGGTCGACCCGGTGGCGGTCCGCCGCGTCGTCGGCATGGTGTTCCAGCGGCCGAACCCGTTCCCGACGATGTCGATCTTCGACAACGTCGCATCCGGCCTGAAGCTGAACGGCGTCAAGGACAAGAAGAAGCTCACCGAGGTGGTCGAGGCGTCGCTGAAGGGCGCCAACCTCTGGAACGAGGTCAAGGACCGGCTGGACAAGCCCGGCTCGGGCCTGTCCGGTGGTCAGCAGCAGCGGCTGTGCATCGCCCGGGCGATCGCCGTCGAGCCCGAGGTGATCTTGATGGACGAGCCCTGCTCGGCCCTCGACCCGATCTCGACGCTCGCGATCGAGGACCTGATCGAGAAGCTGAAGGACCGGTTCACCGTCGTCATCGTGACCCACAACATGCAGCAGGCGGCCCGGGTCTCCGACCAGACCGCCTTCTTCAACCTGTCGGCCACCGGCAAGCCCGGCCGGCTGATCGAGATGGGCCCGACCAAGCAGATCTTCTCCAACCCGAACGAGAAGGCCACCGAGGACTACATCACCGGCCGCTTCGGCTGAGCCGATCCCCGGTACTACGCAACGCGCCCGTGCCCGCCGCGCTCTGGATCCCTTGCCTGCAAGGGTTCAGACGCAGAGGGTGCGGGCGTAGTTGACTCTGGCCAGCGTGTCGGCGACCTGGGTCGGGTTGGCCGCGGCCACATGCGTGTTGTGCGTGCGGGCGCCGTGCTGCACGGTCACCTGGACGAAGCCGGTCGTCTTGCGCTCCTTGATCAGCAGGAACAGCAGCCCGAGCAGGCAGAACAGGAAGAAGATGATCGCCAGCACGATGGCGTAGGCGGGGATCTTCTCCTCGGTCCGGGTCATGTCCATCGCCGACCAGTTCGTGCCCTGGGTGGGCAGCACACCGGCGGGCGTGACGATCCGGTACTGCTCGACGGAGATGTCCCCGATCGTCACCAGCACCGGCCCGGCCGGCAGCGCCTGGGCCGGCGGCTGCACCGGTTGGCCCTGGACCTGCTGGTACTGCGGGTTCTGCGGAGCCTGGTACTGCGGGGCGCCGTACTGCGGGGCCATCGGCAACTGATCCTGCGGACCCGGCTGCTGCGGGACCGGGGGCTGCGGCGGCTGCTGCTGGAAGGGCTCGAGCTGCTGGCCGTTCTCATCTGGCAAAGGAGGCTGGGTCACTGGGACACCTTAGTGTCTCAATTCAGATTGCGGGCGACCCCATAGACGACCAATAGAACGGCCAGCGCGCGGAGCAGCCATTTCAGCGTCACCGGGCTGATTCGCAGCCGGGGCAGCTTGATCAGCCGGGCGCTCTCCAGACCCCAGGTGAGCAGTTGGTAGCCGACGGCAACACCGATCAGCGGGCCGAGGACCAGTACGACCGGGTTGAAGTGCCAGGCGGCGTCCAGATCGCCACGCAGCAACGCTGCCGCCATCCTGGTCGCTCCGCAGAACGGGCAGTTCAGCCCGGTAGTGGCGTGGAGCAAACAAGGGATGCCGAGGTGCAGTGAGCCGGACAGCTGATAGACACCTGCGAGAGCGAACCCGCCGACACCGACGCCGGCCACGCCGAGCACTCGGCGGTCGAGCGGTTCGACCGGCCCACGCGGCCGGAGTACGACAGCTTGCTGTGTCAGGGTCACATCCACCAAGGTATCTCCTACCGCAGGCAACTTGATGGGATCCGCCAAGGCAGCTGATCCGTCAGAGCGCTACCACTCCTCATGTCAGTAGAAGGGATCGTCGTGAGCACTCCGACGCCACCGCCGGGTTACGGCCCGCAAGACCCGAACCAACCGGGTCAGTACGGCCAACAGCCTGGTCAGTACGGCCAGCAGCCAGAGCAGCCTGGCCAGTACGGGCAACCGCCGGAGCAGCCCGGTCAGTACGGTCAGCCTGGCCAGCAGCCGGAGTACGGGCAGCAGCCCGGCTACGGCCAGCCGGCGGCGCCGCAGTACGGGCAGCAGCCTGGGTATGGGCAGCAGCAGCCGGGTTACGGGCAGCCGCCGGCGCAGTACGGGCAACCGCAGTACGGGCAGCAGCAGCCTGGTTATCCGCAGCAGTACGGGCAGCAGCCGGGCTATGGCGCTCCTACGGGCACGCTGGCCGAGTGGCCGCTGCGGGCCGGTGGCGCGATCATCGACTCCCTGCTGGTCGCCGTGCCGTACGCCATCGGTCTTGCGCTCGGCCGGTCGGTCAGCAGCATCTTCCTGCTGCTCTTCGTCCTGATCGCGATCGGCGTCGGGATCTGGAACGTCGTCATCAAGCAGGGCAACGAGGGCCAGACGGTCGGCAAGTCGGTGGTCAAGATCAAGCTGATCGACGCCGCCACCGGACAGCCGGTCGGTCCGGCCAAGGCGTTCGTCCGCCAGCTCACCCACTTCCTCGACGGCGTGGTCTGCTACGTCGGCTACCTGTGGCCGCTGTGGGACGAGAAGAAGCAGACCTTCGCGGACAAGATCAACAACACGCTGGTCGTCAAGCTGTGACAACGCCTCCGAACGGTCCCGAGGACCAGCCGCAGTACGGGCAACCTCCGCAGTACGGCCAGCCTGGTCAGCCGCAGTACGGGCAACCCGGTCAGCCGCAGTACGGACAGCCTGGGCCGCAGTACGGTCAGCCTCAGTACGGGCAACCTGGTCCGCCGCAGTACGACCAGCCGATGTACGGGCAGCAGGGCTTCGGCTACGGCGGCCCTGGTGGGTCCGAGCTGGCTGACTGGGGATCACGGGTCGGTGCGTCGCTCCTGGACGGTCTGCTCTCCGGCATCCCCGGCCTGATCGCGTACGGGATCTTCATCGCCAACGTGATCGCCAACTCCGACGGCGACAGCTACACCACCGCTGGCGAGGGTCCCAGCGCGTTCGCCGTCATCGTGCTGATCATCGGCGTCCTGGCCAGCATCGGCCTGTGGGTGTGGAACAGGGTGATCCGGCAGGGCAAGACCGGCCAGAGCGTCGGCAAGAGCGTGCTGAAGATCAAGCTGGTCGACGCGACCTACTTCCAGCCGATCGGCGCCGGCAAGTCGCTGCTGCGTGACATCCTGCGCGGCATCTTCGACCAGGCCTGCCTGCTCAACGCGCTGTGGCCGCTGTGGGACGACAAGAAGCAGACCTGGCACGACAAGGTGATGAGCACGTACGTCATCAAGGTCTAGCGAGACAGCAGCAGACCGGCGCAGGTGACGGCCCACAGCACACTGGTGAAGGTGCCGATGATGAATCGCTCCGCCACCGCTGTGGGCGTCACCGACGCCGGCTGGTCCGGACTACGCAGCTCCGGATACCGCGCGAGGCCCTTGATGGCCAGCACGATCGCGATGCCCTCGGGCCAGCCCGCCACGATCGAGCCGTAGATGGCTCCGCGCTCCAGGGCGCCGATCAGCGCACCACCGCGGAGCACCTCGCCCGCCTGCTGGGTCGACTGCGACCTGGTGTTGCCCCGGTCGACCAGCGCCAGCACCGACGTCGTCAGCGGACCTCCACCAGCTACTGCGAGGCCGCCGGAGACCATGAGGAGGATGTTCCACCAGGCCTCCCGCCAGCCCTGTACGCCGTGCCCGGCCAGCAGCAGGATGCCGGTCGCCGTCAGGCAGGCCAGCATCACGCCACTGAGCACGATCTCCAGCGTGGCGCCCGACTTGGGCACCCACGCCACGACGGCGAGCACCAGAGCCACCCCAGTCAGCACCAGTACCACTGCCGTCATGCAACCTCCCCAGCCTCGAGCAACTCTGCCGCGAGCACCCGTCCGCGCTGTTCCTCCGCGAAACCGGCCGCCTGCGCCCGCTGGGTGACAGCGGACTGGCTGATCCCCAGCTTGACGCCGATCTCCCGCCTGGTGAGCCCCTCGGCCAGCAGGTCGGCCACTGCCCACCCGCGCTCGCTCCTGCGACGCAGTACCGACGCCATCAGCCACAGGACGCTCTCGACCTGCTCCGCCGCGTGCTCGTTCGCACCGACGACGTTGACGTGGTGCGGGCTCGCCTTGGCCCGGTTGACCGCCTCGCGGGCGAAGACGAACGCCTCCCCGCTACCTGCCCTGGTACTCCGGGGCAGTGGCTGGTCGACAGCGCCGACGCCCAGACCCACGTACCAGGTGTCCGCGCGGAGCAGCTGCACGATGACGTCGACCGTTGCCCGGGCCTCGGACAGAACGCCTTGGACCTCGTCGCCGGCCGTGCGCTCGAACTTGCGCAGCAGGCCGATCCGGCGCGGCCGCCGGTTCAGCGTATTCAGTAGCTCGGGTACGAGATCGCCGATGCTCCGGCTTCCTCGCTGATCTACCGTGAGAACGAAGACCACCGCCTTGCACCTCCTTCCCGACGCAGGTTAAGGCTACAGTCTTATTCACTCAGAGTGAAGGCAAAAACCTGAACCGGTTCGCCCGATCACCCACCGTGATCGCCCCGCTGGCCACCGATCCCCCAATTCTCCGCTGAAATCGGCCGGATCCGCACCCCGACTCACCCCCACCCTCACACGGAGTCAGGATGTTTTCGGGTGCTTCGGAGCGCGGACCGGCGAGTCTAGATTTGTTCCGAATGCAAGCTCAGTCGGCCAGCGGCAGGTAGAGCTTGGAGTCTTTCGCCTTGAAGGTTTCTGACATCTCGGCGAAGCCTGCTTCGATCGCTTCGGCGGAGTCGAGGCCGTTTTCCTCGGCGTACTTGCGGATGTCGGCGGTGATCCGCATCGAGCAGAACTTCGGGCCGCACATCGAACAGAAGTGGGCCGTCTTGGCGGGCTCGGCCGGGAGGGTCTGGTCGTGGTACGAGCGGGCCGTGTCGGGATCCAGCGACAGGTTGAACTGGTCCTCCCAGCGGAACTCGAACCGGGCCCTCGACAGCGCGTCGTCCCAGTCCTGCGCGCCCGGATGACCCTTGGCCAGATCGGCTGCGTGGGCAGCGATCTTGTACGTGATCACGCCGGTCTTGACGTCGTCTCGGTCCGGCAGGCCGAGGTGCTCCTTCGGCGTCACATAGCAGAGCATCGCCGTTCCCAGCCAGCCGATCTGGGCCGCGCCGATCGCGCTGGTGATGTGGTCGTAGGCCGGCGCGACATCGGTTGCCAACGGCCCCAATGTGTAGAACGGCGCCTCGCCGCAGAGCTCCTCCTCGAGCCGCACGTTCTCCGCGATCTTGTGCATCGGCACGTGCCCCGGGCCCTCGATCATCACCTGGACGTCGTGCTCCCAGGCGATCCTGGTCAGCTCCCCCAGCGTCCGCAGCTCGGCGAACTGGGCCGCGTCGTTCGCGTCCGCGATGCACCCCGGCCGCAGTCCGTCGCCGAGTGAGAAAGTCACGTCGTAGGAGCGCAGGATCTCGCACAGCTCGGCGAAATGCGTGTACAGGAAGGACTCCTGATGATGCGCCAGACACCAGGCCGCCATGATCGAGCCACCCCGCGAGACGATCCCGGTGATCCGCTGGGCCGTCAACGGCACGTACCGGAGCAGTACTCCGGCGTGCACGGTCATGTAGTCGACGCCCTGCTCGCACTGCTCGATCACCGTGTCGCGGTAGACCTCCCAGGTGAGCTCGGTCGGATCGCCCTTCACCTTCTCCAGCGCCTGGTAGAGCGGGACCGTGCCGATCGGGACCGGCGAGTTGCGCAGGATCCATTCGCGGGTCGCGTGGATGTTCTTGCCGGTGGACAGGTCCATCACCGTGTCCGCGCCCCAACGAGTGGCCCAGACGAGCTTCTCCACCTCCTCCTCGACCGAGCTGGAGACGGCCGAGTTGCCGATGTTCGCGTTCACCTTCACCAGGAACTTCTTCCCGATGATCATCGGCTCGGACTCCGGATGCTTGTGGTTGGCCGGGATCACGGCCCGCCCCCGCGCCACCTCGTCGCGCACGAACGAAGGCTCGACACCTTCCCGTACTGCGATGTAGCGCATCTCCTCCGTGATGACGCCGGCCCTGGCCTGCGCCAACTGGGTCAGCGGCTCACGGCCGGCGATCCAGTCCCGGCGTACCGGCGGAAGGCCCGCCTGGACGTCGATCTCGGCCGTCACGTCCGTGTACGGCCCCGAGGTGTCGTACAGGTCGAAGTGCTCCCCGTTGGTGAGGTGCACCCGCCGCTGCGGAACCCTCAGCTCACCGGTGTAGATCTTCTCCGATCCAGAGATCGGCCCAGTGGTCACCTGAGGGCGGACAGAGTTGTCGATAGATGTCACGATGCTGCTCCCTACGCCGGAATTACCCGGACAGGTTCGGCGGTCGGCGGCGCCGGGTTCCGAAACCCAGCCGCCCTCTCAGCCCGCTACAGCGCGAGCTCCCGCGGTATCAACTTGTCGTCGGCAACTCTAACCATTGATTGCGTACTGCGTACTGGATCCGCGCGCCGTTGACCGACCCGATAGCGTCAGACCATGCGCGACATCCTGTACCCGCCGGTGATCGGCTTCGCCAAGACCGCCTTCAAGGTGCTCGACCTGGGCTTCACGATGGTCGGCACCGAGAACATCCCGCGGACCGGTGGTGCCGTGCTGGCGCTGAACCACATCAGCTACGTCGACTTCGTGATCGGCGGCTTCGGCGCGCAGCCGAGCAAGCGGCTGGTCCGGTTCATGGCCAAGGAGGTGCTGTTCCGCAACCGGTACTCCGGACCGCTGATGCGCGGCATGCACCACATCCCGGTCGACCGCGGCGCCGGCGCCGGGTCGTACCGGGAGGCGATCCGCTACCTCGGCGAGGGCGAGATCGTCGGCGTCTTCCCCGAGGCGACGATCAGCCGGTCGTTCGAGCTGAAGGAGTTCAAGTCGGGCGCGGTCCGGATGGCGGCCGAGGCCGGCGTACCGGTGATCCCGATGATCCTGTGGGGCACCCAGCGGATGCTGACCAAGGACCATCCGCGGGACTTCTCCCGGCACCAGCGGGTCTCCATCACGGTCGGCGAGCCGATGGCGGTCGGCAAGGACGAGGACGCCACCGCGGCCACGGCCCGGCTGCGGACGACGATGGCCGCGATGCTCGACCGGACCATCAAGGCGTCCCCGGACAAGCCGGCCGGCGCCTGGTGGCTGCCCGCGTCGTACGGCGGCGGCGCGCCGACTCCCGAGGAGGCCGACCGCCTCGACGCCGAGGAGCTCCGCGAGCGAGCGGCCCGCCGCCGCAAGTAGCGGTCCCTACCGGTTTGGGTTATAGGGACAATCGGTATCCGGACGAGGGGTTGACCGGGGCGCGAGCCGGGGGTACCAAGAACCTTTGTATGTCGAAAGCTGGACCTGGGGGGTCCGCCGGCGGTGATCGGGCTGGGCGGGGGGAAATGACGATCTTGTACGGATCAGACGAGGAGCTGCACCTCTTCGAGCCGGGGAAGCTGAGCATTCCCGGCAATGTGGCCGAGGAGATCCCGGATGTCGGGGTCTACTTCTTGTACTGGGCGACGCAGAACCTGCGCCCGGACCAGGCCCGGGAGATCGAGTCGGCGGTGAACGGCCGGCGCTGCCAGAACGGCTGGTTCCCGCTGGAGAGCCTGGACGGCCTCGGCCGCCGGGGCTCGTGGCGCGGGCCGCTGACCTATCTGGCGCAGATGACCGCGAAGGACTCGGCGATCGTGAAGGCCTGGGCGACGATCAACATGGCGCCCGACGACGGCAAGGCGCGGATCGAGGCGACGGCCGAGCGGCTGCTCTACCAGCAGGGCCACGCCGCCGCGGCCACCTGGGTGATGGCGGTCCGCCCGCAGGCGTTCCTGAGCCTCACCCTGCTCGGCGACTCGCTCTACAACAACTGGGAGAGCGCGGTCGCCTCGCTCCGCCCCAAGGACGTAGCGAGGTCGGTCCGCCGCTGGAACCGCTAGTGGAACTGCGGAATGATCAGGTACAGGCCGTAGCAGACGGCGGCGAGGCAGGCGAGGAAGCAGAGGCCGGCCACCGCGGTGTCCACCGGCGGCGGGTTCTTCTTCGCCTCGACCGCCACCGCGCGCCGCGACATCGCGTTGATTCCGACGGCGAACAGCACCGCGATGCCGACCCCGAAGGCGAGGCTCGCGATCGCTACCTGACCGAGTGCGCTCCAGTCGATGTGCATCAGATCCTCCTCAGGCAGCCGGTACTGCGGACGCCGGGGCCGTCGTACCCGGGTATTCGTTGACGTTGTCGGCCGTGACCGGCTTGCGGCGCGATGCCAGGTAGATGAAACCACCGGCGGCGGCCGCGGCGATGGCGATGATCGTCACGCCGATGTTGCCGGAGTTGGCGACCCGGCCGGCCAGGGCGCCGACGATCGCGGCGGCTGGCAGCGTGAACAGCCAGGCCAGCGCCATCCGCCCGGCGACCGTCCAGCGGACCTCCGCGAGACGCTTGCCGAGTCCTGCGCCGAGGATGCTGCCGGAGCAGACCTGGGTCGTCGACAGCGGGAAGCCGAGGTGCGAGGAGGCCAGCAGTACGGCGGTGGAGCTCGTCTCGGCCGCGAAGCCCTGCGGTGACCCGATCTCGGTCAGGCCCTTGCCCATCGTCCGGATGATCCGCCAGCCGCCGAGGTACGTGCCGGCGGCGATCGCCAGACCGGCCGCGAAGATCACCCAGAGCGGCGGCCGGGACCCCGACGCCAGGCTGCCCGAGGTGATCAGCACGAGCGTGATGATGCCCATCGTCTTCTGCGCGTCGCCGGTGCCGTGGGCCAGCGAGACGAGCGAGGCGGACGCGATCTGGCCGACCCGGAAGCCGTCGTCGACGTTCTTCTTCCGGGCCCGCCGGGTGATCGTGTAGACGAGGTAGGTGCCGAGCAGGGCGACCACACCGGCCACGATCGGGGCGGCGACGGCCGGGATGATGATCTTCTGGACGACGGTGCCGAAGTGGACCGCGCCGCTGCCGGCCGCGATCCAGGTGGCGCCGATCAGGCCGCCGAACAGCGCGTGCGACGAGGAGCTCGGCAGCCCGACGTACCAGGTGAGCAGGTTCCACAGGATCGCGCCGACCAGGCCGCCGAAGATGATCGGCACGGTCACCTTCGCGTCGTCGACGAGCCCGCTGGAGATCGTTTTGGCGACCTCGGTGGAGACGAACGCGCCGACCAGGTTCAGCACGGCGGACAAGCCGACGGCGACCTTGGGTTTCAGCGCTCCGGTGGCGATCGACGTCGCCATCGCGTTGGCGGTGTCGTGGAAGCCGTTGGTGAAGTCGAAGACCAAGGCGGTGACGATCACCACGACGACGAGGAAGGAGAGGTCCATCACGATCACATCCCAAGACGGCGGCGTCAGGAGCGCTCTCACGCTAAGCGCGCCGGGTGAAATCGCGGTGAACTACTCGAAGAATGAACTACTCCAGAATGAAGTGGGCGACGTAGTAGACGGCGGCCGCGACCAGGCCGGCTGCCGGGATGGTCAGGACCCAGGCCAGCACGATGCCCTTGGCGACGCCCCAGCGGACCGCAGAGAGCCGCTTGGTGGCGCCGGCGCCCATCACCGCCGAGGTGATCGTGTGGGTGGTCGAGACGGGCGCGTGCAGGCCGATCGCCATCACGTAGAGCACCGTCGCGGCGACCGCCTCGGAGGCGAAGCCGCGGGCCGGGTCGAGGTGGATGATCCGGCGGCCGAGGGTCCGCATGATCCGCCAGCCACCGGAGTAGGTGCCCAGCGAGATCGCGGTCGCGGCCGAGATCTTCACCCAGGTCGGGATGCCCTCGTTCTTGTCCACGTGCCCGGTGGTGAGCAGGGCCAGGAAGATCACGCCCATCGTCTTCTGGGCGTCCTGCAGACCGTGGCCGAGCGCCATCCCGGCCGCCGACAGCGACTGGGCCAGCCGGAACCCGCGGGTGGTCCTGCCCGGGTTGCTGCGCCGGAAGATCCACAGGATCGCGGTCATCAGCAGGAACGCGCCGACGAAGCCGATGGCCGGTGACAGCACCATCGGGATGACGACCTTGTCGACGATGCCGGACCACAGCACCACGCTGGTGGAGGCCAGACCGGCGCCGACCAGGCCGCCGATCAGGGCGTGTGACGAGGAGCTGGGCAGACCGAAGTACCAGGTGATCAGGTTCCAGGTGATCGCGCCGACCAGCGCGGCGATCACGATCACCAGACCGTGCCGCCCGGCCGGCAGCGTGATGATGCCCTTGCCGACGGTGTCGGCCACCTCGGTGCCGAGGAAGGCGCCGACGAAGTTGAAGAAGGCGGCCATCACCAGCGCCACCCGCGGCGTCAGCGCCCGGGTCGAGACCGAGGTCGCGATCGCGTTGGCGGCGTCGTGGAAGCCGTTGGTGTAGTCGAAGGCGAGCGCGATGACGACGACCGCGATGACGAGCGTGAGCTCCACGCTCAGCTCTCCTTGACGGCGATCTGCTCGACCGTGTTGGCGACGTGTTCGAAGCCGTCGATGGCGGCCTCCAGCAGGTCGACCACGGTCTTCAGCTTCATCACCGTCAGCGCGTCGAACTCGCCGCTGAACAGCTTGGCCACGATCCGGCGGTGGACCGCGTCACCGGTGTTCTCCAGCCGGTTGATCTCGATCCAGTACTCGGCCAGGTCCTTCATGGTGCGCAGCCGCGGCATCGCCTCCGAGGTCAGCGTCGCCATCCGCTGCAGCACCTCGATCTGCTCGGCCGCCTCGGCCGGCAGCTTGTCGAGGTTGAACAGGTGGATGGTGTCGACCGCCTCCTCCATGTAGTCCATGACGTCGTCGAGGTCGGAGGCCAGCCGGTAGATGTCCTCGCGGTCGAACGGGGTCACGAAGGTGGAGTTGACCCGCCGGATGATCGAGTGGGTGGTCTCGTCCGCGGCGTGCTCGGCATCCTTCATCTGGGCGGCGATCTGGTGGCTCGCGGATAGGCCGGTTCCCGCTGTGCTGCCGAGCAGCTCGGCGAGGATCCGGGACCCGTCGACCAGGTGGTTGGCGGATTCGGTGAAAAGGTCGTAGAACGTCGGGTCGTTCGGACGCAGACGTAACGGCACTTCAAGCTCCGGGTGAACGAGGGACAAACCTTGAACATGCTAGGGGCAACGGACCGCTGACGGAGCATCCGCCTGGTCAACGTACCGCGAGATGATGAACACGTAGACTCAATACAACCGGAAAGTGACCAGGAAAATTCAGCGCGTCACCACGGCATAGAGGTCGAACACCCCCACGACGAGGACCAGCCCGGCTGCCAGCCGCAGGACCCGCTCGGACCCGAGAGCGGACGGTTCGAGGCCACGGCGGTAGACCGCGGTGACCGCGACCCAGCAGGCCAGGGCCAGCACGGTCACCACGATGCCGAGGCCGAGCCGGATGTCCGACGTACCGTGGCCGGAGGCAAGCAGCAGGATGCCGTTGGCGACCAGGCCGAGCACGGTGCGGCGCCAGGCGAGCAAGGTGCGCTCGGGCTGGAGACCAGGGTCACGCGGTGTGTTCATCGCCACAGGCTGAACAGCAAACCGATCAACCCGACGGTGGCGATGGTTGCCCCGAGCATCAAAGGCAGCCGGGTCACCGGGAGAGGTCCGCCGGTGCGCATGGCGCTCAGGTTGGCCTGCCAGCGCCGGAAGGCCAGAGCGGTGGTGGTGATGCCCGCAGCGACCAGTACTACGCCGATGACGCGCGCGGGCCAGCGATCAGGGCCGAGATCCAGGAACTGTACTGCCGACAGACCGCCCGCGTAGCAGGCCAGCGCGGTCCGCAGGTACGCCAGGTAGGTCCGCTCATTGGCGAGCGTGAACCGGTAGTCGGGCTCCTGGGTCGGGTCGCTCATCAGCAGCTCAGCAGGCCACGGTTCTGCTTGAGGGCGAGCACCCGCCCGACGCTGCTCTGGAGTGCGGCCGCGAAGGTCTTGTCCTGCTCGGCCTTGGCGACCAGCGCGTTGACCATGGTCGAGGTGAGCGAGGCCTTGGCAGTGATCACGATGTCGCCACCGGCCGCGACGAAGCGGGTCGCGCGCTGGCCGGCAGGGACCGACGCGACCTCTGCTGCCGCTCCGACGTCGTCGGTGATCACCACTCCGGCGTACCCGAGGTCGCCGCGCAGCATGCCGCCGATGACGGTGGGTGAGAACACAGCGCGGTTGTTCGGGTCGATCTTGGTGTAGGTGACGGTGGAGACCATCACCAGGTCCGAGCCGGCTTGGATGCCGGCGGCGAACGTCGACAGGTAGTCGTCGTGGCGGGTCGTCACTGTGTCGACCACGCCGGAGGAGAAGTCGGTGTTGCCCTTGACCCGGCCGAGGCCCGGGAAATGCTTCACCGAAGTCATCACCCCAGCCTGCTCCATCCCCTTGACGAAGGCGGCGACGTGCGGGCCGACCTTGCCGGGCGTGTCGCCGTAGCCCCGGTCCAGTGCCCCGATGGGAGCGTTCTTGTCCCCCAGAGATGCCGGTACTACGTCCGCGACCGGCGCGAGGTCCATGTTGACCCCTGCCTGCTTGAGCTGGCCGCCCCACGTCTTGGCGCGAGCTGTGAGCTTGTCGTCGGACCAGGTGGCCTGCACGGTCGCGGCGGGGATGCGGTCGAAGCCAGAGCCCTTGAGCCGCTGGATCTTGCCGCCTTCCTGGTCAGCGGCGATGAATGGCTTGATGCCCTTCACCGTGGCCGTCGTGGTGGCGGCGGCCATCGCAGTACGGGTGTGGGAGGCGCTGGCGCCGGGACCCATCAGGAGGAGGCCTCCTGGCTTCTGCGCCTTGGCGATGGATCGCTCTGCTGCCGTCATGCCCTTGGTGCTGATGCCGGTCATGATCAGCTGGGCCGCCTGCTCGCGCAGGGTCAGCTGCTGCAGCTTCTGCTCCACACAGCCGTTGGCGGGCGGCGTACTGGGCGTCGCGCTGGGGGTGCTCGTCGCGCTCGGGGTTTGGCTGGGCGCCGGGGTCTCGGTCGGCGGCGGGGTCTGCCGGGTGATCGAGGAGGAGGGAGCAGTACTAGGACCCGCAGTGGGGGTATCCGAGTCGCTGCAGCCGGCGAGGAGAGTCGCCGCGGCCGCTACTGCCAGTACCCGGCGTCCGGTGGTGTTCATCACGGCCATTCTGGCCCATGGGGTTACTGGGCCGGCGTACCGGAGGCCTTCGGTTCCCAGATGGCGCTGTCGTAGGTACCACCGGAGTGCCGGGTCAGGGTCGCGCAGATGTCGAGCAGTTGGTCGACCTGCTCAGGGCTCAGCGCATCGAACACCGCCTGCCGGACCGTCTCGACGTGGCCCGGCGCAGTGTCCTTGAGCTTCTGGCGACCTTCCTCGGTGATGATCGCGACCTGGCCGCGCCGGTCGGACTCGATCCCCTCGCGACGGACCCAGCCGACCTTCTCGAGCCGGTTCACCGCGTGCGACAGCCGGCTGCGCGAGCCGAGGGTGGACACGGCGAGCTCACTCATCCGCAGCCGGCCGTCGTCCGCGTCGGCGAGCCGGACCAGGATCTCGAAGTACGTGTGCGGCATGCCCGCGTCGCGCTGCAGTTGCTGCTCGATCCGGCCGTTCACCACGCGCTGGGCCGCGATGAACGCTCGCCATGCCCGCTGCTCCTGGTCATCCAGCCACCGTGGTTCCGCCATTGTCGCAGCGTAACGAGATCCGGGCCTTCCTGCCGCTTGGGCGAGCCGTGATAAGCAGAACAGCTAGTGCGCAGAGCAGCATTCCGCCGACGGCGAGGGCGCCGATCGTCTCCCCGAACAGCAGGAAGGCGAAGAGCATCGTCGTCGGTGGGACCAGGTAGAGCAGGCTGCTGATCCTCGTGGCGCCGGACAGGCGGAGGTTGACGAGGTACAGGCCCCAGCCGCCACCGGTGGCCAGTACGACCAGCCACAGGACGGCGCCGTAGAACTGCAGTTCATGCGGAACGGTCAGTTGTCCGGTACCGGCTGTTACTACGACGAAGAAGACGCAGGAGACCAGGCTCTGCAGGCAGAGCGCGTCCAGGAGATTGGTCGTTGGTTTGCGGTGGCGCTCCCAGACTGTGCCGACCACTAGTCCGAGCAGGCCGCCGACTGGGAGCAGGAACGTCAAGGCTGGGGTTGCTCCTAGATCGTCGGCGACAACGAAGGCGACTCCTGCGAGTCCGAGGAGGAGGCCGCCCCACTGCCTTGGGCTGACTCGCTCGCCGAGTAGTGGTCCGGCGACAGTGGCGATCAGGATCGGCTGTAGGGAGCCGATGAGCGCAGTGACGCCTGCGGAGATGCCGTGGTCGATACCGGTGAAGATCAGGCCCAGGTAGACGCACTGCGTGAGGAATGCCATCACTGCGTGAGTGATGAGGTCGCTGCGGGTCAGGTGGGGGCGGCGCTTGAGCAGTACGGCGGCAGCTAGGGCGCCGGCGACCAGATAGCGCCAGGCGAGCAGGTCGAAGGCAGATGCGTACTCCGTGCCCCAGCGCGCGCCGATGAAGCCGCAACTCCAGAACACGACGAAGCCGGCGCCGGCCAGGACGGGGAGCACGCGTGGATTGATCATGCTCCACAAGTAACCACACCGGTCGGTATACTGTCAGTATGGTTGCTCAGCCAGTGGGACTCCTGACGGACCGCGGTGAGCTGGAGGCGGAGCGGCTGACGCCTGCCGGTGAGCGGATCCTGCGGGCCGCGTCGACGCTCTTCTACGAGCGCGGGATCCGTACTGTCGGGGTGGACGCGATCGCGGACGCGGCCGAGGTGACCAAGAAGACGCTGTACGACCGGTTCGGGTCGAAGGATCGGCTGATTGCGGCGTACCTGGAGCAGCGGAACCGGGTCTGGCACGCGTTCCTCGACGATCAGCTGGCGGCGCTTGCTCCTCAGACGCCTGCCGACGTGATCCTCGCGCTCTTCGCGGCGCTCACGGACTGGATGGCGGAGTCACGGCGCGGTTGTGGCTTCATCAACGCGAGCGTGGAACTGGCCGCGCCCGACCACCCGGCGATGCCGGTGATCGTGGCGCAGAAGCAGTGGATGCGGTCCGAATTCATGGCGCAGGCAGCCTTGGGCGGCTTCGCGGACGTCCAGGAGCTGGCAGACCGGCTGCTGTTGCTGCACGAGGGCGCGCTGGTGTGCTTCCGGGTGGCGGCGATGGAGTACGCGCCTGAGGTCGCGCATCGAGCCGCTGCGGATCTGCTGGCGGGTTGGCCGCGGGACTAAGTGCGTTTGGCGACGGTGAGGCCGACCAGCCTGGATACGACCATGGCGACGTAGCCGAGGCCGGCCAGTTGTTCGATCATCACGACCGAGCGGCCCCACGAGGTGATCGGCACGATGTCGCTGAGGCCGGTACTGGACAGCGTGGTGAAGCTGAGGAACAGCAACTCCATCCAGGTGCGGTCATCACCTGGGTTGACCGCGGCGGTGAAGCTGCCGGGGACCAGTGCCTGGACGAAGACGTACAGGTAGGCAAAACCCCAAGCAACCAAGGTGAAAGTCGCGCCGGTGGCCCAGAGCTCGTCCGCACTGACGTCGTGGTCGGACAGCATGTAGCGGAGCAGGCTGTAGGCGGCATAGAAGTAGAAGGCCGCATGGAGTGGGTTGGAGATCAGCACGACCGTGTCTGTCGGGCGGAAGGCGTCCAGTAGCGACAGGACGACGGCGGGGATACCGAGGCAGACGCTGACCCAGGTGAGACCGGGGGTCGAGCGGACCGAGAAGACAGCGAGCGTCAGGACGACGATGCCGAGGATCTCGAAGCCGACGCGGCCGCCGCGTGAGCCTTCCATCGCGGGGTAGAGCAGGACGCCGAGCAGCTGGACGACCAGCAGGATGGCCGAGGGATGGCGCTTGGCGCTGCGCACCAGCTTCATTCGGCTGCCTCTGTTGCTTTCGCTGCTTGGGCTGCTTCGGTTGCTTCGGTTGCTTCGCGGGAGGCGATGATCGCCTGGCGGCGGGCGAGGCGGTGGCTGCGGCGGATCTCCGCCTCGCGCATCCGGCGGTGGTCCTCGTCGGTCTCGGGCACAACCTGCGGTACCGGGCGGGGCTTGCCGTTCTCGTCGACCGCCACGAACACCAGGTACGCCGTCGCGACGTGCACCTGCGGTCCGACCGCGTCCCAGCGGTCGGCGGTGACGCGTACGCCGATCTCCATCGAGCTGCGGCCGGTCCAGTTCACCTGGGCGGTCAGGTGGACCACGTCGCCGACCCGGACCGGAACCACGAAGACCATCTCGTCCATCGACGCGGTCACCGCGGGACCACCCGAGTGCCGGGCCGCGACGACGCCGGCGACCGAGTCGACCAGCGTCATCACCACGCCACCGTGCACGGTGCCGAGCAGGTTGGTCTCGTTCTGCGCGGTGATGTGCGACAGCGAGATGCGGGTGGCCGAGGCGGAGCGGCTGGTCACCTCCTGGCGCGCGACACCCTCGGCCGGAGTGCGGTCTGCGCTGGGGGTGCCGGGCATGGGGTCGCTCCTCGGTGTTCGGTCGATCGATGGCTGACGCAGGATAACGCCCGGTTGTCCACAGGCTGCGAAACCGTCGTCCGCCGGCGACGCCTTCGCTCGTACTTTCTCTGACGAAGGAGGTGGACAGCATGCTCATTCACGACGACTCCACCGAACGTGCCTCAGGCAACCTTTCCGATCCGGCCCTACCACCGTTGTCCCCGGCAGAGGCCGCACACCTGGTGCGCCTCAGCCTCGAAGCCGCCGCAACCGCAGGCCTGACCGGCCACTACGACAACCGCGGAGCACTCATCCTGCGGACAACTCTGCCGGATGGTCAGCTCGAGGCTGGGCTGACCAATCTGGCCCGGATCGTCGCCGACGAACGACCGGACTACTGGCCGCGCCTCGTGGGCGAGCACTTCGACCGCCTGGCCGACCTCCTGCGCCGAGGCGCCGCACCCCGGCCCACGGATCCGCAGACCCAGCTCATCCAACGCCTGGCCGCGAAGGACTCGCTGGATCCACTGATCGCCGCTGGTGCACCGGAGTTCGTGCCAGGCCTCCTGTCGGTGCCCGCGATGAGCACCACCGGCGCGATCACGATGTATCTCGCCCCTGAGCTCGACCTCGGCCTGACCTGGGCCGAGGCGGAGTCATTCGGTCTGCGGAACCTACGCGCCATGACCGACACCGTGAGCTACGCAGAGCACGACGGCACCTATGTCGCGATGATCAGCGGCAGCAATTTCGCCGCCTCCCGCGCACTGGTCCTCGACACCGTCCTCCGCGAATCCCTCCACGTAGAGAACCCGCCCTACGGCGTACTAGCGGCGATGCCGGTCCGCGACCTGCTCCTCGTCCACGTGATCACCGACCTGTCCGTCCTACAAGCCCTCGGCATGATGCTCAACCTCGCCGGCCGCTCCCACGCCACCAACCCCGGCCCTCTGAGCCCTTGGGTCTACCTGGTCGCCGCCGACGGCTGGCATCCAACGACGCGACCAGCCGACAACAGCGACCCCGGCCTATCACCACGCTTCCTCACCCTCCTACGCGAACTCAGCCAGCTCACCTGACGAGCTGAACGCGTCACGCGCCTCCTGCAGGCCGCATGGCACAGTCGGTTTCATGGAAGAACCAAGGGCACACGAGTCACGACCCGAGCTCACAGAAGCTGAGACCGAACAACGGGAATCCGGGTCCGAGATGCGCGAGTCCAACAGTGAGTTGCGGGAGCTGTTCGGGCGGGCGGCGGCTCGGGCCGCGGACTATCGGGGGTCGCTGGGTGAGCGGCGGGTGGGTGCGGCCAAGACGTTTGCTGAGGTTCGGGAGGATTTCCGGCGGCCGCTTGGGGAGAAGGGGCGAGCTGCGGGGGAGGTGATCGACGAGCTTGTGGGGCTTGCCGAGGGTGGGCTGGTGTCTAGCGCTGGGCCGCGGTACTTCGGGTTTGTTGTCGGTGGGGCGTTGCCGGCGGCTAGTGCTGCCGACATTCTGGCAGTCGGCTGGGACCAGAACGGCTGGAACAGCGTGCTCTCGCCGACTGCGGCTGCCGCCGAGGATGCGGCCGGTGAGTGGCTCAAGGATCTGCTTGGCATTCCTGCGACGGCATCAGCGGGCTTTGTCACCGGCGCTCAAGCCGCCAACACGGTCGGCCTCACGGCAGCGCGACATCACGTGCTGAAGAACGCGGGCTGGGACGTGGAGAAGGACGGCTTGGCAGGTGCACCGCGTGTCCGCATCCTGGCCGGCGACGAACGGCACGCCACGATCGATCGGTCGTTGCGGTTGCTCGGCTTCGGCTCGGGCGCACTGGAACTCGTTAGCAGCAAGGCAAACGGAGAGATCGACCTCGATGACCTCCGAACCCGCCTGACAGGCCACGAAGGCCCGCTGATCGTCTGTCTTCAAGCAGGTAACGTGAATACCGGCGCCTCGGACTCCCTCGGTGAGGCCTGCGAGCTTGTTCATGAGTACGGCGGTTGGGTGCATGTGGATGGCGCCTTCGGCCTGTGGGCGGCGGCGAGCCCTG
The DNA here is from genome assembly GCF_039525325.1 of Kribbella koreensis. Lineage (NCBI taxonomy): Bacteria > Bacillati > Actinomycetota > Actinomycetes > Propionibacteriales > Kribbellaceae > Kribbella > Kribbella koreensis. The sequence continues at coordinate 516,720 of NZ_BAAAHK010000007.1, forward strand.
CCCATCGGCATCAAGTGGCCGGTCTCGAGCTTGCTGACTCCTGGGGCTGTGATGGGCACAAGTGGCTCAATCTGCCGTACGACAGCGGCTTCGTGTTCTCGGCACATCCCGAGTCCCACGCCGCCGCCCTCGGCTACACCGCGTCCTACCTGGTCAGCTCCGGCGACCCCGAGCCCGGCGACTACGTCCTCGAGTCATCCCGCCGAGCCCGCGGCCTGGCAGTCTGGGCCGGCCTACAAGAGCTGGGCCGAGAAGGCGTAACTCACCTCGTCGACCACTGCTGCGCCCTGGCCAAGTCCTTCGCAGAGCAACTGACGTCCGCAGGCTACGAAATCGGCAACGAGGTAATCCTCAACCAGATCCTCGTCTCCTTCGGCACCGACACCGAAACCGACCGAGTCATCGCCGCCCTGCAATCCACCGGCACCGCCTGGGCAGGCGGCACCACCTGGCGCAACAAGCGCTACATGCGAATCTCCATCTCCAACCACCGAACCACCCCGGAAGACCTGACCAGAACGGTGCGCGCTCTGGGAGCGATCACCCATTGACCGATCAGTTCCACGGAAGGGCCGCACTTTCGCGCATCACGAGTGGCGGTTAGTGCATTGTCGGCGGACTTCCCTGTAATTGCCGAACCAGTCGGCGGCCCTGCTGCTGATCCTCGTGCCGCTCACGGCCGGCCTGATCGGAGCGCTGCGGTCGGCGTACCGAACCCTCGGCGGGATGATCCGGCGACTACCGGCAGCGGCGCCGTCCGCGACGTGAAGACCGGGCGGCGCCTCGGCAGAGAGGGCGCCGCCCGGTCGGTTCAGACAGGATGGTCGCTTCAGCAGACTGGTTGCTTCAGCGGGGTAGTTGCTTCAGGCAACCGATGACGCGGGTCAGGCCGGGGGCATCAGGACGGTGTCGATCAGGTAGACCGTGGCGTTGGCGGTCTTGACGCCGCCGCAGATGACCTTGGCGTTGTTGACCATCAGGTTGTCGCCCGAACCGGTGACGGTCAGCGAGCCCTTCTCGACGGTGGTCTGCTTGCCGACGACCGCGGCCGGGTCGAGCTGACCGGCCACGACGTGGTAGGTCAGGATCTTGGTCAGCAGCGCGGAGTTCGTCTTCAGGGTGTTGATCGTCGCGGCCGGGATCTTCGCGAAGGCGGAGTCGACCGGGGCGAAGACAGTGAACTCGCCGCCATTGAGGGTCGAGACCAGGTCGACCTTCGGGTTGAGCTTGCCCGAGACGGACGCGACGAGGGTCTTGAGCAGCGGGTTGCCGGAGGCGGCGGTGGCGACCGGCGCGGCGGCCATACCGTCGACCGAACCTGCACCGGTCGGGTTCGCCTTGGCGTAGTCGGCGCAGCCGGGGCCGACGAGGCCCGCGGCGTTGTCCACCGACGGCATCGCCGACGGGGTGTCCGACGTCGACGTGGACGCCGAGCTGGTGGTCGACGGGCTGCTGCTCGACTTGTCGTCGTCGCTGCCACAGGCAACGGTTGCGAAGAGCAACGAAACGGCGGAGGCGGCCAGGGCGACACGCTTGATGGTGTGAGACATGACGATCTCTTTCTGTGGGGGGACACACGCCGCTGGGTCGCGACTGACATCAGTGCTTCGGTCCCGTCCACACCCCGGATGGGTGGAGATCCAGAAAACTTTCCGGCGCCGGAATTCCCTGCGCCGTCAGGCGTCGCGCGGACCCGCGTAGTCCCCCGGCCAGTCGGAGTAGCGGATCCGGCTGATGTCCCTGATCTCGCCGAGGGTGGACCACTCGTTGCGGCCGAGCCGGGCGAGCGGCTGCAACCGGGTGATCTCCGGGTGGTTCCCGTCCATCACCGACTCGTCGATGCTGATCCGGCGGACGCGGCCGATCACCACGGTCGAGTCGCCGAGTTCGACGGTGGTGTGCAGCGTGCACTCGATCGCGACCGGCGACTCGGCCACCCGTGGTACAGCGATCGTTGTACTCGGCTCGACGTGCAGACCGACGGCGGCGAACTCGTCGATCTCCGGCGGGAAGTTCGTCGCGGTCGCGTTCACCTGCTCGAACAACGGCTCGGCGGCGAAGTTGACCACGAACTCGCGGGTCGCCTCGACGTTGTTGAGGCTGTCCTTGCGCCCGACCGAGGTGAACTGCACCATCGGCGGCCGGACGCACGAGACGGTGAAGAACGAGTGCGGCGCCAGGTTGAGCACCCCGTCGGCCGACCGGGACGACACCCACGCGATCGGCCGCGGCACGACCACCGCGTTCAGCACGGCGTAGAAGTCCCTGCTGCTGATGGTCTCCGGATCCAGGTCTCTCCGCACAGCTGCCAGTATTCCCTGATGACATCACACCCAGAACTCGAGCCGCTGGCCGCCGAGTTCGGCGTACCGGTCGACGCCGTTCGCGAAGTACCGGGTGGTGTCGCCAACCGTGCCTATCTGCTGGGCGACGAGCTCTTTCTTCGGATCCCCCGCAGCGCGGCGTTCGAGAAGGACCTGCTCAAGGAGTCCACGGTCATCCCCGCGGCGATCGCGGCCGGGGTCCGCACGCCCGCGATCGTCGAGTTCGATGCGACCCGGACGTTGATCGACAAGCCGTACATGGTGCTCGAACGGGTCTACGGCACCGACCTGGTCGACGGAGAGACTCCGCCGCAGGAGTTCTGGCGAGAGGTCGGCCACCAGGTCGCCCTGATCCATCAAGCGGAACGCCCGGTGGGGGCGCCGGAGGACGACGGTGGTGGAGATCCTCGGCCGACGGTGGACAGCCTGGCGGCGCGGGGCTACCTCGATGTCGGGATCGCCAGCTGGCTTCTCGAAACTTTCGACCACCTCGCCACGCTGATCCCGGAGCAGAAGCCTGTACTGCTGCACGGCGATCTGGCGCAGCAGAACCTGATGGCGCGCGGCGGCCGGCTGGAGGCGATCATCGACTGGGGTGACGCAGCCTGGGGACCGCCGGGGATGGAATTCGCCAAACTCACCCTCGAGCAGGTCGCCGCCACCCTCCCCAGCTATGCAGGTGAGGCCGGTCTCGAGGCTTCGGTGTTGTGGTTTCACTTGAGTTGGGGGGTCAGCGGGCTGGCCAAAGGGCCGCAGCCGGGGCAGCGGCACTGGACTGCTCCGCCGGCCAGCCGGCTACTCGGTGTGCTGCGGTTCTACGCCTCGTCACCGCCGGACTCCTGGCGCGGGTTGATCAAGAAGACGCAGTACTGACACTCACAAGCCACGCAAAACAAGGGTTCGCGGACTTGTCACGACATGGGGCAGACTGAGGAACTGTGACTGACTACGTAGCCGCTCCGGACCGGTACGACGACCAGATGACCTATCGGCGCAGTGGCCGCAGCGGACTGCAGCTGCCGGCGATCTCGCTGGGCCTGTGGCACAACTTCGGTGGTGACAAGCCGCTCGACACCCAGCGCGACATCCTGCGCCGGGCGTTCGACCTCGGCGTCACCCACTTCGACCTGGCGAACAACTACGGCCCGCCGTACGGCTCGGCCGAGACCAACTTCGGCGGCCACTTCGCCCGCGACTTCAAGCCGTACCGCGACGAGCTGCTGATCTCCACCAAGGCGGGCTACGACATGTGGCCGGGCCCGTACGGCCAGGGCGGTGGCACCCGCAAGTACCTGCTCGCCTCGCTCGACCAGTCGCTGGACCGGATGGGCCTGGACTACGTCGACATCTTCTACTCGCACCGGTTCGACCCGGACACCCCGCTGGAGGAGACGATGGGCGCGCTCGACAGCGCCGTCCGCTCCGGCAAGGCGCTGTACGCCGGCATCTCGTCGTACTCCGCGGAGAAGACCCGCCAGGCGGCCGCGATCCTGGCCGACCTCGGTACGCCGCTGCTGATCCACCAGCCGTCCTACTCGATGCTGAACCGCTGGATCGAGGAGGACCTGCTCGACACCGTCGGTGAACTGGGTGTCGGCGTGATCGCCTTCTCGCCGCTGGCGCAGGGGATCCTCACCGACCGCTACCTGGACGGCATCCCCGAGGGCTCCCGCGCCTCCAGGGGCACCTCGCTGGGCACCGACCAGCTCACCGAGGAGACGCTCGGCCACGTCCGCGCGCTGAACGAGATCGCCAAGCAGCGTGGCCAGTCGGTGGCCCAGCTGGCGCTCGCCTGGACCCTGCGCGACGACCGGGTCACCAGCGCGCTGATCGGCGCCTCCAGCGTCGCCCAGCTGGAGAACAACCTGGCCGCGGTCGGCAACCTCAAGTTCAGCCAGGATGAGCTCGACGCGATCGACGCCGACGCCGTCGAGGCCGGCATCAACCTGTGGAAGAAGAGCTCCGAGGCCTGACCGCTCGGTTACGGACGGTGTCGGCGTGGTTGCGCCGGCACCGTCTTGGGCACACAGTGGTGAGTACCCCCCAGGAGGTGGTTCTCGATGACCGCTTCGACCCTCGAACTGGCCCTCAACTACGAGCACGAGAAGATCCGCGAGCTGGCCGCTCCGGCGCATCAGCCGGCCGCCGCGCGTCCCGACCGCCGGCACGAGACCGACTGGTTCTACGCCATCGCGGCCCAGCATCTGGCCGCCGCCGAGGACGTCCTGCTCCCGCACGTCCGCCGGCTCCCCGACGGCCGCAGCCTGGTCAGCACCTACGTCGGCAACGCCCGCCAGCTCGAGCGATCGCTGCGTTTCCTCAAGGCCCGCCAGTACGGCGACAGTCGCGTACTCCACCTGCACCCGGACGACGTCTGGCAGGTCATCGACCGGCTGCTCGACGAGCACGAGCGGCTCGAAGCGGAGTACAGCCGGATGATCGGCGAGGAGCTCGACAGCCAGGGCGTGAGCGCGCTGACCGACCAGCTGCTCACCGCCGAGGAGACCGCACCGACCCGCGCGCACCCGTACACACCACACACCGGTACTGCGGGACGCCTCGCCCACCGCATGTGGCGGCTGGCGGACAACGCCTGGGACAGCGCCGAGGGGCGGGTCGTGCCGACGAAGTACCACGCCCATCCGAAACGCGACTCGGCCCTGTCCAACTACCTCCGCGGCAGCCGCATGCCCGAGGCGGACAAGGACTGAAGGCGATCGGGCCCGCCTCCGACGGATGCCTCCGGCAGGACGGGCCCGATCTGAAACCCTCCCCCACTGCGCCTGGTTGTGAGGGTGGGCCTGGTTCCCACCGCCGCTGCGCCTGGTGTGCGGCGGTGAGTCCCTGCGCCCTCCCCCGCTGCGCCTGGTGTGCGGGGGAGGACGGTCTGTGGAGTTGTTATTTCAGGGCGTCGATCGCCTTCTTCGCGCCCGGGTGCAGCTCGACCGGCGCGGTGTTCGCCGCCTGCTCGAGAGTGATGCCCTTGGCCGCCGCGTTCACCTGCACCAGCGCGTCCTTGTTCTCGAAGATCGCCCTGGTCAGCTTCTCGGCCAGCTCGTCCGACATGTTCTTGCGGACCAGCAGCACGTTCGGCACGATGATCGTCGCGACGTCGGCCGGCTGCTTGTAGGTCGCGGCCGGAATGTTGCCCTGGGCATAGATCGTTCCGTACGACTTGGTCAGCGCGGGCAGCAGATCGGTGATCGGGATCAGCTTCACGTCCTTGCCCAGGCTGGTCGTCAGGTCGGTGATGCCACCGGTCGGCAGCCCGCCGGACCAGATCAGCGCGTCGATCGAGCCGGCCTTCATCCCGTCGACCGACTCCGGCAGGCCGAGCCGCTGCGCCTTGACGTCGTGCGACACGTCCAGTCCTGCCGCCTCGAGCAGCCGGCGCGCGATCACCTCGGTGCCCGAGTTCGGCGAACCCGTCGAGACGCGCTTGCCCTTCAGGTCCGCGATCTTGTTGATCCCCGACGATGCGCGAACGGCGACCTGGGTGTAGTTCGGGTAGAGCCGGGTCAGCGCGACCACGTCCTGCGGGGTCTTGAAGCTGTGCTCGCCCTTGACCGCGTCCGCGGCGGTGTCGCCGAGCGAGAACGCGATGTCGTAGTTGCCGGCCACCAGGCCCTGCACGTTCTGCACCGAGGCGCCGGTCTCGCTGGCGGTCGCCCGGTAGCCCTCGACCTTCTCCGAGTACACCTTCGCCAGCGCGCCACCGAGTTGGTAGTACACACCGGTGGTGTTGCCGGTGGCGATGGTCAGCCGGCCACCATCGGTACCGGCCTTGCCGGCTTCCGGTTCTCGCTGCCCTCCACAGGCGGCAAGCGAAACAGCGGCGGCTAGCGCGACCACGGCGGCGGGGAGGCGTCGACGGGAGATCATGGGGCGGCTGGTCCTTTCGTTGGGCCAGTCAGGCGGCGTCGCCGGACTAGGTTGACAAGTACGGCGACAACTAACAAACCGATTCCCAGCGCAATAGTTACGGGCGCTAGGTAAAGAAGCAGCAAAGATGCCGGGATGCAGATCACGCGCTCGGCCCAGCCTGTCGCCACCGCGATCCAGCCGCCGGTCACGACGGCCAGCGCGGCGACGGCGAGCATAGAGACCGCGAGGGTCCACACCATGCCGATCAGGCTGCCCTGTCCCAGTAAGCGGGCACCGTTGTCGGTCAGCACGAACGCGAACGGCACCAGGAACGCAGGCAGCGTGTACTTCCACGCCTGCCACATCGTCGGCATCACCTTGCCGCCGGTAATGGCGGACGTCGCGACCGCGGCCAGCGCCGTCGGCGGAGACACCTCGGACAGTACGGCGTAGTAGAAGATGAACATGTACGCCTCGGGCTGGGTGACGCCCAGTTGCACCAGGGCCGGCGCGATGATCACGGCCGCGATGATGAACGACGCCGTCACCGGAACGGCGAGCCCGAGGATCAGTACCGCGAACGCCGACAGCACCACGGTCAGGATCAGCACCACGGTCTGGTTGTCGGTCAGCCCCTTGGCCGCGTCCACGATGATCGCCGCCAGGTTGAGCCCGAGCCCGGTCTGCGTCGTCACCGCGACGATCACGCCGGCCGTCGCGCAGGTGGCCACCACCGGCAGTACCGAACGGGTGCCCTGGGCAAGCGCTTTGAACAGCGGCACCCCGGTCAACCGGTGCTCGCGATCCAGGAACGACTGCGCGAACTGGATGATCACCGCGTAGACGACGGCCTTGAACGGCGGCACGTCCACCGCCATGAAGGCGATGATCACGAACAGCGACAGGAAGTGGTAGCTGAAGCGCTTGAGCAGCTTCCACGCCGACTGCGTGGAGGCCTCGCCCTCGGTCGTCCCGTGCCGGCGCGCGTCCATCTCGATCGCGAGCAGGATGCCCAGGTAGTACAGGATCGTCGGGATCACCGCGTAGCCGAGGACGGTCAGGTACGACACCTGCAGGAACTCGGCGATGATGAAGGCAGCGGCACCCAGCGTCGGCGGCGACAGGATCGCGCCGATGCCGGCAGCGGCCAGCATCCCGCCGGCGGGCTCGGGCGGGTAGCCCGCGCGGCGCAGGATCGGCCAGGACACTGTGCCTAGCGAGACGGCTGTCGCAGTACCGGAACCAGAGACGCTGCCGAGCAGGAAGCCGGCCAGCGTGACGGTCCGGCCGGGTGCTGTGCGGCTGCGCTTGAACGCGGCGAAGGACAGGTCGATGAAGAACTTGCCGGCGCCGGAGTAGTCCAGCACAGCGCCGTAGATGGTGAAGAGCACGATGTAGCTGGCCGCGACGCCCAGTGGTGTTCCGTAGAAGCCGGCCGTGCCCATCGTGAACTGCGCGATGATCGCGGAGAAGTTGAAGCCCTGGTGCGCCAGCGACCAGGTGTAAGGCAGGTATCCGCCGTAGTACGCGTAGGCGATGAACACCAGGCTGACGAGCGGCAGGACCCAGCCGGTCGTACGCCGGCAGGCCTCGAGCAGCAGGACGAGCAGCACCGCCCCGGTCAGCACGTCCAGCGTCGTCGGTGTCTGGCGGCGTTCGAGGAAGCCGTCGAAGTCGAGCAGGGGATAGAGACAGACGACCAGCGCGACGGCCGCCAGGACCCAGTCCGTGATGCCCGGGTTGTCGGTCGCGCGGGCCTTGAACGGGTTGAGCAACGGCGGCACGTGCCAGCCCCGGTAGCACAACAAAGTGATCGGGAGGACGGCTGCGAGAAAGATCACTAGATAGAACTGGGTTCCGGCCGGAAGCGGGAAGAACACCTGGACCAGAACGCCGATGCTGATCACCGCGCACCAGACCGAGATCACCCGGTCGAGGGCAGGATGCAACCGCCGAGCAGGCTTTTCCTGCTCATACTCGGCGAGTTCGGACTCGGAGAGCGTGGCGCTGCCACCCCCCGATGTTGCACTCACAGTCATCGACTGGTTCCCTCCTGTGGTCGAAGGCTAGTGTCGCCGACCACGCCACGGAGTCGCATGATTACGTCTTTACCAAGATCTGACACATAACCCCGTTCCCTGCCCTACGATCACGGCATGAGCGGCGCCGTCAGGATTTTGTTGGTCGAGGACGATCTAGATATTGCGAACGCTCTGATACCTGCGTTGCGCCGGTACGGGTTGATGGTGACGCACGTCCGGACGGCCGCGGACGCGCTCGCGGCCGACCCTGGTGACCTCGTGCTGCTGGACCTCGGGCTGCCCGACGGCGACGGCATCAACGTGTGCCGGCAGATCCGCACGGTGTCGGACGTTCCGGTGATCGCGGTGACCGCCAGAGGTGAGGCGGCCGACCGCGTCCGCGGGTTGCGCAGCGGCGCCGACGACTACGTGGTCAAGCCGTTCGCGATCTCCGAGCTGCTGGCCCGGATCGATGCTGTACTACGCCGTACCGGCCTACTGCAGCCCCGCCCCCGGGTGACTGTCGGAGACCTGACCGTGGACATCGAGGCACGCACGGTCCAGGTCGCCGACAAACCCATCAGCCTGACCCGCAAGGAGTTCGACGTGCTAGCTGTGCTGGCCGCCCATCACGGCCGGGTGGTGCCGCGCGAGCAAGTCGCGCTGTACGCCTGGCAGTCGGTCTTCGAGGCCTCCTCGCGGACCATGGACGTGCACGTGGCCAGCCTGCGGGCCAAGCTCGGCCGGCCAGAGCTGGTGCAGACCATTCGCGGCGTCGGCTACCGCCTCGGCTCGGACTGACCGTTGCGCCGTCGCCTGCTGCAGTCCCTCGTCCCGATGGTGATCGTGCTCGCCATCTTCGCTGCCGTCCCGCTGGCCAACTTCATCGCGACCGGTGCGTCGCGCACGCTGTTCCTGTCCCGCAGCAACGACGCGGACTGGTTCGCCACCATGGCGGAGGGACCGCTGCAGTCCGGCGACATCGCCAGCCTGCGTGAGCTCGCCGTCCGCTACCACCAGCTCTACAACACGCCCGTCTTCGTCGTCGACGTCGACAGCCGGGTGATCGCGACCTCGCGCTCCGGCGTGAACATCGCCGAGCCGGACCTGGCGACCGCACTGTCCAGCACGCTGGCCGGGCGGTTGCCGGCCGAGCCGCCGGCCATGTGGCCGTGGAAGTCCGGCGAGATGGTCGTAGCCAGACCCGTGGTCAACAACGGCCGGGTGCTCGGCGCCGCCGTCCTCCGAGTGCCGACCGAGCGTGCCCGTGACCAGGTGCAGAACGGCCTGCTGCTCCTGCTCGCCGGCCTGATCGTCGCCATCGTCGCCGTCGTCATCGGCATCGTCCGGCCGGTCAGCCGCTGGGTGCTGCGGCCGATCAACGACCTCGACAACGCGACCCACCAGGTCACCCGCGGCGCGCTCGACACCCGGGTCTCCACCGACGGCCGCGCGCCCGAGCTGCGAAGACTCGGCGACAGCTTCAACTCGATGGCGCTCAGCCTGCACCAGGCCCGCCAGCGCGAGCGTGAGTTCGTCGCCGACGCCTCGCACCAGCTCCGGACGCCGCTGACGTCGGCCCGGATCCACATCGAGGGCCTGTCCCGGCTGTCGCCCACCGCGCGGTTCGCGCTCAGCGACATCGACCGGCTCGGCCGGATCGTGCAGCGGCTGTCCCGGCTGGCCGGCTCCGACCGCCCAGGCGATGCCGAGGGCAACGAAGAGCCGCTGGACCTGGCCCAGGCGATCAAGGAACGGCTGGTCGGCTGGAAGGCCGTCTACGCCGCCGACGACCTCGAACTCATCATCGGTGAGATGGTCCCCGGCGGTGTCGCCTCCGAGCTCGAGGTGGACGACATCCTCGACGTACTGCTCGACAACGCGTCGAAGTACGGCGCACCCCCGGTCGAGGTCTCGGTACTGCGCGACGGCACCGAGGTGGTCCTCTCGGTCCGCGACCACGGCCTGGGCCTCGGCTCCCGCGACCTCAAGAAGGTCGGCGAGCGCTTCTGGCGCAGCGCCCACCACCGCGAGATGCCAGGTACCGGCCTGGGCCTGGCCATCGTCCGCTCCGAGGCAGCCCGGGTGGGCGGCCGCGTGGTGGCCCGCCCCCCGATCGGTGGCGGCCTGGTCATCGAGGTCCGCGTCCCCCTGATCGACGACTACGACCTCTGAGTGCCGCGCCCGGGACGGGCGTAGTACTCAGATGTGGTTGGTGCGGTACCAGCGCTCAGCGGCCGGGTGGAGCGGGATCGGCATGGTGGCGATCGCGGAGCGGGCGTCCAGGGAGCCGGCTTCCTTGTGGTACGTAATCAGGTCGGCCTGGCGGCGGAACAGGGTGTTGAGGGTCCACCAGGCCCAGGAGTCGGACAGCCCCCGGCGGGCCAGCAGGTAGTTCGGGATGGCCAGGGTCGGGACCGAGCTGGCCAGCTTGTAGACCGACGGCGGGATCGAGGACAGCACGTAACCGCCGAAGCGGCGCAGCGCGATGGTCTCGGCGACGTCGCCGATGTCGACCAGCCGGAAGCCGATCGTGTCCTGCAGCGCCCCGATCGGAGTGGTCGGCAGACCACCGCTCCAGATCAGCGCGTCGATACCGCCCTTGGCCTTGGAGTTCTCGGCCTTGGCGGCCAGCGCCTTCACCGCGCTCTCCAGGTCGAGGTTCACCTTCGTCACGTTCCGGACCTTGGCGGTGTCCAGGATCCGGTCGGCGACGACCTTGGTCCCCGACAGCTTCGGTCCGACGCTGACGGTCTTGCCGGCCAGGTCCTTGATCTTGAAGACATCGGACGCGGTCGGCACCACCACGTGGACGTAGTTGTCGTAGGTCCGGGCCAGCGCGGTGAACCGGAGCTTGCCGGTCCTGAACTGGTCGACCCCTTCGAATGCGTCCAGGGCCGAGTCGGACAGGCTGAAGGCGAGGTCGGCGGTGCCGTTGTCCAGCATCCGCAGGTTCTGCACCGAGCCCTGGGTGGTGATCGTCTCCATCGTGACGCCGGTCACCTCGGTGACCAGCTTCGCCAGGCCCGCGCCGTAGATCGAGTACACGCCGCCGACGTTGCCGGTGGCGAGCTTGGCCGGGCCGCCGGGGGCCGGCTCCTTCGACCGTCCGCGAGAGCACCCGGGCACCACCAGAGCGGCCGCTGCGGCGGCTCCGAATCCGAGCACATTGCGGCGATTCAGGAGATGGGCGCGATCCATAAGGGACAACCTATTGGGCAAGTGGTCTTCAGGCTACTTACCGTGCTCGAACCAACAGGTCTGGACGGGCCCCCTCTGGATGTGACAGCGTTGTCATCGCACCGGCCGCGAGGGCCGCGCCAGACCGTCATCGGAGGATGATTTCGTGCACGACGACCGTCAACTCATCGAGGAGCGGCTCCAGCGCGCCCTGCGGGAGCGGATCCGCCCCGCGATCTACGGCGCGGCCGTCCCGCTGGACATCAAGGTGTGGCACGCGCCTGGTGAGCCGGTGTCACCCGCCGAAGCGCTCGCGGCCAATTACGAGCCGGCCGAGATCGGCCTGCCCTGGGGTGCCCCGTGGGGGACCGCGTGGTTCAACTTCAGCGGCCAGGTCCCGGCCGAGTGGGCCGGGCAGGAGATCGAGGCCGTCATCGACCTCGGCTTCAGCGGCGGCCCGGGCTTCTCCGCGGAGGGCCTGGTGCACACCACCAAGGGCGTCCCGCTGAAGGGCCTGCACCCGCGCCAGACGTATGCGCCGCTGTCCATCCTCGGCCCGGACGGTACGGCGGCCTCGCCCGGCGACCAGATCGAGTTCTACGTCGAGGCGGCCGCGAACCCGGAGGTGCTCGGCCACAACGCCTTCGCCCCGTTGGCCGAGGACCTCGGCGCCAAGCCCGAGCCGGGCGGCAAGCCGATCTACCAGCTCACCCGCGCCGACCTGGCCGTCTTCAACGCCGAGGTCTGGGACCTGATCCTCGACCTCGAGGCGCTGAACGGCCTGCAGAAGGAGCTCCCCCAGCAGGAGCCGCGCAGCCGCGAGATCCTGCGCGCCCTGAGCCGCGCCCTCGACGTACTCGACTACGAGGACGTCCCCGGTACTGCGACAGCCGCGCGCGCCGAGCTGACCGAGGTACTGAGCCGTCCTGCGCACGCCAGTGCTCACCAGCTCTCCGCTGTCGGCCACGCGCACATCGACTCGGCCTGGCTCTGGCCACTGCGCGAGACCCGCCGCAAGGTGGCCCGTACGGTCTCCAACGTCGCCACGCTGGCCCAGGAGTACCCGGAGCTCGTCTTCGCGTTCTCGCAGGCGCAGCAGCACGCCTGGGTGAAGGACAACTACCCCGAGGTCTGGGAGCGGCTGAAGAAGGCCGTCGCCGACGGCACCATCGTCCCGGTGGGCGGCATGTGGGTCGAGTCCGACACCAACCTGCCCGGCGGCGAGGCGCTGGCCCGGCAGTTCGTGCACGGCAAGCGGTTCTTCCTGGACGAGTACGGGATCGACACCCAGGAGGTCTGGCTGCCGGACTCGTTCGGCTACACCGCGGCGCTGCCACAGCTGGTGAAGCTGTCCGGCTCGAAGTGGTTCCTGACCCAGAAGATCTCCTGGAACCAGAAGAACAAGTTCCCGCACCACACCTTCAACTGGGAGGGTCTCGACGGGACCCAGGTGTTCACCCACTTCCCGCCGATCGACACCTACAACTCCGACCTGTCCGGCCGCGAGCTGGCACACGCGCAGCGCAACTTCGCCGAGAACGGCGCTGCCACCCGTTCGCTGGTCCCGTTCGGCTACGGCGACGGCGGTGGCGGCCCCACCCGTGAGTTCGTCGCGACGGCCCGCCGGGTGGCCAACCTGGAGTCCTCGCCGCGGGTGACGATCGAGTCCCCGACCGAGTTCTTCAGCGCGGCCCAGGAGGAGTACCCGAACGCACCGGTGTGGTCGGGCGAGCTCTACCTGGAGATCCACCGGGCGACGTACACCTCGCAGGCCAAGACCAAGCAGGGCAACCGTCGCAGCGAGCACCTGCTGCGCGAGGCCGAGCTGTGGTCCACTGCGGCAGTGGTGGCCGGCAAGCTCGACGCCTACCCGTACGAGGAGCTCGACCGGATCTGGAAGGCCGTCCTGCTCAACCAGTTCCACGACATCCTGCCGGGCAGCTCGATCGCCTGGGTGCACCGCGAGGCCGAGGCGACCTACGCCAAGCTGGCCGAGGAGCTCGAGGCGATCATCGCGACCGCGCAGCAGGCCCTGGCCGGCACCGGCGACGCGCAGATCGTCTTCAACGGCGCCCCGCACAGCCGCAGTGGCGTCGCCGGTCTCGGCGCGGGGATCGCGGTCGGCGAAGGTGCCGCGGCGACGATCGAGGGCGGCGTCCTCGACAACGGCGTGATCCGGGTGACGATCGACGAGCGCGGCCTGATCACCAGCCTGTACGACCTCGAGGCCGGTCGCGAGGTGATCGCCGCGGGCAGTACCGCGAACCTCCTGCAGCTGCACGTGGACACCCCGAACCAGTGGGACGCCTGGGACGTCGACTCGTTCTACAAGAACAACGTCCGCGACATCACCGAGGTCGACAGCGTCGACTTCTCCGATGCCGACGGCGTCGCCACCGTCGTCGTGAAGCGGTCCTTCAACCGGTCCACGGTCACCCAGACGCTGCGGCTGCGGCCGGGCGCCAAGCGGGTCGACATCGAGACCGCGATGGACTGGCACGAGTCGGAGAAGTTCCTCAAGGCGGCGTACCCGGTCGACGTGCACGCCGACCGCTCCGCCTCGGAGACCCAGTTCGGGCACATCTTCCGGCCGACCCACCAGAACACCTCGTGGGACGCGGCCAAGTTCGAGATCGCGGCGCACCGCTGGGTGCACGTCGGCGAGCCCGGCTACGGCGTCGCCGTGGTCAACGACTCGACGTACGGGCACGACGTCAACCGGACCTCGCGGGAGGACGGCGGCACCACGACCACCATCCGCACCTCGCTGATCCGGGCGCCGCGCTTCCCCGACCCGCAGACCGACCAGGGCCTGCACGTGGTCAACCACGCGCTCGTCGTCGGCGCCGGCATCCCCGACGCGATCAACGAGGGCTACCGGATCAACCTGCCCGAGCGGGTCGTCACCGGCGCCGAGGGCGTCGACCCGATCGTTGCCCTGGACAACGACAACGTGATCGTCGAGGCGGTCAAGCTGGCCGACGACCAGTCCGGCGACGTCGTCGTCCGGCTCTACGAGTCGAGCGGCGGCCGGTCCCGGGCGACGCTGACCACCGGCTTCGCGGCCGCGTCGGTGACCGAGGTCGACCTGCTCGAGCGCCACCTGGCCGACCACGAGCTCTCGGACAACGCGGTCGCCTTCGAGCTCCGCCCGTTCCAGATCCTCACCCTGCGCTTCACCCGCAGCTAGCCCGCCAACCAGCCAGCCCGCCAGCCAGCCTGGCCGGCCGGCCACATCTCAGGGGTTAACCCCTGAGATGGCAGGTTGCCCCCTCAGATTCTGAGGGGGCAACCCCGCGTTTGAGGGGTTAACCCCTCAGATGCGGCTCCTCCGCCTCCGGCAGGCCGATCGCGGTGAAGACGTTTGCGGGGTCGTACTTCGCTTTGGCCGCGCGCAATCTGGTGGCGTTGGCGCCGTAGGCCTCGTCGAGTTGTTCGCGTTCGTCCGGCCCCAACAGGTTCGGATAGCCACCTGGCAACGCGAAGGGGGCGAGCGCGTCGCTGAACTCTCGCGCCCAGCGCTGATGCGCCGGCCCGTCCTGGTCCGGGTCCCACATCGGGACGATCTCCACCACGAAGTGCGGCTGCCGAAGCCCGAAGGCGGTCTCCTCGAGCGGCACCCGGGTCGAGGCGCCATGGCAGTGGTGGGTGGAGATCAGGCACTTCTTGCCCGGCATCGACTCGACGGCCCGCACCACGGCCTCGACCGCGTCGTCGTCGATCGCCGCCAGCGAACGGGTCTGGATCACCACGTGCAGTCCGTTCTCGATGAACGGCTCGTAGAGGTCGAGGATGCCCTGGTACGGCATCGGGCCGACCTGCGACATGAGCGGCGTACCGAGTTGTTCGAGTTGGGCGATGACCTTCTCGCCGGCGGCCAGGTCACCACTCCAGGTCGGCGCGATCATCAGCACCGGTTCATCGGCGGGGCCGGTGACGACGCTGAACTGGGCGGTCAGTTCGTCGGGGGCGTCGGTGATCTGGTTGCCGAAGGCACGGAGTACGGCGGCTGCCTCGGTCCAGGAGAACATGATGAAACCGGCCAGCACGGTCGGGATCGGATGCAGCCGGACGCGGAGCTTGGTGACCACGCCGAAGTTCCCGCCGCCACCGCGCAGCGCCCAGAACAGCTCGGGATCGTCGTCGGTGTCCACCACCCGGCCGTCCGCGAGAACGACCTCGGCCCCGAGCAGGTTGTCGAGCGCCAGCCCGGCCACGCCGTTGATCGGCCCATAACCGCCGCCCAAGGTGAGCCCGGCCAGCCCCACGCCGCCGTACGTTCCCGTCGCCGCCGACAACTCGTGCGGCTGCGTCGCGGCGATCAGGTCGGAGATCAACGCGCCACCGCCGACAGTGGCGACCCGCGCCTCCGCATCGACGCTCACCTGCCGCATCCCGGTCAGGTCGATCACCACTCCGTCGTGGGCCAGCGAACGGCCGGCCCAGTCATGCCCACCACCCCGAACCGACAACGGCAGCCCGAACTCGCCGGCGATGTGCACTACGGCCTGTACGTCCGCAGTCGACTCACAATGGACCACCACCGCCGGCCGGTTCCCGACGGCGCCGTTCCAGATGGCGACTACTTCCTCGTATCCGGCCGTCCCGGGGAGCAGCAACTGCTCAACCCTCAGCCGCTCGGTCAGAGCCTCGGTCGCGTTCATCTCACTGCCTCTCCCCAGGTCGGCTGTTCATCGAAAGGCTAAGCCGGACAGACCGCCGCGCCGGCCTGATACCAACGGCCCTGCCCGCGGCTTCGCCCGATCGGGCAATCCCCATTCCGGAAGCGATGTGTCCGGGTTGGGTCCTAGCATCTGGCTATGGATCAGGAGTTCAGCGGCGAGGTGTTCGAGTGGCGGGGCCCGGCGCCGTACTACTTCGTCCGCGTGCCGCCGGAGGAAGGCGCCGCGCTGCGGGACGCGGGGTTGGCGGCCAGCTACGGCTGGGGGATGCTCCCGATTCGCGCGCGGATCGGAAGTACCGAATGGAAGACGTCGTTGTGGCCGAAGGACGGCGGCTACCTGCTCCCGCTGAAGGACGCCGTACGAAAGCCCGCCGGACTGGATGCCGGCGACCCGGTCGACGTCCGACTCACCTTCGACTCAGCACCTCGCCAACGGAAGCCGGCGACCAAGCGAGTCCCCGTCCCCCGCCCTGTCGGCTCCCGAGAACCGGTCACCGACGACCAACTGACCATCGTCCCCGCCAACCAGGCGCCATGGTCCGACCTCCAGGCGATCTTCGCCACCGGCGACCCCGCCCGCTGCTCCTGCCAGCGATTCCGCATGCTTCCCAAGGAATCCTGGGCCTCCGAAGGCGCCGAAGAACTGGCCGCCCGCCTCCAGGACCAAACCGCCTGCGGAAACCCCAAGGCGAAAACAACGAGCGGCCTGATCGCCTACCTCGACGACGAGCCCGTCGGCTGGTGTGCCGTCGCCCCACGAGCCGACCACCCCAGACTCCTGCGCGACTACCGCGTTCCTTGGCAAGGCCGGACCGAGGACAAGACCGATCCCACCGTCTGGGCGGTGACCTGTTTCGTCACCCGGGCCGGGTTCCGGCGTCGGGGAATCAGCCACGCGCTGGCCCGCGCCACCGTCGACTTCGCCCGCACCCGCGGCGCCCTCGCCATCGAGGCCTACCCGGATCTGGTGGACGGCGGGTCCGTCGGCACCCCGGCCACCTTCGCCGGTGCCGGTTTCACCGCGGTGAGCCATCCCGGGAGCCGTCGCATTGTCATGCGGCTGGACTTGTGAGCATCCACCCCTTCACGGCCATGCGGCGTTCACCGGGGGGACGTAGCTTGGTGGGGACCGACCGCTTCCAGGAGGTGGCAATGACCCCGCCGACGCCTTTGCTCGGGGGCCGCACGCTCGATCGGGCGACGGCCAGAACGTTGCCGCCGGGGTCGCGGTTGCCGACCATCGCGCAGACGTTCCTGTTCGCGCGTCACCGCAAGACCTTCTTCCCGCGGCTGCGGGCGCAGTACGGCGATGTGTTCACGATCCGGCTGGTGCCGTCGAGCCGGGTGGTCGTGGTGGTCAGCCGGCCGGAGCACATCCGCGAGGTGTTCAGTACGCCGCCGTCGATCGTGCACGCGGGCGAGGGCAACACGGCGCTCGAGCCGATCATGGGTCCGCACTCGCTGCTGCTGGTCGACGATGACGACCACATCCGGATGCGGCGTCAGCTGATGCCGGCCTTCAACGGGCATGCGCTGCGCGGGTACTCCGAGATGATCGCCCGGCTCGCTCAGGAGGAGGTCGAGGCGTGGCCGATGGGTACGCCGTTCCGGGTGCATGAGCGGATGCGCGATCTCACCCTCGAGGTGATCCTGCAGGTGGTGTTCGGGGTGACGGACTCGGATCGGCTGGCGCGGTTGCGGCCGCTGGTCGAGAAGGTCGTCTCGGTCGACCCGGTGATCATGCTCGGCGCCTTCTACCCGGTGCTGCTGAAGTTCCCGCCGTGGCGCTCCTTCCTTCGGGCGCAGCAGCAGGTCGACGAGATCCTGTACGACGAGATCGCCCGCCGCCGGGTCGATCCGGAGCTTGCCGAGCGCAACGACGTACTGTCGAAACTGCTTGCCGCAGGCACCTGGTCGGACGTCGAACTCCGCGATCAGCTGGTCACCCTGCTACTGGCCGGCCACGAAACGACTGCGACCTCACTGGCCTGGGCATTCCACGAACTGGCCCGGATGCCCGACGAGCTGCGAGCCGGCCAACAAGCAGCCGACGAGTCCAACGACGACTACCTGGAAGCCATGGGCAAGGAATCCCTCCGCCTGCACCCCGTCGTCTACCAAGTCGGCCGCCGCCTCACCGAGCCCATCGACCTAGCCGGCTACCGCCTGCCCCGCGGCACCACGGTGATGCCCGCCATCGGCCTGGTCCAAGGCGACGAGGAACACTTCCCAGACGTCAAGACCTTCCGCCCCGCCCGCTTCCTCTCCGACACCCCACCGGCCCCCGGCACCTGGATCCCCTTCGGCGGCGGCACCCGCCGCTGCATCGGCGCCGGCTTCTCCCTACTCGAGTCAACCGAGATCCTCCGAGCAGCCCTGACCCGCTACAACCTGACGGCTCCCACCACCCCGGAGAAGTCCACCCCCCGCAACGTAACCCTCGTCCCCTCCAAAGGCGCCACAATCACCGCCACCCCTCGTCGCCACCCCATCTGAGGGGTTAACCCCTCAGATGGTGGGGCTGGCGAGATCGGTGGGAGGGGGCTGTGGAGGGTAGGGGTGGGGCGGGAGGGCGGGAGGGCGGGGGGTCAGTCTTCGGGGTCGCCGATGTCGCCGAGGTCTACGTCTCGGACGTCCTCCAGGTCGGTTTCGTCTTCGTCGTCCAGTTCGAAGGGTTCGTCGTCGTTGACCACGTGGACGGCTGCTTCCTCGGCGCTGGCGGCGGCGCCGTCGAAGCCGACGTCCTCGGCCACCAGGTCCTTCTCGTCGTCGAAGTGGGCGCCCTCGTCCGGCGCGACCAGCCGGCCGGAGCGGACCTGGCCGACCTCGGGCCCGCCGACGTTCTCGCCGTCCTCGGCGTACGGGTCGATGTCGGGCTCCTCCTGCGCGATCCGCTGATCCAGCGTCTCGCCCTCCAGCGCCTCCTCGGCGGTGGTGCCGAAGCCTTCGCCCGCGGACCACTTCTCCGGCGGCGAGTAGCCCTCGTCCAGCAGGTCGTCCACGCCGCGGTCGTTCAGCGTGTCCGAGGCCTGCAACTGGTCCTCGTCGTCGACGCTGTAGCTGCCGTAGTCCTCACGGTTGTTGTCGCTCATGGCACCACCCTCGCTGTCCGGGCGACCGGAATCAAGCGGCGCCACTGCACCTGTCCGGCCCACCCATCCCTGATGATGGGGTGATGGACCCGGTGCGGCTGACCCTGGAGCAGTTGCGCGAACTCCGCGACGACATCGCTCCCCGCGCCGCCCGGCGCTCCAAGGCCTCCGTCCGCCGCCGTCTCGAGCGCTGGCGCGACCGCGCCTTCTTCATCGCCCAGTGCGCCCTGGCCGCCTCCACCGCCTGGGCGATCGCCCGCTACGCCCTGGGCCACAAGCAACCGTTCTTCGCCCCGGTCGCCGCGATGGTCTGCCTCGGCTTCAGCTTCGGCCAGCGCCTGCGCCGGGTCGCCGAGGTGATGGTCGGCGTGGCCGTCGGGGTCGGCGTCGGCGACCTGTTCGTCCGGGCCTTCGGTACCGGCGTCTTCCAGCTCGTCATCGTGATCGCGCTCGCGATGAGCATCGCCGTCCTGCTCGGCGCCGGCACTCTGATGACCACCCAGGCCGGCGTCCAGGCCGCGATCGTGACCACCCTGCTGCCCACCGACGGCGCCGCCTTCAACCGCTGGCTGGACGCGGCCCTCGGCGGCGTGGTCGCGTTGGCGGCGGCAACCATCGCCCCCGCCACCGCGATTCGTCGCCCCCGGCAACAAGCCACGAGCGTCCTGAACGAGCTCTCGGCCATCCTGATCGAGACCGCCGACGGCCTGCGCCTCGACGACCACGACGCCGTCACGGACGCCCTCCGCCGCGCCCGCGAGAGCGAGCGCCTGCTCGACAACCTGCGCAGTGCTGCCGCCGAGGGCGTCGCCGTCGTCCGGCTGTCCCCCTTCCGCCGCCGCCATCGCGGCCGCGTCCAGGAGATCGCCGACCTGGTCATCCCGCTCGACCGCGCGATCCGCAACATCAGAGTCCTGGTACGCCGGGTAGCAGTCTCCGTCTGGCGCGACGAGCGCATGCCGGACGAGTACCCGATGCTGCTCGACCGCCTCGCCGACGGCACCCGCCTGATCGCCGAGTCCCTTTTCGAGCCGGCCGCCGACGTCGCCGCCCACCGCGTCCTGGGCGAGCTCGGCCGCCGTACCGCCGTACTCCCCACCCCACCCGGCCTGTCCGCCGTCGTCGTCCTCGGCCAGATGCGCTCGGTCATCGTCGACCTGCTCGAGCTGACCGGCACGTCGTACGACGAGGCCCGCGAAATGGTCCCACTCCGCCCGGACGGCCTGGACGAGAAGTAGCGGTCAAAACCCCGTGTGGCGCCGATCACACAAAATGTTCTGAGAAATCCCCGTCATACCCGGCCCCGGCGTGCGTCTCACAGGCATGACGATCCACCGACTGATGACAGTCATCGCCAGCGAGCAGGTTCACCTGCGCCGCGATGACGCGAGTGACAAGACGGCCCCCGCGGTCGCCTCAGTGGTGCCCCCGGACGACCGGAGCGACGCTGCCGCCAAGCAGTAAGGCGCGAACCGGACGGACGGACAGGCAGCGCACCCGGACGATCTTCCCCACCGAGGTAGATCGCACGGAAGTCGCATGACGCACGAGGCGCCCTTATGCGAGCGCGCCGCCTGCTCCGTCACCCAGTGCCCCGCCACAGCGGGGTACGACCGAGAACCACCCGCTGGCTGTCCTGACGCCGATTGCGCGAGGCTCAGGCCGGCCCGGGTGGTTCTTACTTTTCTAGACCTTCTCGACGACGACCTCGGTGGTGACGGAGTTGGCGATGAAGCACTCCTGATGTGACAGGTGGTGCAGCCGGTCCATCGCCGCCTCGTCCGGCGTCTCACCCGCGAAGGTGATCACCGGATGCAGCGTCACCCGAGTCACGGCCATCCGCCCGGCCTCGTTCTTGGCCATCACGCCGACCGCGTGATCGACGTACGAGTCGACCACCAGCCGCTTCTTCGCCGCGATCGCGAGGAAGGTGAGCATGTGGCAGGACGACAGCGCCGCCACGAACGCCTCCTCCGGATCCACCGTCCCGGAGTCCGTGCCCAGGTACGCCGGATTGGCCGACCCGGGCACGGTCACTCCACCGTCGAAGCGCCACTCGTGGTCCCGGCTGTAGCTCTGGTAGGTGAACTCGTGCTCACCGCGACTCCAGCTGACATCGACCACGTGCTCCGACATGGGTTACCTCTCCTCCGAGATCACTCCACGGCACTTCGACGGTGCCGTCACCGGGTTGCATCGTACGGCGGTCTTCTCCGGCAGCTGGGCGACGAAGTCGCTGTCGTACCGGGCCGCCATGCCCGCGACCGGGAAGTCGGTCGTCACGTACTGCGCGCCGCTGGCCAGCGCGATGCCGAGCCGGGTGTAGTCCTTGGTCCGGATCGTCGCCATCGGCTCGTCCGACCGGCTGCGGACCAGGTACCCCTTCTTGACCAGCCGCTGGATCTCGGCCTGGCCGGCGCCCCGCGGGTCGTTGACTTCGGTGATCGCGGCGTCCGGCTCACCCTCGGGACCACGGGTGAAGACCGCGCGACCCTCCAGGTTCGGCTTGCCCGCCCGGTACAGGTCGCGGATCGCGGAACCCGGACCGCCGTTGTCGAAGTAGAACATCACCTTGCCGCGGGCCTCCCGCAGCGTCGGCCAGCCTTTGGTCAGTACCGACTGCTCCAGGGTCAGGCCCGGCTTGCGGACGTCGTCCGGGGTGATCAGGTCGTCCGCGCTGAAGACCGAGCGGATCTCGGCGTCGACGCTGTCCAGGTTGCCCGCGTCCCACGGCGGCGCCACCACGCCACCGGCCGCGACGACCTGCGGGTCGGACTGCTTCAGCTCGAGGTTGATCGAGATCGGCGCCGCGTCCGGGTGCTCGTCGGTCCACGTCTTGACCTGCTGCAGGCACAGGACGAAGGTCCGGCAGTTGGTGTTGTAGTCGAAGTCCGGGACGTGCATCACCTTGATGCCAGGCTGCGCGAGCGCCGGGTCGGTGAGGGGTCCCTGACCGGTCAGCTTGCGCAGCAGCGGGTACTGGTAGAGCCCGCCGGCCGGGTCCGGGAACAGGTCGAACTCCAGCGTGCGCATGTTCTGGTCCTCGAGCTGCTGCGGGACCGAGGCGTGCGAGTAGAACAGGTCGACCACGCCCGGGTTCAGCGACAGCTGGGCCTTCTGCTCGGCCGCGTTCAGCTCCCGGTGGTAGGAGTTGTGCGAGCCGATCTGCTGCACCTGGTTCATCCGGACCCCGGAGGTGTTCGTCCGCTGCCCGCCCTTCGCATCGGCGCTTTGCCCGGGCAGCGCCGCGCTCCCCGCCAGCCCACCCCCGGCCACGGCCAGGGACGCGAGTCCCGCGACTAGTCTCCTGCTGACCTGCATGTGCTTTCTCCCTCGGTGGACCGGACGGACGAGCTCAAGCCTGATTCTCGTCCGGACCGGTGTCATCTGGCTGACCGCAAGCTGACAGCAAACCGTGTGGTGCTGAAGCTGTGCTTTTGGCAACGTTGTCGCCGAGTGGAGGCACAATGAACACCATGGTCACCACATCCGCCGGCGAGGAGCCGGGCGCCGACGCCGGTACGGCGTACCCGCTGCGCCGGACGCCGACCCAGGACCGGGCCAACCGCCAGGTCGAGCGCATCCTGGACGCGGCCTGCGCCGAGGTGGTCGAGCGCGGCTACGACGCCGCCTCGACCAGCAGCATCGCCCGCCGGGCCGAGATCGCGGTCGGCAGCGTCTACCGGTACTTCCCGGACAAGCGCACCCTGATCCAGGCGATCGAGCGGCGCAACCAGCATCGCTACACCGACGCCGTCCGCGAGCGGCTGGCCGTGGTGGCGGACTGGCGCCAGGCCGTCGATGTCACCCTGGACACCTTCCGCGAGATGCACAACACCGATCCGGGCTTCCGGGCGGTGGTGCTGAGCGGGCTGGGCGACCCGGACCTGGAGGCGACTCCCGGTGAGTTCGACGACCAGCACGCGGGCGAGTTCGCCGAGCTGCTGACGTTGCGGTTCGGGGCGCGGGACAGCCACGAGTTCCGGATGAGCGTCACGCTGACGATCGCGATGGGCGAGGCGCTGGCCCACCTGGCGGACCGGCTGCCGGCCGGCGACGCGGAGTACGTGCTGGCCCAGGGCCGCCCGGCCCTGCACCGCCTGCTCGAGCCGCACCTGCCGGCCGAGTCAGGCGACGTTCTGCCCTGAAATCACCAGTTGCTCGAGCCAGGGGCAGAAGGCTCGAGCAACAACGCCGTAAATCAAAGGTCCCCCGCCATCAGGCGAGGGATCGCACCGCGTAAGGAATGCTTACGCCTGCGGGACCGCCGAGCGTGGGCCGATGGTCGGCCAGTGGCTCACCTTGCCCGCGATCCGGGCCCGCCGGGGCGCCCGGATGTCGTAGCTGACGATCACCCGGTCGTTCTTGGCGTAGCTGCTCGCCGCGGCCAGCGGGATCATCCGCGCGACCTCGAACGGGCCCTCGCCGTGCCGGGTGTAGTACTCGACGGTGACCTCCAGGCACTCGGCCGTCGCACCACTGTCCAGCTGTCCGCGGACCGGGCCGCGCACCTTCGTCACCCGTCCGGCTGTTTTCTCGACCCCATCGCTGCGGCGCCGGACGCCCGCAACGATGTCTGCCACGATGCATGCCGTGACCAGCAGCACCAGGCCTAAACCACCGAAGACAACGATAGTTAACATGGCACTCACCCCCGACGCGTCGCCCGCGAGCGGCGCGGTCGTCGTTTTGTCGTACTGCCTGTACAGGCCTTCCTGTACAAACGGTGGGACGGCGGCTGAGCTGATCCGGTTCCCACGTACTGACAATCGTGTCTCAGCTGTCGCCGAACATCCCGAACTGATGCCGTGACGGCACCGGCCGGAACGTGCCCAGCTCACGCTGCGCCCACAGCCAGTACTCCGCCAGCGGATTCTCGCCCTCGCGGACCGTCGGCAGCTCGATCCCCTCGTCCAGCAAGGCCTGCGCGCCGGCGGCGTCGCCCTGCAGCAGCAGGAGCTTGACCCTGGCCGCCCGGATCCGCGGTTGCGCGCGCACCTGCTCCGAAGCGCGCCGGTAGAACTGCTCGGCGGATCGGGTGTCGCCCGCCTCGACGGCCCACTCGAAAGCCTCCACGAACAACTGGTGCAAGCCGGCCGGAGCAAGGGCCACCGCGTCATCCCAGTCGCGGCTGTCGCCCGAGCGCAGTGCCAGTTCGCGGGCGGACCATACGGTTTTCAAGCAATTGCCCGACCTGCGCCAGGCGTCGAGCGCGCCGTCGTGGTCATCGGCGTACCAGCGGGCAACGCCGCGGTGGTACCAGATCAGCCAGTTGTCGTCCTCGACGGCTTCGAGCAGGTCCTTCCAGTGCAGCAGCGTTCCGTCCGGCGCGCCGTGATGGTCGAGCGGCATCCGGCCGTCGAGTACCGGCAGCCAGGCGCGTTCGCGATCCGTCATCGTCTCCTCGGCGAACGGCGTACCGGCCGAGACCTTCCAGCCCGTACGCCGCAACTCCAGCGCGCCCCATCCGGAGCCCGTCGCGAGCGGCTCGACCGGCTCGGCGTCGATGACGGTCAACCACTCCTCCTCGCGCGCGGCGAGCGAACGGAGTACGGGCTCCAGTACTGCGCCGGTCGCCAGGCGGGCCGTCTTCCAGTCACTGTCGTGCGCCTTGGCCGGGTCGACACTGACGCGCCCGTACGCCTCCAGCCAGTGCCAGTTGGTTGCTGGCGGCAACTTGAGGTGCTCCATCTGGGTCCGCGCCAGGCCGGCCTGGATCTCGGCGTACCCGTGCCCCTCCAACCCCGGCGACAACCAGTCCTGCCAGCGCCGCCCGCCGGTCGACTCACCCCAGACGAACAGCTTCCGCCCGCGCAACCGGTCCGTCGACGCCTGCGCCAACCCGTTGCCCTCGGCATCGAGTGACGCGATCCAGGGCTGCTCCTGCGGCGGCAGCTCGAAGAAGAAGTCGACCGCCCGGCGATGCCGCATCGGATACGACAGATCGAACCCGTCGTACTCCGGTACGCCGACCAGGTCGAGCCGATTCCCGTACCCGAACCGCCAGGCCTGGTCGGCCGGCACGAGCACCCGCGTCCCCGGCGACTGCTCGACCGCGATGTTCGACCACCAGTACGCCGGGGCCGTCTCGCTCGACGGGTTCTGGATCCGCGCACCGACGTACAGCTGCTCGGAGTCGTCGGGCAGCCAGAAGTCGAGCTGGATGATCAGGTTGCGGGTCCGCTCCAACTCCCACAGGCGCAGTACCGGCGTACCGTCCGGGCCCTCGACGCGAGCTGCGTGCATGGGTGAGCAGGTGCCGGTCCAATGGCCGGTGCTGCCGAGGTTCCACTCGACTCCACCGGCGAACCAGGCGTTGCGCAGGGCGAGGTTGGCCGGCTGGAAGACCGGGTTGCGATAGAGCAGCTCGTCGCCAGTCGCCTTGTGCACAAGCGAGTAGAGGCGGCCGCCGAGGCTGGGGAGGATGGTGGCCCGGAGGTGGTCGTTCTCCAGGATCAGCGAGGGCAGCGCCCGCTCGACGAGCTCACGGTCGTAGCCATCCTGGATGAGGCCGGGCAGCATCGTCTGCAGGTGATCGGGGTACGTCATGTTCTCGCGCATCTCGGCCGGCAGCTCGGCCAGGTTCTCGACGTGGTGCAGATCCTGGCTCGAGGACACCGGCGGCAGCGGGTTCTCCTCGCCGAGGGAGGCGGCGGGTAGCTGCAAATCTTGCGCGTAAAGGGTCGTCACAGGCTGATTCTCGCAACTTTGCGCAATGGGGTCCATGGTTACTCGGGAGTCAGATATACATGGACGACCGACGCGAGAAAGCGAGCACCGATGGATGCGGATGTGATCGTGGTGGGAGCCGGCCTGGCCGGGCTGGCCGCCACCGCCGAGCTGGCCGACGCGGGCAAGAAGGTGCTGCTGCTCGACCAGGAGCCCGAGGCCTCGCTGGGTGGGCAGGCGTTCTGGTCGTTCGGCGGGCTGATGTTCGTGGACTCGCCCGAGCAGCGCCGGATGGGCATCAAGGACTCCCGCGATCTCGCGCTGCAGGACTGGCTCGGCTCGGCCGGTTTCGACCGGCTGGACGACGAGGACAAGTGGGCCCGGCAGTGGGCTGAGGCGTACGTCGACTTCGCGTCCGGTGAGAAGCGGCCGTGGCTGCACGGCCAGGGCGTCCGGTTCTTCCCGGTCGTCGGCTGGGCCGAGCGCGGTGGGTACAACGCTGACGGTCACGGCAACTCGGTGCCTCGCTTCCACATCACCTGGGGCACCGGGCCTGGTCTGGTCGCGCCCTTCGAGCGTCGCGTCCGCGAGGCCGTCGCGAAGGGGCTGGTGGAGTTCCGGTTCCGGCACCGGGTGGACGAGCTGACGGTGACCGGCGGTGTCGTCGACGGCGTCTCCGGCAAGGTCCTCGAGCCGAGCTCGGTGACCCGCGGTGTCTCCAGCTCGCGCGTCGAGGTGGAGGACTTCGCTCTGACCGCGCAGGCGGTGATCGTGACGTCGGGCGGCATCGGCGGCAACCACGATCTGGTCCGGGAGTCCTGGCCCGAGCGGCTCGGCAAGGCGCCGAAGGAGATGATCACCGGCGTACCGGCGCATGTCGACGGCCGGATGCTCGGCATCACCGAGGCGGCCGGCGGGCGGTACGTGAACCGCGACCGGATGTGGCACTACACCGAGGGCATCCGCAACTGGGACCCGATCTGGCCCTCGCACGGGATCCGGATCCTGCCCGGCCCGTCGTCGCTGTGGTTCGACGCGACCGGCAAGCGGCTGCCGGTGCCCTTGTTTCCAGGCTTCGACACTCTCGGCACGCTCGAGCACATCGTGAAGACCGGCTACGACTACAGCTGGTTCGTGCTCACCCAGAAGATCATCGAGAAGGAGTTCGCGCTCTCCGGGCAGGAACAGAACCCGGACCTGACCGGCAAGGACATCAAGGGCGTGCTCGGCCGGGCCCGTGGTGGCGCGACCGCTCCCGTACAGGCCTTCATGGACAAGGGCGCGGACTTCGTCGTCCGCAACAACCTGTCCGACCTGGTCCGCGGGATGAACGAGGTGGCCGGCTCCGACCTGATCGACTACACCGAGCTGGAGCGCCAGATCCTGGCCCGCGACCGCGAGATGGACAACACCTTCACCAAGGACCTCCAGGTCACCGCGCTGCGCGGCGCCCGGAACTACCGCGGCGACAAGCTCATCCGGGTCGCGCCACCGCACAAGATCCTCGATCCCAAGGCCGGGCCGCTGATCGCGGTGAAGCTCAACATCCTGACCCGCAAGTCGCTCGGCGGCCTGCAAACCGATCTGGATTCCCGGGTACTCCGCGCCGACGGCACCCCACTGCCCGGCGTCTACGCGGCCGGCGAGGTCTCCGGTTTCGGCGGCGGCGGCATCCATGGCTACCGCTCACTCGAAGGCACCTTCGTCGGCGGCTGCCTCTTCACCGGCCGCACCGCAGGTCGAGCGGCCGCCAAAGCAGTGTCCTGACAGCCCATCCGGACAGCGGGTCTTATGTGCCCAGACCCCCTGTCCGGACACCGGCCCCGCTCCTAGCGTTGCGCGCAGTCAACCCTGGGAGGACCAGCTATGCGCCGCCTCGCTTTGTCCGTCGCCGTGTTGTTGCTGGCCGGTGGTATCGCCACACCGGCCGAGGCTCAGGGCTGCCCGCGATTGCGGGTGCCAGGGGCTCAGTACCAGGTGATCGCTTGCCTGGATGACCTGACGACCGCGGGGACGGTCGGCTCGGGGCATACCAATCCGGCGGACTACGCGGGGCTGACGCATGCTGGGCTGCCGCAGCAGTCCGGCGTACCGGGTGTGCAGCTCGACGGGTACTTCCCGGACAGTTCGCATACGAACACCAATCACGGCTGGAACCACGACGCGCAGTTCGTCATCCGGTTGCCGGAGAAGTGGAACGGCGGGCTGGTGGTGGCGGGGTCACCCGGCGTCCGGGCGCAGTACGCGAACGACCGGGCGATCTCGGACTGGGTGCTCGCGAAGGGGTACGCGTACGCGGCCACCGACAAAGGCAACACCGGCGCGAACTTCTTCACCGACGGGGTCCGGCCAGGTGACGCGATCGTCGAGTGGAACCAGCGGACCACCCAGCTGACCCTGGCCGCGCGAGCCGTCGTCGCCCAGCGCTACGGCCGTCCGCCGCGCGAAGTTGTTGCTGCCGGGATCTCGAACGGTGGCTATCTGGTTCGCTGGCAACTGGAGAACCATCCGGAGCTCTACACCCGCGGCGTCGACCTCGAAGGCACGCTGTGGACCGTCCAAGGGCCGAACCTCTTCACCTTCTTGCCCCCGGCAATCAAAGGCTATGAGCAGCAGTCGGCCGCGCGGATCGTCGCGGCCGGCTTCGATCCCCGCTCCGACTTCCTGTGGGACTACCACTACGCGGTCTACTGGAAACTGACCCAGCGGATCTACACGGCCGAACTCGATCCGGCCTACACGGGGAGCGAGGCCGACTACGACTACGCGTCCCGGCCGTCCGCGCAGCAGGCAGTGCGCCGGATCACCTTGACCGGAAGGATCGGCCGTCCGCTGACCACCATCCACGGCACCCTCGACAGTCTGTTGCCGATCAGTCAGGACTCCGACGTGTACGCCGGAATGGTCCGGCGCGCGGGACGGGCGCGACTGTTCGCATACCAGCGGGTCGAGGCGGGCAATCATGTCGACGGTCTCGTCGACGCCCACCCCGACCGGCTGGTACCGCTGGTTCCCCTGCTGCAGCAGGCGATTGCGCGCTAGAACACCATGGTGAGGAGGTCGGCGAAGAGTTCGTGTTCGTCGACCTCCAGGCCGCGGTTGGTGAACCAGGTGCACATGTTGTGGCAGTCGCGCATCAGGAAGTCCATCCCCTTCGGGTTGCCGACGATGTCGACGACCTGCGGGAGATCGATCATCACGATCCGCTCGCCCTGGGCCAGCACGTTGTACGGCGACAGGTCGCCATGCGCCAGGCCGGCTCTGGCCAGCTCGCGCATACCGTCGCGGAGCTGCTCGTAGTACGAGCTGAGCAGTTCGCCCTTGGGCCGGACCTGCGCCAGCCGGGGTGCCGCGCCGCCGTCACCGTCGTCGATGAACTCCATCAACAGCTCGGTGCCGTCGACCTGGACCGGGTACGGAACGGGGACCCCGGCCTTCCAGAGCCGGCAGAGCGCGTCCCACTCCGCGTAGGCCCATTGCCCGGCCGCGACGCTGCGACCGTGTGAGGTCTTCTTCGCCATGGCGCGGGTGTCGCGGCTGTTGCGGGTACGCCGGCCTTCGACGTACGACGTACTGCGGTGGAACGAGCGGTGCTCTTCACTGCGGTACCGCTTGGCGGCCAGCAGCGACCGTCGCGCGGGGTTGTCGCCGATCTGCTCCACTGCTCGCTCGAGCAGGAAGACATCGGCCTCCTTACCGGTTTTGAGGATGCCGAGCTCGGTATCGATCGCGGCCTGTTCCGTCACCACCCACGAGGGGCGGGGCTCAGGCCCGCGAGAGCCGCGCTCGACATCCAGCCAGGTGGACCAGCGCTGATCCGGCGCCAGTTGCTCTTCCACTTCGCTGAAGTGGAAGACGAAGGCGTCGGCAACGTCCGGTTCGGACTCGTCGCCGGCCAGTGCGGCCCAGCGATCGTCGAGGTCAGAGAGTTGGTGGTCGGTACGAAAGACGTCGGAAGACATCGGATGTGCTCCTGGAGAAAGAAGTGAGGCTGACGCGGACATGCCGCAGCGCAGTGATGGCCATTCGTCCAGCCCTCCTTAGTCCAGGCAGCATTCGTAGCTGCACAATCCCGAACAGGATGCAGCCCGCTTCTCAGCGGCGCAACTGATTTATCAGCGGTCGTTCAGATCGGTGATGGTGACGTCGATGCCGTCGGTGCCGAAGGGGGGTTCGACCGGGCCGAGGAGGTCGGTGATGACCTCGAAGGTGATCGCCTTGACCTGCTCGCCGAGGGCGGCGAGGTCCTGGCCGTAGGAGGCGATGACCTCGACAACCGCGCCGGTGGCCCGGCCGTCCTCGCCGACGAAGGAGACGCGGGACAGCTCGCAGCCGGGCAGCGCGTTGATGGCGACGCGGAGATGGCTGACCAGGACGTGGTCCGCGACGTACAGGGGACCGCCGCTGTCGGCCTGGGCCAGGATCGGGCGGGAGCGGCGGGTGACCGAGCGCAGCTTCTGCTGGATGTGGGCGGAGATGTCGACCCAGCCCGGCTCGGGAGCCGAGCGGGCTTCGGCCGCGGCGCGGCGCAGGATGTCTTCGGTCATCGCCAGTCCTCCAGCTTCTCCTGGAGCGCCACCCGGGCTCTGGCCAGCTGACCTCGTACGACGGTCGGCGTCGTCGCGAGCACCTCGGAGATCTCGAGGTAGCTCATCTCCTCGACCTCCCGGAGCAACCAGACCGCGCGTTGCCGGTCGGGGAGCTCGGCCAACGCGGCGTCGAGCGCTTCGAGCAATTCGGTCCGGACGGCCGGCTCGACCGGGTCGGAGCCGCCGGCCGGCAGAGCGGTGAGCGCCTCGTCCGCCACCGGCGTCGGTCGCTTCTTGCGCAGCAGGTCGATCGCCTTGCGGGCGGTGAGGGTGAACAGCCAGGTGCGCAGCTTGGAGTCGCCACGGAAATCGGGAAGCGCCTTCCAGGCAGCGACGAACGCATCCTGGACCACCTCCTCGGCATCGCCGTGATCGTTGAGCATACGGCGGGCGTACCGGAACATCGCCGGACCGTGCCGCTCGATCACCGCCGCGAACGCGTCCGAATCCCCGAGGGCGGCTGCCCGGCGCAGCGCGTCGTCACCGGCCTGCGACCAACCGTCGGCCTGCGGCCGTACGGTAACTCGCACCGATCCAGTGACCCCGTTCACACGAACAACCTAGGCGATGCGCGTGACATCGGGGCTGTTCGCCTCGTCCTACCGAGTGTCGAACACAGTTGCAGATGGCAATCAACGAGGGGATGACATGGCTGACACGAGCCTGACCACACCGAGCCGGACCGCGAAGGCCGGAGCCGAGCTCGAGCCGGCGACCAGCGCGCTGGTGAGCGAGTACGGCCGGACGGCGATCGCCGACACGGTGGTCTCGAAGATCGCCGGGATCGCGGCCCGCGAGGTGACCGGCGTGCACAACCTCGGCGGCGGTACCGCCCGCGCCGTCGGCATGCTGCGTGAACGCATCCCCGGCTCCCGCACCAACCTCTCCCAGGGCGTCTCCGTCGAGGTCGGCGAGAAACAAGCCGCCGTCGACATCGAGGTGGTCGCCGACTACGGCGTCAGCATCGCCGACCTCGCCCAGGGCATCCGCCGCAACGTCATCAGCGCCGTGGAACGCATGACCGGCCTCGAAGTCACCGAGGTCAACATCGCCGTCAGCGACGTCCACCTCGACGGCGAAGACGACTCCGAAGACACCGACGACCAGCCGGAACGCCGGGTCCAATGACCGAAGATCTTGCTGAGCAGGTGGCGGCTCTGGTGCGTTCTGTGCCGGGGGTTGTCGGCCTGCACGGTGGGGTGTTCGGGGAGGTTGCCACCTACCTGCCCGGGCGGCGGGTTTCGGGGGTCCGGATCACGCCGGAGCGGGCTGAGGTGCATGTGACGCTCGTTTGGGGTGAGCCTGTGCGGGCGACCGCCGAGATTGTTCGTGATCTGGTTGCGGAGCTCACCGGCGTACCGGTGTTTGTCACTGTCGAGGACGTTGTCACCAAGGAGATCTCGTGAGTTATCCGATCATCGGGCTGTTCGCCGGGTTGTTGCTGGCGGTCGCGGCTGCGGCGGGTGGGTTTTTGGGGTTCCTGCTCGCGCTTGTACTGGGCGGTGTCGGGTACGCGGTCGGGCGGTACCTGGAAGGCGCCAAGTCCATTGATGACGTCTTCCGGCCGAAGCGCCGTGGCTGACGAGGCCCTCCTCGCGGCTGAGCCGGCCGGCCTGGCTGAGTTGGACGGTCGCGGTCGGACGGAGATCAAGTCGCGGGTGACCGAGCGGATCGCCGAGGTGGCGGCTACCCGGGTGCCGGGTGTGGCCAAGCAGGAGGCGACCTTCGGGCGCGGCCTGCCGCGTGCGGAGGCGCGGCAGGCCGGCGAACGGGTGCGGCTCCAGCTCAGGATCGCCGTGCTCTGGGGGCGCCCACTCGCCCAGGTCGCCGCCGACACCCGCGCGGCCGTCGCCGAGCAGGTGAACGCGTTGACCGGTCTCGAGGTCGACACCGTCGACGTCCACATCGACACCGTCCTTCCTGAGCGCGAACTGACCACCACGCAGCCAAGGAGGGTGTTGTGACCGCAGCCAAACGACCGGTCCGTACGCCGGCCGCGGTACCCGTCGGCATCATCGGCGCGATCGCCCTCGGACTCCTCGGCGCAGCGGCGATCCGCGACGCCCTGCAGGCACTCGACGTCGTGAAGGGCACCTCCTGGTCGGGCTGGCTCGCCGATCGCATCAAGCTGATCGAGCCCGCCGACTGGATGCTGCCCGCGGGCATCGTCGCAGTGCTGGTCGGATTGTGGTTCCTGATCGCCGCCCTCAAGCCGCGCCGTACGACGCAGTGGCAGATCGGCGACTCGTCGGTCTGGATCCGTCCCAAGGACGCCGCCCGGCTCGCCGCGGGCGCTGCCTCGGAGGTCGGATCGGTGCTCTCGGCAACGACTTCGGCGAAGCGGCGACGGATCAGCGTCGATGCCGTCACCACCACGGATGCGGCGCATGTCGGCGAGGAGCTGGAGGCCGCCGTCACCAGCCGGCTCGCACCGTTGAGCCGGCCACCCCGCATCCGTACCCGAGTGCGCTTGGAGGAGAGCTGAGATGGGCCGAGGACTGATCGCTCTGGATCGCGTGGCCGCTTTCGTACTGGGCCTGCTGCTCCTCGCCGGTGGCGCGGCGGCGCTCGCCTGGAAGTACGACGTCTTCGCCGACGCCCCATCGAAGATCCGGATCACCGGCGCGCCGGCCGTCGTCGCCGAGAGTTGGTGGCCGTGGGCAACTGGTGCGGCCGGGATCGTCCTTGTCCTGCTGGCGTTGGGCTGGCTACCGCGGCACATCCCACGCCGCCGGGTAAACCGGCTCTCCCTCGATGGCAGCTCGGGCGACGGCCGGCTGAGCGCCGACGTCGACTCCGCAGTCGGTGCAGCTGCTCAGGTGCTGGCCGCGGACCCCGCCGTACGATCCTGCAGCGGTCATCTCATCACCGATCGGGGCGAGGTCGTCGCCGAGCTCAAGACGACGATCAACCCGGACGCCGATCTCGACCACCTCCGCCACACCGCCGACCGGGTACTGACCGAACTCCGCGAGCTGGTCGGCCGCGACGAACTGCGCACCAGAGTCCTGCTCCGCACCGCCCGTCAACAGCAGACAGCACCGCGAGTGCTCTAGCGCCGCCCGTGAGAAACGCAGCGCGATCAGCGGAACTGTGAGCGGGCGGTCGGCCGGAGGCGGAGTTGCTGCGGCGGGGCGATCGAGCGGCAGATGATCTCCGGCAGGATCTTGTTCTGCCAGGTCCGCGAACTGTCGAGCTGCCGGCGATGCTCGGTGTACGCCGCATCGCCCGGGAAGACGGCGAACCAGGCGAGCACTACCTCGTCCCTCAGCGGCAGCGCCGGAAAATTGTTCTCGGCGACAAGTGTCTCGAAGGTCGCCGCGAGGGCCGCGCCGGTCGCCGTCAGCACCGGAGCGATCTGGTCGGCGAAGTACTCCACGAACCCGTCGTCAGGCGAGCCACGGTGATAAACCGCCCCGGCGATCACCGACGACGGAATCTCGGTGGCACCGATCGGCGGCCTGGCCGCGCCCAGCTCCGGATACCCATCACCGAGCTCGAGCGGCTTCAGCAGCAAGGCGTTGTCCGAGTCCTTCATCGTCACATTGGCCTCGGCGCCACGCTCCTTCCACACCGGCCCGTAGTAGAAGCCGTTCAGCGCCGCCGCACGCGTCGCCAGATCGGGAAAGCCGCGGATCCACACGAACCGCTCCGGATCGTCGAGATCGCGGAACTGCCCGACGAGATGCATCCCGTGGGCCTCCTGCCCCTCGACGAACGCCTCGTCGAAGACCCGGACCAGTTCGTCCCGCATCCCCGGATACACGGTGTACTGCCTCAGATCCACCACGCCACAACAGTCAGCTCTCACACCGGCCAGTCAACCGGCGAACACTGACAAGTACCGGCAGTGTTTGCCGGCCGGGTACTAGATCGTGATGATCGACGAATCACGCCTCGCCACGTACCTGCAGGACCACTACGCGGGGTCAGCCGCCGGCATCGAGCTGTTCAAGCGAGCCGCTGACCAGCAGACCGACCCGGTCGTCCGTACCGCGCTGGCCAAGATGGTGCAGGAGGTCGAGGAGGAGCGAACCGCCCTCGAACGCTACCTGGCCGCCGTCGGCGCCAAGCCCGACCAGCTCAAGAACGCCGGCGCCTGGATGGCCGAGAAGCTCTCCCGCCTGAAGCCCAACGGCGAGCTACTCCGCCGCTCCCCACTGAGCGACCTGGTCGAGCTCGAAACCCTCCGGATCGCCGTCGAGGGCAAAGCGGCCGGCTTCCGCACTCTGCGGGCCCTGGCCGACGAAGAACCCCACTTCGACGCAGCCGAACTGGACAGCCTCCTGACCCAGGTGGCCCAGCAGATCGAAGACCTGGAAGCCCTCCGCATGGCCACGGCCCAACGAGTCCTCCGCCACCCCTGACCCTCGCGGCAAGCCCACATGTGGTGGGCATGAACACCAAACGGCGGCCTTGAACAAGGTATGTCTTGTTCAAGGCCACCGTTACCTGTCCGAGCCCACCAGATGTGGGCTCGCCACCCTGGGGTTACGTGAAGATGCTCACGCCGCCGGGGCCTACGAGGAGGCCGACGACGATGAGGGCAGCACCCATCAGGAGCTGGCCTCGGACGAGGGAGACGATCCCGGAAATGACGAGGATCGCCGCGATGATCCAGAGAATCAGGAGCATGGTCGTTCCTTTCTCTACAAGCCGGAACCACTGACGCGGTCCGGCGGCTGATACCCCGTGCGACTACACGTCGAGGACCCCTCCCGACGTTTCTTGACCCACTTCAGGTGCCCGCCGCGAAGCAGTCCAAACGGTGCGAGATTCAAACAGCTGTAACACGGGAGGGGTTGCGTGTGACGGATCGGTTTGATCTGGTGGAGGGAGTGGTTCAGCAATGACGCCACAGCCGCAGGACCGACACGACGAGGTTTCTCACCGTGACGATCGCACCTGTCCGTAGTACCGAATCGCAGACTCTGATCGCGGACTCCACCCACCAACTGCTCGCCGAGGCGGACGGCATGGCCGACCCGCGCCGGCAGGAGCTGCTCGACGAGGTGGTCATCCTGAACGCGCCGGTCGCGCGTTCGATCGCCTCCCGCTACCGCCGCAAGGGCGTCGACAGCGACGACCTCGACCAGGTCGCCTACCTCGGCCTGGTCAAGGCGGCCAACGGCTACCGCCCCGACGCGTCGACGGCTTTCCTCTCGTACGCCGTACCGACGATCCGCGGCGAGTTGAAACGCTACTTCCGCGACTGCGCGTGGGTCGTCCGGCCGCCGCGCCGGGTCCAGGAGATGCAGGGATCCATCGCCGCCGCCGAGCCCGAGCTGACCCAGCAACTCGGCCACCTCCCCACCGACGAGGAGACGGCCGAAGCGTTGGGCACCGACGCCGGCGAGGTCGCCGAGGCCGCATCCGTCCGTGGCTGCTTCAACACGCTCTCACTCGACGCACCCGCCGCAGCCGACAACGGCGCACGCCTGGTGGACACCGTCGCCGACGCCGAAGAGGGCTACGAGCTGGTCGAGAACGTCCACACTCTCGCCCCGGCCGTCTCCGACCTCGACGACCGGGACCGTCAGATCCTCGCCCTCCGCTTCTGCGGCGGTCTCACCCAGGAGGAGATCGGCAACGAACTGGGCGTCAGCCAGATGCAGGTCTCCCGCCTCCTCCGCAACATCCTCGACCGCCTCCGCACGCAGCTGGCGCACTAGCGGCGGAAGACATCACCATTGCCTAGTGCCTGCTGGTCAGCAGTGTCGCCGGCAGTCAGGCCGGAGACATACGTCCTGCCATGCTGCGTCGCGACGAACAGGTTGGCCTCGGCGAAGGCGTCGGCACCGTCGTCCTCGGTGGTGCCGAGCTGCTCCACCGACGCGCGTGTCTGATCGGCCTCGTACCGCAGCAGAACCACATCGAACTTGCCCACCGCGGCCCCCAACGCTCCATCGGTGAACCCTGCAACGACAAACCCGGTCTCGTCACGCGCGATCGCCGCGCCCTTGTCGTTGCCCGTCGTCCCGACCTGGTCCTTCCACACCACTGCCCCCGCGTCATCGACCCGCGCAACGATCAGATCCTTGTCGCCGGCCAATTCACCCGCGTACGAGCCCGCCGTGTAGCCCGTGAGCAACACCCCGCCGGCCCCATCAGCAGTCATCGCCCAGAACTCATCCGCCTGCGCGGTCCCCAACTGCTTCACCCACGCACGATTTCCGTCCCGATCGAACCGCGCGACGAACCCATCGACGTCGCCAACAGGTGAGCCCAGCGCCCCTGCCGTCATCCCCGCCAGATAGACGCCATCGCCACTCACCGCCAGCGCCATCCCCTTCTCCTCACCGGCACTGCCGAACTGCCGCACCCAAACCTGCTTGCCCTCGGCATCCAGCTTGGCGAGGAACACGTCTTTGTCCCCCGCATTCACCCCACCCAGTTCACCCTTCGTGTATCCGCCCAGATAGATCGAACCATCGGCATCTGCAGCCACCGCGTACCCGCGATCGGCAACCGCCGTCCCCACCTTGGTGAACCACCGCTGATTCCCCTGTACGTCGTACTGCGCCACGAACGCATCATCCGACCCACTGCCAGTCGTGTAACCCACCACGGCCGGCCGCCCCGAAGCATCCAGCACCACCCCGTACGCCCGCTCGGTTCCCGCCGTCCCGAACTCCCGCGTCCACACCCGCCCGCCATCCGGCCCGTACTTCGTCAGCGCGACGTCCTTGCCCCCGGCGTACGGCTGCCCCTCGATCGAGCCCTCGGCGGCGATCGCCTCATAACTGTTGCCCGCCTCGTCGACCGCGACACCACCCGCGCGGTCCTCCCCCGGCGTACCGGACAGGGCGGCCTTCATCGGCGTCACGGGTGGCTTGCCGATGAACTGGAACACGTACTTCGCGCCTTCGGCGAACGTCGGCCCCCAGACCTCCCAGTCATGCCCGCCGTCGACCACCCGGAACTCACTCGTCAGCCCCGGCACCCGCACCGCCTGGTTGAACACCACGTGCGCCTCGAAGTCGAGGTCGTGCTGGTAGTCCTTCGGCTTCGGATTCTTGTATTCGTCGTCACCCACGGCAATGAACAGATGCGACGGCAACCCCTTGCCCGCAAAGGTTTTGAATGCTTCGGGATAGTTCAGCTTGCGATAGATCGCCTCACTGAACTCGTCTTTGCCCTTGCCGTAGGCACCGAATTCCCGTGCGCTCGAGTCCTTCGGCGGCTGGGGTGAGTACACCGCCGGGCTGAGCACGATCGCGGCGCCGAACAGCTCCGGATGGACCATCGAGTACCGCAGCGCGCCCGATCCACCCATCGAGTACCCCGCGATCGCCCGCCCGGTCCGGTCGGTGATGGTCCGATAGGTCGCATCCACGTGCGGCACCAGGTCATGGATCAACGCCGTCTCGACCGGCCGCCCCGGCTCCTTGCCCTTGTCCCTGTACGCCGAATCGACGTAGTAGCTCGCCCGGCTGCTCCACGGCGCGTCGGGCATGACCGCGATCGTCGGCGGGATGTCGCCGGCCGCGATCATCGCGTCGAGTCGCCCCTTCAGCTGGGTCCATGCGGCCATCGAGTCGCCGCGACCGTGCAGGAGGTAGAGGACCGGGTAGCTCGCGGTCGAAGCGGCGTACCCGGCGGGCAGATACACGTTGTAGGCAAGGTCTTCACCCAGCGTGGCCGACCGGAAGCTGGTGGCTGTGATGGTGCCCGGCTCGGGTGCCTTCGCAGGCGTCGCGGGGCCGGCTGACGGCAGCAGGAAGTTGACCAGGAGGGCGGCCGCGAGGGCCGGGACAGTCACGCGCATAGCTGCTTTGTAATCGCTTACGTAAACGATTACAAGAGGTCGATGGTTAGCTCTCGCGCGGCGGGGCACCGGGGGTTGGTCCGATTCGCAGCGACAGAGGAGAGACCCGATGGGTATCGGAGACAAGCTCAAGAACTCCGCCGAGGAAGCCAAGGGCAAGATCAAGGAGAAGACCGGCGACGCGACGGACAACGAAGACCTGCAGGCCGAGGGACAGGCGGACAAGTCCGTCGCGGACCTGAAGCAGGCCGGCGAGAAGGTCAAGGACGCGTTCAAGGACTGACCAGGATCGAATGCTCCGATCGCGGCCGGTTGGTCCGGTAGCGTCGGGGCATGGACTTCGACGAAGCGGCCGACGCGCTGTACGCAGCGCCGTCGGCCGACTTCATCTCCCGGCGCAACGAGCTGGCCAAGCAGCTGAAGGCTGATGGGGACCAGCTCGGGTCCACGCGATTGAAGGCGCTGCGCAAGCCGACCGTTGCCGCGTGGCTGGCGAATCTGCTGGCCCGGGAGTCGCCGGACGACATCGATGATCTGCTGGCGTTGGGTGACGAATTCCGGCAGGCGACGGCTGATCTCGATGGTGAGAAGCTGCGGGAGCTGACGCCTCGGCGGCACAAGCTGCTCGATCAGCTCTCCAAGTCCGCGGCGGAGCTGGCTGAGCGCGAGGGGCAGAAGGTCAGCGCGGATGTCGCGCAGAAGCTTCGGGAGACGCTCGATGCGGGGTTGGTCGATCCCGCGGCGGGTGAGGCGGTGCGTGAGGCTCGGTTGAGCAGCGCGCTGCGGCATGTCGGCTTCGGGGTTGTCGACGAGAGCGGGGAGCCGTCGACGGTCACGCCGCTGACCGACGAGCGGCGGCAGCGGGCGCAGGAGCGACGCCGGGCCAAGAGCGACGTACCGGCTGAGCCTGAGGAAGATGCCGAGACGGCTGCTGCGCGAGCGAAGCGGGAGAAGGCCGAGCGGGAGCAGGAAGAGCGCGAGGCGGCTGAGAAGGCTGAGGCCAAGAAGGAGCTGGACGATGCAGTCGCGGCGGCGGAGGCAGCGGAGGCTGTTGTCGCTGATCTCGATACCCAGCTCAGCGATGCGCGGGATGCGCTGATCGAGGCGCAGGAGGCGGTGCATCGGGTCGGCGAGGAGCTGGACGAGGCTCGCAAGGCTGCCCGGGCGGCCCAGAAGGAGAGCCGCGAGGCGCGGAAACGGTACAACCGACTCTGATCGGGTACCGGGCATCCGACTGGGTGTCGCATGAAGGGAACCGATGATGGCGCGGGCGATCTGGAGTGGGTTCATCAGCTTCGGGCTGGTCTCGGTGCCGGTCGGGTTGTACTCGGCGACCGAGGAGCACCAGCTCGACTTCCACCAGTTCCAGCGCGGTACGTCGGACCGGATCCGGAACAAGCGGGTGAACGAGCGGACCGGGCGTGAGGTCGACTACGAGAAGATCGTGAAGGGCCATGACGTCGGCGGTGGCGAGTACGTCATCGTCGAGCAGCAGGAGCTGGCCGACATCGCGCCCGGTCGGTCGCGGTCGCTGGAGATCAGCCGGTTCGTCGACCTGGACGAGATCGATCCGATCCATTTCCAGAAGAGCTACTACCTGGCGCCGTCGGATGCCGGGAACGCCTCGTCGTACGGACTGTTGCGGGACGCCCTGGCCAAGACGAACCGGGCCGGCATCGCGTCGTTCGTGATGCGCAGCAAGGAGTACCTCGCCGCGATCCGCGCCGACGGCAAGGTGCTCGTGCTGGAGACGATGTTCTTCGCCGACGAGATCCGCGACCCCGCCAAGGAACTGGGCGACCTCCCCGCCAAGTCGTCCGCCACCAAACAACTCAAGATGGCCGTCGACCTGGTCGAGGCGATGAGCGGCACCTGGCGGGCCGGCGACTACAAGGACAGCTACACCGAACGCGTGAAGAAGTTGGTCGCCGACAAACACAAGGGCAAGGAGATCGTCCTCAGCGAGGAAGCCCCCGAGGCGACCACCACGACCGACCTGGTCACCGCCCTCCGAGCCAGCGTAGAAGCCGCCAGGTCCCGCCGCGCCGCCGGCAAGAAAGCCCCGGCCAAGAAGACCGCGGGCGCCAAGAAGACACCGGCGAAGAAAGCTGCTGCCAAGAAGAGCGCGGCGAAGAAGCGGGCCGCCTGACCGCTGCAACTACCTGCAAACCCAGGCACGCCGGACTACCGAATCACCCTGGGCTGGGTGATCCTTGGGCATGCGTGGACGACTGGGGACAATCCCCACCTGGGCCTCGGTCCTGCTGATGGGCCTGCCGTTCGGCGTCGCGATGGGAATCTCCGTCACGAAGGACCGGGGAAGCACCGAGTCTGCGGTGGTCTCCGGGATCCTGCTCGGCCTGTTCTTCGGCCTGGCGATGACCATCGCCTCGAATCGGCAGCGCCCCCTCCTGCGGCAAGCGCTGGGCACGAACACCTCACCGGCTCTGCGCCGCGCCGCGACTCGCGCCGTACGGCGTGGGCCGGTCCCCGCCGATCCCGAGGTCCGTGCGGCAGCGATCGGCTTGGCGGAGTACCAACTGAACCTTCTCACTGGCCGGCGCAGGTTGTCGCTGATCATCTGGCCGCTCGTGCTGGCCGCCATCATCGCCAGCACCCTCGTCTTCGACGACGCACCCTGGCCGATTGCACTGATCGCGATCTGCCTGTCCCTGATCGCCGACCAGATCCTCCGCCCGAAGTACCTCCGCGCCCGGATCGCTGTCCTCAAGACCGGCTGACCCGCTGCAACAAGTTGCAACCGAGTCGGACCCTGGATCGGCCTCGGATGAGTGATCATCGGGTGTGCGCATATCTGTTGAGAAGGCTCCGGCCTGGGTGATCTGCCTGCTGACCGGGGTTCCGTTCGGTGCTTACATGGGGGCGCTCAGCAGGAACGACGGCAGCAGCCTCAGGTCCGCGGTGATCTCCGGGGCGGCCGTTGGGCTGGCTTTCGGGATTGCGATGGCCATCACTTTGCGGAAGCGCCTGCTACCTCTGGTGCAGGCGGTGGGGCCGGAGGCCTCGCGGGCCGACCAGCGAGCCGCGGGGCGTGCCTTGCGGCGGGGCCCGGTTCCGGCCGACCCGGAGGTGCGCGCCGCGGCGATCCGGCTGGCGAACCGGCAGCTTGAGCTCTTGCGCCTCGGGCGGACGCGGTCGCTGATCATCTTGAGCTTGCTGCTGGTCGTCAGCGTCATCGGCCTGTTCGCCGACCCAGGCTCGTTCTGGCACATTCCGCTGGTGGTAGCCATCCCGCTCCTGATCGCCTACCAGATCCTCCGGCCGCGGATGCTGCGCGCTCGGCTCGAGGAGCTAACGCAGGGTTTCGAGGAGGACGGTTCTTAGCAGGCTGGCGGGGCTGCGGGGGCCGGCGTCGGAGCGGATGGCCAGGTACCCGGTGTTGAGGGGTGGGAGGTCGGGGTCGGCTAGCAGGCGGAGGCGGCCGGTGCGGAGGTCTTCCTCGCAGAGGTAGAGCGGTAGGACGCTTGCTCCGGCGCCGGCTCGGACGGCGGTCAGGACGCCTCGGAGGTCGGGGACTACCAGGGCGACGCTTCTGGTCAGGCGTACGCCGAAGACGCTGCGCCAGTAGCGGCGGAGGATCGGGGCCTCTTCGGCGTACGCGACCAGCGGGATGTGGCGTAGTTGGTCGGGGGTGTGCACCGGCGTACCGGAGTACCAGCGGGGCGCGGCCACCAGGGCGAAGGTTTCGTCGTAGAGGGGTGTGACTTGTACGCCGGGGCGGCGGGGGCGGGTCGAGCTGATGACGACGTCGAGGGAGCGATCCAGCAGCCCGGCGATGAGGTCATCGGGGAGACCGAAGCGGGTGCGGAGTTGGAGGCCTTCGGCCAGACGGCCGGCGAGGGCGGGTAGGACCTGGTGGCTGATGTAGTCGGCTGGGCCGCCGAGGTGGACCGTGGTGGCGACCGGCTCGTCCAGCTCGTCGACGACCAGCCCCTGGAGCGTGTCGATCGGGTCGGCGATGCGACGGGCCAGCTCGTCACCCGCTGCAGTAGCCAGTACGCCGCGCGCGCGGCGCTCGAACAGCGGTCGCCCGACCGCCGCCTCCAGCGCCTTGAGGTGCGCCGTCACCGTCGGCTGCGACAGCCCCAGCTGCTCGGCGCCGGCCGTGATCGACCCGGCGCGATGGATCGCCAGGAAGCTGCGCAACAGGTCGAGCGAGATCGTCACATCAGGAATCCTATGCCTCGCCCAACGAATGCCTATTGGTCTCCGATGGGTCGACCTGGCCATGATGGACCCATGACACGCGTACTGATTGCCCTCACCAGCCACTCCCAGCTCGGCGGCACCGGCCGGAGTACTGGTTTCTACGCCGGCGAGGCGGCCGAGCCGTGGACCGTCTTCAAGCAGGCCGGCTACGACGTCGAGCTCGTCTCGGTCGCCGGTGGCAAGCCGCCGGTCGACGGTCTCGACGAGGCCGACCCGGACCAGAAGCAGTTCTTCGCCGAGGCGGATCTCGAGCACACCAAGACGGCGGCCGAGCTGACCGCCACCGACTACGACGCGATCTTCTACGCGGGCGGGCACGGCGCGATGTGGGACTTCCCCGGCGCCAAGGAGCTGGCCTCGCTCGCCGCCGGGATCTATGAGAACGGCGGCGTCGTCGCGGCGGTCTGCCACGGCCCGGCCGGCCTGATCGAGCTCAAGCTGTCCGACGGCAGCTACCTGGTCGACGGCAAGAACGTCGCCGGCTTCACGAACGCGGAGGAGAGCGCGGTCGGCCTCACCGAGGTCGTCCCGTTCCTGCTGGCCGACGAGCTGACCGCCCGCGGCGCGATCCACCACCCGGCCGACAACTTCACCGACCAGGTCGTCACCGATGGTCGCTTGGTCACCGGCCAGAACCCGGCGTCGGCCCGCAGCACGGCGACCGCCGTCACTGCCGTCCTCGACAAGAAGTAAGCGGCAGGATCTACGGAGGCGTCTGAGGCAGTAGGTAGACGCCGGGGTCCGCAGGGGCTCCGGCGTCGAG
The DNA here is from genome assembly GCF_039525325.1 of Kribbella koreensis. Classification (NCBI taxonomy): domain Bacteria; kingdom Bacillati; phylum Actinomycetota; class Actinomycetes; order Propionibacteriales; family Kribbellaceae; genus Kribbella; species Kribbella koreensis. The sequence continues at coordinate 559,904 of NZ_BAAAHK010000007.1, forward strand.
CCAGCGCTGGAAGCCGTCGGGATTGCGTCGCTCGAACTCGTCGAGGCAGATCCGGCGCACCTCCGCGACCGCCTGCCGATCCCGCGGCCCCGCTCCCTGCGCGAGCGTCGTGGTCGTCTCCCCCCAGACCCCGCACAGCTCCTCGATCGTCAGCGGGCACTGAAGCGAGGCGATCAGCTTCTCGTCCTCCAGGTGATCCGCATGCGTCAGGGCCATCAATCCCCCGTACTCCGCGGCACGCCGCCGCCGGCGCCCCAGCAGACGTCCGCCCAGGCGCCGCTCGCGACGGGTGTCCGGCAGCGCCAGGTCGACCAGCACGAAGACGACCGCCGCGATCATCGCGATCACGAACCCGAGCGCTCCCCAGCTGAGCAGCCGGACCAGCCCCGGCACCGCGAGCACGGCCCCTGCGGCCGCGGCCGCGACGAGCAGCGGGGACTGGTACGGCGTCTCGTCGGCCAGGTACTTGATCACCGCCGCCAGCGGCCAGATCAGCGCGAGGACGACGGCGAGCAGGATCGACGCGGCCAGCGGGCCGAGCATGATCACACCGGCCAGCAGTCCGGACGTGCCGATCCCGACGCCGGCGGCCACCGCCGTACGCCGAAGCCAGAGGGGTACGCGCATCTCGCCTCACACGGAGAAAACAACCTGCCTTCTCAACGATTTACCGCGTGGATCGGTTCCGGTCCAGCATGAAAGCATGCTCAAAATGACGAGCACCCTGATCCGGGCCCGCACCGCGGCCGACCTCGACGCCTGCGTCCGGCTCCTCGCGGAGGTCCACAAGAACTCCGCCTACCCGGTCAACTGGCCCGCCGACCCAGCCGGCTGGCTGTCCCCCGAGGAGGCCCTTGGCTGCTGGGTGCTCACGGTCGACGGCGAGCTCGCAGGCCACCTGATCGTCACCGCGGAGGGCACGGACACAGCCTTGGTTGAGCGGTTGTTTGTGGATCCTCGGCGGACTCGGGCGGGGTTCGGGCGGCGGCTGCTGGAGTTTGCGATCGACTTCGCGGCGGAGCGGGGCCTGCGGCTGGTGCTCGACGTCGTCGACAAACCCGACGGCGCGGTCGACTTCTACCGGCGTACCGGCTGGCGCGAGGCGGGGCGGATCCCGATCGACTGGGGTGGCGCCGAGGCGTCGGAGATGATCCGGTTCGAGGCACCCGCCAAGGCGTGAACGCGCCCGGTCCGTGGGCAAGGCTGTGGAATCGGGCGACTTCGCGGATCATGTTGCGGGTGAGGATCAACCTGTGACCGCCGTCGACGAGCTCTTCGCCGACCGGGTCCGCGCGCTCAAACCGGTCCCCTGCGATCACCCGGCCGACGTCCTGCTCAGCCTGTACGACGCTCAGCTCGGCAGCCGTCACGCCGACCTGGCCGCCCGCTGGCTCCAGTCCCAGGGGCACGGCTACTACACGATCGGCTCGGCCGGACACGAGGGGAACGCGGCCGTCGCGGCGGCTCTGCAGCCGACCGACCCCGCGCTGCTGCATTACCGGTCGGGGGCGTTCTACTTGGCGCGCGCGGCGCAGTACCAGGACAAGGACGGGCTGCGGGACATCTTGCTCGGCGTCGCGGCGGCTACCAGCGAGCCGATCTCGGGCGGCCGGCACAAGGTGTTCGGGCGGCACGACCTGGCGATCATCCCGCAGACGTCGACGATCGCCTCACACCTGCCGCGTGCGATGGGGGTCGCCTTCTCGATCGCCCGGGCGGCGAAGCTCGGCGTACCGTCGCCGTGGCCGGCCGATGCCGTGGTGGTGGCCAGCTTCGGCGACGCCTCGGCGAACCACTCGACGGCGACGGGCGCGATCAACGCGGCGTTGCACGCGTCGTACCAGGGCATCCCGATGCCGTTGCTGCTCGTCTGCGAGGACAACGGGATCGGGATCAGCGTGCGCACGCCGGACGGCTGGATCAAGCAGGCGTACGGGCAACGGCACGGTCTGCGGTACTTCGATGCCGACGGCACCGATCTCGCCGCGACTCTGACGATGGCGACCGAGGCGGCGACCTTCGTACGCCGGAATCGCCGGCCCGCGTTCTTGCGGCTGCGCACGGTCCGCCTGATGGGCCATGCGGGGTCCGACGTCGAAGCGGCGTACCGGACTCCGGCCGAGCTGCTCGCCGACGAGGAACTCGACCCCCTGCTCGGTACTGCGCGCTTGCTGCTGGCCACCGGTTACGACGCCGACGACGTGATCGAGCTCTACGAGAACAAGCGAGCCGAGGTACTCGGAATCGCGCGCGAAGTGGCCGGCCTTCCGCAACTGTCATCGGCCGCTGCCGTGGCCGCGCCGCTGGCCCTTCCCGATCCGGCGATCGTCGAGGAGTCGTTGCCTCGTCGCTCTACTGGCCCTGAGCTACTGACGCTGAGCCAGTCGATCAATCGGGCGCTGAGTGACGTGCTTGCGTCGTATCCGGAGGCGTTGGCGTTCGGTGAGGACATTGCGCGCAAGGGCGGGGTTTACGGGGTGACTCGTGGGTTGCAGAAGTCCTTCGGCGCTGCGCGGGTGTTCGACACGTTGCTCGACGAGCAGTCGATTCTCGGGCTGGCGTTGGGCGCGGGCGTGTCGGGGTTGTTGCCGTTGCCGGAGATTCAGTATCTGGCTTATCTGCACAATGCCGAGGATCAGTTGCGTGGGGAGGCCGCGTCGCTGAAGTTCTTCTCGCAGGGGCAGTACCGCAATCCGATGGTGCTGCGGATCGCGGGGTATGGGTACCAGAAAGGGTTCGGCGGGCACTTTCACAACGACGATGCGATCGGGGTGCTGCGGGACATCCCGGGTCTGGTGATCGCGTCGCCGTCTCGGCCCGATGATGCCGCGGCGATGTTGCAGACGTGCGCGGCGGCGGCTCGGGCGGAGGGCACGGTGTCGGTGTTCCTGGAGCCGATCGCGCTGTATCACCGGCGCGATCTGCATGTCGATGGCGACGACGAGTGGGTGGCGGCGTACCCGACGGAGCATGTGCCGATCGGGCGGGGGCGGACGTACGGCGATGGTCGCGAGCTCACCATCGTCACGTTCGGCAACGGCCTGCCGATGAGCCTGCGCGTCGCCGCCCGGCTGCCCGGCGTCCGCGTCCTGGACCTCCGCTGGCTGGCTCCCCTGCCGCTGGAGGATTTGTTGCGCGAAGCAACAACCACCGGCCGGGTCCTGGTCGTCGACGAAACCCGCCGCTCCGGCGGCGTCTCCGAAGGCATCCTCGCCACCCTCATCGACGCCGGCTACACCGGCGCTCTGGCCCGGGTAACCAGCGAAGACTCCTTCGTCCCCCTGGGCAACGCCGCCCGCCAGGTCCTGCTCAGCGAGCAGACCATCGATTCAGCAGCCCGCAAGCTCCTCCACCCCTAACGCCACATCTCAGGGGTTAAC